>JBKDKA010000037.1:0-37468 GCA_046345315.1 Planctomyces sp.
GCATAACATGGCATTTCAGGGGCGGTTCTGGCATCTCGACATGCCATTGACGGGCATGGACTGGAATTACTTTAACCATCATTTCATGGAAGCCTGGGGCGATCTCAATCTTCTGAAAACCGGCATCGCATTTTCAGATCAGATCACGACAGTCAGTCCGACTTATGCAAAAGAGATCTGTGCTGACGGCGGAGCCTACGGCCTGGAGGCGATCCTGCGACTGCGACAGAACGATCTCACCGGAATTCTCAACGGCATTGATGACCAAGTCTGGAATCCCGAAACAGATCCTCATCTGCCGGCTCACTACAATGCCGAGACCTTCGAAAGCGGAAAAGCCGCCTGTCGCAGAGCGCTCCGATCACGTCTGAACCTGCCTGATGATCCTTCCGTACCAATGTTCGGAATGATCTCTCGAATGACGGATCAAAAGGGCTTTGATCTGATTTCCGATTCGGCGGATCGTCTGCTGAATCGAAACATTCAGATGGTATTCCTCGGGACCGGCGATCATTCCTACGAGGATCGATTTCGACAACTGGCCCAGCGTTATCCAAATCAGGTTGCAGTCGTCATCGGATTCGATGACGCGCTGGCACATCAGATTGAAGCCTCTTCGGATGTGTTCCTGATGCCCAGTCGATTTGAACCGTGTGGCCTGAACCAGATGTACAGCCTTCGTTACGGGACGGTTCCGATCGTCCGAAAAGTCGGAGGGCTGGCGGATTCCGTAACTGATTATTCCGTCGGCAATGAACACCTCGCGACTGGGTTTGTTTTCGAGGAATACCAGAGTGACCGATTTGCGATGACGGCAGAACGAGCTATTGACGTCTGGCATCAGAAGGAGATCTGGAGAAAACTCGTCAGAAATGGAATGACACGCGACTGGTCATGGAGAAAGAGTGCCGTCGAGTACACTCAGATATATCACCGCGCCATCGAACGAATCTCGGCACGAGGCACAGATCCGACGCATCCGATCTCCGTTCTGCACAGTACCGATCAGCGAACATCCTGAAGAATCGACAGCCGTTCGGAGTGATTGAATGGCTTTTGTCTCCACGGGTGGTCCGGGCAAAAACGACTGTGAATTCGGTCGGGGCTGATGGACGATCAGGCGGCAACATTCTACCATCGAGGCAGTCGGTGCGAGCCGGCGTGCAGCTCCGAGTTTCTGACACTCAGCTGAATCTCCCTGTTCGTCCGTCTGAAAGCAAATTCGAGATCATCGAGGCTGTCACGTGAAGAATGGAATCACCGCTCGCCGGAAACTTCCCCTCTCATTTTCGGCCTCATCGATTCTTCAGTTGCTGGGTGGCTTCGCCGCCATCCTTGCCGCCTGGGTACTCCCGAGAGCGCTCGCCGAGTTTGAGAATTTTCCAGCATCGATTCTCTATGCCCTCGGTGGATTTCTGCTGCTTGCCGGGGTTCTCAACATCTGTTTCGGACGACAGATGGCTCATATTTTCCAGTACATCGGCATGCGTTCCAATTTTCTCCTTCCAAGAGAAGGAGTGATCTATCTTGGAATCATGCTGATGCTGGCCATCGCAGCACTCCTTGGCCATTCCAACATGCTGCTGCTTGTTTTCGGAATGATGGCCGGCCCATTTGTTCTTAACGGCTGGGTCGTGTTCTCCATGATCAAGGCGATCGTTGTACGACGCCAGCTGCCGGAAGCCGTCGCTGCCGGAGAGAGTTTTCAGGTTGAGATCTTCATTCAGAACAACAAATCGTTTCTGTCATCCCGACTGATTGAAATTCGGGATTCCATTTCAGGGCAGAATGTCACAGAGGAAGGAAGCCTGACTTTCGTCTGCATCCCGCCGCAGAGCACTCGAACGGGATATTATTCTGTACGGATCATGAAGCGCGGTCTGTACCGTTTCGGCCCTGTCAGAATCAGCTCCCGCTTTCCGCTCGGGATCGGCGAGCGCGGAACGACAGTCTCACTGCCGGGGTTGCTGCATGTGCATCCGAGCATCGGTCGACTGATGCCGGACTGGAAGAGTCATCAGCGCGAAATGTCAGAGACGACTGTTCGACTGCAGTCACGCCCGGGTTTGTTTGAGGATGAGTTTCACAGGATCCGTGAGTTTCGTCCGGGCGACCATCCACGTCAGGTTCACTGGCGAAGCACAGCCAAACGTGGGGAACTGATGATCCGGGAATACGATCAGCACCGTTCCTCCGATATGACGGTGATCCTGGATCTCCCCGTCATGGCGGAGAATTCCGGTTATGATCCGGAGCTGGCGATCAGTTTTGCAGCGACGATCTGCTCCGAACAGACGCAGAAAGGCAACGACGGCAACATTCGACTGATGATTGCCGGATCAGAATCGATTGACCTGAGTTCCGCAACAGCGGGAGATTTCAGAAACGCGGCACTGAATGCACTGTCTCTCTGCCAGCCGTCAGCGCGTGCAGATGTTCAGAGATTACTCTCCCGACTCGCACAGAGTACAGTGTCCGATCAGAGTCGAGCTTTTCTGATTACTCCTCGGATCGCTCAGACCGAGAAATGGATTGAGCAGCTGAAGGAGTCTCTGGACAGTCATTCTGCGTATGTTCTCAGCAGGATCATCCTGCTCGAATCCGAAGCGACGCGAATCCACGAGTTGTTTATTCCGGCCGTTTCCTGAGTGCGGGAGAATCATTTCTTGAAAACACTCGACGATGAACTGATCAGAACCTTTCAGCATGCAGTCATCGTGACGGCCAGCATGGCGTCTGTAATTCTGAGCACAGCGGAAGGGCAGGCCTTTCCAGGACTGCTCACACCGGTCGTGGCAATCGCGACCTGTGTTCTGGTCGATCGGCGAAGAATGATTCGTCTTCCGACAGTTGCAGCCAGTTTCCTGGGTATCGGGGCGTTCATCGCTGCCGGCAGCGAATTCAGGTCCACCGGACTCGAAGCCAAAGTGCTTGCCGGTTCTCATCTGATCGTCTATCTGACATGGATTGTCTGTTTTCTGGAGAAATCCAGTCGTCAATATTGGTGGATACTGGCACTGAGTATGCTGCAGCTCGCTGTTGCTGCGGTTCTGACAAACAGTGCAGGATTCGGTGCATCTCTGATCGGAATGATGCTGCTTCTGCTCTGGACGCTGTCGGTCTTCTCCCTTTATCGAGCACAAACATATGTCCCGGTAGCTGACGAGTCGGGGATGTTTTCCGTTGGAAAAGACCTTACGGAATCCGGCAACATTCGGATTCAAAGCAGTATCCAGCGCGATCCGAACGAACCATGGATCACCTGGAAATTTCGCGGGCTCGTTGCACTTTCGTTTCTGACATCGATTGGTGTGGCTGCATTCGTGTTCGCAGCGTTCCCACGGGTCTGGGTCTCCGCTTCTCCTTTCGGAGCCTCTGACAACAGCCAGCAGCGAGGGCAGGGGATTGTTCATCGCACGGGCTTTACAGATACGATCACAATCGGAGACGCCGGAAATCTGCTGCAGTCCGATGCTCGCGTCCTTCATTTCCGCGTCACCGATCTGAAAACTGGAAAAGAAGCAACCCCTGAGCAGCTGTCAGACGCGCTTCAGATGGATGAACTCCTGTTTCGCGGCAGTGTGATGAGCTCTTACGAGAATGGGCGTTGGACTCGAATCGACGCGAGGAACCGGATTCGAGTCGGATCCATGTTCGATGGCTTCTCCATTAACGACGCCGATGCAGCACGTTACCGACTGCAGATCGCTCAGGATGCTCCGTCGGGACAGTTTGCATTCGCACCGTTTCCGGTCTGCCGAGTGGAAACCAGTCCAGGGTCGGGAGTCGTTCGACTGCGAAACGGTTCGTCCACTCTTCTGTGGGCCGCATCGAATCGCGATGCAGATGATCTGCAGATTTCCGGACAGAGATCATTTCAGGCCGACTGTCCGGAGCTCAACGAAAAGGATCCGCTCGACACCGCACTCTGGCGAATCCCGTCATCCACAGGGCTGGCGGTTCGATCCGTGCTTTCCTGGAGGTATCGCCGCTCCGCTGAGGAGATTTACCTCCAGAAAAACCTGCGAACAACACTGCAGCGCCTTTACCAGGAAGCCGTAACGGTCTGCAGTGAGAGTGGCAATCCTGTCAGAGCAGATGAACGTGTCCGTCGCATTCTGAAATATCTGAGCGCGGATAATGGCTTTCGCTATTCGCTGTCGACAACTCGAATAGATACAGCCCTCGATCCGGTAGAAGATTTCCTCTTCAACACAAAATCCGGACACTGTGAATACTATGCATCGGCCTGCGCCCTGATGCTGCAGTCAGCAGGCGTCCCGGCAAGACTCGTGAATGGTTTTTCCGGTTACGAAAAGAATTCTGTGAGCGGCAACTACGAAGTGAAACAGCGGCATGCTCATGCATGGGTCGAAGCATTCGTCGATGGCCGCTGGATCACGGTCGATGCAACTCCTTCTGCCGCGCGAGAGACTTCTCTGGCTGGAAACGCAGCCCCGGGATTTCTCGGGGATCTTCAGACCGCCGTCTCTGACTTCTGGAGTGACGGAATTCACAGCATGACATTTCAGAAGCAGAAATCACTTTACGAATCGGTCAAGGAGAAGATCAACAGCATACGAGCCAGCATTCGGGAACGCGGAATCATCGCCACGATCACTGAAACATGGTCTGACCTGGTCTCGGCCGTTTTGAAGTGGGTCAACTGGGGATCGGCATCGGTCCTGCTGATTCTGACCGCCGGAGTGGTGGTTTTTCTCAGACGAAATCACCGGACGACAGTGCAGAGATTTCTGTCTGCATTCTTCCGCTGGCTGAAGTCTCGTCAGACCACATCTGAGTCTGTGGTTCGTTTCTATACAGCATTCTGCAGGGTCTGCGAATCTCAGGGGCTGAGACTGAGTAAAGCGAACACCGCCATGGAGAACGCTGTCATAGCCAGCCAGTTTTTTGCCGATCGCCTGATTACAGAGGAACAGAAGCAGCTCCCGTTGACGATTGCGGCAGGATTTAATGAAATCCGCTTCGGCGCAGCCGACGTCAGTACGGAACAGATGCAGAAGATTCGCGGAGCCGTGGAATCGTTTCAGTCTGCATTGAAGATGTCACGAACTCGAGCAGCGGCTGCAGTGACGTCGACTGCGGTGACATCGGCTGCAGTGAACTGATTCGATGTTCTTACGGTCATCGCCGGACTCTGCTTCAGCCCCTGAAGCGAGCCATCAGCCTTTCCGAGACCTTCCGTCCTTTCTCTCAGAAACATCAGGTACCCTTCAATGACCCTCGACGAACTTCAGGAACTGATCGATCGAATGTATTCCCGAAAAGATCAGGCACGCGGCGTCGAAGGGACATTTATGTGGCTGATGGAAGAAGTGGGTGAACTCGCAGCGGCACTTCGCGAATCTCCCAAAGAAGACATCGCCCGCGAGTTTGCCGATGTGCTCGCATGGCTGGCAACAATCGCGAATGTTGCGGGTATCAGCCTTTCAGATGCCGTTCGGCAGAAATACGGGAACGGGTGCCCCGGATGCCAACGAATGGTCTGCGTCTGTGATGATTCAGAAAAACCCTGACATGTTCACTTCTTCGGGAATGTCCAGTGGTCCGGCACCCGAGCACCTTTCTTGACCACTGCAATTCCGTCTCGCACAACGACGTGTTCAAAGTCGCAGTCTCCGTCCGGAGCTTCACTGGCGACAATTCGAGCATGCCGGCCGATACAGACATTCTTGTCGAGCAGAGCGCCCTCGATCACGGCACCGTCACCGATTCCCCACACAGGTGCCAGTCCGGTAGCAGCGACCAGCGTATCTTCCGTGGACGGATAAAAGTCGGCTCCCATCACGACCGCATTCCGGATTGTGACATTGCGGCCAACATGAGACCGCATGCCCAGAACACACCGCTCGATATGAGCACCCTCACCAATCTGGCAACCGTCAGCAATCAGACTCTGTCGAACCGTGCAGGACCCCATCCGTGTGGATGGAAGAAAACGGGGCCGGGTAAATATCGGTGCGCGGCGGTCTGAAAACTGAAATGGCGGGTTACTCTCCGTCAGCGCGAGGTTGGCATCAAAAAATGCCTTGATGGTCCCGATGTCTTCCCAGTAGCCATCAAAAAGGTGCGTCTGGACGTGGTGCTGACGAATGGCCATCGGAAAAATGTCGCGTCCGAAGTCTTCGTGGTTCGTCGACTCCAGAAGATCAACCAGAAGGTCACGATCCCAGAGGTATATTCCCATACTGGCAAGGTATTCACGACCATTGGCCTGGATGCCCTGCTGATCAATCCATTCTGCCGGAGTTCGCACTTTCGCCAGTGCCTGATCGTCTTTTGGCTTTTCCACAAAGCCAACAACTCGCCCGGTGTCATTGAGCTGCATGATGCCGAATGCTCGAGCCGCTTCCCGATTGACAGGCACCGTGGAAATTGTCACACCGGCCCGACTGTTGATGTGCGTCGCCAGCATCTGACGGAAATCCATCCGGTATAGCTGATCGCCGGACAGAATCAGCACATACTTGATTCCGTACTCCTTCAGGAAACGCACCTGTTTGCGAACTGCATCCGCGGTCCCCTGATACCAGTTGGATTCTCCCAGAGTCTGCTGCGCAGCCAGAATTTCGACAAAGCCGTTATGAAAGAGGTCAAAGTTATACGTCTGACGGATATGCCGATGCAGACTGACGGAGTTGAACTGAGTCAGTACGTACATCCGGTTGATGTCGCTGTTGATGCAGTTCGAAATCGGCACGTCGATCAGGCGATACTTTCCCCCGAGCGGAACTGCGGGCTTGGAACGGTACTCCGTCAGCGGCAGAAGCCTGGTCCCTTTGCCCCCACCCAGAATCAGACAGACGACATGACGCATGTTTTGGTTCCCTGAATCAGTGCAAGCTTCCGCTCCGAAACAATGCCACGCACGCGCGGAGCGTAACGAATCTTGTCAATCACTGAAACAGTGGTCGTGGTTGCTCCTGTCACCGAGACGAAGTTCCTGAAATTGCCATTAGCCTCGGTTTCAGGAGGGATTCCCAGAGCTCATACCCCTCGGTGTTCAGGTGAAGTCCGTCCTTCTGAAATAAATTGCCCCTCGGAAGGCCATCGGTTCCAAGCATCGGGTTCCAGATGTCGAGAAATTCTAGTTGATTCCCTGCCTGACAGATCTCGCTGACCGTTCGATTCGCTTTCTCCATTTCTGCGGAGAATTTCCACCGACTGAGACTGGGCTTGATGGAAATGAACAGAACTTTCGGCTGCCATTCCGCGTCACTGCGAGCCATCGCCACAAACTGCCGGAAATCGTCCGCGACTTCCTCCGCCGTCAGTCCGCTCGCAATGTCATTGTCACCTGCGTACACAACAATGACGGAAGGTTTCAGCGGTGAAATAATCCGCGGAAAGAAATGGACCGAATCTGACAGCTGAGAACCCCCGAAGCCCTGATTGGACAGTGGCAGTAAAAGATCTCCGAAGCTCTTCTGCAGGTCCCATAACCGAATGCTGGAACTCCCGGCAAACACGATGCCTCCCGGAGGCACCGGATGTTCGACCATCCTCCGTTCAATCGCAGAAATCTCTTTGTCCCAGCGACTTGCTTCGTGATCACTCCCGGGAGCGCACGAGGAAAGCGTCAGAATCAGCATTCCGCAGAACAGCTTCAGGATTCCGGATCTTCCCGATCGCCGATATTCCGTTCCTGTCACCAGCTCCGACTCCTGAATAACGAGTGCGTCACATCAGACCAGGAGGCTCTAAAAGAACCGGGACTGGCTCCCGTCAGGGAAGAATATTCCTGAAATTTCTGCAGTCGCAAAGGTGCCTGTCCTGGTTTTGTCAGGTGTTCTATATGAGCTCAGAAATCGGCGTCCCGTCGGAAAGTATCGATACTGGCCTGCCGGAGAAATCCGTCAGCGTCTGACGCCAGTCAATTCCCAGGTGCCGATAGATTGTCGCCAGAAGATCATGAGGAGTGCAGGGAGACTCGACGGGATACTCGGCACGAGAATTGGTCGCCCCGACAACCTGGCCCATCCGCAGTCCACCTCCCGATACAAGAGCGGTGTATGCCTGTGGCCAGTGATCGCGGCCAGTCCCACCGCTGTTCTGCGATAGCTTCGGAGTCCGCCCGAACTCACCGACCACAACGACCAGCACCTTCCTGTCCAGTCCTCGCTGAAACAGGTCTTCAATGAGCGCCGACAGAGCCTGATCGAGATAAGGAAGTCTGACTTCCATGTAACTGGCAAAGTGCCCCGGACGTCCGGCATTGCCGATGTGGTCATCCCAGTTCGTGAATTCCTGACCCGTTTTCGGTGTATCAATGTAGAGATTGATCACAGCGGTTCCGGCTTCGGCCAGGCGTCGAGCCAGCAGACATCCCTGCCCCCAGAGGTGTCGTCCATATCGATCGCGAGTTTCTGTACGTTCACGATTGAGATCAAAGGCTTCTGCAACCATCGGGCTGGTGAGCATCTCGAACGCCAGATCGCGAAATCGGTCAGTTCCGTTCAGCAATCCTCGCTGGTCAAGGTCACCCTTCATCTGATCCAGATTCGTCAGCAGAGCTCGCCGGTCTGCAAAGCGAGCATCGGTGAGAACGGGAGACGGTCGAAGATGCGGTGGTGTGAAATTCGCCACCGACGGATCCCCGGTCTCGAATGAAGCATGATGCACCCCGAGGTAGCCCGGCAGTGTCATATACGGCTTCGACGGAATCGTGACGTATTTCGGTATCGCCGGTCCTGCTCCGGTCCGGTACCGACTGGCGATCATTCCGAAATCGGGATGCTCACTTTTCGACTGTGAAGTCGGGTCCAGCTTCGTTGGACGCTTGCCGGTGAGAACAATGATGCCGCCGTCACTGTGAATCCCGATATCGTGATGAAGCGACCGAATCAGTGAGAATCGATCTGCGATCTGAGCCTGAAGCGGGAAAAGCTCACAGAGATCAATCCCCGGAACATTCGTCGGGATCGAACCAAAGACGCCCCGATAGCTCGATGGAGCATGCGGCTTCAGGTCGTATGTCTCCAGCTGAGACGGACCACCATGAAGATACAGCATGATCACAGATGTATCAGCGGTGTGCTGACCGGAAGCGGCCCGAGCTTCAAGCAGGCTCGGTAAGGACAATCCCCCAAGCCCCAGTGCGCCGAGGTTCAGAAATGTTCGTCGAGTTGCGGGATTCTGCCGGCAGAACGCCATCAATCTGCATCCTCTCTCGCATTAACGTTTCAACGCCGTGAGACACTCAGTGCCTCGGCAGATTCTGACACACAAATCAAGACCGGACAATACTCCATGCGAACTCACTCGATGTTTTTGAATCTGACAACACGATCAATGATACCTTTCGCTGTGATTAAAGTTAGAATCGGTCTTCCGAAACAGACTGCTCTCTGGGAAACAGGCCCCTTATGAAATCGTCCCACCGCCTTCGATCATCTCTAACCCACAGTCTCATGCTCAGCGTTGGCGTTTCCTTCGCTCTTCAGCTGCCAGCAATCCCGGACCACTCCCTGCTGAATGCATTCGAAACATTGCATGCATCTGAGAACGAGCCACAGAAGAAGGCGACGCAGCCATCAGTTCCGTCTCCTTCCGGAATGAAGCTGCCGGAGTATACGCCGGACGGAAAGCTTCTCAGACCTGTGGGATATGAACGCTGGATCGTTGTCGGCGCCTCGATCGGTCTCAGTTATTCCGATGGACAAAACAAATCTTCGGATAATCCGGGAACGATTCACAACGTTTATCTCCAGCCTGAAGCATTCGATCACTATGTCCGCACAGGTCAATTCCCAGAGCAGACGGTTTTCGTGGTTACCAACAATCCGTCGACGCCGACTCGCGGAAAAGACAGCCTGAATCGTGCGGGTTTCTTCGCTGCAACTCCGACAGGTATGGAGGTCGCCATTCGTGACACGAAGCGATTCGAAGACGGGTGGGCCTACTTTATGTTTCACGACAAAGAACACGATGCGCAGCAGAAGATCAATGAGCAGTCACGCCAGTCTGAAGCGGCCTTCCCGACGGCATCGTGCTACACGTGCCACGCGGAGCACGGTGCAGAGGACAATGTTTTCACTCAGTTTTATTCCGTGCTGACACACGCTCGCAGTGAGCATGTTGCCGCACAGAAGAAGTAGTCCGTCGGATTGCCTGACATCCGTTTCCTGTTCCTGCGGCAGGAAGCCAACATCGAATACCGCTGGTCTGCTCCCACAGCACACGCTCATCGGATGAGTTTTTCTTCGGTAGGATCTCCATGACCATCAGAACTCGAAATGTCACGGGCCGACGCGACGTGCACTACGCTTCTTATGATGAGGTCATCAGCGATGTAGATCACCTCATCGCAGTCGGGCACCGAACACTGGGAAACTGGTCACTGGGGCAGATCTGTCGGCATCTCGCGGCATCCATCGACGTCATGCTGGACGGCGCCCCCGCGGCACTTCCGAAGCCGGTTCAGTTCCTCGTTCGGACATTTCTGAAGAACCGGATTCTCCATCAACCTCTTCCGGCAGGCTATCAGCTTCCTCGAGCCGCTGCTGCTCTGCTGCCCGAACCAATTTCAGAGTCCGAGGGAGCCACATTACTGCGGACGGCTGTGAATCGGCTGAACTCCTCGACGGAACGAGCTCCCCACCCGGCTCTCGGCAGAGTCAGTCAGCAGGACTGGGATGCGTTTCAGCTTCGACACTGCGAACTGCATCTGAGTTTTGTGATCGAAGAACCATCACCCGGAGCAGCAGCGGAATCTGGTGTCTGACTGCTGAACGTCGGCGGTCGCCGACACTCAGTTCCGCACTAGTTTCCAGACGTCTGATTCCATGTTGTTACCAGCCACCATCCAGAGCGCATCGTCATGAACGAACAGACTGGCGGCGTGACGTGGCTTCCACGGCGTCTCCGGAAGTTCAGTCCACTCAGCTCCATCTGCTGAGTACCAGACGTCCTTCCGGTTTCCTCCGTCAGCGTGATAGCCTTCCATCACCCAGAGCTGATTGTCCCAGACTGCGACATCATGATACTGTCGCGGATGCCACGGGGCCTTCTCCGTGTGCTGTTTCCAGCGGACTCCATCCGCAGAACTCCAGACATCATTGTAGAATCGTCTTGCGGGAGTTGTCGGAGTGTCGTAAGTGCCTCCTCCAAGAATCCAGATGCGACCGTCTTTCACGGCGCTGCCACCGATCATCCCTCGAGGACTCCAGCAGGGCTCCTCCGGAATGACTTCCTTCCAGTGAAGGCCATCCTGAGATGTCCAGAGATCGCGATGGAACTTCTCCGGTGACTCTGCGAAAGCCGGCATCGACTGTCCACCGATCACCCAGATCTGATCCTGATGAACAACTGTGTAATGAAGGACGCGGTCTTTCCATGGCAGATCATCCCCGAACGTGACCATCGTCCACTTGCGACCATCAGAGGATTTCCAGACGTCGTTCTGGTAATGCCGCTGATTGCAGTCACCACCCACAATCCACATCTGATCCCGATACACGACATAGCCTGCCGTATGACGTCCCTCCCAGTCTGACTTGCGATCGAAGGAACGATCGAAGAATGTGTTTGGTTTCTCAAGCGACCAGACGCGCCCATCCGCCGTCGACCAGACCTCGTTATTGCAGATCATCGGAAAATACTTCTTCTCTGACGCTGACGGATTCCATCCTCCCAGCAGCCACATCTTCCCGCCGAATGACAATGCCCCAGCACCATCTCGCGGCGCAAATTCCGCTTTCGAAGTGATCAGCTCCCATCGATACTTTGGTTGAGCCTGTGCGAAGACCGCCGGATCGTCAGCAATGACGTCCAATGCCAGCGCCAACAAAACCATACTGAACACACTGCGGAACCTGCCCATGGCCCTGATCTCCCTCTGCAACTCGGAGTTTCGATGCGTTCTTCGTCTGACCTAAAGCTTTGTCAAACCTTGTTTTTGGGGTTCCGTCATTCCCGCGCAGGCGGGAATGACAAGCAAACCTCGTTCTTAGTACTGACAAAGCACTACAGCCGTTGGTTGATATTCGCCCTTCCGGTCAGACGCGGTTTACCGTGATCACTTCATAAATACTCTGGAAGAAATCGCTTCCAGTTTTCATAAATCATATTGTGAATCATCTCATCAGGAACACGCGGCAGACGGGTCCCCTCCAGAATCTGGTTCACCTTCCACTGACCGGCAATGACCTGTTCCGCAGTCGCCGAAGGAAAGTCGGAGCCGAATATCAGCTTGTGCTCCACGCCATACTCCATCGCCGACATCAGTGCGTGATAGTGTCGCAGCGGGCGATAATGGATAGCCGAAATGTTGGCATAAAGATTCGGGTGTTTTCGAATCAGAACCACACACTCATCTTCCCAGGGGTGGCCCATATGAGAAATGACAATTCGAAGCTTCGGACAGGCGATCGTAAGATCTTCCAGCAGAATCGGATTCGCATACTTGAGCGGACCGGGACGTACGAATGACGTCCCCTGATGAATGTTCACAGGAATGCCGAGCTCTTCGGCTTTTCGAAACAACGGCAGGTGCTTCGAGTCCTGCGGGTCCCAGTTCTGATAGATCGGCGAACATTTCAGCCCTCTCAGGCCAAGTTCACGAACGTTGTATTCCAGCTGCCGCACGCAGTCAGCATCATTGGGATCAACAGACCCCCAGCCAATGAACTTCTCGCGATGATCACGAACAAATTCCGCGATCAACTGCTGATCAGCATTGATGCCGCAGAACGGAGCTCGAATGCCGAACACAATCACTCGGTGCGAGTTCTTTGTGGCTTCCAGAAGCTGTTCTGGTCGCGAGTCAAACGCGTTCTGAGCCGGGCTATTGCTGCCAGCAAAGTAAACATCCGGCGACAGTTTCATCTTCGCTCGCTTCGCTTCGAGCGCAAACTCCACAAACTCATCCGACAGGTGATCCGGGTACCACATCAGATTCGTATGTGTGTCAAAGAGAAATGGTTGTTCAGACACAATTCAGTCTCACTGCTAAGTTTCACACAAACAGTTCGTGAACAACGTTACCATGCACATCGGTCAGTCGAAAATCCCGACCGGCATGACGGTACGTCAGTCGTTTATGATCGATCCCGAGGGCATACAGCAGCGTAGCATGAAAGTCATGCATGTGAACCGGGTTCTCCACAGGCCCGAACCCGAAATCGTCTGTCTGTCCCCAGGTCAGCCCGCCACGCACACCGCCGCCCGCCATCCAGACGGAAAACGCCTGCGGATGATGGTTTCGCCCGTCCTGATTCTCTGCCGTTGGAGTTCTGCCGAATTCCGATCCCCAGACAACCAGTGTGTCTTCCAGCATTCCACGCTGAGCCAGATCGGTCAGCAGTCCTGAAATCGGACGGTCAACCTGAGCACACTCCTTCACGAGACCTTCATTCACCTTCGAATGGTGATCCCAGGTGTAGTCAGTGGAAACCTGAATGTATCGCACACCCTGTTCTGCAAACCTGCGGGCCAGCAGACATTGCCGTCCGAAGTTGTCTGTCGGCTCCGAATCGATTCCGTAGAGCTTCAGAACATCGGGAGTTTCTCCGTTCAGATCCATGATCTGCGGTATCTCGGACTGCATTCGAAACGCCAGCTCGTAACTCGCAATCAATCCCTCAATTCCGGCGTCGCCACCGGCATTCTGCTGATGAGTCTTTCCGAGTCGCCGGACCATGCCAAGCTGTTCTGTCTGAAGGTCACGCGATACACGTTCATTTCGGAGATTCGCAATTCGAGCGTTCTTGATCGGAATCTCCGCAGCTCCGATGGCCATTGCCTGATGAACAGCAGGCAGAAACGCACTTCCGTAGTTCTGCACTCCCCCATGACCACGCGGTGGAGAAATCGTGATAAACGCCGGCAGATTCTCGCTCTCACTGCCCAACCCGTAACTCACCCAGGCTCCCACGCTCGGACGCACCAGGTTTGATTGACCTGTGTGCAGATTCAGCAGCGCCTCGCCATGAGCCGATCCGTTGGTATGCATCGATCGAACAACACAAAGACGGTCCGCATGCCGAGAAAGTTCCGGAAACAGTTCGCTGATTTCGATACCGCTGGCACCATGTTTCTGAAAACGAAACGGTGATCCCAGGATCGTCCCCCCCGGTGGCTGCTTTCCTCCGAAAGCTTCCGGCGTTGCTGACCGGCCGGCGAACTGATTCAGCAGCGGCTTGTGGTCAAACAGGTCCACATGACTGGGACCACCCCACATAAAGAGAAAAATAATTCGCTTCGCTCTTGGAAAGAGATGAGGCAACAGGGAACGAACAGCCTCAGCGGATTTCGCTGCTGCAGGATCATTCTCCGCAGCACCGAGTATCCCTCCAGAATTCTCCGACGCAGCAATCGCCGCCAGACTGAGACCGGCGAAACCACAGGCAGTCCGATTCAGCCAGTCTCGTCGATTCTGATAGGTCTGAAAATGCTGACACTTCATCGTGGAATCTTTCAGTCTCTGACAAAAACAGGACAGGCACCCTTTTCCAACTTTCTTTAACTGGAGTTCGCGGGCCGGGAGCCAGTCCCGTTTTCGTCAGGCTTTCTTACTCAGAATATTGAAATCGACTGGATGCAAAGAGCGCATGACAGACAAGCGACCAGGCTCGCAATTCGACCGTTTGATCCTGCATATTGGTTTCAGCTCGCAGCCGTGACATCAGACCAGTGATGGATTCTCTGATCACGCTTCGTTCTGTTTCTGTTGCTGTGCCGGAACAAATGAGCTGGAATGCTCGATCGATCCGGCCGTCAATCGAGTCCGGCTGCGGGGCCAACGTGAGATTGCTTTCAGCTGATGATTGCGAAGACTCGCCAGCAACGGAAGACAGAATCCTCGCCGCTGTCTTCTCTGCCGCTTCCATTACCTGCGGATCGTTCAGCATGAAGAGCCCCTGCGTGGGAACCGTTGTTTGTGAACGAGCGCCTGTCGCGAAATGAGGATTTGCGAAGTCGAAGACTTCGAAGATCTCTGGAAGATCGTTTCGTATGACAGGAAGATAGACACTTCGCGTGACAGCATCCGTACGACGTCTCACCGTATTCGTCCCGACTGCCGTTGCCTGATCGCCCAGATACTCCACGGTCGATTCACAGGGAGAAAGATCCAGCATACCAGCAGCCGAAAGCATCGCATCCCGAAGTACTTCCGGTTCCAGACGACGACGATGTGCTCGCCACAGAAGACGGTTCTCCGGATCACGTTCCGCCATTGTCGGATCAATCCGACTGCTGAGCGAAAACGTTCTGCTCAGCACGATCTCACGGATGAGTGCTTTCCGGGACCATTTCAGGTCAATCAGTCTTCCGGCAAGAAAGTCCAGAAGCTCCGGGTGGCTGGGTGCCTCACCTGTTCGCCCGAAATTGTCGACCGTTCTGACAATGCCGCATCCGATCAGATGATGCCAGATCCGGTTGGCCTGAACTCGAGCCGCCAGAGCTCCAGCTCGCGTCTGCGGATCAGTGAGCCAGCGACTCAGTTCGATTCGACCACTTTGATCTGGAGGAATCACCGGAGGCACATTTCCAGGACTCGTCGCGTCTGACGCATCATCGATCAGCACCTGCAGAAATCCACGCGGAACACGGTCCCCGATGTCGTCATACTTTCCGGATTTTCGAATCGCTTCATCAGCAGGTTTCTCTGCCTCACACGGAACCATCGCTCGCGGTGGTCTCGCGGGAGTTTTCCGACAGACTTCATCCAGCTGAAATCGCCAGGCATCCTGAGCAGCAATCCGAGCCTCCTTCGTGAGATCACTGTTCCGAGCTTCTTCCGCGAAGGATTCCTGATCAGCTTTCAGTCGAGCCTCCAGCTGCCCCGCGTCACCGGTTTTCAGGATGTTCAAAGTGTCCGAAACTCGCTGCAGGAGTGCTTTCTTACTCGGCAGTTCGCGCCAGAATGTCTCGTACTCGTTGTTTCTGACATCACCTTCGGCACCGAGCCCGCAAAGGCGTTCCATCACTCGCTGTTCACCCAGCATGAATCGCTGCTGCATCACCTGCGTGGAGGTAAAAATACCGGCGAGCGCGTAATAATCTTTTGTCGGAACGGGATCAAACTTGTGATCATGGCATCGGGCACAACCCAGCGTCTGCCCGAGCACCACTCTTCCTACGGTATCAAGCTGTTCGTCGGCAACATCCATTCGCTGCCGATTCGGATCAACTCCCAGCAGCACTTTCGGTCCAACGACGAGAAACCCCGCAGCTGTTCGATAACGATCACGCTGCTCAATGGTTTCGAATGGCAGCAGATCACCGGCCAGCTGTTCCAGCAGGAACTGGTCAAACGGCATGTCTTCATTGACGGCATTGATCACCCAGTTTCGATAACGCCACGCTTCTCGAAAGAGGAAGTTTTCGTCGAGCCCATTCGAATCAGCATACCGAGCAAGATCGAGCCAATGACGCCCCCAGCGTCTGCCGAATTCGGGTGATCCCAGCAACTCGTCAACAAGCTGCTCCGGAGATCCACCGTCGAAACCAGCGGCATACCTCCGATGTTGCTCCTCGGTCGGTGGCAGGCCAGTCAGCTGAAGACACAGCCGACGGACGAGATCTCCCGGGGCTGCATCCTCGATCGGCGACAATCCTTCCGACTCAAGTCGTGCAAGTATGAAATAGTCGAGGGATGCCAACGGCCAGTCGGTTCGCAGAACGGTCGGAATCTCGACCTTTCGAAGTTTCTGATTAGCCCAGTGCTCTCGCCCCCGAATCGGATCTGACGGATGGTCAATCCCTGCCGCCATATCGCCATCCGGAGCCGGAGCACCCATCCGGATCCAGTTTTCGAAAGCGGAAATCTGTTCATCGGAGAGCTTCTCCGTGGGGGGCATCTGCAGATCAGTATCCACATATCGCACAGCCGTCAGCAGAAGGCTGTGTTCCGGTTCCCCCGACTGTACTGCAGGTCCCCGCTCACCACCTTTGAGCCAGTCAGCACGACTGTCCAGAAGGAGACCGCCTTCCTGTTTTCCGGCCGCCTTTGAGTGACAGCTGTAACATCGCTCCACAAGAACAGGACGAATCTGAGTCTCAAAGAATCGAATTCCCTGTGCCGGATCATCCGCAGAAACAAAGGCTTCCGACCACTCACCCCGCCCGGCAAGAATGACTGTCACGAGGACACAGATTCTGAAACCACACAGAGTTCTCATGATCGAAGCTGATATCCTTCGAGAATGGACATCGACAGATTGTTCCTGAACACAGATCGCCGGAGACTTTCAGAGCATACCGTCAGAGCATATCGAAAGCGTTGCATTCGTTGAAACGATCATCACTTCCGATGCCGTCGCGTTGACGATTTCTCCAGAGACGCCCCCCGAGACAACCGGAGATGGAGACGATAAAAGGACAGAACGAATCCAGTCGTGATGATCGGCACAATCCCCAGGGCCCAGCAGACCTGCAGCCATTCTGCGGGTCTGCGTTCGACATGAGCGACAAGGTAGTCCGTAATTTTGAGACCAGCGATGATTCCGAAGGGCATTCCCAGCCATTCCAGCAGGCAGAAAATACGCTCGGGCCGATATCGACACCAGAACATCCCGCTGAAAAATCCAGCGACCAGTCCGAACAATGCCCCGGCAGCAATCATGGTCAGCAGAACAGCGGCAGCTCCCCAGTTATCCGGGCCATCTCCGAAGACTGAAATGACCATCCACGTGGCGATTACAGCTCCCATGCCGGTTCCCCAGCTGAGGCATCCGAAAACGACGATGAACCAGCGGAGCAGTTTCGAGATTCGCAGACTTCTCGATATGATCAATGTGAGCTCCTGAAGTCAGAATCATTACCCATCATTTACTGAGAAGCCTGACAGCACCCGGACAACTCCGAAAACTCCCACACATCCTGGCGGAGCAGGGTACCCGCCCCTGTTTTGTCAGAGCCTCTTCAAACAAAACTCGCTGAAAGCGGTGAATCAGGTTTTGCCCCTGAACTCACTGCGAAGGACAATTCATGCTGATCGTCAGAAATCTTCTGGAGTTCATGGCCCTGATCCTGATCGCTGCGGCCATCCACCTGTTGATCACCCGGTCCGGTTTCGTCACCAGCGGACTCCTAGCGATTGTACTCGTGGCAGCATGGGGAAAGACACTCTTCTTCGGAAGCGAGAACCTTCAGCAGCTCTGGAAAGCATCCACGGAGAACATGGCGTATCACCGTTTCATGGTTCTGATGCTGGTCAATATGAGCCAGATTATGCTCTCATTCGGCCTCGATTTTTTCGCTCTGCATACACTGAATTCCGAAAGCTTCAGCAGTATCAACAAATCGCTGAATCAGATGGAACTGGTGTTCGAATTCTTTTACTTCAGCGTCCTGAATTTTACATTCTTCGGATACGGTGATATCACACCACAGACAGTCCCGGCCAAGCTGCTTACCATGACAGAAGTTGTTCTCGCATTTGTCACAGTCATCTTTCTGCTTTCCGACTTCATCAGTCTCAAGGAATCACTTTCCACGTCCGGGAAGTCGAAACAATGAAGGTCTCCGGAACTCTGACCTCGATCTGATCCCTGACCAGCGAGCGATGGACCTCACTGTTCGATTCAGTTCCGACACCAGACACCGGGAAACGAAAAGGATCAGAATGAGTTTTCATTCATTCCAAACGCATCTGCTGACGAACCTTCGATCAGGAATCGTCCTTGTACTCTGGTTTGCGGTTTTGCCGTGCCGGTGTTCGGTCACGGCTGCAGACCCCGATCCAACGTTCATGAAGGCAGTCGTCCCGCTTTTGCAGTCTCGCTGCGTGAACTGCCATAACTCCATCGACCGCAAAGGATCGTTTTCGGTTCAGAAACGCGAAGAGGTGCTCGAAAGCGGATTTGTTGTACCGGGCAAACCGGATGACAGCGAACTGCTGGGAGTTCTGGTTTCGCAGAACGGCAGTCGACCAGCAATGCCGAAGACCGGCTCGCCACTGACAGCAGAAGAGGTGGAAACCGTCAGGGCATGGATCACGGCGGGTGCGCACTGGCCGGAAGGTTTTGAAATTGAGGAACCCGTTATCAGCAACACTGACTGGTGGTCGTTTCGGCCGATCATCAGACCAGAGGTACCGGATTCCAAAGCGAGTCACCCGATCGATCACTTTATTCATGCAGCATTGAAAGCCCGGAAGCTGACTCCATCTCCGCCGGCAGAACCACGAGTTCTGATTCGCCGATTGTATTTCGATCTGATCGGGCTGCCTCCGAGCCCGGAAGAAGTTGAGCAGTTCGTGGCAGAGTCCGAACAGGAATCTGCGAGTGTCGCGCCCTCAGCTTACGAACGGCTTGTGGATCGATTACTCGAATCACCACAATACGGCGAACGCTGGGCTCGCCACTGGCTCGACGTCGTGAAGTATGCGGACACGTGCGGCTACGATAAAGACAAACTTCGCCCCAATGCGTGGCCATACCGCGACTATGTTGTTCGATCTTTGAATGAGGACAAGCCGTATTCGCGTTTTGTTCAGGAGCAGATCGCCGGGGACGTGCTGTTCCCCGGATCGCCCGATGGCATCCTCGGGCTCGGCTTTATCGCTGCCGGTCCGTGGGACTGGATCGGGCATGCTGAAGTGCCTGAATCCAAAATCGATGGCAAGGTCGCTCGACATACTGACCGCGATGAAATGGTCAGCAACACGCTGAATACGTTCTGTTCAGTGACGATCCAGTGCTGCCAGTGCCACAATCACAAGTTTGATCCGTTCACGCAGGAACATTATTACAACCTGCAGTCTGTCTTTGCCGCAGTGGACAAAGCCGAACGGGCGTATGACGTCGATCCGCAGGTTGAGAAGCACCGGCTGAAGCTGAACGAACAGCTGAAGTCAGCTCGGGCAGCACTCTCAGCTCTGAATTCCAGCATTCAGAAAGAAGGCGGTCCGGAACTCGCTGAGATCGAGAAATCGATCAGTGAACTGAAACCAAAGGCTCGCCCGACGTCAATCCGTCCGGAGTATGGCTATCACAGCGAAATGGCCCCGCGAAACGATGCCGACAAGTGGGTCCGGATCGACCTTGGGCGAGAAGTGAACGCTTCTCGAATCGTCCTTCGTCCGTGTCATGACGACTTCAACAACATCGGAGCCGGGTTCGGTTTCCCTGTCAGATTCCGAGTCACTGGCGGACCTTCAACGGACACGATGAAGATTCTGCACGAAGCAACTCAGTCAGACGTTCCGAATCCGGCATTGGTTCCTTACGAAATCCAGGTCACTGACAGTTCGTTGCGGTTCGTCCAGGTCACAGCCACCGTGCTGGCTCCTCGGCAGAATGACTTCATCTTCGCGCTGGCAGAGCTTCAGGTCTTCGATCAGAACGGCGAGAACGCAGGTCTCAACGCAACTGTTTCCGCACTGGATTCGATCGAGGCACCGGATCGATGGCGAAAGTCGAATCTCACAGACGGCATCTGGCCCGGGACTCCGGCAGATGAGTCCGCCTTCATCCAGCTTACTGAGGCACAGAAAAAGCGACAGATCATTCTGGATCGCGTTCTGACATCGGAGCGTGCGGCTGAACGAGATCGACTGAACAAGGAGATCTCTTCAATTGAATCGGAATTGAGTGCTCAGCCCGTCGGCAAATTGGTCTACGCAGCAGCCACTCATTTTACACCGATCGCTTCATTCCTCCCGACCAATGGTCGCCCGCGAGAGATCCATCTGCTGCATCGAGGCAACGTACTGCAGCCTCTCGCACCGTCAGTACCCGGAACACTGCCGAACCTGGTCCCGGCAGATTCCACTCTTTCTGAAACAGGCCATTTCAGACTATCACCTGACCATTCAGAAGGTGATCGCCGCGCCGCACTCGCTCAGTGGATCACCCGGCACGATCATCCTCTGACGTGGCGTTCGATCGTGAATCGAATCTGGCAGCATCATTTCGGGCGGGGCCTGGTGGAAACCTCGAATGATTTTGGTCGAATGGGACACCTTCCGACTCACCCGGAACTGCTGGACTGGCTCGCTGCGGAATTCCGCGACAACGGCCAGTCATGGAAAACACTGCATCGCCTGATCGTGACCAGCGCTGCTTACAGGCAGTCATCCGCCAACGACGTTGCGAACAGTCTGGTTGATTCTGACAATCGATATCTCTGGCGAATGAATCGCCGTCGCCTGGAAGCGGAAGAAATTCGCGACGCGATGCTGGCGGTCAGCGGCCGGCTCGACAACACCATGGGTGGCCCTGGCTATTACCTGTTCGTGCTGGAGCGTCCGGAACATTCTCCGCATTTCGAATATCATAAATTCAATGCTGATGATCCGGCTTCACACCGCCGTTCCATCTACCGTTTCATTGTCCGTTCACAACCTGACCCCTACATGACAACTCTCGACTGCGCAGATTCCTCCCAGAGCACTCCGCAGCGCAATGAAACACTGACTTCACTGCAGGCACTTTCCCTGCTGAACAATGGTTTCTCACTGACGATGTCAAAACACTTTGCTGGACGCCTCGCGACGGAATCCCCGTCTCTCAAAGACCAGGTAAGTCTCGCATTTCATCGAGTTGCCGGCAGATCACCGACGGATTCCGAACAGTCAGAACTGGCAGCTTATGCTCAGAAACACGGTCTTCCGAATCTCTGCCGAGTTCTTTTCAACCTGAGCGAATTTGTTTACGTCGACTGAGTCATGACGCAGTGAACGGAAGGGAACGGTAATGCACCATCGACGAGATTTTCTGTCGCAGTCAGCCCACGGCTTCGGAGCTCTGGCACTTGCCTCGATGCTTCAGGCCGAGGACGGCATCGAGAAGACATCGGCCGAAATCGGTTCCGGAGCAACTCTCAGGACACTGCATCGGCCAGCAAAAGCAAAACGCATTGTTCAGCTTTTCATGTCCGGGGCAGCGTCGCATCTGGACCTCTGGGATTACAAACCTGCACTGGAAAAACACCATGGGGAGCCTTCCGACTTCGGCGAGCATGTCGAAGCATTTCAGAACGGGCTCGGACCATGGATGAAATCACCGTTTCGATTCAGGGCTCATGGACAGTCCGGCAAGATGCTCAGCGACGTCGTCGCACCGCTTGGCGAAGTTGTGGATGACATGGCATTCATTCACAACGTCGTTGGAAAGACCGGCGTTCACTCACAGGCTACGTTTCTTCAGGCCACAGGTTTTCAGAATCCGGGATTTCCCGGTATGGGAGCCTGGATCAGCTATGGTCTGGGTTCGATGAACAACAACCTCCCGACGTTCGTCGTCCTGCCGGATCATCGAGGTTACCCGTCGAACGGTCCGAAGAACTGGTCGTCGGCGTTTCTCCCAGCCAGCACACAGGGCACGACAATCTTTCCTCAGCGAGACATTCCGATTGAAGATCTGACTGCCAGGTCAGACTTTGTCACTGCAGAAAGCGACCGCGACGGACTCGCGCTGCTGAGCCAGCTGAATCGTCAGTTCGAACGACAGCGACCAGGGGACTCACGACTTGATGCAAGAATCAGAACCTACGAGCTCGCCGCAAAAATGCAGCTGAGTGCTCCGGAAGCTCTCGATCTCAGTAAAGAACCGGAACACATTCTGAAAATGTACGGGCTCGAAACACAAGGGCGCACGTATGGTCCGGAGATCAATGTTCCGGAAGAGGCGGAGTACTTCGGACGGAAGTGTCTGATCGCACGACGACTTCTCGAAAGGGGAGTGCGGTTTGTTCAGATCTGGTCCGGCAATGACAACAGTTTCCCCCGGCGCAACTGGGACAGTCACGAAGATGTGGAACGCGACCACGGTCCGCTGGCAAACGGAATGGCGATCGGAGCTGCCGCATTCATCAAGGATCTCCGACAACGCGGGATGCTCGAAGACACGATTATTCTCTGGACGACCGAATTCGGACGGATGCCGTCAACACAGGGCAGCCGGGGACGTGACCACAATCCTTATGTGTTCACGAACTGGCTGTGTGGTGGTGGCATCAAGCCCGGCGTCACCTATGGACCTTCTGACGAATGGGGCTACAAGCCGCTGGATCGAGATCATCCGACACAGGTCTATGACATTCATGCCACGATGCTGCATCTCATGGGAATTGACCACACGAAGCTGACGTTCCTCAGCAATGGGATCGATCGTCGCCTCACCGACGTTCATGGTCACGTGATGGAAGATCTGCTGGCCTGAGCTCGATGACTGCTGAGGCTTCCCCGCCGGCAACGAGTGACGCCGGCTGATAACCTCGCTCCAGAAATGATCGTTCCGCGAAAAACGAAAAGAATTCGCTCTGAATCAGAATGTCGGAGTCGCCATCTCGATTCCAGTCCAAAATTCGCGGCTTGGATCCCCAGAAAACGTAGGGCAACCCCGGAATGCTCTGAGGCTTCTCAAGAGCTGGCTGGTCAGAAACGCTGCGATTCAACAGGACACGAATCGGTTCGTTCGGTGGACCACCAAGCAGCAGGTCCGGCCTTCCATCATGGTTCCAGTCGTCGAACTCGAGAGATTCTGTCCGTCGTGGCATCTTGAACAGAAGCAGCCCGGGGGCAAGTTTCAGCTGTCCCTCAACCATGATTCGACGAAAGAACCAGATGTTACCGTAGGTTTCCGAAACCATCAGATCGAGTAATCCGTCGCGATCGAAATCCTGCGTCGCCAGAAGGATACGGGATCCCTGCAACACGGTGAAGTCTTTCGCTTCATCTGCTGAGGCGACCACAGGAGGCCCGACACGAAGAGGCTCCCCGGTGCTGAGTGTCAGCAGTTCCCCTTCTTCAAAGGACGTTGGATCTGCAGAATCTGTTTTCAGGTGCACATAGATGTTTCCCTGCTGCGTTCCCCACAGGAGATCAACACGGCCATCTCGATTCCAGTCCGCCAGCCATGTATAGAGATACCCGTCACCATATCCAGGACCAGCATGCTCGATGGCTTTCCCTCGAACATGAACAACACCCCGGTGTTCGGCAACTGGCGACTGGACTCCGCCGCGAAGCGTATAGACCTGATTTGCGATCAGCGCTTCGGGAGACTGATCTCCATCAAGATCAGCAGTGACGACAGAAACGTCGAGTTCTTTGCTGAATCCCCACGGCACCGTCAGCGGAGTTGCCTGAACATCCCATCGCGGTGACTTCTGATCTCCAACGTTCAGAAACGAAAAGACGTTTCCTCCGTTGTCACTGACAAGCAGATCCGTCAGGCCGTCGGAGTTGAGATCAACAGCGCTGGGTCGAGCAATCGAACCTGCAGGAAACTCGCCCTGTTTCGGAAACGGCCGACGAGCGAACTGCGGCTGATTCTTCGCACCGATATTGGCATAGTAAGCGAGAAAATCTCCTTCGCCGGGCAGAGGCTTACGATGAATTCCCGTCCAGAACCATGTCCCGGTCATGAGATCCTGAAGACCGTCATGATCAAAATCGTGGATCAGGGGCGCTGCAGCCCAGATCGTATCGATCGGCTGTCCGTCAGCCTCCACCGGCTGAGGTGCAGCCAGGACAGGAATCCCGTCCGCATGACGGCCCGTTCCCGCAAACGCAAAGATTCGCCCGGTCGTGTATCCCCCGGTCACGATGTCAACGTGCCCGTCACCGTTGTAGTCACCGACCCACGGTTGATTGTAATAGTCGACCTTGAAGATGCCGTGGCTGTCTTCGGCAACGGGTGCTTCCGGAACCTCCAGAGCTTTTCCATCAGCCTGAACAAAGCCCATATGCTCCCACTTCGGAACTGTGGCGGTACCGATATTCTTCCACCAGACGATGACGTTGGTTCTCGTACCGATGAGCAGATCCGGAAGACGATCTGAATTCCAGTCATACACAAAAGGTGCCGCATACCAGCCACAGTCAATCGGTCCATGCTGATCTTCCGGCAGGTGACAGCCGACGAATCGGGGCTGCTGTGCGGTACCCTGATTCGGAAACCACATCACATCGCCTTTCTCCGTTCCAGCGACGATGTCGAACAGACCATCACCATTCAGATCACCGGTGGTGAGCGTGAAGTGAGCAAATCCGCCAAGAGACTGTCCGTGTGGTCGTCTCAGAACATCCACATCCCCGATCCACGGCGCCGGCCCCACAGGAAGGTGCGCGGCAGCATCAATCAGATCAAAATAGATCGCGTAGCGGGAAACGACATCTGCATTCTGAGTATGTGACCAGACGATTTTGCCTTGAGTAGACTCCGGCAGTCGATTGAACAGCCTGGCTTTTCGAGGAGTATCCGTGCTGCGAACGAGTCCATTCTTCGATTCGCTCGCCGATCCGACACGACTGAGGTCACTCTTCGGGGACAACTCGTCATCGAAGCGACAGGGAACATCGTTCGGGTCGGCAGCGAAACTGCCGTCACCATACGAAACCGGTTTCCCGGTTATATGGTCGTATCGATGAACGTGCAGCGAGGAAGGATCAAACTGCCCGGATAAACGCTGATCCCTGATCCATTTCGAAAAATCGACTGAGACGGAAGCAACTGAGATATCCGTATCGCGCTGACTGAGTTGCGATGCGGCAACATCAACCAGAATACGACACTTCGAACGTCCGGACCATTCCGGACTGTCAGCCGACAGATCGGCGGCTTCGAAAACTGCCCAAACAATCAGCAGGATCCTGATGACCTGGTTCATATGCAATCGCGGATCTGTTCTCAGCGTCCTGCGATACGTCACCGAATTACGGTCGTTCGGTCAGATTTGCGGACTGACCCCGAGACACGGATGGTATCGCGAACATGGGTATGACAGGTGATGCAGCACACAGTCGCCTGCAGATATGCAAACGTGGCTCGCTCCGTCTGTTTCTGCTCCGCAGCCAGAATGAGTCGATCGCAGGCCTGTTCGAACTCACGGCTGTGCATCGCATAGATCGGGCTTCGATTGCGATCCCATCCCGCACTTTCGCTCATCTGCCGCCATTCGACAGCCCCCTCACGGATGAGAGCATAATTCTCCCGGGCCAGCCCACTGACAATCTTCGTTGCGCTGGAAACCTTTCGCTCCATCTCCGGAGATCCCGGCCGCGACTCAAATGCCGCTGCAGGACTGCTTCCCAGATCGCCGATTGTCATCCAGGCGATGACTCCTGACAGAACAAATACTCCGACGACAACAAACCGCAAACGATTCATCTTCATAGGAACACTCACAATCAAAATCAGCAGTTGAAACCGTAGGGTCCGACAACATCGAGGTGGTGATCGGGATCCGGAACTGGTTGTCCCGGCTCTGAAACTCGAACCACTGGTAGGGCTTTCCCTGCTGAATCGATTGATCAGGTCTCACATGCGTATGAAGATCTTCTGTTTCTCAAAGAATCTCAGAAAGAACCACATCAGAAAGAAATAGACGCCAAAGTTTGCCCATGCGTACCAATGCGGAGGATCTCTCGGAAGGAAGCTCTGCACGAGCCCGCCGATGAATCCCTGAAGAATGTATCCCAGCAGAGCATTGACTCCGAGGGTGCGGAAAACGCCGACAGTGAATCCCCATCGGTCGCAGACAATGTAGAACAGGATGTAAACCAGGATCGAGAAACCAGCGCCGAACATCGGATAGGAAACAGTTCCTCCGCGCTGACTCATCATCCAGTAATTCCATTGGCGATAGTAAAAGTCTTCCGGAAACACCTTCTTCGCTCGCCGTGTCTCCAGATCATCGCCACTTTCGATGGATGCAAGCGCTTTGTCGCGTTCAGGATTCGGCGGACGACCAATCAGAGGTGGCTCGGCCAGCATGCTGGTGATTGACTTGCCGTTCCAGCGTTCTTTGGATGGCCAGACCGGATCAGTCGGGAACTTGTTGCTGTTGAGTTTCTCAGCTCTTTCGGCAAGTTCAGATGCCTTTGCACTCTTTTTTGCTGCATCCGACTCGTTTGCATTCGCGGCGGTCTCTTCCTGAATGGCAGTTCGTTCTGCCAGCCAGGCCTGAGTGGTTTCAGGTGGCACATCGTACAGCCGAGTTCCGCAGGACAGAATGTACGCCAGTCCCATCAGAGCGACCGACCAGATTGCCAGTTTCTTCAGCTGCGGCTGTCCGGGAGTTCCTACGACAGCATCGCAGGTGAGAGTGCCCATAATCGTTGGAATCGACCACGTGAGAAAGCCGAACGGGCCGCCGTCAATACCCGACGGATTGAAGTTCACCCAGAGGAAACCGCCCATGCGACTGAGAGTGTCAAACCAGCCTTCGAAGATGCGAGCATCAGCGGACAGATAGAGGTGAGCGGCGATCGACAGCAGCATCCACAGAATTCGAACAGCAGCACCGGCCCGAATCACCGGAAGAATCCAGATGGAAGTTACGGCGATGTGGCCGAGCGTCTGCATCCACTCTCGCTTGATCAGTGGATGCAGAATGATCCAGAGGTTCTTCCCGAAACTCAGGTCCGGATGATACATCTGGCGAAACGTTTCGAACCGATTGGCTCCATAGACCACCATCGCCACCAGAATCAAACCCAGAAATCGGCGGACCATTCGACCATAAGCTGCAGACAATCCCTGCTCATGAGCACGACGACCGAATGTCAGACGAAAGGCAAAACCAACCGCAAAAAGGAACTGCGGCATGATCGTGTCGGAATAACTGCAGAAGTTGTGATGGTGCTTCAGGATGCTCGGAAACGCATCCGTCCCCCCCATATAATTCACCAGAAACATCCCGGCCACGGTGTAACCGCGGAACTGGTCCAGCGAGGTGATCCGCGTTCGCAGAGTGTTTTGAGGAGGATTACTCGTTGACGCAGCAGCTTGTGAATCGGACATATCAGGGCTCTTTGACGGGACTCAGATCCGAGGCGATTTACTGAGCAGGGAAAGATCGCAGAAACAATTGATGCGTGCCCCTCCCATGCTTGAACCAGGAACGCTATCGGATTCATCTGTCGATCGCAAACATTTCTGCCCCTGGAGCCACAGGTTTCAGGAACAGTTGCCCACAGACCAGCAAAAATCGGGCGTTGCATGGTCAGACTGCCGGTTCAGCGATGTGGAGACCGTCTGCGGAAATCCATCCGGGATCCGCTTTGGAGAATACGACTCAGACTGCTATGTTACGGCGGAAATTCAGATTCTGCAGCCGCGAATTTCAGAAGGCCGGACAGGCAGGTCCCCAGGAATATCCCTATGGCATTGTTTGAAATCGAAACAGAAGCCCACATCATGATCGGCTGGGCAAACAGCCTCGAACAGGCTGAACACATCGCTCAGAAATATTACCCGGAGGAGAAAGTTCTCCGCATCACAAAGCGTCCCCGAGACATTTGGGTGATTTCGAAAAGGCTGCTCGGTCTGGAAGGCAAAACTCGCCCGTGCGATGTCGCCCGCGACTGCCTGGCTCGGGCATCCGGAGATAAAGTTCACGCCATCCGACTTTATATGCTCGACACCGGTGTCGATCTGCACGAAGCACAGCGTGTGATCGAGGCCAACATGGTGATCGGCTGGTAGACCCGGCACTCTCCGATCAGAAGACTCGATCCGGCGATCATCGACGAATCCGGCATTGGCGAAAGAGAAATGAGTCTCAGCGTCGTGCTCCACTGTCCGTTCTGTTCAACCACTCAACCGCCAACCGCTCAGTCATAGAATTGTTATGTCGCTACTCCAAGAGATCAGGACTCGTTTCGCATCCGCTCTGCAGGAACTTCCGCTCGACCCGGTTCCCCTCCTTGAAATGATCAGGCCGGCTCAGGATGCGAAGTTCGGTGACTTCCAGGCGAACTGTGCGATGTCCATGACAAAGGCGCTGGGAAAACCTCCACGGGAGATCGCCACGCTGCTGATCAGTCTCCTTCGGATCGACGATCTGTGTGAACAGCCGGAGATCGCCGGCCCGGGATTCATCAATCTCCGTATTCGTGATTCACTGATTGCTGAGCGAATCACGGCGATCGCAGGTGACAGCCGTCTTGGTGTCGTAAAGGCAGCACCCCCGCGCCGATATGTCGTCGACTTTTCGTCCCCGAATGTCGCCAAACCAATGCATGTGGGACACCTTAGAAGCACCGTCATCGGTGATGCCCTCTGCCGAACACTGCGATTCGCAGGTCATCACGTGACCAGTGATAACCATATCGGCGACTGGGGCACTCAGTTCGGAATGATCATTTTCGGGTATCGACATTTTGTCAACGCCGAGGCCTATCAGAAAGACGCCGTCACAGAACTGGCTCGTCTTTACAAACTCGTCAATCAGCTTTCAGACTACCACGCCGCAAAGGCAAAGCTCCCGCAACTGACGGAGAACAGCAGGGCTCTGCGTGCGAAGTTGGCGGAACTGTCTGAGCAGGCTGCTGCGGGAGACAAGAAAATCCAGAAGCAGAAGCAGCAGCTGGAAAAACAGATTGAATCTGCCGACGAAGCCGTGAGCAGTGCTCAGGCAACTGTCGCTCAGGTCGAATCTGAAGCCGGCCTCAAGGCGATGGCGGACAAGCATCCGGAGATTGCGAGACTCGCCCGAGAAGAAACGGCAAAACTACACGCGGGCCACATTGAGAACCAGAAACTCTGGGACGAGTTCCTGCCCGCATGCCTGAGAGCACTGCAGAGAATCTATGATCGCCTCGGTGTGAGCTTTGATCTGACGCTCGGCGAAAGTCATTACAATCCGATGCTGCAGAATGTGGTCAACAGCCTGAAGCAGAAAGGACTCTGCGCAACGAGCGAAGGTGCGGAGTGCGTCTTTATTGAAGGCAACAGAGCACCGTTCATCGTGAAAAAGTCGGACGGAGCTTACACCTACGCGACGACCGATCTGGCGACGATTCAGTATCGCGCAGAAACGCTCAGCTCTGATACGGTACTGTATGTCGTCGATAAACGACAATCGGAACACTTTCAGCTTCTGTTCGAAACATCCAGACTGTGGGCATACAAACACCTGACGCTGGAACATGTCAGCTTCGGAACGGTGATGGGGAAGGACGGCAAGCCCTACAAGACGCGTTCCGGAGATACCGTCGGACTCGAAAGTCTGATTGACGAAGCGATCAGCCGAGCCCGAGTGATCGTGGACGAGAATGATGATCGCCGTCCGGAACCGCAGCTGACTCCCGATGAGCGAGCTCGTGTGGCTGAAATCGTCGGTATCGGCGGAATCAAATACGCGGATCTCCATCACAATCGCGACAGCGACTACGTGTTCGACTGGGACCGCATGCTGGCAATGACCGGCGACACGGCTGCCTACATGCAGTATGCCTTTGCAAGAATCTGCGGGATCTTTCGAAAGACAGGTTTTGATCGGAACTCCATTCAGGGATCAGGATTCTCCGTTCTGCTGACCTGTCCGGAAGAACGAGCTCTCGCACTGCAGCTGCTGCAGTTTGACTATGCGATCGACAGCACTCTTTCGGAGTACCGTCCACACATACTCACAACGTGGCTTTTTGAGACCGCCGATTGCTTCAGCAGATTCTATGATCGTTGTTCGGTACAGGACGCAGAATCACCCGACATTCGCACCAGTCGCCTGATTCTCTGTGACCTGATGGCTCGAGCACTGCAGACAGGCCTTTTGTTGCTCGGCATTGAAACAGCCGAAGTCATGTGATGCTGCTGTCTGCGACTGTTCAGTTCCACTTACTCCAGTTCGCCGATACCGGAGGTTCAGCCGATGTCATCTGCAGGTTCGCGCCCGGCCGGAAACGTCACATACGATCATCGTGGACGAGTCGTCCTCGTCACTGGCGGATGTCATGGAATCGGTCGATCGATCTGTGACGAGTTTCTGCGAGCCGGGGCGAGTGTTGTCTGTGCGGACATCAATAAAGATTCCATGCGACAGATGCCTCCGGAGATTCATTGCGTCATCTGCGACGTGGGAAACGAGCTCGAGTGCCGGAACGCGGTGGAATCCGCGATTCAACGATTCGGCACAATTGATGTCCTCGTCAATAACGCAGCGATTCAGCCGCGTGACTCCTATGTGCCGCTTACCGAGATGGATTCGGAACTTTACCAGAGAATGGTGAACGTCAATTTTTCAGGTTATGTCTTCATGGCGAAGCATGTGCTTCCGCTGATGACCGCTCAGAAGTCCGGTGTCATCGTCAACATCGCCAGCGGTCAGGGGCATCGCACCGCAAGACAGGTCCCGGTCTACGGCCCGATCAAGGCAGCGAATATTCTTCAGGCCATGCAGTGGGGCGTTGAGTATGCTCGGGACGGAGTCCGGGTTGTCAGTGTTTCTCCAGGGGCGATTGATACACCACTTGTCCGCGCCGCGCTGGAAGTGCAGGGCGGCGCCCGGGAACTTGCCAATCGTCACCCGCTCGGGCGAATCGGAAAGCCGGAAGAAGTGGCTCGCGCCGTGCTCTGGTTGACAAGCAGTGACGCTTCATTTGTCACAGCAACAGATCTTGCGGTGGACGGAGGTCTTGGTGCCTTCGCCGCTTTTGCAGATCCCTACCCAATGCCGTCCAACGACCTGGAAACCTGATGTTCGGAGGTTGAGAACTCCCCGGACAACCGCTCTGTCAAACTCTGAGGCCATGGTCGTCATTCCCGCGCAGGCGGGAATCCTGTGCCAGGTTCTGCCAAAGTCCGACTGACCGGGTTTCATCGTTCTGAAACCCCGGATCGAATCGATTGTGCCGATTCCCTTCGTTGAACACATGGTATTCACTGACACGGTTCGAACGATCGTGACGTCGACAAAATCTCTCTACTCGGACCGGGCGGCCCTCGGAAAATCCGGGAATCAGGCAGACTGAGGGCGATCTTTCCGCTTGTGCTCAATTCCTGAGGTAGGTTTTTTGACGGGATGATGTCAATCCGCATCGATCCCGTGTGTATCCGACTCGACAGACGTGGACTTTGTGCAACCTTCCATGACCACGCAACTGTGAGCGAAAAACTGTGATTCAGGAATCAGGATTCTTCGGGTGACCACAATGCGATCAACGCTCTTCAGACGAACCAGCGCATCACTGACAGGCATCAGTCTTTTTCTGATGGTGACGCCACACGCGTTTCCGGAAGTCCCTTCTGTACGACCGTCGAAGACCGCGTCCCATGCGCAGTCCGACGACAGCAGGAAGAAGCCTGCTGCTCCTGAAAACCAGGAAATTGAATCCTTTACAGAGCCGTGGAGAGACATCTCGGTCGCCGCATCCGAGATGGGCACGGTCAGCCGCATGGAAGTTCAGGAAGGTGATCTCGTGAAAGCGGGAGATCTTCTGGCAGCCCTGGACGATCAGGTACTTCGAGCCGGACTGGAAGTGGCTCGAAAGAGCATGAACGCCGTCGGCACACTGCGTTCCGCTCAGGCCGATGTCACCATGAGAAAAACAGAACTCGACAAGCTGACACAGCTTCGAGAACGCAATCATGCGTCACAGAGGGAAGTTGATCGAGTCATCGCAGAGCTGGAGATGGCAGAGGCTCGCGTGCAGAGTGTTCAGGAAGAACTCGAACTGAAGCAGCTGGAGGCTCGCCGGATTGAAGCTCAGATCGAACAGCGTCTCGTACGGTCACCGATTGACGGAATCGTGACGGAAGTGTTTCGTGAAACCGGTGAGTTCGTTTCACCGTCAGATGCCGTCATCGTCAAGGTCGTTCAGCTCGACCCGCTTCTGATTGTCTTCTCGGTACCACTGGCAAAACGCAATGAAGTTCATTCACAGCAGAAGGTTAAGGTTCTGATCGGTACGGAAGGTAAAATTGCCGAGGGCATTGTTGAGTTTGCCTCACCAACAGCAGACTCTTCGAACACTGCGATCCGAGTCAAAGTCCGACTGCCGAATTCAGAGAATCAGTGGCAGGCCGGGGAACGAGCAGTCCTGCTACTCGACAAAGAAAAGACTCCGAACGTTCAGAGCGTGTCTCCGCTGGCAAAGCATGAACCATGAAATCACTGTTCGCCTCCGAAGCCCTGATGCCCACTGACCTCCATGCGTCTCAGGAAAGCGAGCTCGATGGTTCGAGCACTGCTGATTGCCCCGCATCTGCCCATGATCCTGTTCTGCTCCCCGAAAATCATGTCGCTCGCAAACCGAAGTCCCGCGCTGAGGCTCAGAGCGATCAGAGCCATGCTCTGAATCGCCTCAAGGTTGCGGCCGGGCATTGCCGCGATCTCTATTCGATCCAGAGACTCATCGCGGAGTACATCCGTAATGAACTGAAAGCCGTTGCTGCTGTCTGGTATTATCCGGCGGGTGCCCAGATCGGCCAGACTGCGAGAATCGAATGTCTGACTGCCCCGGAATCCGGGCTTTCAGTGCAGCTCTCTGCCGAACTTCTTTCAGCAGCGGAAACAGCGACCCGTTCCGGAAGACATAGTCTCCGGACTCTTCCACTGAAATCCGACTTCAGTCTCGTTGCACTCCCCGTAAATTACGTGTCGCTCGTCGAACCGAATCGGGGGCAGACTCCGACGCCGAATCCATCGTCCGCTCACTGTCTGCTGGTAATGTTTGAGAACGACCGGAAATCGGAGCATGCCGATACCGCGATCCGATCCACAGCGGTCATTTCCATCGGGCTGATGATCGACGAATGGTCAGCTCGGCGAGAAGCGGAAAAATCTCGTTTTGATGCGCTTTCGGTCGCTGCGATGGTCGACATCATCAGTCATGTTCAGTCCGCATCAAACTGTGAAACCGCCTGCCAGCGGCTGGCAGATTCCCTTCAGTCGTTCCTGCAGGCTTCTCGGATCTTTATCGGATTGTGTCGAACCGAGAAATCGGAGCCTCGACTCGTCGCAGTCTCCGGCGATCCCGGCTTTGACCGTTTCAGCGACACAACACGCTTCGCAGAAGCGGCACTTCATGAATCCATTTCGAGAGCCTCCGGGGCGCTCTGGCCGTCGGTTGACCCTCTGAATCGTCATGCACTTCTTTCGCATCAGCAGCTCGCCGAACATCTGGATGGCCTGCACATGGTCAGCAACCCGCTGACCACCGAAGAAGGCTGCATCGCAGGAGCGGTGATTGCTGTGTTTGGTCTGCGTTCGCGCATTCCGCAGTCCACATTACCCGACTTTTCTACTGACCTCGACAGCGATTCTGACTTCTGTAATTCATCCGTCGAATCGTCGATAAGCAGGCATGAAGAACAGACAACGAGCATGGTGCTTGCCGGCGATGCAGAAAGGTTTCTTCGAAGTACCGCAGCACCTCTCGCCAGCTGCCTGCTGATGATTCAGAAGCTCGCAGACAGTCGCTGGCTTGAGATGATTCGCCGAACTCGAAAACTGCTGACCAGACAGCGCTCGGCAACTCTGGCGATGGTTCTTGCCGTTGTCACAGCGACCATGTTCATTCCGATGGACTACAAGATCCGCTGTGGTGCTGAGACGCAGCCGGTTGAGCGACGATACGTGGCTGCTCCTTTCACCGGACCGCTTGAAGAATGTCTTGTCGAGCCGGGTGATCTTGTACAGGCAGATCAGTTACTGGCAAGAATGGATGGTCGGGAAATTCGCTGGGAACTTGCCGAAGTCCAGGCGGATCTCAACAAGGCCACCAAGGAGAAAAACACTCACATCAGTACTCATGAAATCGGCAACGCAGCAATCGCTCGACACGAGATCCAGAGACTGCAGACTCGCACCGAACTCCTTCGTCACAGAGACTCCAGCCTTGAGATTCGAAGTCCGATTGAAGGAATCGTTGTCAGCGGAGACCACCGACAGGCAGAGGGCGTTCCTCTGGAACAGGGACAATCACTCTTCGAGATCGCTCCGCTCGATCGCATGGTCGTTGAAGTACTGATCCCGGAAGAAGACGTTCGCCACGTTCGTGAGGGAATGACCGTCCGGATCTGGCTGGATGCATTTCCGGAAATGATTCTGGAATCAACACTGAGAAAACTGCGACCACGAGCAGAACTTCGTGATCAGAACAACGTCTTCGTGGCGGAACTGGAAGTTTTGAATCCTGATCTTCAGCTGCGTCCCGGAATGAAGGGTTCTGCCCGGGTCATCGGAGAACAACATCTCCTCGGATGGATCCTCTTCCACAAACCAACCGCTCATTTTCTGGGATGGCTCGGGTGGTAAGATGATAACGCCCACAGACCGATCAACCGTCGACCTGACACGAACCTGTGTTCGGCTGCGCAACGATCTGCGTTTCGTTCCGCAGCAGTACGGGAATGAAACCTGCTACCATATGGAAGTGACATCCACAGGGGAATACTTCCGAATCGGTTACACGGAATACGTCTTCGTCTCACTTCTTGACGGCCGTACAAGCTTTGCTCAGGCGATGGCGACAACGTCTCAGGTTCTCGGCTCGGACGCCATCAGTCAGTCTGATGCCCTTGTCATTTACAGCTGGCTCCTTGATCACGGCATCTCATCATTTTCCGAAACCGCAGAATCACGTAATTCTGACCAGCGGACGCGCCAGACAGGGTCGATACTGTCAAAACTGAATCCGCTCTATCTGAAGATTCCTTTCGGACGACCGGAATCACTGCTGAAATTCATCGCTCCATTGACCGGATGGATCTTCTCCGGCCCGGCCGGTGTCGCCAGTCTTCTGCTCTTTGCAATGGCTGGCACTGTTCTCTGTCGAGACTGGACGCGTTTTACGTCCGCATCGCAGTCGATCTTCGCAACAGACAACTGGCTCTGGCTGATGGTGTCGTGGGTGCTGCTCAAGGTGGTCCACGAACTTGGTCACGCTCTTGTCTGCATCCGGCACGGTGGTCGCGTCGGAGAGATGGGCCTGATTCTGGCCTGTCTCGCTCCGCTGCCATACGTCGATGCCTCGTCGTGCTGGTCGTTTCGGTCCCGCTGGCAGAGAATTCACACTGCGATCGCCGGCGTTCATATCGAACTGATCTGCGCTTCTGCCGCTTTGCTGCTCTGGTCACGCTGCGAATCACCGGAGCTTCGTCAGATCCTGCAGAACGTCGTCGTGATGGCGAGCCTGTCCACGATCGTTTTCAATATGAATCCGCTGATGAAATTCGACGGATATTACGTGCTCTCCGATCTGTTGAGCATTCCGAATCTCTATACGGAAGCTTCACAGACGCTGACACGAGTGTGCCGCAGAGTTCTTCTCGGTGACTCTGGTCCCGCACCAGTTGCCGGGGGACGACACGGATGGTTTCTGCTTTTCTACGGAATGGCTTCCGGCTTCTGGCGACTCATGGTCTGCATCACACTTCTGACTGCGGCATCGGTTCTGTATCACGGTGCGGGAGTAATCCTTGCTCTGCTGGGTGTCGCGATGTGGTTTGCAAAACCACTCTGGCAGATGATCGCTTCTCTGAATCAGTTTCGAAGAAAATCTCCTGCGAGATTTCTACGCGGCATCACGGTTTCCTCCGGAATCACATGCGCGGTGCTGTCTCTGGCCTTTCTTCTTCCAGCTCCTGTCCGAATCTCTGCACCAGGCATCGTCGAGTACACCGACGGATTGACGATTCGCGCGACGACTTCAGGGTTTGTTCGTCGAGTGCACGTCCGGTCCGGCCAGCAGGTCCATGTGGGAGACATCCTTGTGGAACTGGAGAACGACGAGATCATTGCCGACTACTTTGACCTCTCGGAGCAGATTGCACAGGAAGAACTGCGACTTCAGACCGCGAACCGCAGTCACGATTCCGGCGCCGCGAGCGTGGCTCAGGCGAATCTGAAATCGCTGCAGCTCCAGCTGGCCGAAAAGGGACGCCAGCGACAGGGACTGAAGATTATCGCGGAATCCGACGGATGCGCTGTGGGAAAAAACATCGAGAGTATGCTCGACACGTTCGTCTCAGAGGGAGACGAAATCCTGACGATCGGCGCTGAAGATCGCAAGGAACTTCGAGTTTCTCTTCATCAGACCGATCTGCCCGCAGCAATGCTCCGCGCGAACCAGAAACTACCTGTTCGCATCGGGACACATCCCCGCACGGAAGGCCAGCTGGTTCGTGTCAACCCGGGAGCAACGCGAAAACTGCCTCATCCCGCTCTTGCGGCAACAAATGGTGGAACCCTGACAGTCACGGAGCGTCCCGGCGACCGTTCCAATGACGAAAAGGCAACGCTGCAGCTCACGGAACAGCGATTCGATGCGACCATCGAGTTCTCGCCGGAACTCTCTTCAGAAATTCTCTGCGGAGAACGAGGCCTCGTAACGCTCGGCACACCCGGATGTTCGGCGGGGGTTTACTGCTATCGAGCAGGTCGTCGATGGCTGGAGGAGCATCTGACGGCACTCAGAAACTCTCAGGACTCCCCAGTATATCAGTAACCCGATACAGCAGTTTGCGCTGGAACTCCATCGAACTCTCAGCCTTAACCCTGCAACCGGCCATCTGAAACACCAGGTCTCGGCTGAAACTCCGGCAGAGGATAGTCGGTCAATGGCACGGGTGTATCAGAACCGTTGATCTCGCAGAGCCTCCGCCAGCCGCGCGTGACCACCGCGACCCGGCGTGACACGAATTCTTCGTCGAGCAGCCTTCGATCGAAATCACCTTCGACAGTCACGGGCTCGAATCCCGGATCATCGATGAACTGCGCCATGACGGGGTTGCACCGAAGATGTCGCTCCGGACAAGCCGGAAGATCCGAC
>JBKDKA010000038.1:0-26487 GCA_046345315.1 Planctomyces sp.
TCACCGTAGGCAAAACAGACGTCTTCAAACTCAATTGCACCACGGAAATCATTGAGCCTCACCGCATCCGGCTTTGCCGTAATCCTGATCGGTTCATCCAGAACCTCGAAGACTCGTTCCGCGCTCGCCAGACTTGACTGAATCGAATTGGCAATATTCGTAATCTGCCCGACCTGATTCGCGAACTCCTGAAGGAGATTCGCGAACACGAACAGCCCCGCCCCCAGCGACAACTCTCCTTTGATCACCAGGTGGCCACCATAACCAATCAGCACAAGCATATTCAGCTGCGTCACAAAACCCATCGCGGGCTGAAACGTCGAGACTCGAAAAAAGATGGTTTCCTTGAGCTCACGAATATTCTGATTCGCCGCCTCAAACTTCTCCGCCTGCTCTCGCTCTCTTGCGAACCCTTTGATCACATGGATTCCCTGAAGATTCTCTACCAGGGTTCGAATCATGATGTCGCCGAGGTCACTGGCGCGACGATAGGCCGGCTGCACGACTCGCGAGAATACTGCTGCTCCCGCCCAGAGAATCGGAGTACTTGCCAGACAGACCAGTGTGAGCCATGCGTGCATATGGATCATGTAGGCCAGATACACAGCCAGCGTCAGACCAACTGTCAGCACACGGATGACAACACCATCAATAAAACTTCTGACAGCGTTCGCATCTCCGGCAGCGCGATTGATGATTGAACTGCTCTCGCCACCGTCGTAGAACTGGAAGCTCAACTGCTGGAGCTTCGAATAGACGTCGGTACGAATCCTGATGAGTACTTCCTGCGAAAGAGCCGCAGACGCCATCGCTGCCAGATACTTCACAATCGCAGTCAGAACGGCAACAACCAGAATGGTACCGGCCAGAAGCTGAATTACGGACATCGGCGACCATGATTCCGGGGGCCTCAGCCCGAAGGGCCACGATGGTTGTTCGGCGCCGGAAATCAGTGTCGCGCGCAGAAAGTCGATCGACAGACCGGTCAGCCCCAGTGTCGCGAGACCCAGAGCCACCATCAGGGACTGAAGAAGAACAACCACAAGGCACGGGCGCGAATACTCAAGTGAAATTCGCAGGAGCCGACGCAGCAGTTTTTGTGACGCTGAATTACGCCCCGCAGCTGCCTGACGATCGGCACTTTCTGCCGGAGCCGCTGAGTTTCTGACCACAGACACAACGCGTTACCTCGGGGAAAGGAATCAGACCTGACCTCCCGGGGTTATAGCGACCGTCGACATGCGATAACAGACTTGTTTTCGGCAGAGACAAATGTCTCCGGAGCGAGACTCAGGCGGGATTCTGCGGGGCACATCTGCTGATGGAGGCGAGAACCTGATCGTGAGCTTTTCCGTTAGTGACGACCATGCCCTCATTCGCGGCAAGAACGGCTCCGGACCTCAGATCCGGCGCACGACCATGAATGTCGGTGACCCTGCCACCAGCCTCTTCAACGATCAGAATTCCACCCGCGTGATCCCAGATTTTCTCCTGATAACCTTTCTTCGTCGGAAGACGGAGATAGACATCGGCCTCGCCTCGTGCCACGGCGAGGTACTTGCACTGACTGTCCATCCGAACCGGTGGCCTGTGTACACCAAGATCCTTCGAAATCATGCCGGACCAGTCATGGGAGCTGTGGCCTGATTCGACGGACTCACAGACTCGAAAATCCTTTGTCGAATCATTGCCGGAGGCGCGGATTCGCATCACAGTGGAATCTGGTACATCGATTCCCTGAATCCAGCTTCCGTGCCCTCTGGTTGCCCAGGCAATCACACCGACTGGCCCGGGTGTGTGTCGAAGGGAAATCACGGATTCGTCAAACTGAAAAGGCATATTCGGGCACCCCAGCACTCCCAGCTGGATGTTTCCGTCAATCACCAGCGCGAGGGAAACCGCGTACTGCTCTTTGCGAAGAAATCCTTTTGTGCCGTCGATCGGATCCAGCGTCCAGAAACGCGGTCGAAACTCCTGAAGGTTCCCACGATCGATCCACTGGCAGACTTCCTCAGCCGTTCCTCGCACTCCTGCAGCAGCACACTCGGAAACGACTTCCTGCAGAAATCGGCTTCCCTCCGCCGTTTTCAGTTCTGCCGCTCCCTCTTCACCGATCACCGGGTCGTCAGGAAAAGCCTGCTGCAGTATCCGACAGATAATTGCCTGACTGGCGAAGTCTGCCACCGTCACAGGGCTGTTATCTTTCTTCGCGAGGGACTCCGACGTAATTCTGCTTTGAACTGAGCGACAGACGGTAGAAGCCACTCTGACAGCATGCAGGGCTGTCTGAAGCTCTCGTTGAAGATTTTGCATTTCGGGGATTAACTTTGTTGCTGCCTGGACGCCGTTGAGGCGCACTGCTGTGATGTCGAAAATGTGAATCGATTGCGAGTTATGGCAGAACTGGTGTTCTGACAACGGCAGTTCTCCGGGATCAGCTGCCCCGAAGACGCTGCTGCGGTTTCGAAGTCAGAATTCCGGGGTCCACTCTTCCCGAAATCACCATCTGCTCGGTGTGTTCGCGGTTCAGTGCGGTAACCTGCCTGCACTCGTTCGTAGAATTTTAGCAGGAACTTCTGATTCTGTGATCCTGAAGTCTTCATTCCCGGAACTGAAGATTTCTCTTTTTCGGTCCAGTCACGGGAATTGTCCAGTCACGGGAACTGGAGACCGGAAATGACGGTCCCCAGGGAGAAAGCTGATCGGAGATCACTCCGACTGGATTTCGGCGCTCAAGTCGACTCTAAACACCATTCTGATCACGCCTTGTGGTGATTTCTCAGGCGTTCTAGAATCCACAGACGGAAGGAATTACCGGAATGAACACCCTGTCCGACCGTTGAAATTTTCTCACGCGCTGAAGAATCAACAAAAGGAAACCTACGGATATCCTCGCGGACATCGCCGGACCTCATCCGATACAGGTTTCGAAATCGAGCACGCTCGGACATGTTTATCTGATGTTCAGAAGACGGGTTTTTCTGTGGCACCCATGAATTCGATTGCAGTCCTGGGTTCCACGGGATCGGTTGGTCGCAGCACTCTGGAAGTCATCCGGGAGCACAGCAGCCTCCTTCGCGTGGCCGGACTTTCGGCGTTTCGAAACGCAGCACTGCTTCGGGAACAGACCCGGACTTTCTCGCCGGACTGGGCGGTCCTTGGCGACGGAGAACAGGACGCTCAGGCATTATCCGGATCCGGCGGAGAGGATCTGAATGGCTGTCCAAAGTCGATGGCCGATGGATTTCTCAAAACCAACTGGCACTACTCGATGGAAGTTCTTCCGTCGCTTGTACGTCAATCTCAGGTAAAGACAGTCGTGTCTGCTGTCGTCGGTTCTGCGGGACTGCCGGCCACCTGGGCTGCCGTCGATGCGGGAAAGACGGTTGCTCTGGCCAACAAAGAAACCCTGGTCATGGCAGGACCTCTCGTGATGCGGCGAGCATCCGAAACGGGAGCCCGAGTCATTCCTGTCGACAGCGAGCACAGCGCGATCTTTCAATGCCTCATGTCCGGTCGTCGCTCGGAAGTCTCTCGCCTGGTCCTCACCGCGAGCGGTGGTCCGTTTCGCGGATGGACGAAAGCTCAGTTGAAGGACGTGACGCCGGAACAGGCTCTGAAGCATCCGACATGGAAAATGGGCGCAAAAATCACCGTCGATTCTGCTACGATGATGAATAAAGCCCTGGAGATTGTCGAAGCGCGGTGGCTGTTTGACATTCCAGCCGAACAGATTTCTGTCATGATTCACCCTCAGTCCATTATTCACTCGATGGTTCAGTACTGTGACGGCTCGGTGATATCGCAGATGTCACCGCCCGATATGCGACATCCGATTCAGTACGCACTTCTCTTTCCGGACCGCCGGTTTTCGTCCGGAAAAACCACGGACTGGACGCGAAGCATGACGCTTGAGCTTCATCCGCCGGATCTCGACACCTTTCCTGCACTGACAATTGGCTTTGAAGCAGCGAAGCAGGGCGGTACCTGTGGCGCGGTCATGAATGCTGCCAATGAGGTCGCTGTCTCTCGTTTTCTGAATGGTGAACTTCGTTTTCACCAGATCACTGATGTTGTCCGCGACATCATGCAAAATCACCGCTACGATGAGTCCCCCTCGATGGAACAACTCTGCTCCATCGACAAATGGGCTCGGAAGGAAGCATTTCAGTGGAACTCCTAAATTTCTGCGCAGACTCCATGTTCGACGGCGCCATGCTGCAGATTGCTGCAACCGACCTCGCAGCCGCCGGCGGGATGGTCATGAATGCCCTCTCAGTCATTCTGGGGCTGGGCCTGGTCATTTTCTTTCATGAGCTGGGCCACTTCATGGTGGCGAAATGGTGCAACGTTCATGTCGAGCGATTCAGTATTGGCATCGGACCGATCATCTGGAGTCGTCAGAAAGGCGAGACAGAGTACGCTCTGAGTGCACTGCCTTTCGGTGGCTACGTCAAGATGCTCGGCCAGGACGATATGGACGCGAATCAGATGACGAGCACTGAGATCGCCGAAAACCCACGTGCGTATTCATCCAAGACGGTCCTGCAGCGAATGGCGATCATTTCTGCCGGCGTCATCATGAATGTTCTGACAGGGTTTCTGTTCTTTCTGATCTGTTATCGCTCCGGCGTTGAAGAACGATCTCCGATCATCGGTGAAGTTGTCCCCGGATTTCCAGCCTGGAACGCCGGGCTGAAAGCGGGTGATCGCATCACAGCAATCAATGGAGAAGAAGTTCGAAGTTTCGGTGATATCTTCAATGCCGTGGTGCTGTCCAGTGGTGATATTCGAGTTGAGGGAGTTCACGAAGACGGTACTGGATTTGACGAAACCCTGCAGCCGGAACGTGGAGTTGTGGGTCGGTCCGTCGGAATCTGGCCGGCAAAGACAACCCGCTTTGCCGAGGCATCCGGTGGTAACCGCGCGATTTCGATGCCCGCCGGACTCCCCGGTTCACGAGCTTCCAGTCAATTTTTTTCCGGCGATCAGCTCGTCTCGCTTCAGGGCGAGAAGGTGAGCAGCTTCAGCGCTCTTCAGAGGATCACGGCTCGTTACTCCGACCAGCCGCTTACTTATGTCCTGAATCGGCCAGCATCGCAGGGTGAGGACGGTAAACCGATTGCTCAGCAGAACGTTGAAATTGTGGTCCCTCCCACAGAAGTTCGCTCCATTGGCCTGTGGATGACCATCGGACCGGTTCGGGCAATTCGCAGGAATTCCATTGCCGAGAAAGCCGGTCTGCAGGTCGGTGATCGAATCATTGCGGTTGATGGAAAAACGATCGGTAAGGATTCTGACCCGCTTCGACTGCCGAACTACTGCTTCGAACAGGCAGGAAAGGAAGTCACGCTGACCGTTGAACGGCAGACCGCTGCGACTGGTCTCCAGACTCTCGAAATTCGACTGACCCCTGACGACAGCCCGGGATGGACAGAAACGCCGACTTATCAGACGAGCCCGCTTCCGATACCGGCAATCGGCGCAGCGTTTCAGGTCCAGCCAAGGATTGCTCGAGTGATCCCGGGCTCAGAAGCCGAGAAATCGGGGATTTTCCGTGAAGGCCAGAAGGTCACCCAGATTGCGCTCGAGAAGCCCGAAACGACAACACCAGCCGAATCAGAAGTCCCGGCTGCTTCTGAAAAATCTGTCGACACACTCAGCCTTTCAGAGCTCGCCGACAAACAACCTGGAACGCAGGAAGAAATCAACTGGGCCTGGGCGTTCTCCGCGATTCAGCAGGTGCCGGGACGGAACGTCCGAATCTACATTGAAGACGGAGACAAAATCTCCTCCCATGTGCTCGAGACGCACGAGAAAACGGAAGGGTGGTATACCTGGATTCGTGGTATCGGCGGCTGGGAAGATGCCGTGGATCTTCAGAAAGCGGAGACTCTGCAGGAGGCTTTCGGATTCGGCCTGAGAAAATCCCGAAGTACCGCAATCAGTATCTACATGACGCTCCGATCCGTCATTCGACGTGACATCCCCATGAGATCACTCAGTGGACCGCTGGGAATCGTCAGCATCGGCTATCAGGTGGCAGAACGCGGAATCACAGACCTGCTCATGTTCCTGGGCTATCTGAGCATTAATCTCGCGATCATTAACTTCCTGCCGATTCCGGTGCTCGACGGCGGTCACATGGTCTTTCTTCTCTGGGAAGGCATCTCCCGCAGAAAGCCGAACGCCAAAGTCATCGGCTGGGCTCACGGTATCGGGATTATCTTCATCATTTCCCTGTTTGTCTTTGTGATGTGGCTCGACGTATTCGTCAACAAGCTGGGAATGAGCGGCTGAACCAGCTTGCTGCGTTCACAGAAGATGTGGCGGACATTCCGATCTCGTGACATGCAGCATCACGTTCAGAGATAGCGAATGCGTTTCCGCAGATCTGTGTTAACGCTCTGGTAGCGAGTCGTCAGGCTGCCGGTGCTGAAGACCTGTGTCCGGCAGAATTCCATGTCATCCGAGCCGACTGCGTTGCTGAAGATGGGTCTCAGGTACTCGATACCAAAGGCCGACAGTTGCATTCGATGCGGGTCGTACATGGACGGATGCACTTCACGAGGATGAATCTCACCCCAGCGATCGCGAAGCTTGTTCGCGGAGATGGAACTGAGAGTCATTCCCTGATCGGTGCGGTACTGGATGGTTGCAATCTCGTTGCTGATACCGTCAGCAAGCAGTTCGATCCCCTTGCCACCGAGCTGTGACGCGTAGAAGCGATCGAACAGAATCGGACGGCCTCCCCGCTGTGTGTGGCCGATCTTGCGAGTGAACATTCCTGAAGATGCCGGCTCGAAACTTCGATTATCCATGAACAGATCATCGCCAAGACGGCTGCTCAGCATCTTTTGAAGTGTATCCGCTGCGCCGCTGTAGCGAACGTTCCCGGCAGGATCGTAAGTGGGCATCGTGGCCCCCAGTTCGCTGCCATCTTCGCTCCGAACACCTTCACCCAGGCAGATCACCACATGCTGCTGGATATCGTAAATCTGTCGAATTCTCGCTTCGAGACGATCGAGATTCAGTGGGACCTCCGGAATCAGAATGATATCCGGCTGTCCATAGGCAGACCCCAGAGCGATGAAGCCTGACTGTCGCCCCATCACTTCGACGATCGCAACTCGCCGATGACTTTCCGCAGTCGTTCGAATCCGTTCGAGGCATTGCACGACAACGAACACGGCCGTTGCGTATCCGGGAGTGGCATAGTTGATGATTTCCTCCAGCCGAATCTTCTCCGGTCCCGGCTGCCTCACTTCATGGTAACCCGGGTTTTCTGAACACGGCCTTCTGACCCAGTCATTGGGTTCATCGAGATAATTCAGGCCGAGGTCGTTGTCGATTGTCTTGGGAGCCAGTGCACAGGGAATGAACTCCGCCAGGGGCTGCATGCCGTTGATGGTTCCATCACCGCCGATGCACAACAGGCCATCGATTCGAAGCCGCGAAAGATTCTCCTTCGCAGCGGCAAGAAGTTCCGTGGAATCCTGATCAATGTAGGTTCTGGAGGACCCGAGCAGCGTCCCGCCTTTACAGGGGTCCAGCTCCGGAATCGTTGTGTACAGTGGATTCAGATGAACATGCGGAACTCTTGGGTCAAGAAGTCCCGCATAACCTCTCTGAAAACCAAAGACTTCGAGGTTCAGCGAATTCGCCCGTTCCACCGCACCATAGATTGTGGCGTTCAGAGCGGGAGTGTCACCCCCGGCAGTCAGTATGCCGATTCGTTTCATCTGCCGAACCTCCTGATGTGGTCGGAACCGTTCTCAGCCTCTGTTGCATACTGACATTCTTCAATGCTCTGACTCAATTCAAGACTTCGGATGTGGGGAGTTTCCGGCTCAGCGGCCATCCAGAATCCCCTGAAATCCCATTGCAGTAAATCGAGCCAGTTCAATGGCATCGAGAATCTTGATCGCCTGGATCCCATCCATCCCCATAATGACTCTGCGAGCCCCCTGGGCATCCGGTGTCTTTCGCTCCAGCAGGATCAACTCACCACAGAGCATGTAGTTACAGAACGGAATCGTCTCACCAAAACTGGTCACGACAAGTCCCTGACGAGGAATACTCACAGGCCACTCGGCAAAGATTCTGCGAACGTCTTTCATGGATGTTACCGATTTCTGCGGACCTGCCGGTCCATGGTAGTTTCGTGAAGGAAGATCTTTTCCGGAAACGCAGGTGTGAGATCCCCTGTAATACTTCGACGAGATCCGATGGCAACATTCATTGCCGAAGACTGGAACGCGCATTCCGAACAATCCGGATGTTCTGAAGAACGAAGACGTTCCTTCAAAACTTCCTGCTGACGGCTGCACACAGGCAGAGCATTCAATTTCGGCAATATTTGCCGATGTCGGCGGGAGCTGAAGACCGATTCTGAGCTTGATTCCGGCTCGTTAACTGAGCACAGAATCCCCGCGCGACGCCTGATCCGGTGCCGTCAGGATAACAGCATACCGTCAATTCACTGACGGAAAAGATCAACCACACAGCAAACGAAGAGCAGTCGGAACTCGTTATGACTTCTGTCGACACCGGGAAGGATAAGCCGCTTCAGCCGACCGAGAATCCGGATTTTCCGGAGCTCATCCACGTCCTGCGCCTTCCGACTCTGCGCGATGAGAAATCAGGACCGACTCGTCGATATCCAATGGAACTCTCGGTCGTCATGCCCTGCCTGAACGAAGCGGACACGGTGGGTGTCTGCATTCTGAAAGCGCAAGCTGCGATTCACGAGCTCAACATTGATGGAGAAATCGTCATTGCTGACAACGGCAGCACTGACGGATCACAAGAGATTGCCAGAGAACTGGGAGTTCGCGTCGTCAACGTCACAGAGAAGGGTTACGGCAATGCCCTGATGGGAGGTATCACCGCTTCCCGAGGTCGCTATGTGATCATGGGCGATGCCGATGACAGCTACGACTTCGGAGAAATCGGCAAGTTCGTAGACGGACTTCGGGCCGGCGCAGACCTTGTGCAGGGTTGTCGACTTCCCGCCGGTGGCGGACGCGTTCTTCCCGGAGCCATGCCGTTTCTGCATCGATGGGTGGGAAATCCGATTCTGACCCGGCTCGTTCAGGTACTTTTCAGGGCACCAGTCAATGACGTCTACTGCGGACTTCGCGGGTTCAGACGGGAACTGTTCGACAAACTGGATCTGAGAAGTACCGGGATGGAATTTGCCACTGAGATGATCATCAAGACCGCGCAATTCGGCGGTTGTATCGCAGAAACACCGATCACGCTCCACCCGGACGGCCGGAAGTCACATCCGCCGCACCTCCGAACATTCCGAGACGGATGGCGAACTCTGCGCTTCTTTCTGCTTTACAGTCCGCGATGGTTTTATGTCGTTCCCGGAATACTCCTGATTCTTGCCGGCGTCACAGGCTATGCACTGGCGCTGCCCGGAATCTCGATTGCTGGAGCCACTTTCGACGCGCACACGCTGCTTGTCGCCAGCCTGTCTTTGCTGATCGGCACTCAGTCCGTCCTCTTCGGCGTCTTCGCAAGAATCTTCACCTTCACTCAGGGGATGCTTCCGGAGAACGATTCCGTTGAAAGGCTTGTTCGTTGGGCCAGTCCGGAACGTGGACTGCTGTTCGGAACTTCCGGCCTGATCACAGGTCTCCTGATGCTGACTGGAGTTGCTCACAGCTGGTGGGAGTCCGGATTCGGACCGCTCAATTACGAAGAAACCATGCGTCAGGTCATTCCTGCAGTCACGCTGATCGCAATGAGTTATCAGTTCGGCATTTCGTGCTTCATGTGCGGTCTGTTGTCCATCGCAAGGCGTTCTGAACGCTGAATGTCCCGGCGAACGAATGGATCCGGTCTGGTTTCTCCACTGTCATTCTGCAACTGCAATTGTGCTCACAATCGATCCGCTGTCGTCACTGAAACGTCAGCAGAAACAGAACAGAGGTTCGTACCGTGCAGGACATCATTCGCACGACTGAGGCAAGAATCTGCTGCGACCCGGAATGGGAAGCAGCCTATCGTCGTTTTGAAACCGCCGAGGAGGAGATCGCAAAGTTTGCAGCAAGACTGCGTGCGATCGGTGCTTCCGGATGGTCGCGATCCGACCAGATTGTTGAAATCTTCTGCGGTCGCGGAAACGGTCTGATCGCCCTGGAGCAGTTCGGATTTCAACGGCTGGAAGGTGTTGATCTCTCGGAAGATCTGATACGTCAGTATGAAGGTCCGGCACAGCGGTACGTCTCGGACTGTCGCAAGCTGCCGTTTTCGGATCAGTCTCGCGACACCATCATTGTTCAGGGTGGACTTCACCATCTGCCCTCGTTTCCCGGGGATCTCATCGCGGTTCTGCAGGAAGTACAGCGAGTCCTTCGTCCGGGAGGACGATTCATCGTCGTTGAACCCTGGCGCACTCCGTTTCTGACATTCGTTCATTTTGTTTCAGAGAAAACATTCTTCAGACATCTCTGGCAGAAGCTCGATGCACTTGCGGTAATGACGGAACACGAACGAATCACGTATGAACAATGGCTGGGGCATCCGCAGGAAATCCTGACACTTCTCGACGAATTCTTTACGCAGCGACAGCGTTGTATTTCATTCGGAAAACTGAGATACGAGGGAATTCGCGGAGAACGTTCGATTGAACGCTGACCTGCTGATCTTTCTCTCCGAGGGCATTGTCATCGCATGGATCATCATGCGTTCGCGAGAGAAATCGAAGTCAGCGTCACGTCTCAGCTCGCGTTCATCCGTGCCGATTTTCCGATCGACCGGTCGTTTCAATGATATTCTGCTCTGCGCAGCTGCTGCGCTGCTGATCGCAGTCACAATGTCGCTGATCCGATGGCCTGTGCCACGCGTTCATGACGAATTCAGCTACCTGCTGGCTGGCGATACGTTTGCAAATGGCAGACTGGCGAATCAGCCACATCCTTTCTGGGTGCATTTCGAAACAATGCATGTGCTGCAGCAGCCGCACTATGCATCGAAGTATCCTCCTGTCCAGGGACTGTTTCTCGCCATCGGTCAGAGAGTCTTCGGGATTCCGATCGCAGGTATCTGGTTATCCACGTCGATCGCGGCCGCGTCCGTGTGCTGGATGCTGCAGGGCTGGACTCGACGTCGCTGGGCTCTGTTCGGCGGGCTGGCAACCGCTCTGCATCACGGGATCCAGCTTCACTGGGGGCAGACCTTCATGGGAGGTGCCCCGGCCCTGATAGGTTCGGCGATCTTCTTCGGATCCTGGGCACGCTGGTGGAAGATCAGCTCGGCCAGGAACGCGGCAACCGCTGCGATCGGACTCTCGATACTCGCCAACACGCGTCCATTTGAAGGACTGCTTGTCAGCGTTCCGGTCTGCCTTGCAGTGGTAGCCAGTGTGTTCAGAAAACCACGAGGCGCATCGGCTCGCAGCGCTGTTTTGTCGCTCGTCCCGGCCGCCGGCATCCTTCTGATCACGATGACCTGCATGATGGCGTACAACAAAGCGATCACCGATTCACCATTCCGGCTGCCGTACAGCCTTCATTCCGAGCAATACATGTCGGGACCACTGTTTCTCTGGCAGTCTCCGGTGGTAAATGCCCCGGAGTATCGCAACGAAACAATGAGAGAATTCCACAGCGACTGGGAGCTGGATGCGTATCTGGCGCAGCAGTCGGTCGCGGGTTTCCTGCGTGTGAAGGCCCATTACCTGATTGATGTTTTGACTGTTATCTTCAGTCCGGGCCTCCTCCTTGCTGCATTCATCGGTGGATACTGTAAACGGAAGTCATCGGACCCTCGGCTTCGATTGATCGGCTTTTCACTCACCATACTGCTGGGGGTTCTGTCGGCTGTCTGGTTGTTTCCTCATTACATAGCCCCCGCATTTCCGCTGTTCATGATTCTCTTCGTCCAGGGGATCAGAACCTCTGTCGCCGCACGTCGCGACTGGAGCAGATTCAGACCGGACACTCTCCGACTCGTTGTAATGACTGCACTCTTGTTCTTAGGGATTCGGTGTGGTCTGCACAGCCTGCAGCCTCCGAAGGGCTGGGCTGAATCACGAGCAGAAATCATCTCTCGCCTGATGCAGATTCCTGGCAACGACCTGGTCATCGTACACTACGGTAAGTCTCATTCACCACACGATGAATGGGTCTATAATGGAGCTGAAATCGATAAGGCTCCGATCGTATGGGCTCGTGATCTCGGCGAGGACAAGAATCGAGCCCTGATTCAGTACTTTCAGAGTCGTCGGATCTGGTCACTGAACGCGGATGATATTCTCCCGGAACTGGTTAACCTCAGCGATACAAACTGAGCCAGAGATCGTCTATTGTTGCGGTCGGCCATTCTTGCATCAGACGAGGAATCATCCCATGCGCATCGTTGTCTCTTGCGCCCCGTTCCGCAAATACCTCCTGCCCGCATTCGTACTGATCGGGCTCTGCAGCATCCTTGAGGCAGATCAGGAACGATCACCGAGTCCGCAGGCTCAGGACATCAGCTTTACGTCGCGACACGACGGTTCCGTTCAGAAATACGTTCTGATGGAACCGCCGGCAGGTAATCGCGAAAAACCACGCTCGATGCTCGTTGCACTGCATGGCCACGGTTCTGATCGATGGCAGTTTGTCAATGACAGTCGATCAGAGTGTCGAGCGGCTCGTGACGCGGCAGAGCGGTTCGGAATGATCTATGTCTCCCCGGATTATCGTGCGCGGACTTCGTGGATGGGCCCGGCGGCAGAGGCCGACATGGTGCAGATCATTGACGATATCAGGAAGAGTCATGGTGTCGACAAAGTTGTCATCTGCGGAGGCTCGATGGGCGGGACAGCGGCACTCACGTTTGCTGCCCTTCATCCGCAACTGGTGAATGGTGTGGTTTCCATGAACGGAACTGCGAATCTCTTGGAATACGATCAGTTTCAGGATGCCATCGCGGAATCCTTCGGTGGACCGAAATCCACGCATCCAGACGAATACGTGAAGCGATCCTCCGAGCTGCATGCCGATTCACTGACGATGCCGATCGCGTTCACAACAGGCGGCAAAGACACCGTGGTTCCTCCAGCCAGTGTTCTGCGTCTGGCGGGAGTTCTAAAAGAACGTGGCGCTTCAGCACTTTTAATCCACCAACCTGACGGAGGTCACGAAACCGAGTATGACGACGCGATGAAAGCATTTGAATTTGTCCTCGGCCACGTGACAGGGAACTCGGTGGCGTCAGCCATTCCTGAACTGCGTCAGGGGCATCGAACGGTTGTCTGCTTTGGAGACAGTGTCACGGGAGTCTATTACCACACGGGGGGCCTGCGAGCGTATCCGGAACTTCTGGAAACGGCTCTGCGACAGGTGACTGGAAACAACGACATTCGTGTGATCAACGCGGGCAGAAGCGGTGATTCCACTCAGGATGCGCTCTCGCGAATCGACGCGGACGTTCTGAGTACGAAACCGGACGTTGTCGTCGTGAGTTTCGGGCTCAATGACATGACCAGACTTACTCCGGAGCAATTCCGAGCCAATCTCGTAAAAATCGCAACTCGCTGCAGAGATGCCGGCGCACAAGTAGTGTTCTCGACGCCCAATTCTGTTATCACCACATCCGGCAGACCGGTTGAAAAATTGATCGTCTATTGTGAAGACATTCATCAGACGGCCTCAGAGCTGAAGATCCCTGTCTGTGATCAGTTCGCCGCGGGGGAGGAACTTCGTGAGCGAAATCCTCGACAATGGAGACTCGAATTGAGTGACGAGATCCATCCGAATCTGGACGGTCACCGAAGTATGGCTGCTGAGTTATGTGAAACGCTCACGGGAAGCAGGTACGTGTTCTCCGATACGCCGGATCAGAAACTTGCCCTTCAGAACACCGTTTCTCGTCTGAAGCGGGGCGATCCCGTCCGGCTCATCGCAATGCCTCCGATGGACAACGTCGCAAAGGCAGTTCTGCAGGAGGAATTTCCGGAATCAAAGATCGACACGATCACCTGGAGTGTCAGCGGACTGACGTTCCCGGAAGCAGAAAAATCGGCACACGAAACGGTGCGGTCGTCATCACCGAATCTCGTGGTCATCGCGTTACCGGATATTGTCGCTGAGTCTGAGGAACAATTCATCCACGGCGTGTCCTGGATCATGAACTGGTCGTTGAGTTTCGGCCATCGCGAATGGGACTGCGTGGTGGTTTTTCCGGAATCTCTGTCGTTGCCGGAGCAAAAGGAACGAGCGGACATGTTTCGACAGCTTGTTCGAGCACAGGACCTGCACCTGCTTGAACCGAATTGGGAAGTCGAGAACTCAGAAGCTGAACTTCTCCGACAGCTGATTCGATCGACACGATAAGCCTCCGCTGAAATCCAGAACTGTTCAGGGGTTCTGGTTCGTTGCTGTCAGGAAGCCTGACCAGATGGGCTCACACGACTATTGAACAGGCAGGAATCGAGCGGTAGGCTACGGGAAGAAACGCTGAAGGCATTCCGGATTTTCTTCAACGGCTCGATCCAGTCAGACTGAAATCCAGAAAATGGCGAAATCTCCTGTATCGATGAAACACGCATGCATCGGTCGCCGAACGGCAATCGAGGCAGGTGCTATTGGAATTCTTGGACTGGGGATGAATCATGTCGCAGGCCTGCGAAGTCAGGGAGCGGAATCAGCCCGACAGGTCTCCGGAACCGCAAAATCCTGCATCTATATTTTCCTGTCAGGAGGTCTCGGCCAGCACGACAGCTTCGACATGAAACCGGATGCTCCCGCGGAGATCCGAGGCGAGTTTGCTCCGATCTCTACGCAGACGTCGGGGATTCAGATCTGTGAGCATCTCCCCGGACTGGCAGCTCGAAGTCATCTCTGGTCACTCTGCCGAAGTCTGACGCACTCAACGAACGACCACTCTGCCGGTCACAACATGATGCTGACTGGGCGAAGCATTCTTCCGCCGGGGTTCAACCCCGCGCAGCCGCGTCCACAGGACTGGCCATCCATTGCTGCCGTCGCCGGATCGGTCACACAACCGAGAAATAACCTTCCTCCTGCTGCTGTTCTTCCTGACCAGCTCACACATTCGTCGGGCAGGATCATCCCCGGACAGTTTGCCGGAATCATGGGAACTCATCGGAACCCCTGGTTCATTGAAGCATCACCGTTTCATTCAACGTCCTACGGAGCCTTCCCGACCTATGCATTCGACCATCAGGAACGAGGTCAGCCTGATCATCGCCTGTTTGAGGCACCCAGCCTGAAGCTCGCGCATGGGATGACCAATCCTCAGCTGAAGGGGCGTCTGTCGCTGCTGACTCACCTGGAACAGCAGCGTCGAGTTCTGGATGACATGGCCACCGTGCAGAGTTTTGACCACTATCGTGAGAGTGCTGTTTCACTGCTTCTGGACCAGAAAGTTCGCAGAGCTCTGGATGTCACGCGGGCGGAAGAGTCCACTCAGGATCGTTACGGCAAAAACTCATTCGGCTGGTCGCTGCTCATGGCAAGACGACTTGTTGAAGCAGGCGTCAACCTCGTGCAGGTCAATCTCGGGAACAACGAAGCCTGGGATACTCACGGGAATGCGTTCCCCCACCTTAAATCCGGCCTGTTTCCGCCGACAGACCGAGCCGTCTCTGCGTTACTTGATGACCTTCAGGAATCGGGCCTCCTGGATTCGACGCTGGTGATCATGGCCGGCGAATTCGGAAGAACACCTCGAGTTTCGCTTCTGCCTGCTCATTACAGACTGCCCGGACGTGATCACTGGGGCGCAGTTCAGTCGATTTTTCTGGCGGGAGGTGGCGTTGTCGGCGGTCGAGTCGTCGGAGCCACGGACGGAATCGGAGCGTATCCGGTATCGGACCCACAAACGCCGGAGAACTTCGCAGCAACCATCTACGAGGCACTTGGCATTCCGCAGACCGGCAACTGGCTCGACGAAGTTGGTCGACCTCATCATGTCTATCACGGCGACCCGATACCGGGACTGACCTGAAATTCAGAATGATCTTCGACTCGTCCGTTAAGTTTTCCGAGGTCAGTGTTGACGAACCGATGGATTTCCTGCAGCACCATCGGAAGGAATACCACACCGGTATAATGGTCTGCAGGCATTTCGACATGATGATCAGGCCTGAGCCCGGCAGCGGAAGCAAACGCTTCGGAGCATCTCGGTGGAACAACGTCATCATAGAGTCCACTGAATAGCCATGTGGATTCCGGTCTGACTCGGTGCGCCAGCCGGAGCGGCTCGATCACTTGTGAGTACTCCCGAATCTGCTCGTCCGTGACTCCGGCAGACCGCAGCTTTTGTCGGACGCCGGCGGCATCTTTTGCGCCATGCAGAATCACCTCCTGAAGGTTTCCACCGGCCAGAAGAATCACAGTGCGGTCATATCCGTGATCAATTCCGGCAACCGTCGCAGCAACGAAGCCACCGAGACTCGTTCCCTGAAGAGCAATCACCGATACATCGAGGAAGGGCAGGGCAGCGACAGCGTCCCGAGTTCGTCGGACATCGGCAATTCCCTGTCGAAGCGCCGGGATCATCTGTTCAATATTGCCGGCTCGCTCTGTACGACGAACACCGTATCCCGGAAGCTGTACCATAAAGGCATGGAGTCCCAGTGCACTCAGACCGCGAGCAATCATGCGTCCGACTTTCATATTTCTGCCCGATTCGTGAACGACCACGACGGAACGCGCTTTCTGTCTGAAATTTCGTCCCTCTTTTGCAAAGTACCATTCGACAGCAACTCGGTCATTCAGGACATCACCGGTAGAAACGGCTGAAGGAAATCGAATCAGAAAGTCTCCCTGTCCCGGAATGGCCTTCTCAATCGCGACATCAAACCCTGCGGGCATCCATCGCAGACCAGCGAGGCAATCGGCAGCGTCCTGATTCAGTTCAGGATTGAGAAGCAGTGAGTCCGTCGCGGGAAAAACCTTTTTCTCAAGTGCTGGTTTTTCACTCAATGATTCTGAAGCCAACGTCGCCCGGCAGAAAACGCAGGCCAACATGCAGAAAAGCATCCTCGGCCCGAAGCCTCGCAGTCTGCTGACACACCAGTTCAGTGATTGATCCGCAGTCATGTACCGCTCCCCCTCGAACTTCTCGCTGCTATTCACTTTTACGTTCTGTGTCAGAATTACAAAATCTGCGAAACCGGACTTTCACCCAGTGTGCAGGAATTACAACTCCGATCGTTCCCGAATCCGAGTACAGTCATCAGAATACACGTTCCTCGCAATTTTCAGCAACATGCGTGACTCGACAGCAATCCATGGAGATCTGGCACGATCGTTGCTATCGTATGGTTTGTCACCTGAGATCTCTGAATATGAAGCAGAGATGAGATGGTGAGACCTGATTCGGAAATTCAGCAGTATTGGTCCGTGTGATGAGACAGGAAATCTTGTTTCTTCGCGCCAAGTCATTGGAAAGCTTCCCGGGATGGCCAGTTTCCAGCTGGTTCCCGATGCTGATTGCACTTGCCTGTCTGGTGATGTTGATTTGGCTGATTTTTCATCTGACAGCGAGTGTTACTGATGATACGGATCCTGCCGAATCGGATCGACAGATGCTTCTGACCGTGCATGAATTGCATCGTGAGGGTGACCTGACAGCAGAAGAATTCCGATCCCTGAAGGGTCAGCTGGTGCAACGAATCACAGGGTCTTCAGCGGGGTTGATCTCAGCAGATTCAGCATCAGTGTCAGAGTTACCGCAGGTGGATGCAGTCGACGCTGTCCTGCCGGAAGAGAACGAAAAAAGGAAATTAAACTGAACTGGACGATCAGGGATACTGACATCCCTGCTCCTGCCGCTTCAGAATGCATTCTTGAGGGAATCGCATGACATGTGAGGCGGATCAATAGAAATCTCGTTCAGACGATGTCTGGTGACAAACACCGGAAGTTTCATTCGAAAGTAATAATCTGGTTGGCAGGGATGCCGACGGTCTTGGAGTAACCATAACCTGCAATCCTCAACATTTTCAGGTGATGGAGACAGCTGGACTCGATTCTCCGGAGTCATGAAGGTCTTCTGAATCCTCGAAAATGGCTGACCGAAAAAGGGACCACGATGTCATCAGGTAAGGAGTTCGGGACGGGTAAAACCTCCCAACAGGGCAAGCGAAATGCCAATTGTTCATTCTGCCGAAAAAGCTATCGCGAAGTGGGCCCGCTGGTAGAAGGACCGGAAGACGTTTATATCTGTGGCGAATGCATTGAGCTTTGCCAGTCAATTCTCGATCAGGAACGTCGACGTCGAGGATCATCGCGCAAGCTCTTCAATCGGGTACCGACCCCGAGAGAAATCGTGCGTGATCTGGACCAGTATGTCATCGGACAGTCCCGGTCCAAGAAGCTTCTTTCCGTTGCCGTGCACAGTCATTACAAGCGACTGATGCACAATCTGGAGGTCGGCAAAGAAGATGTTGAGATTGAAAAATCAAACATTCTTCTGATCGGACCGACTGGTTCAGGAAAAACTCTGCTGGCGAAAACGCTTGCGAAATCACTGCAGGTGCCATTTGCAATCGGGGATGCCACGACGCTCACCGAAGCAGGCTATGTCGGAGAGGACGTTGAGAATCTCCTGCTGAAGCTTCTGCACGCTGCTGACTTCGACATTGAAGCAGCTCAGCGTGGGATCATCTTCATCGACGAAATCGACAAGATCGGCAAGACAAGTCAGAACGTCAGCATCACGCGTGACGTCTCCGGTGAAGGAGTTCAGCAGGCACTGCTGAAGATGCTTGAAGGAACTGTCGCCAACGTGCCTCCGCAGGGCGGTCGAAAACATCCGGAGCAGCAGTATATACAGATCGATACAACGAATATTCTGTTCATCTGCGGCGGAACATTTGTCGGACTCGAAGACATCATCGCTCGAAGGCTCGGAAAGAAAGTTATCGGGTTCGGCCACCGAGTCGACACGCAGGAAGAGCGAGCACGGGAGGAACTTCTCGGGCAGGCCAGCGTGGAAGATGTGATGGAATACGGACTGATCCCCGAACTTCTCGGACGATTGCCCGTACTTGGAACGCTGGCACCACTGAATGAAGAAGCTCTGGTTCAGGTGCTGACAGAACCTCGAAATGCCCTGACTCGACAGTACAAGAAGCTCTTCGAAATGGAAGACTGTGAACTTGAGTTCACTGAAGGTGCACTCCGCGAAATCGCAAAACTGGCCAGAGCATGCGAAACGGGTGCTCGCGGGTTGAGGAGCATCGTCGAACAGGTCATGTTCGATCTGATGTTTGAACTTCCTGAACTGGATCGCGGTCAGAAGTTTCTTGTGACAGAAGAGATGGTGAAGGGTGAACATACACTTCTGCCGAAGAAAGACTCTGCAGCGGCATAAGCCTGACGATTGTTACAACCGGTTTCCGAAGATCGGGACGTATCCAAAAGTCGACTGGGAATAGAATCAGAAACAGCAGAACGCCGGAGGCTTTCCTCCGGCGTTCTTTCGTTTTGACAGCCTGCCAGTCGATCTGCACAGGATTTTTCGATTTCGAAAGCGAGAGTTTCGAGGGAAGACTGTTGTTGTTGCTCTGAGGCTGCCTTAGACTCGTTGACGGCTTGATCATCAAACCGACATTGACTGCGAAACAACTGCAGTTTCAGTGCGTTGCTGGCTTGATGATCAGCAGAGCGTAACAGTGTGCCAGTGTTCTTCCGGGCTCGTCCATTTTTACACAAGAGATCAGGTTAACCCGACGATGGCGAAATTCTTTTTCACGAGTGAATCGGTCAGTATGGGACATCCGGACAAGGTTTCGGATCAGGTTTCTGACGGGATTCTTGATGCAATTCTTGAACAGGATCCGATGTCGCGCGTCGCCTGCGAAACGCTCTGCACGACGGACCTTGTTGTTCTGGCTGGTGAAATTACAACTCGTGCCAAAGTAGACTACGTTGGTGTGACTCGAAAGGTGATCCGCGAGATCGGATACACGAGCGACGATATTGGTTTCAATGCCGACACCTGCCGAGTGTTTCTTGCACTCCACAGCCAGAGCGGCGACATCGCTCAGGGTGTCGATCGCGATGGTGCCGGAGATCAGGGACTGATGTTTGGTTATGCATGTAACCAGACAGAAGAGCTGATGCCTCTGCCGATCGCATTCGCTCATCGAATCATCAATCGCCTGACGGAGGTTCGGCTGAAGGGTGACGTCAACTGGCTGCGACCGGACAGCAAGAGTCAGGTGACCGTGGAATTTGACGGCGACAAGCCAGTTCGTGTTGATGCCATCGTTGTTTCGACGCAGCATGCGGATACGGTTTCTCAGGAAGAGATCTCCTCGTATATTCGCTCAAAGGTCATTGCTCCAGTCATTCCAGCCGAATTGCTGGACAAGAACACGAAGTATCACATCAATCCGACAGGGCGATTCGTCATCGGCGGGCCTCATGGCGACACCGGACTGACAGGTCGCAAAATCATCGTGGACACCTACGGTGGATGGGGCCGTCATGGCGGTGGCGCATTCTCCGGCAAAGACTCCACAAAGGTCGACCGTTCGGCAGCTTACATGGGTCGATATGTTGCGAAGAACATTGTGGCTGCTGGTCTCGCAAGTCAGTGCGAAGTGCAGCTGGCCTACGCAATTGGTGTTGCACCTCCGGTGAGCGTTCGGGTCGACACATTCGGAACGGCAAAAGTCAGCGAAGCAAAGCTTGAAAAGGTGGTTCAGGAAATCTTCCCGATGAACCCACAGGGGATCATCAATCACCTGAAACTTCGTCGACCAATCTTCCAGAAGACTGCTCAGGGTGGTCACTTTGGCCGAAATGAGCCAGAATTCACCTGGGAAGCCACTGACAAGGCTGAAGAGCTGAAAAAGGCGCTCAGCTGAGGATAGAATTCTGAGAAGCCATGTCGCACGATTCGGTTCGAATTCTGCGACATGGCTGCATCACTCTGGATTACTGGCATCGATGAACTGAATCCTTGATCTGAGTCACATTTGCTTTCCGAGACTCAGTGATCTTCAGGTCAGTTTACCGACTGCCAGGCATGGATGTGCCGGAATGCCAGACAACCTCAGTGAAACACTTCCAGCGGATCATGATCTTCGTCCGGAAGTTCTGAAGATCATTGCAGACGGTGGAACCCGAGGTGAAATCCGCGACGGATCATCTCTCGCAGCCGCAGTGCTGAGTCTGCTGACGGCACTCTTTCTCTGGCTATCTCAGTCGCCCTGCGAGCTGGCACCGGTCGCCTGGATCGCTCTTGTGCCTCTGGTGACATTGATCCGCTCGAAGCGACTGCCCGAACGAGCTTATCTGCTGATTTACTGCAGCGGTTTTCTCTGGAGCATCGCCACACTTCAGTGGATGCGCTACGGACATCCGGCGATGTATCTGGCTCTGGCAGCACTTTCGGCTTACACAGCTGCCTACTTTCCTGCCTTCGTCTATCTGAGTCGCCGCATCGTCGCTGCAGGAATTCCAATAACAGTCGCAGTCCCGATTGTCTGGACCGCTCTGGAGTTTCTCCGTGCTCATCTCATGACAGGGTTTTCCTGGTACTACCTTGGCCACAGCCAGTATCGATGGCTTGCTCTGATTCAGATCGCCGACATCACAGGAGTTTACGGAATCAGTTTCCTGATTGCCCTCAGCTCGGCGGCGATTGCCGGACTGATTCCGTTCCCGGTGTTACAGAGACTCGGCCTGTCAGTCGAACAGGGCAAACCAACACTGAATTCATCGGATTCTGATTCAGGAAACACCGTCGCTGAATCGGCGTCATCGTCAATTGAGAAGCAACCGAGTAAGGTCAGGCGCTTCGTTCCCGTCGCGGCGACAACTCTCCTCGTTCTTCTGTGCTGCGCTTACGGCTCCATACGCCTGACACACGAAACACCGACATTCCCCGGTCCCTCATTCGCATTGATTCAGGGAAATTTCACTCCCGAGGTGAAACATTCGCCGGAGAGCTGGAATCGGCTTTACGACATCCACACAACGCTGACTGAGCGTTGCTCTGATCTTCAGCCCGATATTGTTGTCTGGCCTGAGACGATGTTTCCCTGGCCGGAGCAATCCGTTGATGGCGACGTCAGTGACGAAGACATCATCGCTCGCCTTCCCTCCGAGCAGTTCGAAGGTATGGATTCCGAGGTTTCCGAAATCACATCTTCGTGGCGTCGCAATGATGTTCGAAACCTGCTGGAACATCAGAGCCAGACATGCGGTGCTTCTCTCTGCGTGGGTCTCCAGAGCCATGTGATCACAAAGGATAGTCTCAGAGTCTTCAATTCCGCCGCTTTTGTAAGACCCGACACGGGCTATGTCGGACGTTATGACAAAATCCATCGAGTTGTCTTCGGTGAGTACATCCCGCTGCGAAACGTGTTTCCATGGCTCTCAAGTCTGACACCATTCGGATCCCATTCCGGGATCGATGCCGGTGATTCCCCGAAGTTATTCGAATATCGCGGATTTCAGATGGCACCGCTGATCTGTTTCGAAGACACAGTGCCGCATCTTGTCAGAAGAATGGCGACTCAGCGGACCACCGAAGGAAAGCGCTGCCAGGTTCTCGTGAACCTCACGAATGATGCATGGTTTCATGGATCCAGCGAGCTGGATCAGCATCTGATGACGTCGATTTTCCGCTGTATCGAGAATCGAACTCCCATGGTACGCGCTGTGAACGGCGGAATCTCAGCATTCATTGATGGAAGTGGACGCATCCGAGAACCAGACAAAATACTCACCCTTCGGGATGACACTGACCCGCGGCGAAGCGAACTGAATGAAATCCATGGAATGCGAGATCCAGAGACCGGTCGCTGGCGCCGACAGTTCAACGGCATTTTGTTCGGCGAGATTCCGCTTGATCGCCGCGAGGCTCCCTATTCTTCGATCGGTGACTGTTTCGCCTGGATGTGTACGATCGTTGGTTTGGCCCTGTGTTTCCGACGTCAACGGTGATAGCGGCTAACTGTTATCGACCCCCGACGCAGCCGTCGGAACTCCCTGCAGCGCTCTGACTGCATGAGCATCTGCATTCCGCCCCCAGAAACGGCCAAAGCACACCGCGCATCGACCACAGCGGATTCTGCCGGCGGATAGTCTGCGGGAGAAGTTGCGTCGAGCGGGTCGGAGCATCAGAATTGTCGATAGCGAACTCATGGCAATGAATCCGTAGATGCTCCGCGCAGTTCACTCTCAACTATGACCTTCTTACATACCAATCAGGAAATGACATCCGCTGCCTGTCGGATTCTGCGGCGCTGTCTGTCGGATCATCGTCAGACGAGTGCCACAGAATCCCTCTTCAGCCATCTGCTGAGTGATGAATCACTCGCAGGCGCTGAACTCAGGCGGTCGGGAATGGCGCCTGCGTTCCTGATTCCGGATGGAACAGATTCGGCGTCACTCCTGATCGACGGTCAGGACCTCGATCAGGAAAGCATCATCCCGCAGCATTCGGATGCGGATTGCAGAACCTCAGACTCCCCGATGTCCGTGGCAGAGTTTCGGCGTACCCGTGACGTTCCACAGGAGATCGTGATGGTGCTGGAACGCGCAATCCGAAATACTCGCCGATCCGGACAACAGGACGGAATCACAACCGCCCAGCTTCTGCTCGCGCTTGCAGAGACAGACACTCCAACCCGGAACCGACTCGCAGCCCATGGCATCACACCACAGCATATCCGTGACCAGCTTGGGCTGAATGAACCTGAGACTCTCCCTGCCATCCCTGTGGATATACAGCTCCGATTTCCGTCAGGATGTTCAGAGCCCGTCAATCTGTCGATTCCGGATCACAGCTCGATTCATCATCCTGATTCAGCAACGAGTTCCGAGAACCATGACATGGCAATATCAGAGGAACACCGGAAGGTTCGAACCGACAGATCGGCAGGTACCTTCGCAGACGCGTCAGTCTGGCGAATTCTGGACGCTGCGCTGAACCGAGCCAGGGAAGGGCTGCGTGTCCTTGAAGATCACGCTCGATTCATTTCTGATGACCGCAGCCTTTCAGGCTCACTGAAGGCTATTCGTCACCTGCTGGTTGCATCAGAATACAGCCTCATGCTGTCATTCAATGAGAACGGTTCAGGTCATTCTGAACGACTCAGGTTTCGTGACACAGCAGGCGACGTTGGCACGGATCTTGAACAGCCCGGCGAGACTCACCGGAGCAGCCTTGAAGACGTTCTGACAGCCAACTATCGCCGAGTACAGGAGTCACTTCGCAGCCTCGAAGAATACGGTAAGCTGGTGTCGCAGCAGTTTTCGGCTGAAATCAAGCAACTGAGATATCAGGTCTACGAATCCGAAAAGCAGCACCTCTGCAGCCTGAGTCCTGAATTCGACATACGCTTTTCCTCAGCAGCAGGTTACTCCTCCGGAAGTGATCGCACACGCCTGTTGAATGAAGCCCTGGTCTGCGTGCTGATTACAGAACGATTCTGTCGCCTGCCATGGCAAACAGTTGTTGAATCCCTTCTGCCGATTGACGGACTGATGTTTCAGTTTCGTGAAAAGGACCTCGCGGACGCGGAATTTCTTCGGCGCGCGGTCTGGTTGTCGAAGGCATGCCGGTCAGCCGGTCGCCTCTGCATCATCAATGATCGCCCGGACGTCGCAAGGATGGCCGGGGCAGACGGGGTTCACCTAGGTCAGGATGACCTGCCGATTCAGTCTGCACGAGAAATAACGGGAAATGAGATTCTGATCGGTGTTTCGAGTCACAAACTGAGCGAGGCGAAAGCAGCGGTCATTGCAGGAGCTGACTACATCGGAGTCGGCCCGGTGTTTCCCTCGCGTACGAAATCCTTTCAGGAGTTTCCCGGAATCAATTTTGTCCGGGAAGTCGCTTCAGACATTGAGATTCCGTGGTTCGCTATTGGTGGAATTGACCAGAACACCGTCGAAGGGCTCGAACATCTGAAGAGTGTCCGAGTAGCGTGCGGCTCCGGTATCTCATCCAGCGAAGTTCCGGCAGAACACGCGGAGAACATGGTCCGTGTAATCAGATCATATCGAACAGACCACTGATCTGGTAAAAAGACCCTCAGCCCGAGATCACGCGGAAGTCGTTTCAAGACCACAACCGGTTTTCCGACGAACGGAACACAATCACAGCGATCTGCAGGTCTGCGTGTGCCTGCATGGTTTTCGAAACACGTTCTGCAGGAAGGAGACTTCAACTTCGTTCCTCGGCTTTTCTTTCATCCGCCATCCTGACGATACACCAGAGACTTTCATCATGCCGATCAGACCTTTCGGGCTCTGCCGCAGCCTCGTTCGGAGTGCTCAGAGTGCACTCGACTTCCTTTTACCAATCCGGTGTCTTGCCTGTCACGACTGGGACCGAAAGCAATTCTTCGAACCGACTCTGGGTCGAATGCTTCCATTCTGCCGAGCCTGCCAATCGCGACTGGTGCCGGATATTCCGCGATTCTGCGATCGCTGCGGTGCCTCTGCGGGCCTGTTTTCTCGAATTGAAAAAGGATGTCCGCATTGTCGCAATCGCGTGCTGAAGTTTGATCGTGTGATATGCCTCGCGATGTATGAAGGAGCTTTGCGTGAATTCATGCTCAGGTCGAAATGGTCTCGGTCCCCCAGTCCGATGCAGTGCCTCGCTCTGCTTTTATGGAAACATCGTCGGGAGGCAATTCTGGAGTTCGCCCCTGACTGCATACTGCCCGTCCCTCAGCACTGGACTCAGCGATGTGTTCGGCACTTCAACTCCGCGTGGATGATCGCGGAAACGATTTCCCTCGAAATGAAGCGGGACGGTTTGAATATCCCGTGTTACCCACATATTCTCCGAAGAAATCGAATCGTGAAACTTCAGAAAAGAAGCAGCCTGAGGCAGCGATTTGAGAACCAGAACGACTCTTTTGAATTGTGTGCTTCGGAACAGATCCATCAAAAAAGAATACTGATTGTGGATGACGTGCTGACGACGGGGGCAACCTGCTCCGAGGCCGCTTCGATTCTAAAAATAGAGGGAGCTGCAGCGTGTGCAGTGCTGATCGCAGCTCGGGTTCTTTCTCATTCATCGCCTGTCGGTCACCTGTCCCCGAGAATCAGAGAGCATCTCTCCGATTCTGAACTGACTCCTTCGTGATGATGCTTTTTCATTCTTCTCGTTCCCTCCTGAAATCTCTGCAGATCTCTCGGCTGATTGATCCGCAATGACTGCGTTGACCTGAATAACAAGCTATGACTAAGCCAATTGTTCGAATTGCAACTCGAAAAAGTGCTCTGGCACTCTGGCAGGCAAACCACATTGCCGCTCTGCTTCAGGAACTGCCCGAGAAGCCCGTCACAGAACTGGTCCTGATAGAAACTTCCGGAGACAGGAATCAGACGGACCCATTGCAGCAGTTCGGAGGCACAGGCGTTTTCACACGAGAAGTACAGCGTGCTGTGCTCGACGAGCGGGCAGACGTTGCTGTGCACAGCCTGAAAGACCTGCCGACACAGTTAATTGAGGGACTTTCGCTCGCCGCAGTGCCTGCAAGAG
>JBKDKA010000039.1:0-22305 GCA_046345315.1 Planctomyces sp.
CTGAACTTCTCGCTTTCGGATCAGACTTTCACGGTGAGCGGACTCGAACGCGATCTGATGGATCCGACGATTCTGAATCCGATCAACGAAGTGGAAACGTCGTCCGTTGTGGCGGGTGTCGGGATCGGGGTCTTCGAACTGTTTGCACTGTATGGTGGAGCAGCCAACAACAACTTCGCGGTCAGCAGCTTTACGAAATCCGCGACGCTCGACGGAACCGAAGGCAGCGACAGCTACGTGGTCACGCTCGAAGGCACGCTGAGCGGCCAGTCGAAGGTTTATGTCACCGATTCAGGCACAGGAAGTCGGGACTCCGATGACCTGCAGATTCAGGGTGGAGCCGCCGCCGATACTTTGCATCTGGATGCCGATCTGTCTCGTCAGGAAATCGAAGGCAGCGGCACCGGCTCGTTCCGACTCGTCTACGCGGGAGTTTCCACATCTCTGCTTGACGATAACTCCAGTGCCGATGCTGTCCGAACAGCACTGCTTGCTCTGCGAGACGGCTCCAATCAGCCTCTGATTACCGACCTCAGCGTCACAAAATCCGGAACCGCCGATGCACCGTTCTGGAGCATCATTCTGATTGCAGCGAATCCGGGTGGAAAGAATCCGGAAGGCAAGTTCCTGCGTCTGGCCAGCACGAGCAACACGTATACGGCACAAGTTAGCCGCGCCACGGTCACTCGTCTGAACGACAGCGACGTTGCCGGACTGCTCGACGGACGTCCGGATATTGACGGGATGTTCGGTCGGCCTTCCTTCGAAACGCAGTCGTTCAATGTTCTCAACGGACGCACCGGTACATTCCGACTGACATACAACGGTCAGTCGACCGCGGCACTTCCTCACACAGCCTCCGCGTCAGACATTGAACAGGCTCTGGAAGCCCTCACTTCGATCCATCAGGTCACGGTCTCCGGCGGTGGTACCGGTCGCAATCCATGGCGCGTCGTGTTTGTGGATGCCGTCAAGGACAGCAAAGGCAACTTCCTGCCGCTCAGTACCAACGTGGTGCAGAACGGCGTGAATGGCGCTGTGCTGACCAATACGCCGTCGGATGTGGTGACGGTGCCGATGGATATTGCGGACGCAGCAGCCACAACGCGTGAATCCGCATCGCTGGCGAATCCGGCGAACTACCAGCGAGTCTTCTACGACCGTACTGCGGAAGTCGTGGAGATTCATGGCGGTGGTCAGGACGACACGTTCATTTCCGATGACAGCATGGCGGCGACCGTCGTCTACGGTGATGACGGCAACGACAACTTCCTGATTGGTCGCGTTATCAAGACGCGAACAGTGACTGTCAACGGATCTCCGATTGAAGTCATCGACGGCGATGACGGAGTCACTCCGGGCGTGAGCTTCAACGCCATCTTCTTTGGCGGTCGCGGAAACGACTACTTCGAAGTCAATCACAACGTCGGAGTCCTGGCACTCTTCGGTGAAGCCGGCGACGATACGTTCTTCCTCAAGGCCCAGCTGCAGGCTCGCGATGCGGGACAGGGTCTGCAGACGAACGAAATGACCGGCGCAGAAATCTCTGCTGGTGCCGGTGATATCAATAACAATATCGAGGGTGCTGATAAGGACATCCTGATCAACTACCTCGAAAACAATCGTGTGGAAATCTACGGTGGCAGCGGATTCGACACCGTGGTTGTTGCAGGAACAGCTCTTGCCGACACCTTCTACATTTACACCGATGCCGATGATCGACAGTACCTGTTCGGAGCCGGCCTGAAACTCGAGAACATCGACGGCATCGAGCGACTTGCTCTGGTCACGGGAGCCGGCGACGACATCGTCTATCTCTACGGACTCAAATCGTCCCTGAGCCTGCTCATCAACACCGGCACCGGCAACGATCAGGTCATTGTTGGCGGCGATCAGAAGACGTTCAACGTGACCTATCCGAGGAACAGTGCTGTTTACACTGTGCAGCAGAATGTGGCACAGGATCAGTACCTCAGCCAGAAGTACAACTACAACAATCTCGAATTCGATCGCCGCAGTCTGACGCAGACACAGAAGGAACAGGCGTGGCGTGATTTTTATGCAAAATGGGTAAACCGCGAACTGAACGCGAGCCAGAAGGCTGCGGTCACGATTTCACGTGAGCACTGGAATCTGCTGGAAGCCAACCTGGCAGTGGCCATGAAGCTCTACGCTCAGGCTGTGGAACTTGCCGCGTCTCCGTGGCGAATTGTTCCGCTGTCCAATGTTCCGAGCCGGTGGGGCGCGAATGCCGGTGCCGAGCGAGCGGAGTTTCTGCAGAATGTCAATGACTTTGAACAGAGCCTGCAGAACACGAATGCGTGGCGCTGGGGTCTGCAGACCGTCAGTTCCCGCACGTATCGATACGGCTGGTTCAATCTTCGCCGCCGAACGGTTTACAGCAGTGCGCTTTATCCGGCACTTGTGAACAATTACGCACCGCGTCTGCCGTCCACCGTCGACTATGACACGCTCACCGGCGTCGCCGGCGGCAATAATTTCTATGCCAACGGACGTTCTCTGGACCGGATTCTGCTGGATGAATATCTCCGCCCGGCAGTGGCTTACACGGTCTGGGGTGACATGATCCGAGCGGATCAGGTGCGTCAGGGAACCGGCCTGTTCAGCCAGCGTATCGCCAACTGGGGATGGGAGCCGGATCTCTATTACGGCGACCTCTATACGCATCAGACTCCTGCCGGTGGCTGGATGCCGCATATCTCCGGGGAACGCGGTGTCTGGTCTTCCACCTGGGGAACTGCCGGCGACGGCGAACGCATGTTCTGGGATCTGATGACCCTGTTCTATGATATCGATGCTCCGGCACCGGATAACATCATCAACGTTGAGCAGACCTTCGGCACACAGATCGTCACCGGCTCTGCCTCCTATCGGTTTGATAATCTGCCGGCTCGCACTGTGGCGAAGATCATGCCGCAGAACTACGACCTGAGCCGTATCGCGGGAGTTGTCCGGATCGGTGGCGGACCGTCGTCGACCGGTGGCGATACGCTCATCGTCAATGCCAGAAACTCGTCCGGAGTCGTCGCGAACCTGAGCGAAACCGTACTGCAGCTCGCTGATTATTCGTATAACCTGAGCGCACTCACGCTGCCTTCCGGTGTCACTCATGATGACGTTCAGTCGGCCCTCGAACGCGCAGATCGCGAAACTCAGATCGGCGTCCTGAATGATCTGCTGAACCGGACAACGGCAAATGCCACCGTTTCACTGACTCGCGATACCGAAACCAATCGGTTTGAACTGAACGCTCGGCTGACAGAACTCAGCACCGCCGTTACCGGTCTCACCGGCCTGACCACGGACGTCCAGCAGAGATTCCATCTGGATCTGCAGGGATTCGTGCTGCGTGGCCAGATCCTGCTGGGAGCTGCGGGGCAGAGCACATCCACGTTCTCGCTGGATGCTCTGGACCGGCTCCTGAATTCCAACGCGATGCGTGAACTGCTGGCATCCCGCGTTTCCGCGACGGCAGCTGCTGCAACAGCCGTGGAGACGAAATTGAAGTCACTGCGGGATTATCTGACGCTGATCAGTGTGAGCTCTGAGCTGCGCAACCAGAGCTTCAGCTGGACCGCCGACAACGGACTGCGTGTCTACGAGCAGAATACCCCGAACGTCGCGGCCAGGAGAACCATCTACCGCTACAACCAGAAGGTCTGGGAAGAAGTTGAGTATCAGGACGGGAAGGACTGGTTCAACCGTGCCAATGGCACTCGATTCAGTACGCGTCTGGATCCCTACGGCGACAGCAATGACGTCAATCGCCGCTTCCCGGACAACGATATCGACGGCGACAGCAGAACGCTGCGGCAGATTGATTTCGTCATCTACAAAGACGGAAACGTCAACAACAACTCTCCGTCGAATCTGGAAACCGGAACGATCTACGGATCAACTTACGGCTACAATCCGATCGAGATGCAGAAAGCCTATGCGGCGAAGATCGACAACTTCCAGAGGTCATACTACACGTATTCGTGGTATGGAGTCGGAAGCGATGGGCATCGAGTTCTCGAAGCTGTGGCGATTCGCCGCCTGAACGATCGAGATGCCAGCATCAATCCGGCCGTCACCGTCGACGGTCAGTCACAGCTTGGACCTTCGGACGCAGCACTCCGTGACCGCGTTTATCTGACTCCGTCGAACTGGGTGGCTTACGTTAATCAGCTGACCACTTCCGGAATGCTGACCGGACCTCAGCAGACGTATTTCCTCGGGAAATCCTTCACGGATGCGACGGTTACGGAGCTTGTCGAAACGGCACTCCGTCAGACACTGCGCACCGATATCAGCGTGCCGGTCTCCGATGGACTCGTTCTGAAGAAGAGCGGTGCGGATCACACCGTCGACATCGAACAGTTCCGGGATGACGCCGGATTCTACCTGCCGTCCGTCGTGACGATTACTCGCGTCGACACGATTAATGTGACGATTCCGAACAGCTACGTCACCAGCCGCGATGCAGCGACTGCGTATACGGTCCGGTACGATGTTCTGAGCGGGCTCAATTCACGCGGTATCTGGGTGACCGGATTCGAGAACGCGGAACTGAATCTGAACGTGGATGCCACCGCATCCGTCGCGGATCAGCTGACTGTCGGACCGACACGTTACCTGGACAATCTGACGATCAGCACTGGCGACGGAAACGATCGACTCGTGATCTCGTCGACGGTCAGCAACTCACTCACCGTTCAAACCGGGACCGGCATTGACAGCATTTATCTCGCCGATGCCACCGGAACCACGGACATTGATGCGGGGGCTGGAGACGACCAGTTCTACATCAATTACACCGGGGGCGGAGTACTGACGGAGCGTAACGGTATCACCGGAACTCTGAACCTGAGCGGACAGGCCGGAGCCGACGATTATCACATCGGAATGACCGGTCAGGGGACGGCACGATTCAATCTGATCGAACCTGCGCCGACTGGTGTCAATGATCCGGTGACAAATCAGATCGACTCGCTGAGCCTCTCCGGAACGCGATCAGCGGATATGTTCCTCTTCCGTCCGCATTCGATTTCTGCCGTCGAAACTGATGCGAATGGAAGTCAGGTTGCCGGTGGTGGAGCAATCCGACTGGGCTACACATCTCAGCTGGAACAGATCGTGGTGGATGGTCGTGAAGGAAACGACACATTCGTTCTGGACGACGTCAACTCCGTGCTCACCATCTACGGCGGACGCGGGGACGACAAGTTCCAGGTCGGTCAGGTGTTCCAGTCACCGCGAGATGATAAAGCCGGAATCGCGGTGGAAGATCGGTTCCCGACAGTTCAGACGACTCAGGGATTCCTCAGCAATGGCGTGAGCGTTCCGACGGCACTGTTCGGTGGCGCCGGCGACGACAGCTTTGCGGTCTATCGAAACGTCGCGGACCTGTCACTTTACGGCGAAGAAGATAACGACAACTTCCTGATTCGTGCCTTCGTTCGAGTCAATCCGGATGACCCGGATGCTCCAATCACCAACGTCAACGGTGGACAGGGTGCCGACTTCATTTCGTATACGATCAACGCGCCGGTGAACATTGAAGGTGGCGACGGTCTGGACACTCTGACTGTTGTCGGAACCGAATTCGGCGAAGATTTCGTTGTCACCGAAGATGGCATTTTCGGTGGTGGTCTTGCCGTCGGTTACAACGGCATTGAAAAGATTGTTCTGGATTCGCTTGCCGGCAATGACACGTTCTACATCGCTGGCACGAAGGACGATGTGGTTGTCAGCCTGGTCGGCGGACTGGGAAGCGATACATTCAACGTCGGCGGCAGTAACAACAGCGGGCCGATCTCCGTGGTCAGCAATGACCTGCTGGGTCACAGCGGCCTGATCGGGCACACGGTCACCAGCACGGACGGCAACTACAACGGAATCGGTGTCGGCGATGTCTCCGCCAATATTCAGGACAACGAAGAAGCTGGCGTGATGATCATCTCGCAGCAGCCAACTCTGCGAGTCTTTGAAGATGCCCATGCGGAGCTGCAGGCTTTGGCTCTGGTGATGTACGCCATCGTGCTGACGCGAGCTCCAATGGAACCGGTGCGCATTGTGGCGACACCGACACCGCTGAGCGATTCCGAAAGAGCGAAGGGCGCCCGGGGTGTTCTGCTCAACGGCAACAGCGACGGCGCAGTGCTGGTATTCGATCAGACGAACTGGTTTATCCCGAAGACGATCACCGTCACAGCAGATGCGGATACGTACGCAGAAGGGACGCGTAACTTTGAGATCAAGCATACGGCTGTGGAAGGTACGTTCGCGGAAGACGGCGATGAATACGACAATCTCAACATTCGTCGCATGGTCGTCGAAGTGGTTGACAACGACGCTCCGGGTGTGCTCATCTCACAGACCGGTGACGGCACCCGCGTTTCGGAAAAAGGTGCCTTCGGAAGTACGGATACCTATCAGGTTGTTCTGAACAAAGCCCCGACGTCGAATGTGACCGTCACGATCACATCTGACAGTCAGGTTCAGGTGCAGGGACTCGGACAGTTCACGTTCACTCCGACAAACTGGTACATCCCGCAGACCGTCACAATTCGAGCTCTGGATGACACTGATGTTGAGGGAACACACTTCTCACGCATCACTCACAGTGTCAGCGAAACCGGCGGATACACAGGTGTCGTCGCGAAGTCTGTGGACGTTACCGTGATCGACGACGAAGTCGCTGGAGTTCTGGTGACTCAGTCCGGTGGCAGCACCAACGTCACCGAGATCACGTCAAAAGTACCTGTCGGTGGTGGCCAGATCACACTGGGATCAACCGGTGCCACGGTCAAGGGAAGCTTCGGCAGTGGAGTTTCCGGTGGTTCGGTGCTTCCTGAAGTGGCGACAAACGACTACATCACCAATGCCCAGGATCTGGATCTCGGAAAGTGGAGCACCTACACGAATCCGGACATCTCGGAAGCCGGTACGATTCCACATATCACGGTCCAGGCTCGTGGCGAAGGCCGTTATGACTACTTCAAGTTCAACGTCAATAACGCTCCGACGAGCGGTCTGAAACTGAAGCTGGATATTGATCAGACATCCCGCAATGTCTACTGGGAAGGTGGTCTGCAGGTCTTCCGGCTTGGTGAAAATGGATCTGTCGCGTCATGGCCGAGCTATTTCGGTTCTCCTGTGATGCGATTCGGAACGTCGTCGATTCTTGACGCAACTCCAAATAATCAGCTCGATGCCGATCATGATGCGTCGTACTCCGGCCTCATTAAAGAGAACGGAACGTATATCGTAATCGTGTCCGATCGGTATTTCCTCGGCGTCCCGCGAGGAGCGACGTACGACCTGCATGTCTCTCTGGAAAATCATAAGACAGACAGCTTCATCTTCACGCCGCAGGTCGTCCACGAACACGAAAGTGATTCACTCACGGGCCAGGATCTCGACGATCCGTCCGGATGGTACACGCTGTACAATCCTCAGGTGGGAAGCGGCACTGCCTTCGATTCGAGCACCACGTACACCACCGTTCAGGGATTTGGTGACGGAACCACTGACCGATACCGATTCGCGGTTGGCGCAACAGCTCTGAAACGCACCGGGGCTGACTTCACGAATCCTGATCCGAGTGATGGACCATTCTATGAAACTGCAGAAGTGGTCTTCAGCGGTGTCCCATCTGTCGGAGATCTCTGGATACTGAATGTCAACGGCACGCCATGGGATCACGAAGTCGTCAACGGTGATACCGTCGAAACCGTTGCTGCAGCTCTTGCTGCGAAGGTTCACGCAGCCGGGTCACCGACCTTTGTCACGACAGACTCCGTCACAGGAGCCGTGAGTCTCACGATCACGGATGCAACCGGGTTCACACTCGCTGCTCCGACAATTCATCACGCGAATGTGGCGGATATCTCGGGCACATCGGGAAGCGGAGCTGTTCGATTCTCCACGGCACTGATGGACTTCAGTGGTCAACTGACCGGAAGCACTCAGTGGACCGTGCTGCTTGACGGCGTACCTTACACGGTCAATGTCGGCAACAATCTGAACAACACCGTGGAAGCGCTGCGTGCTGCGATCAACGGAAACAATGGCTACACGGCGACACGCAGTGGCAGTGATCTGACGGTCACAAAATCCGGTGGAGCCACCTTCTCGGCGCAGTTCCAGCAGGCGGGACGAGCGCCACGCGGCCGAGTCACCATCAACGGAACTCCGGATCAGGCCACGCTCGCATCCGGTCGATGGACGTCAGCGACTCTGGACATCGATCCGGCTCACACCGGTGAAACGGTGACCGTGACCGTCAACGGTAAAGCGTACACAACGCCGGGATCATCCAATGCCACGCTGATGGCGACCAATCTGGGTGCCGCGATCAAGCTCGATCACGCGAACACGACGTTCAGCGGTGATGAGATCACAGTCAGTAACTCCGCCGGGTTTACAATCAGTTACTCTGTGTCTCAGGCAGCGGCTCAGGGAACGCTCACGACAACGAAGCAGAACTGGACATCCCGGGATCTGACTCTGGCCGTTCCAGGTGGCGGATCATTCCAGAGCAGCGATACGTGGAAGGTAACGGTGGATGGTGAAGACTTCCAGGCGTCCGGTGCCTCGCTGAACGCTGTCGGCTCGGCGCTGGCCAGCTCCATCACGGCATCCGGCGACTTCACCGCCACGTTTGATTCCGGTTCTTCACTGCTTCGAATTCGAAAGGCAGGCAATTCCGCCCCTGTCGTGACTTCCACCGTTCTGGCCGCTGTTCAGGGTACGCTCACGGTATCCAACGGTGCCAATGCCCTCCAGAAGCTTCTGACTGTGGGTGGCACAGTGACGGCCGGCGAAACCTGGTCCGTGGAACTGGATGCCAATGAGACCATCACCTACGTTGCAGGTTCGAACGGCGACACAGTCGACGCTGACACAGTCGCAGCGGAACTTGCCGCTCTCATTGACAATCTGCCGGCTTACACAGCCTCGTCAACGGGCGGTGTTGTCACGGTGAACAGTGCTTCAAGTCTCACTGTATCGACCGATGTCCTTCCCGCAACGAGTGTTGACGGAAGCTTCACAAACGCTGGAACGGCAAGCGGTCAGATCGCATCCGTGGTTCTGGGTGGCAGCAAAGTGACGGACGAAATCTGGAGTCTGACGCTCGACGGTGGAGCTGCGGGAACCTACGAAGTGACAGGTTCCACGGCCGGCATCGACGACATTGGTACCGCTCTGGATGGAACCATCGCATCCGGAAGTTACGCTCATTCCTACGATGCGGCATCCAATACGCTGACAATCGTGCGTCTTGCGGCGGGAACGCTGACGGTCGGCACGAGTGTCACGATGCCGATTTCAGATGCGGTTCAGGCCACATCCGGAACGCAGCATGCAGCTCAGAGCCTCACGGTGAGCAACCTCGATGCGTTCGCCCCCGGCGATATCTGGACGATCAGCGCAGAGATTGCGCCTACTGCCGGAACACCAACCACCGGCACTTACACCGTTCAGGCCGGCGACACTGCAGATACCGTTCTGACTGCTCTCACCAGCAGCTTCAGTGCTGCCGGGTATACAGTACAGATCTCCGGCGGAACACTCACACTGAGCCGTTCCGATCGCGAGCCGATCACCGTCGAGATTCTTCATGACAGCTCTGCCGGATCATTCACCGGAACCCTGGACACGCGAGTCCACTACGACGGTGTGACACTGGATCTGACAAAGTCCGGGGAGCTCGGAGCCAACAAGCTGTGGGTTCTCACAATTGATGGCATCACTCATACCTACCGGACGAAGGCTAAAGACACACTGCATCACGTTGCGGAAGGTCTGTGGAAAAAGTTCGATGACGATGTCACTGTCCCTGCCGGCTGGAGCATCACCACGGCCCATGTAGATGATCTCCATTCGATCGTGCTCTCCGGCCTGAATGGATCTGTGGTCACGCTGACCGAAGGCGACGGCACGCTGTCAGGACTCATCGACATCGACCAGTTCACCACGACATCCGGCAACGCGATCAACACACCGCTCCAGATTCGCCTGTACGCTCCGGATGGCAGTCTGGTTTCAACATCCACCGCTCATGGTTCACCGGCCGACAACGGATCGCTGAGTATCAATGATCCGATGCTGGCGTTCACGATCACTCAGACCGGAACGTACACCATCGAGATCAGTATGCCGAATCCTGACCCGATGGCGGTGCAGCAGACACTTGGTGTTCTCGCCGGTTCGCTTTACCGCATGCATCTGTCGCTGCCGGGACATGAAACCAACTCCCGGCAGGTGGAACTACGCGATAAGTCGCTGAAATTCCTGACGGGTGCCAACGCCGGCCAGTCGTTCCAGATCACAGATTACAATGGTGCTGAAAGCTCTTATACACTCGACGCTGACCCTTCGCTGGTCGTTTCTCCCGGCGATCGATTCGCCATCGAATTCGACATCACGACGATCTACCCGAGCTACACGTCCGAGTCGGAACCACAGCGTGAAGACACGTATACGGTCGTTCTCACAAAGAGACCAACCCAGAACGTCACCATCAACCTGGCTGGACTTGCGACTGAGACTTACAACAGCCGTCAGGCGTTCGCTGCCGGCGGCGGAATGCTGAATCTTCAGCAGGCTCAGCTTGTCAACACCACACTGACCTTCACGCCTGATAACTGGGACGTGCCTCAGATCGTGACCGTCAAAGCAGTCGATGACGACGTCGTCGACGGACAGGATGCTCAGGTCATCGTGGCGCTGGATCAGCGAGTCAACCGAATTCGCGGTCCTGTGCAGATTGATGGTGGAACGCGAGTCAGCGCCGAGGAATTCCTCAATCGTCCGGTCACTCTGCCGGGAGAAACAAACTGGCCACAGGCGGAAGGAGCTGTCAGCTCTGTCAGTACGAATGGCTCTGGCCTTGCAACGCTCACCGATCTGACAATGAAGCATGTCGATCAGGCAACAGTTACCCGGGTCCCCGGTTTTGATCCGCGGATGAACGATTATCCGTACACAATTACCTTCATCGATGGTGCACTTCGAGGTTACTCGTTCGACGTCGCATCATCGAACGGTCAGACCGTGACCTTCAAGACACCGTGGCCGACAGGTCCGTCCGGCGCACTGACACCGTCCACTGGTGACAAGTTCTTCATCACCGCAGTGAATCTGAATCTGAACGTCAACGAAGCGGTTCAGGTGGACACGGTCAACATTTACAACAATGCGAGTCCGGCAAACGAGTCGGTGACGATCACCGATTCGCGAGTCTTCGGGCTTGGGATGGGCCCTGATACCGTCATCGGCGGCGAATCTTTCGCCGGCGGTATCAGTTACAGCGGGATCGAAAATCTGAATCTGGAACTCGGCAGCGGCCGGAATACCATCACTGTGGAATCAACCCATCAGGGCGAAACACAGATTTCCAGTGGATCAGGAGATGACACCGTCTCCGTCAAAACCATTGCCGGCCACACTGTCATCCGAACTGGAACAGGATCCGACACGGTCACGGTCAGCAGCGACAACCACCTTATCGATCAGATCGGTGGGCTGCTGGTTCTGGAATCCACTGACGGCAACGACACTCTGAACATTGATGACAGTGCCGACGTCAACAATAACGAAGGAGTTCTGACGGATACGACGCTCACCGGGCTCGACATGCCGTCGGTTCCCGAAGTGCAGACTCTCCGTGTTCAGGGTGCCGGCGGTACGTTTAAACTGCGAATCAATGGTCAGGGAGCTGAAACGGGACGCCCGGATTCTGCTCAGATCACACGGCTCAGCGGGTTCGCTGAAGTCACTCTCAGCTATGGAATCTCAGCGTCCGCGTTCGCATCGATTCTCAATGAAGTGTACGGATCAACGTCCAGCGACATTTCTGTGACTGAAACCAACGATGGCGTCGTCTGGAATTACGACATCGAGTTTGGAAAGCACTTCGCCGGAATTGATTTTGCACAGATTCAGTGGGCAGAAGATCTGGACAACAACGGCCTGCTCGAAACATCCGAGATCTCTGCCGACGTTCGTATCGGCACACGCCGTGACGGTTCGCAAAATCCGACTCGGAATATTGTGCAGACGATTACCGTCACAGCAACTTCCGGGACGTTTGAGTTCCAGGTTCTTGGGCAGCTTGTGTCACTGGCGTACAACGCAACCGCAGCCGAATTCGCTGCAGCACTGGATCTGATCCTGAATCCGAGCAATGACAAGCCAAACCAGCCTCACACAAGCAACTTCACGGTCAGCCGAATCGGCAACGTGTTCATGGTGATCTTCCGAGGAGCTCACAGCACGGCGTCCATTGATCCTTCAACACTCGTGTCGAGACCAGCAGCCGGACTGGCGTCCATCGAGACTCGCCTTTCCGGGCTGAATTACTACGGCTACGAAACCGTCAATCTGACGCTTGGATCTGGCAACGACACGCTGAACGTCCGCAGCACCGCTACTGGAAGCACTGTAAATGTTCAGACGGCTCAGGGCGATGACACGATTAACATGTCGTCCAATGCGGGAACAAACACCGGCACGGTGGACAATATCCGCGGACTGCTCAACGTCGACGGCGGCACAGGCTCGAATCGACTGCGAATCAGTGATACCGCAGATACAACCGCCGACAATGTTGCGATCAGTCGCGTCAGTGCGGCAGCGACGGAACAGATTCGAATCGCCGGACTGGCGTCCGCTGACATCGTCTTCTCGGCGACTGGTGGAACATTCGGGCAGGGAATCACGATTTCCGGCGGCTCCGGCGGCAACACCTACAGCGTCGGTGCGTCGTTCGCGGCATCACCGACTGTGATCAATCTCGGTACCGGCGACGACTTCATCAATGTCAGCAGTCATGTCGTTGCGACAGACGGAACGAAGAGTGTCTTCGGACAGTCAGGAAACGACACGCTGGATGCCTCTTCTGCGGCTCAGGCCATCGTTCTTGATGGGGGATCGGGAAATGATATTCTGCTGGGTGGTACCGGTGCGGACACCATCCGCGGCGGTCGCGGGCTGGATCTGATCAACGCAGGAGCCGGCAACGACCAGATCTCTGGTGACAGTTCGTGGTCAGTGACTACCAACGGTATCGCTTCCGAGGATGCACTTGCAGCGGGAGCCGGAGAATCAGACATTCTGATCGGTTCCCGAGGTTCCGATACGATCGACGGACAGGGCGGCGAAGATATTGTCTTCGGTGATGACGGCAGTGTTACTACTCTCAACATCTCCGCCACCTCCGGAGTTGATTTCGGCGACGATCGACTCATCGGCAGCACCGGCAACGACACTCTGATCGGCGGTCAGGGATCAGACGTCATTCAGGGCAACGATGGTACGGACGTTGTTTCGGGTGACGGCATCGCAATCACTCGGCTTACCGGGGGCGTGCGTCTTGATGTCAATGGTCGCGTCGAGCAGCTTGCGGGCGGTCAGATGATGGCGATCAACGCTCAGACGAATGTCAATGACGGCAACGATACGCTCACCGGAGATGCCGGTAACGACTTCATTCTGGGCGGTGGCGGATCCGACCATCTGAGCGATTCGTCGGGCAGTGATCTCATGGTTGGTGACCATGTGGATGTGACACTGACTTCCGCTGGGAGATACACACTGGTCGCCTCCGCGTTCGAGAACACCGGAGCTGCTGACACGCTGCTGGCAGGAGATGGAAACAACGTCGTCATCGGTGGGTTCGGTTCCGATACGATCACTTCGGGCATCGGACACGACATTGTACTGGGCGACTCCGGCACGGTGACGTTCTCTGCAGCCGGCGGACGTCAGGTGATCTCAGGCACGAGCACCAATGGGGCAGCCGATACACTGACTCTGGGATCGGGAAGCAACGTTGTCATCGGCGGTGCGGGAGCGGATCTGATCACAGCTGGCGACAATCCTGACATCATTCTGGGCGATTCCGGTACGGTGGATTATGTGTCCACTGACAACAATTCCACGGAAGTCGATGTTATCACTTCAACCTTCGCGGCCAGCGACGGCAATGACACGATCATCGGTGGCAACGGTTTGAATCGCGTTCTGGCCGGTGGCGGTGCCGACAGCATCACTTCCGGAACATCGGACGATGTCATCGTTGCGGATTCCGGATCCATGACGTTCGGTACGCTCGGGGAACGTCGCGTCATCAGCAGCGTATCGACGACAGGAAGTGGTGACGTGATCACTGTGACTGGCGGCAACAATCTGATCATCGCCGGATCCGGTTCAGATACCATCAATGCTGTCGGTGGCAATGATGTTCTGCTCGGTGACGAAGGCGAAGTCAACTATGTCATCGACGACAACAACTCAAACTTCATTGATCGCGTCACAACTGCTGAAACAACAGGCGGAAACGATCGCATCATCGCCGGCGAAGGAAACAATATCGTTTTCGCCGGCAACGGGAACGATACGGTCACTGCGGGCAGCGGCAACAACTTTGTGCTGGGTGACACAGGCAATCTGCGATTCGGCACGACCGGAAACCTGCGGCGAGCTTCGACTCCGGGAACAAGTGGCGGAAACGATTCCATCACCATCACCGGCGGCAACAACTTCGTTATCGCGGGTGTGGGAACTGACAGTGTCACGGTCGGCAATGGAACCGACATGATTCTCGGCGATTCCGGTGTCATCGATTATGTCATCACCGACAACAATGAAACGGCAGTGGATCTGATTGAATCCGGTGCGGCTCCGGGTGATGGAAACGACACGATCATCGCAGGCAGCGGTGCCAAATACATCATCGCCGGCAACGGAAACGACACCATCACAACCGGCAACGGAAGTGACTTTGTTCTGGGCGATTCCGGGACCATGACCTTCGGAACGCTCGGACGTCTCCGAACTGCCACTACTCCGGGAATCGCAGGCGGGGCGGATACCATCACGCTGGCCGACGGCGACAATGTCATCATCGCCGGCACCGGGGCGGATCAGGTCACGGTCGGAAACGGAATGAACACCATTCTGGGTGATTCCGGCACCGTGGATTATGTCGTCACTGACGGCAGCGATCTTTTCGTCGATCAGATCGTCTCCGATTCCGCACTGACGGACGGCAACGATCGCATCATCACCGGAAACGGTCAGGGACGCATCATCGCCGGTGGCGGAAACGACACTGTCAGTACGGGAATCGGCAACGACCTGGTGCTGGGTGATTCCGGAACTCTGATCTTCGGGACAACCGGAAACCTTCGATCAGCCACGACACCATCGACTTCAGGTGGAGCTGACTCCATCACGATTGCGGGTGGCGACAACGTGGTCATCGGTGGCATCGGTGCTGACACGATCACGACGGGCACCGGCGTGGACATGATCCTCGGCGATTCCGGAACAGTGGATTACGTCGGAACTGATAATAACGAAACCAATGTGGATCAGCTTCGATCTGATGCTTCTGTCGCTGACGGCCCCGATGTGATCACTGCCGGCAACGGCCGAAACTGGATCATCGGCGGTAACGGCCTGGATACGATTTCATCCGGAACGTCGGATGACATCATTCTCGGCGATTCGGGATTCATGACGTTCGGAACGGCCGGCGAGCGGCGAATCATCAGCAGTCTCGCGACGAGCGGCTCCAGCGATACGATCACGGTCACGGGCGGAAACAACGTCATTATCGCCGGATCGGGATCGGATAACGTTACCACAGGTACCGGCAATGATGTGGTGCTCGGCGACGAAGGCGAAATCAACTACGTCATCGATGATGGCAATTCCAGCTTCATCGACCGGATCACTTCACCGGACACAACCGATGGTCACGACAACATCGCTGTGGGAGCCGGAAACAACATTGTTGTGAGCGGTAACGGAAACGACCTCGTCAGTACCGGAACAGGTAACGATATCGTTCTTGGCGACACGGCTGATCTGACCTTCGGCCTGACCGGACGCCTGAGAACTCTGACCGGTCTGTCGAATCTCGGCGGGTCTGACATGATCACCATCAGCGGCGGTGACAACATCGTGCTGGGGGGAGCTGGAGAAGACCAGATCACAACCGGTAACGGCTACGACATCGTTCTCGGTGACGTCGGCACGATCAACACCATTATCGATGACGCAGACGAATCAGACATCGATCGCATCGTGGCTCCCGGATCAGCATTCGGCGATGATGACATTATCGCAACGGGTGGAGGCGCCGGGTTTATCTTCGGCGGAACCGGAAGTGATTCCATTACAGCAGGCTCCGGAACAGATCTCATCTTCGGCGACCACGGTCAGCTTCAGGGAGACATCAGCCCAGCGGCACTCCCGCTGAATATGAACACAGATCCGTTCACATTCACATCCATCGACACCGATGCCACCTATTTCCGAAACCATGACTTCATCCGTGCAGGTGCGAGCGATGACATCGTTCTCGGTGGTCAGGGCGACGACCGGATTCTTGGCGAATCCGGTGATGACGATCTGATTGGTGGTCACAATGTCGTTGACGGAGCTGACGGTAACGACCAGATTGATGCGGGATCCGGTCACGACGTCGTGACTGGTGACAACGCGGTCATTCTGCGTGAAACACGAGTCACCGATACTCGATGGCGAGCACTCTCAGGAACCGAACTGCTCAGCGTCACCGGTAACGGCGTTTTGACGGGCGCTGCTCAGGCAGATCCGACAGCACGGCAGAAACGTTCTATCACGCTTCTGAATCACACATCGCTGACTTCCGCTCTGGTCTTCGGAAACGACTCCATCGCCGGCGGATCCGGTGATGACCAGATCTTTGGTCAGCTCGGAAACGATGCGATCCAGGGCGACGGCTCGGTACTCAACACCAGCGGCAATGTGACGTTCAGTATCCAGACAACATTCCTGTCAGCCGACGACATCGACGGCTCGGGAACTGATGGAGATGACTACGTCGAAGGTGGTGGTGGCAATGACACGATTCTCGGTAACCTCGGACAGGATGATCTCATCGGCGGAAGCTCCGAACTGTTCGGCACGCCGACATCGTCTCATCGTCCCGATGGACAGGATGTCATCTACGGTGGTTCGGGCACACGAGCCGCCAGAAATGACGCCGGGCTGAGCGGCGATACGCAGAACGGGCATGCTCGCGATGCGGACATGATCCTCGGCGATAACGGAAACATTTTCCGAGTCGTCGGAATCAACGGAGTTGCCTCCGGATCCGGGTATCTGCGATTCAACTACGATATTTATGGAACGACGGCGATCATTCCTCGTACGATTCAGTATCTGGAATATGCATTCGGAGACACCAGCAGTGCGGCCCTGAATGACATTCTCCGTGGCGAAACCGGTGATGACAGTATCCACGGCATGTCCGGCAACGACGTGCTCTTCGGTGACGGTGAAGACGACGATCTGATCGGCGGTGCCGGAAACGATCGCATCTTCGGCGGTACCGGCGAAGACGGCATCATCGGTGACGATGGTCGCATCTTCACGAGCAGAAACGGGCTCACGGAACTCCTCCACGGTGTCAGCACGCCTTCTGTTCAGACGTTGACAGCAATGACCGGGACGCCGATTGGCGCCATCACTCACATGTTTGGCCGCCTGAAGAAGAGTGTTGATCTGGCTCAGTATCGGATTGGCGGACACGACGTCATCTATGGCGGTCTGGGGGATGACTTTATCCACGCGGGAGCCGGCGACGATGCGGTTTCCGGTGCTGAAGCAACGGCTGCCTGGTATCTGGCGACTCCGCTGCCGGACAGCTCACTGTTGAACTACAACCCCGGCACGAGAATGTTCCAGGCTTACGTTCCCGGTCAGGGACTGGCGAAGATCAGCAACTTCCTGCTCAACTTCGAAGCAACTGACGGTGGCGGCCAGAAGATTTCGGACGGTACGGACAGCATCTTCGGCAACGAAGGAAATGACTGGATCGTGGGTGGCACTCAGAACGACCGTATGTTCGGTGGAATGGGCGACGATCTGCTCAACGCAGATGACAATCTGGAAACCAACGGCGGCCTGAACAATGCTCCGGATGCTCCGGCCTGGGCCGATGCAGACTTCGCCTTCGGCGGTGCCGGCTTTGATGTGCTGATCGCCAATACCGGTGCGGATCGACTCATCGACTGGGCGAAGCGGTTCAATACCTATCTCGTTCCGATCATCCCGACTTCAGCAAGCCCGACGATTTCTGGCCCGACGGTTCTGCGAGATCCGTCACCAACAATGACTCAGTTCCTGGTCGATCTTGCCGCGGCGTCAGGGTATGACAGCGACATCGACGCCACGGCCAATGCTTATCATGCTGAACTTGGCCTCGTGACCAGCGAAGACGGTCAGATCTGGCTGGATCAGATTCAGCTTTCCGTGGATCGCGATCCGCCACCGACCAATCTCTACGCAGCTTTGGATACTCAGGGTGGTGTCGAGACCGCTCCGACGCCAGGTATCAGAATTCTGACTCCAGGTACGGGAACCGGCGTAACCGAAAACGGTGCGTCTTCCTCGATTCAGATCGTGCTGACGTCACCGCCAACCGGAAATGTTGTCATCAGTATCTCCGGCAGTGATTCCACAGAACTGTCCACGGACCTTGCATCTCTGACGTTCACTCCGCTCAACTGGGCGGTTCCGCAGTCGATTCGGATTCAGAGCGTTGATGACGCACTGGCCGATGGTACTCAGACATCGAACGTCAGTGTACGCGTCAATACAGCCCTTTCTCCGACGTCGTGGGCAGCTGTGCCCGCTCAGACGGTCACCGTCCTGACATACGACGACGAACCTGCTCCGGATTCAACTCGTCCAGTCCTGACAGGACCAGCGGCTCAGACTGCGTCACTCCGGCCGACACTGACCTGGAATACCGTGCCCGGAGCCGTGTCGTGGGAAATCAGTGTGACCAGCATCACACTCGGACAGACCAGCTGGCTGACAGCGACCTCAACGACGAACTCATTCACGCCTTCTGCCGACTTCGGTATCGGAAGCTATGAGTTCCGTGTTCGAGGCGTGACGGCAGATGGCACGCGTCTGGCCTGGTCTCTGCTCCGAGCATTCCAGGTCAACACGTCGGTCTCTCTCAATGCGATGGTCAGCCGACAGACGATCACCCGACCGGTCATCAGCTGGTCGGTGCTTCCAGGAGCTGTCCGTTATGATCTCTGGCTGGACAACGTGTCGACCGGACAGACTCAGTACGTACGCAATGGTCTGATTGCGGGCACATCGTGGACCTCCGCGGCGGATCTTCCGATCGGAACGTATCGAGTCTGGGTACGCGGGATTGATGCGGCAGGTCTTGGATCAGGCTGGAGTGCCGTTACGGAATTCCAGGTTGCGGTCGCGACAGTACTCACCGCAGCACCGGCATCTTCCTTCAATCGTTCTCCGGTACTGGAATGGCAGCCTGTCATCGGTGCTCTTTCCTGGACCCTGCGTCTGCGAAATCGAACCCTCAACACGGAAGTTGTCTATTCCGGAATCACGGGCACCAGCTGGACTCCTCCAACGCCACTTGCTGCGGCGTCATATACATGGTCGGTCACAGCCATCGGGGCAGGCGGGTTCATCGCGAATGCATCGACTTCGAACGACTTCTCTGTGGGCGGACTCACTTCGCTCCTGGGACCAAACGGGACATCGGTATCAGCACTGCCGACGTTCAATTGGCAGCCAGTCACCGGTGCTGTGCGTTATGAACTCTGGGTGAATCGGATTGACGTTTCGCTGTCGAAGGTCATCTTCGACACGAACCTCACCGGCACAAGCTTCACGTCTCTGTCTTCGCTCACAGCTGGCGGGCAGTATCGAGCCTGGGTGCGGGCAGTCAGTGCCACGGGTGAATTCGGAGCCTGGTCGACAGGGCTGAACTTCACGGTGGCGTCTGTTGTGGTTCCAGACAGTTCCAAAGATGGAGACTCGGCAGCGGAAGAGTACCTGTTCGCGTCTCTGCTGACAGATCTGCTGGATGAGATCGAATCAGATCGGCGAAACTCTGACAACGTCGAGGTAACAAGTCAGAATGAAACAGTCTCCCGCGACGTTCCGGTCAACGTGTCCGCACAACGGGCTGCTGTTGCCGAGGCATCTGCCGAATCGAGTCGTCAGCGAGCTCGAGGTCGACGGTTGTCGTTCACATCGGGGCATACTCCGGATGAAATCCTGCGAGCACACAGTCAGCAGGAACGGTCTGCCGGAATCGCATCACTGGTCACTGTGGATGCTGTCTCGACGACGAAGGCTCAGAATCGTGACGCCGAACTGCCGGCTCAGCAGATTGACGATCTGATTCAGACTGTCGTGAATGATCTGTACGAACCGAATCACTGATCGAGTCATCTTTACTGGACCGCGCCACGTTGCGACTGTCCATCGACGATCTGCGTCGATGGACAGGTTCGAATGGGGCCGCAGCGTTGAGACACTCTCTTTTGGTGTGCCACTGGCTCAGCCAGTGGCTTTGCTGAATCGGAACGGGTACCGGGGGCCGGTACGGCCCGAGAGGTGATTCCTTCTGGTGTCAGCATTCACAATTCCGTTCTGCGCCTGAACTGCCGATGTGAACGGATAAATTCGGAAAGTCAGAGACGCCGCGATCAAAATTTCAGTCTTGTCTGCCAGAACCTCCCTGGCCTCCGACCCACCGGTTGCACAGCATTCGGTGTCACCCCGCGAATACCCTGACTGTGACTGCGGGCCGAAGGCTCAGCCGTTCTGCCAGCCCGGGCTAAAGTGAAGCGGCGGCCCGGGCAATGCTCGCAAGCGATCATTGAGGGCCAACGGCCCGGCCGTTCGTGTTGTCAGAGTTTTCCATACTCCTATCGCGTGGGTTCGTCGATGAATGGGAACCATTCCACTCGCGCATCAGGTGGAACTTACCCTCGAACGGCTGGACCTTCGGTCCGCTATTACGAATTTGATGGGGCACCATAACCTGGCCCTCCGCTTCGCTTCAGGCCAGGCTATGGGAACGAATGGCCCTTCAGGCCGGAAGCATTTGCCGATGTGCAGACCATGAACATCAGCAGGTTAGCACCGATTGCTGTGCAACCGGTGGGCCGGAGGCACAGGAGGTTCTGGCAGAAAGGACTGAGGTTCTGATAGCGGCCCCAGCGTCCATCCGAAGCAGCAGTAAAGGGGACATTCTACTTTAGAACATAAGTACAATGTCCCCCTTTTAATGTCTCCTCGCTACCTAGCCCAGAAGGACCTGAATTCAGGTCGGAAATACTGACCAGCTTCTGCTCACAACCGATGAGGCGTGGCGCCTTCTGGATCAGCTTCAGGAATTCAGAGCAGATTCCATTGTTGTGGCTGATTTGCCACTGTCGGATGTCGAGGCTGAATGTTTAACTTCCGCACTGAGCCGGATTCAATCAGAACACTTAGAGCTTCGGCATGACTGGAAGAAGCACGGCTTTTGAATTCCCGTCGTGAGGGTGAAAAGGAATAGGGACACCGAACACCTTTAGGGCGTCCCCCTCTGCATCAAAAAGTGATCGCCAGCGGTGAGTCGCCTCAATACACGTGATTTTCAGGCAGCGTCGATTGAAGCCGTGTCTCTTCGCACGGTGTACGGAGGTCCTTCCGGGTTCTCTGTGGGTGGGCCGCTCATTCCAGCTCCACCAACAAAGGCAGTTCTGCCGTTCGTCTGCACCAGCCATCGGTCGCCAGCTCTGACGAGCGACCGATGGCTGGCTCCGACGAAGGCAGAAACACCTCATTCTTCGGCAACCCTCAGACTTCGGTCTGCAAAGCAGAATGTCGTCAATTCAGCAGCACCACTTGCTCAACCGTAAGGGTGCGAATGTTCACCGATCCGCCAATGGACCCAGAAGAAACCCGGATGGACCATGATATGCCATGTGCAATAAAACACATCATTTGTCGATGAGCAATTCTTTTTACATTTTTTGGGTTTCGTTTTTGCGGTTGCTGCATTCCTTTCCAATTCAGCATTTAAACGACAGTCCCGCCAGTCACATTCTGAAAGCACCACACTTATGAAAGACTTACAAGATTTCGCTGATCTCTCGAAGGCTTGGCGACCCGCATTCATTTTCCCTGACTGTGCATTTCTCCAAAAAGGTGTCGTCAACTGTGAGTACCGCATCTGGATGGTAAGCCGTGACCGCTGCATTAGTGTTAGTCAACACACTTTGCATGTAATAATACTCTTGACTATCACTCTTTGCGGACGAGTAAACGCTTCAGGAAATGGGCCCTCACCTGAAATAGATGCTCTTATCGAAGTGATTGCTGCATCCGAGTCGCTTTTCCAGGATCTTGACATCACCTGGACACTCTCGGGTGTCGCACCAAAAGACGACGCTTCCAAACCCGCCGGGCCGA
>JBKDKA010000040.1:0-12293 GCA_046345315.1 Planctomyces sp.
GCAGGACTTCGCGGCTTGCCGCGACTTGAGGGACGTGGATTGCGGATTTGACGTTCGAGCCCCACATTGATGTGTTGACGCGAGAACTCAGGAATCGCAGAAACGCAGGTTCGGCTTCGCCGAAAGTCCATTCCGGCAGAACTAACCGTTTCTACCTTCAAACAAGCGGGAGACGTTTGTAACTCATGGATAATTCAGCACTTGTGTTGATACGGCTTTGGACCTTGGCTGGCTGAACTTTCTACATTTTGCGATGTGTTGAAACACTTTACAACATATTGTGTACCGGATTCTGTACCGAACATCGAAGGATTGAGGCCTGCGAACCCGCGGCGGAAGCCTCTGTGAGGACTGTTTTTAGATGCCGAAGTTCTCTGAAAAGTGAAAATGCACACATGAGCTTCTTGTTGCTTCGCAACACAACCAATGTATGCTCGGCCACCCAGCGGGGTATGCTCTCCGCCATTGAACAGAAAACGCTTCGTCCTAGGCAAAGAAGAGCTTCTACTTCGGCCGCTTCGGATTCACATTGCAACTGAGTGTCTCAACAACCCGGCACCCCTTTGCCTGTGCATCTTTAAGCGTTTTGCATTGCCACAGCCGAACGTATGGTGGCACCAAGATCAGGCGAGCTTGAATTCGATCACGGTTTGCCTTGACCGCTTTTGGAAAATCGCTCTTTAGAACCTGAAAGGTCATTGCAGATACATTCTGAGGAATCGCCCTAGGCTTTGAGCAAGCCACGTCAAGGTCATCCTCAAAGTTTACGGTGGCCTTTTCAACCCTTGCTACGATTGCGATGTCGTATCCATCAAAAAGTTCCTGCTGTTGTGTTAAGACTACCGGATCAAGTAGCACTTCAAATCGCTGTGGATCGTACAGCCATCCCCACTTGTCAGACACTTGAAGGCGAAACTCAAGGAAACCGAGTTTCGAGATTGACTCCTTGAAACCGCCTGAGGCGGCATTGATTGAAGCGATGCTGTGATCTCTATCACTTTTGTCGTAATCAAAAGGTTGAATAGCGGCACCAAGCAGGTCAGAGGGGGTTCTAAATGTCCTATCGGTATTTTGTCGTGCGACGAAAACACGACGCGAACCAATTGACCCCAGAAACAAACCAACTTCAAACACGACATTGTCTCGGAATGCCAGCATTCTTCGTCGTTTGCCGCGAATTGACATCGCCAATTCATCTTCCGGTGTCAGGATGAAGAGCGCAAAATCATACTTGAGTGAAGCTGACTGAAGTGCACCGATCGTCGTGTTCGTTCCCTCGCAGTTGAACTGCTTTGCCTGCTTCCATGGTATGCAGGACGCAACTTCTGAAAGCGATGTAACGAACAAATCAACAATCGGGAGAGCTGCAGTTGACGATCCAATGAAGATCTTGGGTTTTGCTTTTAGCTTCATTGGTCTTTCCTTTACGGAGTTTTATTTGCCGCAGTCTTTGTCGCTTGTTCTTGATGCCGAAATCGACTCACCAGACACCTTGAACTCCCAACTGCGTTCGCTCGCAACTCGCAGGACTTTTGCCCGAAGCGTGGTTTTTTGCTCATTCGAAAGTTGTGCGTAGATACCTTCGACGATGCCGCCGGCGTCCGAATACGTTCGTCCACACGTATACCCTTTTGCCCGCAGATACGTGTCCATCGCTTGTGCAATTTCGAAATCGGTAGCCATTATGCTTCCTAGGTGAAATTCCAAAAAAAACGCAATACCAATGAGCGCAGTTTACCTAAGTCTTGTCCGGCCGCAATCGATTGTGAATGGACTTACCGACGAATAGTGGGCGCTCACATGAGAGTGTAAACTCTCATGTGAGGAGTGAGCAGAATGAGCAATGGTTCATCAGGAAAATCAGGCGGTATTCCCTTCAAAAGAGCGCGCAGGTGGTTGGATCGAACTCCTGAAGGGCAACTTGAATCCTTGACGATGGAAATGGATGCCGACTTCAAGGCGGCCGAACTCGCAGTGCTGAACGTGCGGAGGCCGGTGGGAATTTGTGACCACCTTCCGAAGGAGTGGTCCGAATATTACAGCGACCCGGCGCGAGCGATGTTCGACGTCGCTACGGCAATCAGTATTCAGTCGCGAATGTTCGGTGACACCCGCCTCGCCCTAACAAGCTTGGCAATCGAAGATCATCCGCCGGATAGCTGGCGACAGTTGATGATTCTGAACGTGATGGGAAACTACGCCGAGCAGATCTGGGGAGAAGAGATAGGGACTTTGATTATGGAGTCGATCAATCGTGCGAACACCAAGGTCGAGGAAGCTATCGAGCGATTGACCGGAAGGCCGCAACAAATGCAAGGTCTGCACGACGTCTGGCACGGTAAGGGTTGGGACTACGCCGCCGCGCTTACCGGTTGCTGGAACAATACGCTGAGAGCGAAGCTGGCAAAACACGCCTTCGTCGAACAGCCCTTGATCTACTCGTTTGATAATCCACGGTAGTGACGGCCCGGTCAGGTGTGATCACATCGCTGGGTGTATCGGAACGAAAGTCGAGGTTGCACGGTGACGGACTTGGTTGCCTCGATATTTGAGCACGCGGCGATGTCCGCAACTGGTTGAAACACCCGCTTCAAATTGCCGTCAGGAGGCCTGAGAGGCCTCCCTGTATCAACCGTCGCATTTTCGGGAGACGTTCGTAACTGGAATTGAATTCCGTCGTGTCATGGAGCACCAGAACAGTTCCGGAAGTCTGCGAAAAGCGACTCGCCGTGGGGGCAAAGTGCCCAGAAAGTATGCAGTCTTCATCGACACTGGGGTTGCTCAAGAAACGGTAGGCGGTTTCCGCGGCGGCCCAGTCGACGCACACCGTTGGAATCGTATCGCCGATCTTCTTCCCCAGTGACGAGAGCATTTCGGCAAAGCGATTTTTCAATCGCTTGTCCGGGAATTCACTATTCACTACTTCTGATTCGACCCAGGCATCCATGCCAGCACCCCGTGCGTGTCGCGTGAATCAATTAATAGCGAACGATGCCGGAAAACCAATCTTGGCGCATATATGAAATGTGGGTAATCGAAAGGTTCGCCGGGCGTCTACGTTTGTAACAGATCGGCATCCCCGTTGCGCCTGCCCTTCGTGTTCCTCAGAACGCCGCATCCGATCAACCTCGTAATCGAGTTTCCCTGCGGCTTCGAATTCGCCCTCTCGAAGAGGCCCCTACTCCTTCTGGGTTAAAGAACCAAAAAGTTGATTTGCCGTATCAACCCACAGATCGCTACAGATCCTCGCGTCGCTTGAATAGCTATCGTCAGAAAACATTTGAAAACCATTGCCTTCGAAGATTCGAAATTGAACCACCATGATGTGAATGGCTGAAAGCACCGTTTGAATTGGATCAACGCCCGCTGCTGGCAACACAACATCGATTCCACATCCGTGAATGTGACATGCACCATGGCAAACTCCATTCTTGATTGGCTCCCAAGAGATCGTTACCTCAAGTTCACCACGTCCCTGCAATGGGACGATTAAGTAAAAGCAATGTTCAATTTTCGCAATACCATTCATCGACAAACCTCGATTCAGTGGACGTACCCACGAATAGTGGGTACGCAGTTAAGTTTATGCGGCATGTTCGAACTGAATCGGCGACAGGTATACGATCGCTTAGTGTCTACGGACGCGGTTGTAAAAGACTTTCTGCCACGCGACCACTGCATCAGAGTGATCCGTTCTTCGTCAGTCAGAATAATGGTCTTCGCAATTCGCATCGTCGTATCCTCCTTGGTCAGAAGATATGACGCCAGCAATTGACATTAAGTGCCCGTATTTATGAGACATTACACTAGTGGTGCGTCACGTTTTAATTCGGGGTAGACCGACTTAAGTTTGCGGCGAGCATCATCGATCTGCATTCGCCAATCGACTACTCGCTGTTCTGCATTCACGATGCTTGACCAAGCGGCGATTTCGCTTGCCAAGAATTCGACGCTTCCGATACGGCGGCCGTTTGCCATACATATCCTCTTCGATGGACCTGAAGGGCGATGGGCTGCACCGCGAATCGTGCTCAGAAAGGTGGTTTGAGCATGGATTCCTTGAAGTCGCATTATGGGTTGCTTTTGGGTCTGGACAAGAACTGGGACGTGGCGAATGTGGCGCTGGACGTTGCATTGAAGTCTGTCACGATCTCTCTGGAGTATCGTGGGCATGGAGGTGTCTGCCCGGAATGCGGAGCCCAGTGCGGACTGAAGGATCACGGTCCGGAACGGCGTTGGCGTCATCTGGATACCATGCAGTTTGAGACAATTCTGGTGGCTCGGATTCCTCGTGTGAACTGTTCGGCCTGTGGTGTGAAGACGATCGCCGTTCCGTGGGGAGAAAAACATTCACGATTCACTCTGATGTTCGAGGCATTTGCGATTGATGTGCTGATCTGTGCCGGAAGCGTGACGGCTGCAGCCGCCCTGCTGAACCTGAGTTGGGACTCGGCTCACTCGATCATCAAGAGTGCAGTCAAACGTGGTCTGATTCGGCGTGATCTTGACGGAATTCGATACGTTGGGATTGATGAAAAAAGCTTTGGTCAGGGGCAGGACTACGTGTCCGTGATGACGGATACAGAAGGTGCGAGAGTCATCGAAGTGGCTCCGGGGCGAATAGGTGAATCAGCGGATATTCTATGGAATTCACTGAGCGAAAAGCAGCGTCGTTCAATTGCTGCGGTGTCGATGGATATGTGGCAAGCCTATGAATCCAGCGTAGAGCGTCATGCACCACAGGCGGAGATTGTTTTCGATCGTTTTCACATTTCGAAACATCTGAATGAGGCCGTCGATAAGGTTCGGAAGACAGAGCACCGGGAGTTGATGAAAGACGGAGACACACGCCTGAAAGGCACTCGACAGTTGCTTCTGTTCACGCCGGAGAAGCTGAGCAAGGAGCGTGCGGCAACATTAAACGCCCTTCAGAAGGAACAGCTTCGAACAAATCGAGCGTGGGGGCTGAAAGACTATTTTCGATGGTTCTGGTTGGAAGCAAATGCCGGGGCTGGACGTGAGTTCTTCAATCACTGGTATCGCTGGGCTATTCGCTCTCGACTGGAACCAATGAAGAAAGTTGCACGGATGTTGAAAAACCATCTGGAACGGATTCTGACTTGGTTCCGCCATCGAATCACCAACTCAACAGCCGAGGGCTTCAACAGTCGCATCCAGTCAATCAAGGCGAACGCCCGCGGCTTCCGTAACTTCGCGAACTATAGACTGAGAATCCTCTTCTACTGCGGAAAACTGAACCTCAAACCGCGATTGCGGATGCCACTAAAAGTCCCGAAGAACGTAAGCGCCCGGTGAACAGCATGTTGTGGTTGCGTGTACCTTCTGAATTTCTTTCGGGAGGTCCAGATGATGAGACAGCGTTATTCAGCGGAGCAGTGGGCGGAGTGGATTTCTGAGCAGCAGGAATCGGGGCAGAGCATTGCGGAGTTCTGCAGCTGGCGGGGAGTCTCGGCAAACACGTTTTACCTGTGGCGACGGAGACTTGAAGCCGCCATCGAGGTCGATGACAGAACGACGTCAGAAAAGTCAGTGCGTGTGACTGGACCTGTCGCTGCCGGATTCTCACGTTCATCGATGGCAGCCGCATTCGTCCCTGTCTCGGTGGTCACTGGCCTGCAGACGGTGGAGATTTACCGAAGAACCCATTGTTTCAATACAACGCCGACCTCAGCCGAAGAGCCACCACGATCAATCATCGCCTGAAAGTCACGCAGCAGATGAGCCCAGCAGAACTGGTGGCAATGATCCTCCAGATGACTGTAGGCCGAATAGCGATCGCTGACGACGATACCTTTGAACTGATCACCGAGCAGATCAGTGGCCATGGCTCGAGACCGGGAAGTCCGAACGGAAAACACCGTACCGAGCCGGCCAACAACCGTCCACAACCAGGCTTTGAGGCCATTCTCTCGCCAGCCGGTTTCATCGATGTTCACTGCGGCCGACTTTCGGATATCCGCCACGATTTCATCACACCCCGCCTGCATTGCTTTACGTCCGATGCTCTGCAGACGGCTGATCTGACCATCGGAGATTTCCAGGTCAAACAGATCTTTCAGCAGAGTGGCGATCATCCTCTGGCTGAGTCTTCCAAAACTGCTGAGCAGCGTGACTGTTGCCGCCACGTTCGGACCAAAGTTGCCGCGAGGAACGTGCTGCGGCATTTATCCTCGGCAGCGACAGCCGCACTCCGGGCATTCCAGAGTATGAATCTGATATTCTCTCACGATCGGCCTGACTGCAGGAATCTCTGTGACCTGATGCCGAACCGGCTTTGGATCATCACCGCTCAGCTTCGTGCCACAGTCGCTGCAGACCGAGGGACGATGAGTTTCGACTCGGTCGAAGTCTTTCGTGGGAATGAGCGGACTTACTCGTTTTGCATGGCCATGCTGACCACCGCGTTTCTTCCCGGATTTCCCCTTCGTGGGTTTCACCGGCTGCTGACCAGGCCCATCGCTCGAAGGTGGCATCGACGAATTGCCGGAATTCATGCCCAGCCGGCGTTCCAGATCTTCGATCCGCTTCATCAACATCACGAAACAACTCCGAATCGCAGGCCCACTCTGGTCCCACGCATCCTGCGGAATACCATCTGGTTTGATCAGGGGTGCTTCGCTCATGAGCGAAGATTGATCAATTTTCCCATTTCAGGAAAGACCGTTCTGTGAACGGTTACTGCCTCACGAGTTCGCCGTTTTCGAGAACCACCCACTTATGCTCGTCGTCGTAGGCTACAGTGCCACCAATGGGAAACCTTAAAGCTTCTGTAAAACGCGTTATTCCATTCTCGAGCAGAGATTCTCCTATGCTCGACAACCGAAACATCGTTCTGCTCCAGTTCGAAGCACGCGTATCCAGCATTTGACATTCCAGCGCTGGCGGAAGCAAGTTATGATCTGACCAATCAAGTAGTCGACAAAACAACACTTGCAACCCAAAATCGTCGCTGTTTTTTTCAATTTGCCCAACTATATGAGCAGCATTCTTCCATCGAGCATGCCTTACGGCATTAAAGATACCTTCATCAAGCTCTGAGAGTTGCAGTTCATTGTGCCTATTAACCCTAGGGAATACTCGCCTGATAACTGACAACACTTCATCCAGCCCTAAACGATCTACTCCACCTGTTAAAATACGAGATTTATTGCAAATTGATTCTAGCCTGCCTTCAGCGAAGTCTCCCCATAGTCCAGCTCCTTCCATCAACTCTGATTTGTCCAAGTCCTCAGTATTTGCTTCCAACCAAGCTACGGCGGATTCGTGCGAGATAAGTGGTTTTGAAATTGTGCACCAGTGGATGTGACGAAACAATTGCATTGGATTCCGCAATATTGCATCAAGAACCCACCATAAAAACAAGTATCCATTTGAGTTCCGTTCGAAGACTATCCTCAAAGAGTCTTCATTTCCCGCCACACTGTTAATTTGGTCGCATAGCGTAGAAGCATCAAGAGCGCTTACAAAGCTCAAACTTTCACGACCGTTTATTCTAGTTGAGATTCCTCTCCAAAATTCTTCTCTAAGTTCTCGGTGTAATCTCGGGGCTGTTTCAGACGGTCCTGATACTAGAGAGTCGTGACACTGAATCCACGCCCCACTTAATGTCGATGAAGCATCAAAACAAAATGGACTTCCCCGAACGATGTTAATCATATGGATACAATATCAAATAAAAGCGTTCAGTTATATGTCGGATTCCAGTAATCGCATTTCTTCCATCTACCGGAGATGGGGTCGAAAAAGCTGCCCGGCCATACTCCTTTTCGCTTCGCACACTCTTTTCCGCACCAAGCGCATTGTGAGCTGCCGTAAACGTCACCTGGCAGGTGTGCGAGTTTACTCCCCAGGCACGCTGTCACATGTGCAGCACAGGTCAATCCTGGTGGGCACTTTGGAGGCTGTGTTGGCGGCTTTGGTGGCTTTGGCGTTGGCGGTTTTGGCGTTGGCGGCTTTGGCGTTGGCGGCTTTGGCGGCTTTTTCAGAATGCATCCCAAACATGCTCCGGCGCAAGCGATCTTGTGCCATGTCGGCAGTCCTTCGAAATAGACTTCAAAACAATACGGAGGATCATCGGTGAATGGGCATGTAACAGCCCCCGGACCTACGCAGGCGGCGCAGGCAGCGCACGCTAACACCCAAATTGGCGGGACTGCAACTGCTGCCAAGCCCATTGGATCAACCGATTCGAGTGGCTGTGATCTGGTGTATTCATAGGGGTTAAAACCATCTTCATACGCAATTGGATCTCTTGCAATGAATCGTCCAAGTCCATCGTGATAGTATCGTGCTCGGAAATAGTGCAGTGCTGTTTCGGTGTCGAACTCTCGGCTGGTAAAGCGATATTCCCAAGCGAAATCACTGATTGCGTCAGAATCTGTAGTGAAACCCGCATCGAGTACGATTGACTGACCATATGGGTTGTAAAGAAAGCGTTCTACGACCGCTCCTGTCGCATCGGTCACGGCAGTGACATTCCAGTTCGCATCCTGCAGGGCGTAGAGCGATTCATCGAGACTACCGTTGCTGTCAGTGTCTCGTGTCCGCAGGATGAGGTCATCCACATATCGAGTTCCCCAGGTGAACTGGCGATCTGCCGACGTTGACGCGTCTACACGTTCTTCAAGGACCTGGTTCTCCTGAGAAAGGTACATATGCCGCGTCTGACTGAGGCTCCCGCCAGAGTACAGCTTCTTCACGATGCGGCGATTTTCTCCGTCATACTGGTATTCAGCGACGGTATTCGCTCCATCGGCCACTTTCACAAGCCGATTCCACGCATCCCATGTGAGATCGTAGTGGGATGACCAGCTTCCTGGCTTTGGAGCTTTTGTCATGTTCCCAGCCGCATCATGATCAACATGTGTGGCCGATGCGTCAACCTGTGTGATCTCGTTGGCATCATTGTGGCTGCGACTCTGGTTCAAGTCATTGGTCCCGTTTCCGTCGCCGTCTTCGGTGAAGCCTGCCCAGTTACCCAGCTGGTCCTGATCCCAGTCCTGACTGAAGGCCAGTGTCGTGATCGCAGTTCGGCCAACGTTCAGATCACCCCGATCAGCCGCTTTGAGACGATTCAATCCATCGTAACCGTAGAATTCGTCCCGGTTCACACTATTCGAAGCCGCCACGGAATCTTCCTTCCATGTGCGACTCCCGTTGAAGTCGTAGCCGTAAAGATACCGAGTCCGGTCCACGGTGCCGGAGGTGTAGTTGTCCCAGCGGTGATCAATCGATCTACCGAAGCGGTCCAGTCCGGCGTATGTCCCTGTCGTTCCACCAAACAGATCCAGCTTCAGGTCAGGCTGCTGATAATCGGTGATCATCGTGGTGCCACTCCCTGTATGTGAATATTCGGCCAGGATGGTGCCTGCTCCGCTGTTCTCGCGCAGCCGCTTCACAATCCCTGATCGATCTTCGAGCGCATCTGCCGTTCCATAGTCAGAGAACAAGATGCGACCATTGGGATAAATGACCGATTCCTGACGAGATCCATCATCGAACACGCCGCTGACTGCCGACGTGTCGTAAGTATACTGCACACTGGGTGTGCTTCCACTGACCGCCCCGTTGTGCGACTGTTCGCTTTTCGTGATCTTCCCAAGGTCATTGTACGTGTAGACAAGCTGATTTCTGACGTCTGCGGTATTATTCGGATCATCGGTCTGATTGCCATGCGACGTGATCTTCGCCACGCGGCCCAGAGTATCATACCCGCGTGTGATGGATCGCACAGCCCCGTCTGTGCTGCCGCCCAGTGTCGTCACTTTCTGCGACTGTGACCGACGCAGACTGTCGAAGCTGTAGGCGATGACAGTTCCCCGCTGATCCATCCGCTGACTGATGGTACCATCGACGTTGTACGTGACCTTGATCTGATCTGATCCGGACGATGTCGTGTCCGTAGAATCGGGATAAATCGTGCTCGTGACTCGCGAAGCACTCACGCTGTCTTCATACAGATAGACTGTGTCTTCAGCCACGGAACTCGCTCCGTTGTAGGCAACCAGTTTCGTTGTGCTATTCAGGCCATCATACTCGGTCTTTGTCACCCGATCCTTCGAATCGTCCGTACCGTCGGAAATCGTCGATAGTGTCGCCGGATCGAAGTTGTCGAAGTTCTCCGCGATCCAGACCGGACGGCCCAGATCGTCAAAGAATGATTTCGACTTGAATCCCATCGGATCAGTCACTGTTGTCTGTTCGCCGGAATCGGTGTCGTACTCGTATTTTGTGACGAGCACCGTTTCACTGCTTGCGGTAGGTGCCGTGGCCGGACGTGTTGGCACAGCCGCATACTTCCATTGGCCCACACCCGTCGTCGCGTCTCCCGATCCATAGTTTCCCGTGATCGTGACACGGTCTGCCACATCATACCATGTATATTCGCTCGTACGAACGTAGTCATCATTGTTGGACAGGTCCATGCCAACCGTGCCGTCGTCGTGGTTCATCTCGAACAAATGCCGTTCTGTGACGTTGCCGGAAGCATCGAATACGTTGCGGGAAAGCGACAGCACACTGTCATCACCGCCAGACATAGACGCCGACGTCGGAAGTGGCTTGGGATCGCGGTACGAGAACGCCCCGCTCAAGTATTTCGTCGACTCTAGGTCCAATACAGTTCGAGACTGGTAGACTCTACCGGCCCCGTCATACGCAATCTCTGAGCCCACCTGATACGCAGTTTGAGCGGCAACCACGCGTCCGAGGCGGTCGTAGTACGTATCTGACTGCAGCGAAGTACCTTTGGCTCCGGTGGATGCACCAATGGCAAATGTGTGGGCGCGGTATATTCGTCCCAGATCATCGTGCGCTGTTTCCGTCAGCGTGCCACGATTGGTGGCGGTTGAGGCAGCATAGGTTGTGTAGCTATCCCCGGTGAGCACCGTGGTCCATGCTGGGCTGTCCTTGTACAGTGCTGTAGCAATCGTCTCACCGGCCCAGTTGACGTCGACAACCGAATAAGGTCCGACGGGTGTTTCTGTAGATCCGTTCATGTAAAACGGCTCAACCCCCCGCTGGTGGCCACGATATGTGTACTTAGAGTTCGCCCCGGCGTAATCATTCGTCCCCGTACCGTGATATCGTTTCACCTTGGTGACGTGGCCGTCTCCGATACCACCATTGTCGTATTCCGTCTTCGATAGTGTGACCAGCGTCGGATACGAATTGTAGTTGTCGGTCATGTCATGGCTGTTGGCTGCCGAATCACCGCTAACACCCTGCTTCAACTCGATCACCCGATTGCGGACATCGTAAACATACTGCGCCACCTGCTCGACGCGATTACTCGACGCTGAACCTCGAACGACCTGCACGTCGTACTGCTCGCGTCCCATCGAGTCATATTGGGTCACCGACCGATAGTAGTCCGTTCCAAGCGTCCCTATCCCGGAAATGGGGATCGTAGCGTAGCGATCAACGTAGGACGTTCGTCCCACCGAGTCATAGGTCGTGCGAGTCCACTTCACATAGTCACTCTGGCTCGGAGCTGTTGAGAAGCCTGTTGGAGCTCCGCCCGACGTCGAAATCGCCGTGTACGTCGCCCGAACCTTGACCAGATCTGTGACCTGCCCACCGCTGCTCAGCTTAGTCAGCTCAATTGGAACTAGGCACTGACTTGTTCCCGAATTCCAGTACGGAAAACGAATTGTCTGTGTATTGGCATAGACGACGTGATGCTCAGCACCACCGGGTTCCACTGTTTTCGTCTGCCGTCCCTGTTTGTCGAAGTAGGTCTTCGTTGCGAGAGCCAATGGCGTCGGAAGCGACGAACTGCGAGTCGGCTGGTTCGAACTCGCCGATCCCACGGAAACCGCATCCCAGTTTCCGGCTGATCCACTCGTGATATCACTGCCAGCGCTGGCCGGGTTCACATCGATCGCCATGTAGCCTGTACCGCCGGTGACAGGATTGTAACTGTAGTAGTTGATGTAGCCCTCGCCATCCTGTGTCCAGCGAAGCCGGCCCAAATTGTCGAAGAACTCTGCAATCGTGGTCGCCACTCCCGATCCGTTCTGAGTCGTTGGGATCACAGGCAGTGTCGTCGTTCTTGTCTTGATCTCCCGGTCACTCGTGTCCCAGAACGTATAGGAATACTGCGTCTTCTTTCCGTCAGCTCGAGTCGTCGTCTGAGTCGGATAGGCATACTCAGCTACCAGCAGTGTGCCATCGGTGTGGTCACTTCCCGCAGAATCCCCGTCTCCATCGCCAAAATCCCAGGCTCCGACGTAGTACTCTGTCCCCGTTCGTCCCTTCTTCACCTTGTGATC
>JBKDKA010000041.1:0-2600 GCA_046345315.1 Planctomyces sp.
GACTTGAACCATGCATAGCCGCCAATGAAATTGACCAGGAACATCCCAGCAACGGTGTATCCACGGAACTGATCCATGGAAACAATGCGGGATGTCGACTTTTCGGTGCTCATTCGGAAACTTTCGAAAACAATTTCACACTGGCTGGTCAGTTCATATCCGACAGTCAGTTCAATAAATGCGAATGCAGGATGGGCCAGTCAGCGTGACGGGATCACCCGCACTGCTGATCTTTCCGGTGTCAGCATCGATTCGGAAAACGACGAGATTGTTTCCCGGCATGTTCGCGCACAGAAGATACTTCCCGTCAGGAGTGATCACGAGGTTCTGCGGTCCTTTTCCGAGGCTTGGTTCGATCGTGATCAATTCCATCCGACCGGAATCGTTCAGTCGATAACACGCGATACTGTCATGACCACGATTCGTGCCATACATAAAACGCCCGTTCGGCGTCACTTTGACGTCCGCAGTATGACTGGTGCCGGTGAAATCCAGTGGCACCGTCGAAAGAGTCTGCTGTTCGGTGAGGATTCCGGATTCCTTGATGTAGTCAAACAACGTTACCGAGTTCGCCAGCTCGTTGATGACGTAAACATGGCGACCATTCGGATGAAATGTCAGATGGCGAGGACCGGCACCGGGGATAGTCCTGAAGAAAGGTGATGCCGACGGTACCATCCGCGATGTTCCGGATTCGATTCGGTAACTGAGAATTCTATCCAGCCCCAGATCGGCACTCAGTACAAATCGATTGTCCGGAGTGACCACGATACAGTGAGCATGCGCGGCGTCCTGGCGAGTCTTGTCGACGCTGTGCCCTTCATGCTGAACGAACGTTGCGGCTTCGCCGAGCGTTCCATCCGGACGAACGGGAATCGATGCGACACTTCCGGTCGAATAGTTGGCAACGAAGACGGTTTTACCAGTGGCGTCCACATCCAGATAACACGCCGCCGTTCCCAATGCTGACGTTCGGTTGAGCAGCTTCATGCGGCCGGTACGACCTTCGAGGCTGTAAGCTGCGACCTGTTCGTTTTCTTTTCCGCCGAATTGGCCAGGTGCATGAATCGAATAAAGGTACTTTCGGTCTGGCGAAAGCGCGATGAAGAACGCATTCTTCGGATCGGTCGTGCGTTCCTTCAGCGTTAGTTGACCTGTTTCGGTATTCAGACCGTACGCATGGATCGCTCCATCTTCACCGCCAGAAAATGCTGTGACAAAGACCAGCAGTTCTTCGGCCTGAGCCGAAAGATGATCGGCAGTCATGAGAATTCCTGTCAGCGCAATGAAAACACACCGAACAACACTCTTCAACATCAGCAGATCTCCCCTGTTTTACAGGCTGGGGCACAGGTAATGCTGAGGCGGAGTGTAGTTCGGTGTGGTACTCGTTTCCATCGGCTTCAGGAGAAACAATTCTACGTCAACGGTGAGTCTGAGAGCTCGGAAAACAGATGATCGAGCAAAGCGGTCTCTGAATCTGAGGCCGTGGGTCTTCCGGCATCATTCCGCAACGGATTTGTTCTGATCCCTGTTCGATGGCCTGTCGTACTCGTACTCCCCGCCACCGTGTTCGGAGTTGTCGTGTTCGGAGTTGTACTTCCGGCGGCCGTGCTTCTCGTTGCGAGCGTTGCCGCTCCCCCGACTGCAGTTCCTGGCGTCGGGCGAGTTGGATTCTCCACCGCCTGATTTCGTGGGGGCTGGTTTCCTGGTGGCTGATTGCGAGGAGGCTGCGGAGTCGAAGGGTTCGGGGCCGGGATGGCAAGGTCAACTCCGTTTCGAAACTGATCGCCGGCTGTAATCCGAATCGGCGGAGATTCCTTCAGTGTCGTTCCGTCGGCACTCACAGCACGAACTCGGAAGACTCCTGTTCTCAGGCCATCCTGAACATCGAACTCATACCGACCGCGTGCGTCCGATGTGGTGGTTGCGACCACTTCATTTTCCGTAACATTGAACAGCTGCACTGTCACTCTGGCTGCGGGAGGATCTCTCGGATCGGGCCGACCGTTTCCGTTACGATCCGCCACAATCGTTCCGGCCACTGCCGCCTTGAAATAGAAGGCATTGTTCTGAAGCCCGGTCAGGCCGGAGTTTTTCTGGATGACTCCGGCCAGCGTCGTACGTTCGATGGCCTGAAGCTCGGCACCCCGAAACTGATTCTGGTACCAGAATCGGTCTCCATCCCGAAGTCGTTCGAACTGGTCACTGATGATGGCTCGCAAGGTCACGCCGACACTGCCGCCGCGAACATGGTCTTCCGCCAGTGCACCGACCCAGAGATCAATGTTGTCGACAGATCCATACAACTGCTGAAGTTTCTGACTCACGTCGGTGTTCTTCGTAATGTCAGAGAACTTCGTCACCGCAGGAAGCCCGTAGGCAACTCGCGTTGCGTTGTAATCGGCCAGACCATGGTCACGACCGCGAGTGATGTTCAGGCTGATCAAGTCGAGTCCACCAGCTCCGGGAGGCCCGAACAGAAAGTTACGCACACTGTCGACGGCCTTCAGATCAATCTCCGACGAAGGATCGGATGCAAGGTACTTCAGCACCGAATCAATACCGTTGTCTGCAAGAAGCTTCGGGTTAAAAAATGC
>JBKDKA010000042.1:0-95311 GCA_046345315.1 Planctomyces sp.
AAGCTCTGCCGACCTGACTTCGAAGTCAGCAAAGCATCGGAAATCAAATGCACAATCAATGGGAAGGAAATGACCCGGTCATAACATCGCCCACGATGCTCTTCCCAAATCGACGACAGCAAATCCTCATCTGTCACGGAACGAAACAACAGCATTACCGCCTCGGCCAAAGGCACTCGACTGATTGCCTCCAGACTGAAACCATCCATGGCTCATCCTCCTGCAACGTCTTCCATCTGTCTCCAATCTCACCCCAAACTGCATTCTACACGCCATTTTCTTCAGCTCGAAGACCTTTACAGCAGTAGCTCAGACCCCCGCCTCGGTTTTTTCATGGGAGCCTTCATCGTTGAATACGCTGCGGAACATCATCCTCGCCATCGGTCTCTTTGCTGCGACATTGACCCACGCATCGGACCTGAGAGTTCATGAGCTCAACTCCGAGCGGCAGTCCGGTGTGACTCGCGTAAGCGTCCTTCTGCCGGACAGTCTTCGGTCCGCTGAAGGTTCCGATCGGCAACTGTTTCGAACTCTTTACGTTCTGCCCGTGGAAGCCGGATCAGCGACTCGCTGGGGAAACAGCGTTGATGAAGTCCTGAAATGGGATCTTCAGAATCGGCATCAGCTGATCTGTGTGTTCCCGGAGTTTTCAGACCTTCCGTGGTATGCGGATCATTCGGACAACCCGCATCTGCAGCAGGAGAGTTATTTGCTGAATGACGTTGTCCCGATGTTGGACAGGGTTTATCCGACGAAAGCAGACGGCAAGTCACGACTACTTGTCGGTTTCAGCAAATCCGGTTGGGGTGCCTGGAGTCTTCTGATTCGAAATCCGGATGTGTTTTTTCGAGCGGCTGCGTTTGATGCGCCATTAACGATGACGGAATCCGGTCAATTCGGATCCGGGCCGATTTTCGGGTCGCAGGAGAATTTTCAGAAATACTGCCTGACAACGCTGCTCTCACAGTCCGGGGAGCGGTTTCATCAAGCTCCCGTTCGACTGGGGTTACTGGGCCGCGGAAACTTTTACCCGAATCATCAGCAGATGATTCAGCTGATGAATCAACAAGGGATCCTTCATGAGCAGATTTCCGGGGAGATTCAGGTTCATTCGTGGAACAGCGGATGGCTTCCGGATGCCGTCAGCTGGCTGGCCGGGCCGTAAAAGGATCAGGTCATCACGGCGGATGTTGCCGGGTCTGAATTTTGCTGTTCCCCAGTGCCATCTTCCTTATGGAAGCGGATGTGGCTGTGAGATCGGGCCTTCCGGTCCGCCGCGAATATTGGAGTGAGGAAGCTGGATCGGTACAACACCGCTGCCGTCGGTGAGCGATACTTCACGAAATACATCCGGAATCGCCATGTCGCCTCGAATCGGAAGGTCGCCGATTTCCAGACCGCTCTCAGACACCCAGCCCAGATAGCGTTCTGCAGTTGAATCGTCTGCGTTTCTCAGAACCTCTTCGACGTCCGGATCTGTTCGAACCTCGATCAGCTGATGATAAAGAGCAGCAACGACATTCTTCCATGGAGCGTCGAACACGGGGATCCCATTCGTCGCTCCGTTCGAATATCGCTTCGAATAGACACATACCGAGAAATAGATTCTCCGGCCACCTTCGGTCGGAACAGATCCGTGATATCCGGCAAGTCCCTGTGTCGATTTGGGGTCGTCAGCGTCTGAAGCGGCATTCGCTGCTTCGGTTCTGCGGAATGAGTCGGTTGCCTGCTGAAGACGATTGGCAGGCTGACTCTCGGTTGTGAGGACCGTTCCGGGTGGCAGCAGAAGATTGAATGCCGTTGAGCTGAGATCAAACGATCGCAGGTATCCCTGTCGATCGAGGTAAGTGAGGAAGTTGTCGATATCACCTCGTGAGACTGTATCCGGCGTATATCCGACCAGAGGATGTGAGGGCAGGGCTGTTGATCTAAGGGGTTGATTTTCGAAGTACTGACGCAGGACGTTATTCAGACCTTCGTCTCGCATGGCTGCCGAAAGGCTGCGGTCAATTCTCTCGACATCGTCTTTCGACCATTCTCGATCGCCGCTGACGTACAGGTTGACGTAAGACAGAGCCGCTATGGTTTTGCCGCCGCGATACTTCAGCATTTCCTGTGCTGGGGTTGCTTCCGCACCGATGAGCATCTCCGAGTTCACGAAGTCGCCGGAGTTCAGTTGCGTCGACGTATACTGAAAGTCCTGCAGATCTCTCTGATTTGTGACTCTGCTGTCTGACAGCAGCGAGACGTCAGATTGCGATTTCGCGTGACGGGAAGCAGTCTGATTTGATCGCGGAGGAAGTGGCCATGGTTTCCAGTAGTCTGTTGAATCACCACCGGGTGTGGTTGGCTGTGGATGGCCAACGGGGATTGTCGGTAGGTTTCCGGGATTCGGATTCGGTGACGGGTTCGATGGGGGAAACGGGAAATTTCCCGGTGGTTGTCCGGGGATCTGAACAACTGGAATTCCCGGACCGCCGGGTGATCCAACAGGCGGGTACCACGGAGATCCCGGCGGATAGGGAAGCGGATTGCTGATGCCGACGGGTTGTCCGGGAAAAGTTCCACGCGGCATCGGCGGTCCCGTGAGCGGTAAACACCCCGAGAGTTGAGCTAATGCGCAACAGCATCCCAGCCCCAGCAAAACCACAGGGAGTGATGTTTTCATGATGAGATGGGCAACAGCTGAAGGAAGGTGCTGAAATCCGGAGACGGGTCAGGGAGACTCAGCGGAAGGTGAGATTGTGAGTCGCTGAAATCCGGATGACAGAAATGAGGAAGTTTTCCTGCTGCAGAGGAGAAAACATGGTGTCTGGCGAATTCTGCCACAGGAGAGAGAGGACCGGCAGTGTATGCCCGATTGTGATACAAGAAAAGATCAGTTTCTTCGGCAGTCTCTGCCGATGGATCGTGAGGAACGATCTTTACGGAATCGCCGCTCTCCGGTAGCGTCCCCGCAGGAGATCCCTTTCGATGGGGTCTCTCGTCTGTGTCTGCCGCGAGTCGAAAGACCGTCGAGGAAACCATGCGATATTCCACCTGCGTCGTTCGAATTCTGGTTTGCCTGATGCTGACGGCGATGTGCAGTCCGCTTTCTGCGGGGCGATATCGCCTTCGGGCGAAATGCCATTCCGAGAAGCGACTTTCAGCGGAAATGGTTCTGGTCCGACGCGCCAGATCGCACTACATGGGTGTCTGTCGTGATGGAAGTGCCGTCTTTGAGGTGCCATCCAGTCAGGAGAACACCATGCGAACGATGGCTGCGGGTGTGGATACGGTTGTTCCCGGTAACGAAGTCAGATCGACTCGGCTGATGATCAGTTATCCGGATGTGAATAACAAGCCCTCTGAAGAAACGCTTCAGAATGCCGGGTTGAACGTCGTTCAGGATTACGAAGACGGATCGTTTCTGGTGGTCGAGCCGAAGGGAGCCGTGACGTCAGGAGCCGTCGAAGCGCTCATGGCAGACAATGCCGTTTCGTACGTCGCCCCCGACTACATCATGACAATTCCGCGGCCTGCCGAAGTCAGTGAAGCTCAGTCTGCAGTGACGGAATCTGAACCGGACGATCCATTTCTGAACAGGCTCTGGGGAATGAAGAACTGCGGAGCGACAAAAGTCTGGCCGCAGCACCACGATTCGTCATCAGTAATTGTGGCAGTGATCGACAGCGGCGTCGACTACCGCCACGCGGATCTGAGAGACAATATGTGGTCTCGTGGCGGCAGCCATGGATACGATTTCTACGACGATGATGACGATCCTCTGGATGAAGAGAACCATGGAACTCACGTCGCGGGGACAGTGGCCGCGACGGGTAACAACGGGGTTGGAGTCGTCGGGGTGGCATGGAAAGCACGCATCATGGCGATGCGGTTTCTCGGGCCTGATGGTTCAGGATCGACGTCAGATGCTGTGAAATGCATTGACTGGGCAGTCGATAATGGAGCTCACGTACTGTGCAACAGCTGGGGTGGCCCAGATACATCCCCTGAACTTGCAGAGGCTGTGGCGCGAGCTGAACGAAAGGGTGTTTTGTTTGTTGCAGCTGCGGGAAACACAGGTGGAAACGGAAACAACAACGATGCCCGACCAAACTACCCTGCGTCACTGCCTCAGGCGAATGTCATGTCTGTGGCTGCGATCGATATCAAAGATCAGCGAGGTTCGTTCAGTCACTACGGCAAGCAGTCGGTGGATATCGCCGCTCCTGGCGTTGATATTCTCAGCACAACGCGGAATGACTCCTATGACACCTTCAGCGGAACCTCCATGGCAACGCCTCATGTGGCCGGCGCTGCCGCACTGATCTGGGCAACCACCTTTGCAAATCCGGCTCAGGATCGCGGGCAGATGAACGAAGTCCGCGATCTGATCTACAGAAATGCTCGTCCGGTCCCGGCGCTCGCCGGTCTCTGGGGCCACAATGCGCCGGCACGAGTTCCAGGAGGAGTACTTGATCTTTCATTCCTGATGGAATCAAAACCCGATGACGATTCCCCGATCGTCGATGTGCCACGACCACGTCGCCTTGTCGAGAATCGAATGATCATCAGTCCTGCTCGTCTGCGAGCGGTTTCACAGTAAGCCGGAGGTCGGTCCGTCCGGCATTTGCTCGGTCTGGTCAGCGACCACGAGAAGTTCATTTCGTCTGTAATCCATTTATACGGATGCAAATCACATGTGGAAAATGCTCGCAGGATTTGGGTTCAGTCTGCTGGTGTTCAATGGTTCAGAAGATTCTTCAACGGACTCCGCCGTGTCGGTCGAATTCTGCGGCCGTTTGCGACACGGGGTGATGGCCGTTGGTGGCGAAACGACTGGCACGACGATCGCGGCAGGACCTGTGATCTGCGAACTGGAGCTGTCCGAAGATGCGGAGAAATCCTTCGCCGAAAATCACAATAAACAGCAGGTCGTCGTGATCGGAAAACTGCGGACGACAGCCGCTACTGAAGTGCGAGTTCGAAGGATTATCGACGTCAGAAAAATCGCAAAGGCGGATCCGGCAAAGAACAAAGACGGCGTTCGCGTCTCTGTTGAGGGAATGCTTCAGGCTGCCGACGAAAGTAGATCTGACTCAAAAGAAATGACAATCGAAGCCGGCGGCCAGATCTGGACCTGTAATTTTGCGGAGAGTCCGCAGCTGGAGGGCATGGCACAATCGCTTGTTGGAAATCCTGTCCAGATCACAGGAACCCCGGAAATGTTCCCCAAACAATCCAGCGAAACTCCCGTGCAGATCAAGGTTCACTCCGTAATCAATTTACGCGATAGGTAGGCTGTTCTGTGTGATGTGCAATCTCCGAATGCAGCTTACAGAGTCGTGAGTCCGCACATCAATCTTCGCACATCAATCTTCGCACATCGAGCCGGCATCGGCCGCAAAAACAACGCTGCGAAAGTAACTCCTGAATCCGTTGCTGGCACATAGCCCCTGGTTTCAGATCGGGGTACACTGTGATGTACTACGATGAGGAGTGACTTCGATGACGCGATCCGTGCAGGGCTGGTTGTTTTTCTGGCTGTTGATGTTCGCCATGTTCAGTGTTTGTTACGCCGAAGCGGGAAGCGAAAGACAGAAACCAAACATTCTGATGATTGCGATCGACGATCAGAATGACTGGATCGGATGTCTCGGTGGACATCCGCAGGTGCAGACGCCGCATATTGATGAGCTTGCTCAGCGAGGGACGGTGTTCCTCAATGCTCATTGCCAGGCACCGCTGTGTAATCCTTCACGCACAAGTCTTCTTCTCGGCCGTCGTCCCTCGTCGACGGGAGTTTACGGGCTTGCTCCCTGGTTTCGTAATGTTCCGGAGCTTGCTGAGCTGGTCACGCTGCCGCAGTATCTTCGGCAGTCCGGTTACCGTGTGATGACGGCCGGGAAGATCTTTCATGGTGCTTACGGAGCCCGGCCGAGTGACGATGAGTTTGACCTTGTCGGGCCGCCGGCCGGTGTCGGACCTCGCCCGAAGAAGAACCTGGTTGTCTCACCCTCCGGGCATCCTCTCGTTGACTGGGGAACTTTTCCTCATCGTGATGAAGACAAGCCGGACTGGAAGATTGCCTCCTGGGCGATCGGCCAGCTTGAACAGAACCACGAGAAACCGTTCTTCCTTTCCGTCGGATTCTTCCTGCCACATGTTCCGTGTTATTCCACTCAGCGATGGTTCGATCTTTATCCGGAAGACTCCGTTCAGCTGCCGCCATTTCTGGCATCAGATCGTGAAGACACGCCGCGTTTCAGCTGGTATCTGCACTGGAAGCTTCCCGAGCCGCGTCTGCAGTTTCTGCAGCAGAATCATCAGTGGAAAAACCTGGTGCGGTCTTATCTTGCCTGCACGAGCTTTACCGACAGTCAGGTCGGTCGCGTGCTCGATGCTCTGAGACGCAGTCGATATGCTGAGAATACGATTGTTATTCTCTGGTCAGATCATGGATGGCACCTGGGAGAAAAGGCGATCACCGGAAAGAACTCACTCTGGGAGCGATCCACTCGAGTGCCTCTGATCTTTGCCGGTCCCGGGGTTACCGGTGGTGGTCGATGCGAGTCGCCGGCGGAGCTTCTTGATATCTACCCCACACTGGCAGAGATGTCGGGGAGTGAGTTGTCGACGGCGGGTCTGGAAGGGCACAGCCTGACGCCACAGCTTCGGGATCCCATGGCGAAGCGGGAGTTTCCGGCAATCACAACGCACAACCATGACAATCACTCCGTACGCTCAGCTCGCTGGCGATACATTCGATACGCGGATGGTGCGGAAGAGCTCTACGATATGGAACAGGATCCGAACGAGTGGCACAATCTTGCGTCTGAGCAGGGATACTCCGAGATCCTGATTGAGCACCGTCGCTGGGTTCCGGAAAAAAGCAGAGCACCGGTTTCGGGCAGCCGAGATCGCATTCTTGAATACGATCCCGACTCCGGCGTTGTTCGATGGGAAGGCCAGACTGTGCGTCCGGAAGATCCGATTCCGGATCACTGAAGCGTCTTCTGACGGAGTTGCAGCAGTTGTCGACGTTACTTCGCCGGAAGCTGCCATTGACTGTCGAAAATGTCCGCCGAGACGGTCTGCTCAGTAAAGTCTGCTCCGTCTTCCTGAAAGCGGATGATTGCAATATCACCCAGACGCGGGTAGAGATTTGCGTTGGACGCTTCGAACTCCGCATCGTGGAACGTATGTCCTGAATTGATCACGACATAACGGTTCGGATTCTTCGGATTCGGGTAGACCATCGCGACACCATGATTATCTGAAGAGTTTTGTGTCTGGTCGAACGAAACCGAAGTCTTCGTCCATTGAATCGGTAGGGAATTCACAACCGACGCAATGACGGAATTGGAGCCCGGATCTCCGAAGAGAACGAGATGGTGAGACTCCATCATTTCGGGCGTCACTTCGGAGTCGTTGACGATGCGGATTCGGCCTCGCATCCAGCGATCAAATTCCCGCTCAAATCGTGAGAGAGTCCAGTTGCACCATGACTGATGGTGTACATTCCATGGTGTTCCTGTGCCTCGGACGCAGAGGAACGGTTCCATGAATGCGTCATCGATGGGGCCCTGAAGCCCGCCACGTTTTAGAAGTCTGCTGCTGGTGGCTGGTTCCGAATCTGTTGTGGCGGATGTCTGTGTCCAGCCGGAGTCTGTCAGCTCGAGCGAGAGGCCTGACCCTGGATCGCCGCCGGATTCGAATCCCGGGTTCTGACCTGATGTCGAACTCGGAGTGCTTTCGACAGGCCTCGTCTGAATCGACATTCCGTCAATCTGGATTGCACTGACATCCGAATGCAACACAGACAGGGCTCGAACATTCTCCGTCTTCAGTGTCAGTGTTGAGGATTGCAGATCAAATTCAGCGTCGACAAGCGATCTTTCGAGTGGGACCAGTTGTTCCTCGATCCGAATCCAGTCACACAAACCATAACGGGGTGTGTACGTCACAAAACGAATGTGGTGTCTCGTCTCACTGTCTGGTCTTCCGTCGCGCACATGTTCTGCATGAAACGCCATGAATTCGCGACGACTTTCCGGGTGCCATTTGTGTTCTGTCTTCGGTCCGATCAGACGGCGGATCGTCACACCTTCCTGTGCGGCTCTTTCGGTCATTCGGCCGGACGCGAACAGCTGTCTGTCGAGTTCTCCACCGTATCCGATTGTCGGTACGTTGAATGCATTGAGCGCATACTCCTGAGCATCGTAGATACGCACGAGTCGCTGGTGCAGAGGAGACAGCGGTGCCGTAAGACTCAGATGGTTCTCCGTGTCGCAGAATCCCGCACCGGCGCCGACGGAACACCAGAGGGACGGGTAGTGAAGTCCCATATGCCAGGCACCAGCGCCGCCCATGGAAAATCCTCGCAGAACAATCCTCCTGTCGTCGAGGGGAAAACGTCGTGCAAGATCCGACATCGCTTCCAGCACATCCGTTTCGCCGGCCCAGCGATAAGCGTTGTTTGTGCGCCCGAAAACATCCAGCTGGATCCAGTCGTTGACTGGTTCGCCGGATCTGTTCCCCTCATGTGAGTGAATAAAGCTCACCTCGTTCAGGATTCCGTTGCGACCATGAAGTTCCACATGAAGCGGCCAGCGTTTTGCTGAAGTCACATCGAAATCGGTGGGAAGAGTGACCGCGTACGGTTGCACAGAACCGTCGACTCGTGAACGATATCCAAGCACCGTTCTTCCTGGACGGCCGATCCACGGCGTCTGTTGCTGTGATTTTTGCTGGAGCCGTTCTTCGCCGATTTTGAGAGCATCCAGTGTCCATTGAACATATTCGCGTTTATAGAATTCGTTGTGACGCAGGATCCATTCAGCTGCCTTTTCAAACAGCAGGATATCGCATCGGTCATCCGTGACTGATCTGCCGTCTGAGGCGGGCGTTCGGAGACCGGCGCGATCAATGTTGAGTCGAAAATCACTCAGCTGTGATTCGATGGAACGCCGGTCAGAGGCGGAGATCTCCGTGCGGACATCGTCTTCGGCTTTCGCAGCGTGAGCCGAGAGAACACAGAAGAAACAGAATACGACGATGAACGAGTTTCTGATTTGTGCGCCCGAAATGCATCTGTGAAGTATGACCTCAGTCAAGACCTTCTCCTGTTGATGTGGATTCTGACCTGTTCCGCCACACGACTCCCGATTCCCGCTTTCGGACCCGGATCAAAGTTTCCCATCCCGGTGATCGTGTTCAGGGCTCACCATCGTCATCTGTTCGAGAAGCAATGACTCGCAACTTGTGACCGTGGATTCACAGATGTCATGGTCCGGATGGTGGTGACGTTTTCTGAACTGCAGACGCTTTAATGAACGCGAGAAGGTCTGCCGCTTCCTGAGCTGTGAGGTCCGCGAGAACACCATCCGGCATGAGAGATTTCGGGCTCTTCTGCAACTCGTCGATATCAGCACGAGCGATTCGGACGGATTTTTTGTCAGTTGTTCGCAGCACCACTTCGGTATCGGTACTGCTTTCCAGCAGACCGGCAATCGTGCGACCGTCCGATGTGACTGCAATCCACGATGTGTATTTCTCGTCAATCTTCTGTGATGGAGCCACGATCTGCTGAAGCATCTCAGATGAGTTTGAGTACTTTCGGCTCACTTCAGTCAGTGTCGGTCCGACAGACAATCCAGGATCGTTCAGGTGATGGCAATTTCTGCAGCGTGCATTGTCACTGAAGAAAATCAGCTGGCCTCGTCCGGCATCTCCTGTTGGTGTCAGGACCAGTTGAGGATCAAGATTCTGTCCAAGTGTCTTTCTCCGATTCTCCTCCGGAACAAAATGATCGAACAGCCCTCGAATGTCTGCACCGGTTGTTGCTGCCTGCTCGATCGCCGTTGCACGGACACGTTCGGAAAGTCTGCCGGCATGAAGCAGGTTCTGCAGAGCCAGAGAACCCTCCGTGGAAGTCAGCAGGATCTTCACCGCGTTCTGATCGGAGTCATCTGATGACGGTGCTTTACCGGACGACGCCACGAGCTGCCGCAGGGCGGTCTCTTCGCTGCTTCCGAGCGTCACGGGTGGGGATGATTCAGAGGATCGTTCCCCGGAAAGCGATTCAATCCATTCTGCGATCAGGCTGATGCCTCGACTGTCGACGACCTGTGACCCGATGTATGGCATTCGAGCGTATCCGAGTTTTGAAATTCGGTACATCAGAATCGAACGCCACGGATCACCGGGAGCAATGACTTTCGCATGGTTCATCCCGAAAGTTCCGATGATTGTGCCCTTGTTTGTATTCATCTCCTCGAACGGCAGTTCTCCTTTAAGGAAGATGGAAACAATGGCATTTCCGCCTTTGTGGTGGCACATACTGCAGTTAGCGTGCAGCCATGATCTTGCTCGATCGTTCAGAGAATTGCTCTGGTCGTGAGGATTGACCAGCTTTATCGACGACCCGGTTTGCTGACCGGAGGACAGCCGAATGAAGTTCGATTCGGCCAGCAGTTCAAGCTGCGTTTTGTGAGTTGCTTGATTCGTGAGTGGACGATGAAGTTGAGCGGGAACGAAGCCCAGAACAAAACCAGGTCCGGAATTGTGGCAGAGTCGACATTCGTTTTCTGACAGCGAACGCCAGGTTCGCTGCTGTGAAGCAGTGCCGGAATTCGCATCAGCGGGCCAGGAAACGCTCTGCTGACTCCCGCCGGAAGGAACAAGCTCAGCATCGGACGCGTCGGAATTCCATCGGTAAACATATGGATTCCAGCGTCCCTGATCGTAATGCAGAATCTGAGTTTCGAGAGGGCGGGCATCGTGACCTGATCTTTCGGCATTCGAAGCTGGATTCTGATTGTTTCCGAGTTCTGCCGATGGGATCGTCAGATGTTTTACGAAGACTGTTCCATCCGGAAAAGTCGACTCAACGGCCGTGTCATGCCCCATTGCAATCGTCTGTGTTCCCGGAATCGCCACCCAACGCTCAGCAGCGGCGCCATCCATCCAGCGCGGGACTGTGACGTCGTATGGCATCACGCCGGGAGCAGGTCTCAGAGATCTCACATCTTCGAAGAGCCCGGTCTGACTCAGAAGACGCGGGAATGACTCGGAGAGATCTTCGGCGTCGTTGGGAAGAATCTCGTAGATCTGTCCGGTCAGATCGTAGTCCAGCATGAACAGTTCACCGTGACTGCCTTCCGTGAAAGCCACGATTCTCTGGTCCGTATCCAGCAGCGTACTCGCCGAATACGTATTGTCGGATTCTTTTCTGACAGCCCAGATAGTGCCGGTGATGTAGTCGCCGTAGATAAAGCTGCCGTTGAGAGCCTGCAGTTCAGAACCACGATAAACAGGGCCGCCGATAACGGAGTTGGCTTCAGTATGTGGATGGTCCCATGCGGGTGGAGTGATCGGTGTCGGGCCGAGTTTCACGTCTGTTCTGAGTTCCGCGCGACCCTCCATGATGGGCCACCCGCAATTGGAACCAGCGTGAACATGGTGAATCATCTCCCATGTTTCCCATCCGTTGTCAGCAACGAAAACGTCACCTGTCTGCTGATCGATACCAAACTTCCACGGATTGCGGAGACCGTAGGCGAAGATCTCCGGTCTTGCGTCGGGCTGATTAATGAATGGATTGTCGGGTGGAATGGCATAAGGTCGATCAGCGGTGCGGTGATGGACATCGATGCGGAGGATTGCGCCGAGAAGGTCGCTGACGTCCTGCCCGGTGGTCAGGCCATCGGGTGGATTGGGTCCGCTTCCGTCACCTGTGGAGATGTAGAGCATGCCGTCTTTCCCGAACAGCAGGCATCCTGCACTGTGCGGTCCGGATGGGTATCGCAGCAGCACCTCTTCGCTCTTCATGTCGATCTGAAACGACTCAGTAGAGGCCGTGCATCGGAAACGTGAGACTCGAACATGACCACCATCACCGGGATGTTTCAGGCAGGTGTAGATCCAGGGGAATTGCTTCAGGTCCGGATCCACGATTGCGCTGAAAAGCGAAACGGGGCTGCCGGCTATATCACTGATGTTCCCGGCTAATTGCGGGACTGCTGAGCCTGCCTTCAGCCCCAGACTGAAGATCCGCCCGTCCATCTGGGTTACGAGAAGACGACCTGTGCCGGGGATTTCCTGAAGACTTGTCGGGAGTTCAAACTTAGTTCCCGGGAATGCTGGCTGGATCTTCCATTTTGGTGGTGGCGTCGGCGTGCCACGGAGACGCGAGTTTGTCCATGGGGTTCTAAGAGAAGATTCTGAAGGGCCTGTGGCTGACTGACCGTGACAGTCTATCGTTGGTAGAGCAACAGTCACGCACAGGAAGACTATCGTCTGACGGATCAGATTCCAGAACTGAGTACTCATCACGGTCTCCCGAGGCTGAAAGTGAACGCTGTGTCGTAGGTTGCAGCGACACTGCCTGAAAATGCAGCGAAACGGCATTCGTCTTGCGCATTCGAATCGCTGGAGTTTCGAAGTGCAACTCGGCAGACGCAGAGTCGAGTAATTCCGTTCGTGACTGCTGCGACCGTTGCCGCCCGAACTGCAGCCTTTCGCATTCGAGTTCAGTAGTGGCGGTTGAATGCGACAACGCCGGAAAACCAAAGAACCGGAATCGCAGTTTCGCCTGACGGCGAAAGTCATTTCCGGCAGAATGAACCTACTGAGTACAATCCACTGCAGTTTTCGGAAAACGACCATGGTTCATTTGTATGGCGAGACGTGACTCAACCGGGAATTCATGGCGAGCTTCGAACAAAAATCAGGTTGTCAGCAGGGCGTGCACCCAGTCGACGCTTTCCTGATTCCACTGGAAAAGAGTTTTCTCAGGGATCTGATACTGTTCAGAAAATCGCGAGATCCTCGGCCAGTCGGCTTTTTCCATGGCGACGGCCAGGGAGAGAATATCGCTTATCGCGGAGGTCTGGCCGAGAAGCGCTGTGCGAGTGCTTTCTGACAGATTCAGTTCTTCGATCAGGAGTTCGATCGGCTGATCCAGCATTGCATCCAGAAGCGAAAACAGACCAGAGGTGAAGCAGTCAGATGCGTTGCTGCGGTCCAGCATGTTTTCGCCGCAGAGTTCACAGAAACGGGCTCGGATCAGGCTGGTATTCGTCAGTTCTGTCGGCTTGTCTGTGGAGATCGAATTCACAGTCAGCAGTGACACCCACTTTCTGAGTGCTCTTTGCCCCAGCGCCGTTACGGCCTGTCGAATCGACTGTACTGAGGACCGCTGACCAAAGATCGGTGAATTCATATAACGAAGCAGCTTGTAGCTCATCCCGACATCGCTTCGAATCAGTTCTTCGATCTGTTGAATCTGAAACTCCGGCTGATTGACCAGTTGCAGCAGCCGCAGACTCTGAGCATGGGACTCGGGGATTCTCTTTGTCTTCAGGATGCTGGGACGGCAGAAAAAGTATCCCTGAAACAGGTGATATCCCAGTGCCTTTGCGTGCAGGAACTGATCCTGTGTTTCCACCTTTTCAGCCAGGAGCATGAACCGGTGTTCTGCAGACATCTTTGTAATCTGTGCATGCTGATCCGCAGACAGCGCCGGGAATTCCACTTTGAGAATGTCCACAAGGGGCAGAAGTTCGTTGAACCCGGGATCAAGCACGTAGTCGTCGAGCGCCAGTGTAAAACCCTGCTCGCGAAGTTTGCGGCACGCCTGAATGATTTCGGAACTGATTTCGACCGTTTCGAGAACTTCCACCACTGTGCTTCCAGCGGGCAATACGGCGTAAAGCTCCGAGAGGATGGATTCCCGTGTGAAGTTAATGAAGCACCGACGGCCTTCAGTGATCTTTTCGATGCTGTGTAGATGAACGGCGTCGCTGATCAGACTTTGGGTCGCGAAGTTTCCGTCGACCGGCCGGAAGAAGTTTTCTGCTCCGTTTCGGAACAGCAGTTCGTAACCGTATACGGCCAGATCACGGTCAAAAATCGGTTGTCGTGCAATGAACGCATCCACGGCGTGGAGTCTCTGATGAAATGTTTTTCGGACGTGTTGAGAGGCTCAACTACGCACAGTGAAAGAGTGAAGGCGTATTTTTGTGTATATATACAGGTGCGTGAATACCCGTATTTTAGTGACGTCTTAACAAATCGTGCAGAGCAAAATGATTCCTTTTTTTGCATGTCATGAACACTTTAGTCCATTTCATGCACTTCAGACGGGACGTTTCCGGCTGTGGCTCTTCGATTCTGTTCTTTGGCAAGCCAGAGTCCTGCCGCGGCGAATGCAATTCCAGGAGGGATTGATGCAATCGCAAGAATGAGTGGTGAAAATGCATTCTGGCCGGTGATTGCGAGAAGGAGATTTGGAGTCCAGACACCCAGTGTATCACCGGCTCGTGCCAGCACCGTATCAATGAAATTCTTCGATTTGTATTTCTGCTCCCTGGTGACCACAGTGAAGAGAATTTCCCTCGCCGGTTTTGCCAGAGCATATTCCGCCGCACGACGCAGAACCAGAAGTCCGGCCACTGTGACGGGAGTCGGGCTGGCTGCAAGAACGGGGATCCCGATCATTCCGATCAGTGGCAAGGCTGTCAGGGGAAATCGCAGACCCATCTTCGAAAACATGGGGCCGGCAAGGAAGAGTTCCGTGAACAGTGCGAGAAGATTCACGGCGAGGTCTGTTCGAGCGAAAAATGTCGGGCGATCTTCGCGCGGAATGAGTTCATCCACGATTCGATTCTGCTGCATGTAAATCATGGAGCCGACTGCGCTGCCGAGCATCATATAGATGCCGATCGTGCGAAGATAACTCGAAGTCAGAGTGTGCCCCATCCCTGACCATGGACTTCCGCCAAGTGCGGTCTGCAGTCCTGACTGTCGACCGGGATGATCCGACTCCTGCTCCTTCGAGACCTTATGAACAGAGGCGACGAGCATCACAGAGCTGAGAGTGACCAGGAAGAAGAATACCGCTGAAAGAAACAGGACTCCTGGTATCCCTGTTCGACTGATGAATGTGCTCGTAATCAGCGGTCCGCAGAGAGCTCCCAACGTTCCCCCGGCTGCTACGGAGCCGAACAGTCGTTTGCTTTGCTCCGAGGTGAAGCGATCTGCCAGCACGCTCCAGAAGACAGACACCATCAGGTAATTGAAGATACTGACCCAGATGTAGAATGCGGCGGCAATGATCACTGAGGAACCTGGCCGCGACAGCAGCAGCCCGAACAGCAGCATGGACAGAGTGAAAGTCAGATAGATGCCGGGAACAATGATCTGGCCGGACCATCGAGACGCAAGTCCCGCGAAAAGCGGATTGATCAGAAGCATTCCGGCGAATGTGGCCATGAACAGCCACTGCAGGTTTTCGGCTCCGATGTCGACGCCGAGCGTCTCCCTGATCGGGCGAATCATGTAGTATCCGCAGAGAATCAGGAAAAGGGTCAGAAACGAAAAGCACCAGGCAGTGCGCTCATCTCGCCTCACTGGTACCATCGCTCGGATAACAGGCATCAGCATCAACAACTTGATTCATCCCGAAGGTCTGAAAGAATGCATCATGAGTAACGAGAATCCGTACGCCGCATCGGAAAGTGTCTCCGGTGGTTTTTCAAAGTCGCACGCGATCATGGATCCGCGTCAGTTTTATGTCGATGGTGAGTATGTGCAGTGCGGTAAGAAAGTGGAACTTCCTGCCTGCTGTGTTGTCACGGGATCGACTGACGACATCGTTGAGCTTCGGAAGACCTTGACCATAGTGCCTCGATGGGTCTACGTGTTCTTCTTTTTCGGAGGTCTCCTGCCGCTGCTGGCTTATCTGATTACCCGAAAACAGTGCAAGGTCAGTTATTCCCTTTCGCGTCCGCTGAGGAATCGTCTGCGTTACAGAACGGCCGGAGCGATGTTTTCGCTGTTGTTCATGATCGGCGGAATCGTTCTCGGGATCTCCACTGCTGATGATCTCAATTCAGTGATTTCCGTTGCCGGCCTGATTTCTGCGGTCGTCTTCCTGATTCTCTTTCTGGTTCTGGTTTACCTGGCATCTGCACCCGTCAGTATTGCCAGGCATCAGAAAGGGCAGCTATTCTGGCTGAAGGGATTTCAGCCTCCCTTTTTTGATCAGCTGCGGCTTCTTTTTCCCGCTTCCGAATCGCGATCAGTGATCTGAGAAAATGAGATTTCAGATGAACTCTCACAGACCGCTCACGCCGTTTGGTAACTCGAACAGTTGCTGAATTTCCTTCGGGGAAAGTGTTCGGCTGAAGACGGCCAGATCATCGAGATCTCCGATGTACTCCAGTCCGAGCATGATCGCAGCGTGGTCTGTGTTCCAGTGAAACTGCATCGGCTTCCTGAGTTCCCCTGTGCTCTTTCCATTCAGATACAGAATGCACGTGGCAGGTTCAGAGTCTTTTTTGTTGATGCCCTCGTATGTGAAAGCCACGTGTGTCCATTGATCGCGTGAGAACGGGGGTTTTTGAACGACAACCATTGGGCGATCAGCGACTGGCAGTTTTTCCCACGCAATATCTGTTGGATTCCAGAAGCGATAATCAGCGAAAACGCCGAGCCGAAAGTCGCGGGGCAGGGTCTTGTCGAAGTCGACGAACAGTGCTGCATCGTTCCATGCTTTTTCTGTGATCTGAATGGGGTCACAGTAACCGGGTTTCAGATCCTCATCTGGAGTGAGTTTCAGCCAGAATGAAACTGTGCCCGACCAGTCAGCGGGTCGGTAAGCCATGTTGCTGCCATGGTAGAAAACCGTTTCGGGGCCTTTATCGGAGAATCGCAGCGCATCGCCGAATTTTCCGGCACCCTTTGCGATGGTGACGCGGCTGCAGTGATTGCCTTTTCGAACTTCTTTACGTTCCGATGTGTTGCCTGTATAGATGTGTCCGTCGGTCCCGGTTGCCAGACGAGCATCAAAACCACCGTCGAACGGAACATGGAGTGAGATTGCTGATCTTAAATCCGGCAGATCAGCGTTCTGAGCAAAAGCCGGTTCTGAGATGATCGCGATCATGGCGCACAGCAACGGCAGAAAGATCTGATTCAGGATGTGAGACTTCATGGGGCATTGAGTCCTTGTTTCAGGAGATGAAGAATGATGAATAAGGCGAAAAGTGAAGAGTCTCGCTATCTTATAACCTCGTGATAAACACCTGCCGCAATCATCTGTAGATTGCCGGTTTCAGAAGAGACAGCGGGTAAAAGGAGTCTCGCCAGCGGACCCCGCCCTGACGGAGCGTGATGAATGCAGAGCGAAGGAATGCGAAGGCCATGAATGTGGATGCGACAGGAAAGAACGGAATCAGAATTAGTCCGCCTCCTGTTAGAAAGGCCGCAGTTCCATAGCAGGCATGCCAGACCAGAATCGTGCCAAGGAAACCCCACTTGTCCGGAAACGGCAGCAGAACAACAGCGACATAGGGAGCGATCATCAGGAACAGGTAGACCGCGGTCATCAGGAGCACTTTCATGATGGAGTAGTTCAGTGCTGCGAAGCCATTCTTCTCCAGTCCGGTAATGACACCCCAGAGTGACGGTTGCCAGCGAATCGACAGCAGCTCGGAGGCGCTCTGAAAATCCTGCCGACCATGATGCCGTTTGACAAGTTTTCCGAGTTTTACGTCGTCAAGAACATCCAGTGCAATCGGTTCGTGGCCACCAAATGAACGGTAGAAATCTGCGTCGATCAGATTGAAGGCACCGACACCTGCGTAGGAAAGACTCCAGCGTGTCCTGATGAACTGCAGCTGAGTTCCGAAGGCAAACGCGAGGCCGAACCAGGCCACCGCTGAGTTTTCCAGAAGAGTCCCCGGCAGCATTCGTGGCAGCAGGCACAGGTGACGGAGTTCCTGGCTTCTCAGGTACTCAGCTGCCGTATGAATCGCGCCCGGCTCATAAACGACATCAGCATCTGTGAACAGCAGTAGAGTTCCACTGGCGTGACCCGCTGCGATATGCATGGCGTGGTTCTTTCCGAGCCATCCATCCGGCAGTTCCGTGATATGAATCGCTCGCACTCGTGGATCCGTCGCTGCCAGTCGATCGATAATATCTCCTGTGGTGTCCGTGGAACGATCGTTAATGACAATGAACTCCAGAGAAACAGATTCCGATTTCAGAACAGAGGTCAGTGCTTTCTCAACGGAAACTTCTTCATTTCGAGCGGGGATGATGACGCTGATCAGCTCCGGGAACTGATGCTTTGGCAGATCACGGGTAAGTCGCAGCTGTTTAAACCACAGTGCTGCGGTCGCCGGAACAACCCAGACAAAAACCAGAAAGAACAGTACCCAGCCAATGATCTGCATCTGAGATCTGCTTTCCTGTGAACACAGGCTCAAAAAAAGGTTGGGGAGCGGGGTTTAGGGGAGTCAGGGGTGTTTCAGTTCAGGGATGAATCGCAGGACATCCAGGAATGTTAGGTGTCCGGAACCGGATGTCGAACCGAATCGATGCAGGTTGCTGTTGAAAATGTGATTGAAAAAATGAATCCGAGAGGTCATCAAACTCTGAGAATCGACAGGAATCGGAGCCCGTTACTGGAAAAGCTGCTGCTTTCCGAGGACGATGAGTCCTGCGATGAGTGACCGAAGAGTCCTTTGGGATCAGCTCATCCTTTATTTTTTCGTGAGCATCAGCCTGTTCAATCCATCAGTGGATTCGTGAACAGAATTGGGAGTAGACGCAGTTCCATGCTCGGTTCTTCGCAGCCTGACCCGATTGCGCCATCTGCAATCACTCGCCCGATACAGTCCATGGATCCACAGCTGAAGGATATTCAGCCGGGTGGTGGAGTTGTCATTCGTCTGGAACTGCTCTGGGGTTATCTTCGAAGAGCGTTTCTGAAGATATTTCGATCCGGATACGTTCGACGGATGGCTGCCTGTCGGAAGGGTGATTTCAATCCCTGTCCGTTTGAAGTTCTTGATCCGCGTGACCTGAAGTTTTATCGAAATCAGGGCGGCTATTACTGGGAACCGGCCGACGATCCGTTTCAGTCACGCGACCAGCTCCCGTTTGCTCGTGTTGGTCTGGCTGAGCTCATGCTGATGACGGCTTCCTCAGCGCTGGTGGCTATTCTGCTGTTTGGTGCAGCATCCGAATCCTCCGGTCTGCTCAAGCTGATCTGTCAGGTGGGTGGCCTGGCATCTGTCGTAATCGGAATTCTGATTGCATGGTTCTTTCGAAATCCGCGACGTGAAGTTCCGATTGAACCCGGGATGGTCGTATCTCCGGCCGACGGAAAAGTGGTTGAGATCGAAGATCTGGAGTTTGACGAATTCATTGGCGGGCCAGCGAAAAAAATCGGGATCTTTCTGTCGATCTTCAATGTTCATATCAATCGAGCTCCCGTAGCGGGTCAGATCGTCGGCCTGCGGTATCGTCCCGGCAAGTATCTGAACGCTCTTCGCCCCGAATCAGCTCGCGAAAACGAACAGCTTGCCGTAATGATGGAGGCGACTGACGGGTCAGGGCGCGGTTTCGTTGTGCGCCAGATCACTGGAGCAATTGCTCGCCGAATCGTCTGCTGGTTGAAACCCGGCGATCAGCTGAAACGAGGTGAGCAGTTCGGGATGATCAAGCTTGGATCACGGACGGAGTTGCTCATGCCGGCAGAGCCGGGACTGCGTCTTCGTGTTTCAGTTGGTGACACGGTGTGTGCCGGGAGCTCTGTAATTGCTGTTTTTTCCAGTGATTCCTGAAAATCGAGCATTATTTGAGCTTCGGGTCGAAGACATTCGTCGTAGGATGGACACAGACTTGTGATTCGGTACCGCGGAAATTTGTAGATCGCATTTCAAAACTTGGATAGGCACCCTTGCTGTTGCAGAATTTGCTGAAAGATTTCGCGTTCGTCGGGAGCCGGTCCCGGTCTTGAAACCACCTGTAATGCTTTGATCCACGGAAGGCAGCGATTCACGGAAAACAGATTGACCATGCCCACTGATTCTGAAACCCGATCTGCGAAACGGAATCTGCGCCGCAGAAAGGTTTTTAAGGTTCTGCCAACGCTCCTGACGCTCGGAAATGCTGTCTGTGGATTCGGGGCAATCACGATCACAGCGCGCGTTGGTCCGGAAAATTTTTCCGGCAACGAACTGTACATGGCTGCTCAGCTGATCTTTCTGGCAATGCTGTTTGACATGCTGGACGGCAGTGCCGCTCGGCTGACAAATCAGACGAGCGAGTTTGGTGCAGAGCTGGACAGTCTCTGCGACGCCATCAGCTTTGGAGTGGCTCCGGCGTTTTTGATGCTGAAGCTGACCCACCCTGGTCATCTGCTGATGAATTCAATTTCGGATCCGCCCATTGACTATCCCTTGCGACTGCTCTGGGCAATCGCGGTGCTGTTCATGCTGTGCGCAATCCTGCGGCTGGCGCGGTTCAACGTGGAGACGGACGAAGAAGATTCGCACAGCTCCTTCAGCGGGCTTCCGTCACCGGCAGCGGCGGGAGTGATTGCTGGTTTTCCTATCGGAGTGAAGGGGTTGAAGGATCTCGCTGCCGGAGATCACGTTGTCGCCTGGACAGACCCGGTCGCACGAACTGTGTCTGCACTCCTGCCAGTGATCACTCTTTGTGCAGCGATTCTGATGGTTTCTCGGATCCGATATCCGCACTTCTTCAATCAGCTGACTCGGAATCACCGCAATCCTGTTCAGTTGCTGCAGATGATATTTGCGATCGTCATGGTGTTCGTCATCAAAGAGGTGGCGGTTCCGATGGTCTTCTGTTATTTCGCACTCTCGGGGCCCTGTCGATCCGCCTGGCAGAAGTTTCTTCAGCCTTATTTTCTTCGGCGAAAATCAGATCATTCAAGGTCACTGTGAGGCTCTGGTGAACGAACGCTGATGGTGAGAACAGCAATCACAACAATGGTCCTGCTGGTCGTGATCGGACTTTTCTGCGGCTGCAGTGAGCGCAGGAATGCCGAGCCAAAACCACCTGCGCCGTCAGAGAACCGCTGACCTGTTGCGTCGCAGGAATGCCGGGCCGCCGCGAACTGAGAGACGGCCCCGCTGTCACAGAGACTCGTGATTGGGGAACGTTGCGGAATTCCAGAGCCAGTCAGCAAATGCTGGACATTCCGAGTGGGTTCAGTTTCCCCAGTAGAGTTGTCTCATTCCCCGGATTGTTTCGAGTGCCGGGCGAGCGGTGCCGTCAAGGCGGTTCAAGCCGGTCGATGCGGATGGTCGGGTCAGATCCTGACTGTCCTGCCAGAAGAGATAATAGGCTCCGACCACGCGTTCCTTGGACAGGCACATTGAAATCGTGGACTGGAGCCACAGTGCCTGTTCATGTTCCTGAGCAGAACTCTGAGCCTCAGGCAATGCTGGCGCAGCAATCATCACATTGATGGGGATCTGAAGAAGAGACCAGTGATCCAGCAGCTGCGACAGGCTCAGCGGGTCTCTGAGCAGAGATCCGGTGGGATCACTACCGGCGCGAATTTCGAGATTGATTTCGTCGATTCGAACACCGCATCGCCGGAGTGTGTCGATGAACTGAATCGGAGCCAGACGATTCGAGGTTGAACTGAGATATTCGCCCCAGGGCTGGATAACGCGAAGGCTGATGTGGACATGCTCGTCGACCTGTCTTGCTGCTTCGACGGAACGAGCTGCCAGGTTCATTCTTTGTTCTTCATTCAGATCGCCGATGCCTCCGCAGTTGGCACCGGCAATGATTTCCCAGTGGCGGATCTGTCCCACATAACGGCTCACGACGGTTTCCACAAAATCCGACATGAAGCTCTGCAGGTTGATGAGGTCTCCGGACCAGGTCTTCAGCCAGCGAGGCATCCGGTCCGTGCAGAGATCCAGCAGAGGACCGGCCATGACAGTCAGCCTGCCGGCAACCGACCATTCCACGAGTCGATCCAGTTTGTCCCAGTTGTATTCCCCATCACGAGGTTCAAGCTGATTCCATGGGATGTCGATGAGAACGGAGTTGAAGGTTTCGAGGAAGGCCGTTTCGTTCTGCGGAATATCTTCGAGGCGACCGCCGAGTGAGACCGGGAGGTGAGAAGCCCTCATTCTGCGGAATCCAAGCCGCTGGTCGGTGTAAAGACTGCAGAGCATTTCCGTGGCGCGAGCAGAAAGATCCATTGAGACCAGGGCTGCGGCCGCGGAAACTTCCGGCGCTTCAGTGCGCAGAATGGCCGTTCGAAATGCACGATGAGCCTCGACAATCATCTGCTCGACGTCGCCGGTCGTCTGCAGTCCTGTAGTGGTCCACGCATGATGCTGATTGCGCAGGCGGGATAACTGCCCGCGCGCCAGTTCCAGTTCAAGATCGTATGGCTCACTGGATTCCCGAAGACTGGTCGAGTGAACAACCTGGGTGCGTCCGTCGAACCGGGGCCACGGAATCCGGATCTGACCACTCTCCGACTGAAGCCGTTCGCAGGTGAGGACGTTTCCGTTCAATGCCGCTCGAGTCGGAAGGACACGGCCGTCATAGAGCAGGAAGTCAATCAGTGACAGATCAGATCCAGCCAGCAGCAGGTCCGGTCTGGCGACCTGAAAAGTAATGGCTCCCATTAAACGACCTCTGAAACAATCGGATTGTGCCGTGCTGATTTCGGCGACAGTCTAGGCTTCCTGCGGCTGATTGTTCAAATGGTCAGCACCCGGTAGACTCCCGGAGTCGCCGGCGAAACGCCAGAAGTGCCTTCGAGAACAGTGTCGTTGGCAGCAGAATCCGGGGGCTGGAATCCGAGACAGAGAGAGTTGTGAATGTCCGATGTGATGAAGGAAAGTTTTCTCGAGGGGATTCCAGTGCGTCGCGGCAAGGTTCGCGATGTGTATGATTTCGGCGACAGGCTGCTCTTTGTCGCAACGGATCGTATCAGTGCTTTCGACTGGATACTGCCCACTGCCATACCGGGGAAAGGCCGTCTGCTGACACGGCTGAGCCGATTCTGGTTTGACTGGCTTCAGGTGGACTCGCACTTTATCACCGAAGACCTTTCGACTCTGGATCTTCCGACAGGTGCCGACCGGAATGCACTCGCAGGTCGCAGCATGGTTGTTCGAAAGACAGATGTCATCCCAGTGGAATGCGTCGTGCGGGGTTATCTGGCAGGGTCAGGCTGGAAGGAGTATTCTCGACAGGGAACCGTGTGTTCTCATCGATTGCCACCGGGTTTGTCGGAATCCGACAGACTGCCCGAACCGGTGTTTACACCTGCGATCAAAGCTGAATCCGGTCACGATGAGAATATCAGTTTTGAGGTCATGTGCAGTCTTCACGGAAGAGAACTCTCAGAGGAGCTTCGTCGACGAAGTCTCGAGATCTATTCTCGAGGAGCTGAGTATGCTCTTTCGAAAGGTATCATCATTGCGGATACAAAGTTTGAATTCGGCCTGCTGGACGGACGGATCATTCTGATTGATGAAGTCATGACTCCGGACAGTTCGAGGTTCTGGCCTGCGGATTCGTATCGTCCGGGGGGAAGTCCGCCATCCTTCGACAAGCAGTTTGTTCGAGACTGGCTGATGACTTCCGGCTGGGACCAGAACAGTCCACCGCCGGAGCTTCCCGAACATGTGGTGACCGGAACTGTCTCGAAGTACGAAGAAGCTTGTTTACTGCTGACGGGGCGCAGAGCTTCTGAAGTGTTGTGATCCGGAGCAAACGCAGTTGTTTCCGGTGATGAAAAACTTCATACTACTCAGGGATGCGGAGTGTTTTGCATGCCCGTCATCTCGGTGCGCTTCTGTTCAATGTGAGTGCTTCGGTGAGGAATTGTTGTGGCAGACAAACAACAGAATCAGCGAACACCCTCTTCGGAAAGCCGCGTCCAGCAGCTTGGCGACTTTGAACTGAAGAAGCGTCTCGGCAAGGGCGGGATGGGAGAAGTGTATCTTGCCCGACAGGTCAGCCTCGACCGTGTTGTGGCGCTGAAAACGCTTTCAAAGGAACTTGCGAAGAAGGAAGATTTCGTCAAACGATTCCTTCGCGAAGCACGGTCCATGGCCAAACTGGACCATGTGAACATCGTCAAGGTGTATGCTGTCGATTCCTTTCGCGGGATCCATTTTGCCGCAATCGAATACATTGACGGAAAGAGCATTCAGAACTGGCTGGATCATATCGGCCTGTTTTCCGTCGGCGATGCAGTTCATGTCGCCATCATCTGCGGGCAGGCTATGCAGCATGCTCATGATCAGAATATGGTGCATCGAGACATCAAGCCTGACAACATCCTTGTAACGAAAAAGGGAGTTGTGAAGGTTGCGGATTTTGGTCTGGCAAAGGTCATCGATGACGACGACGTGTCGATGACTCAGAGCGGTACCGGGCTGGGAACTCCGCTGTATATGGCTCCGGAACAGGCACGAAACGCCAAACATGTCGATCATCGCTGCGATATCTATGCTCTCGGTGCCACGCTGTACCATCTTCTCACGGGAAAACTTCCGTTCCGCGGGGATTCAGCACTGGAGCTGATCATCGCGAAAGAGAAGGGCAGTTACCCGAGCGCTCGGAGTGTTCGGCCTGAGGTGCCGGAACGGCTTGATCTGATTATCGACAAAATGATGGCGAAAGACCCGGCTCATCGATACAAGAGCTGCAACGAAGTGGTGAGAGATCTCGCGGGACTCGGCGTTCATAATGAGCGACTGAGTTTCATTGAATCCGGAGATTTACCGGCTGGTGGAGTCGCTGCAACAACTGCCGCCACCCTGATGGGCAGTCTGAATATGACGGCGCCTGCCGGAACCAGAAAAACTCAGGCTGCCACTGTCGCGCGTGACGGTGGAGTTCTGCCGAATTCCTCCCGAGTCTGGTATCTGCAGTTCGAAGACGCTCGTGGAAAGACAACGGTCGAGAAACACACGACTGGTCGCGTCCTGAAAATGATTGCGTCCGGAATACTCACGGCCAAATCGCGAGCAAAGGCGTCTGCTGACGGTGCTTATCTGCCGCTGGCTCAGTTTCCGGAGTTTTCGGAAGCGATTGAGAATCAGTTGGCAAAACGGACAGCAGCCATTCGCAAGGAAGATATGGGCAGTCTTTATGTGAAGGTTGCGCGAGCTGAGAAGAATCGTTACCGATGGCGTGCCGTCAAGGATCTCGGTCGAGGCCTTGTCGGCTGGACTTCTCTGATCCTGTGGCTGGGCGGGGTTGGCCTTGTCGGATGGCTGGTGATCATTCTCGGTGGAGAAAAAATTCGAGGTGTCGCTGCGAGCCTGGGATTTTCAGGAACGTCGGCAGAGACGGAGTCCGCGAATCCAAAAAATGTTCCGGAGCCCGGTATTCAGGGACCCCCGGAATTGCAGCCCGGCAACCAGGAAAAGTAATTCGTCGGAGGTTACTCCGGTTTGTCGAGCATACGATATGTCATGCTCAGCCGATTTTCTTCCGATTGAATCCTGTGCAGTTGAAGCCGGACTGCCGCTTTGTTTTTTCGTGGGATCTCGAAGTTCCTGCGAAATCGTACCTGATCAGTCGGCTCTGTCATGCGATTGATGGAAGTCTTAATCAGAGTTGCCCACGCAGTGTCAGACATTGAGCTCAGTCCACTGAGGAGAGATGCGTTGTTCTTTTCTGCTTCCGAGTCTTCGGATTCGAGCTCTTTCAATGTCACGACCGATGCGTCAGAAACTCGGAGCCCCCATTCTTCCTTGTTGTAGTTTGTTCCCTCAACACGAACTCCTGCGGAGTGCCACCCGCTTTTCTGGCCCGTTCGGAGGATGACCTGAAAGTTCACGGAGAGCTGAATTTCTCCATTGCGGAAAGCCACACTCACAGGACGTTCTTCAGCCAGCTGGATACTGAAGAGCTCTGCCGAAGTGGAATCAATTTCCGGGTCAGATGTCTCACCTTGATCCGTCCATCGACCGTCACCAGTTGCTCCGTCCGCAGAAGTTCGAGAGGATGTCGAGTCAAGGACGGAACTGGTGTCCCGCTGTGAGTCTGACTTTTGTGGCGTCAGAAGCAAACCTGGATTCTTCATCTCCCGGTCTGTGATCAGGCGACCCGGAAAAAGAACTTCCAGCAGCAGCGATTCAGCGAGGGTATCGGAGAATTCCAGAACCACATCATCCGCTGGAGACGATTCTCGAGAACGCTGCCAGGACGGTTTCGCTGTCGTCTGAATTTCCGACGAACCGCTTTCCGAAGATCTCGGCATCAAGCTCAGATATGCTGAATCAGCCGTTGATGAAGTGCGCAGACGATAATCTTTCAAGACAGAAAATCGTTTTGCGATCTGAAGCCGCTCTGCCAGCTCGGTATTCAGCCGTACCAGCTCAGCATCGGTGGCAGAGTCCACTTTCGGCAGGATATCGGTCGACAGGTCCTTTGCCACGGCATCTGCGATCTGTGGAGACATTCGCATCACTTCTGACCAGGCAATCCGGTCAGCCACCGGACCGATAATCGGAACACCGGATGCAGAACTTTGAACTCGAATCGGCACCTGCGACGCCTGAATGATTCCGTATGCTCGCTGAGTTCGAAAGGACTGTCCGTCAAAATAGACAGGTTTGGTGATCTGGAACTGGTGGCGGCCTGAGTTTTCAACCAGTGCCTGCGGAGTGATTCCGCTGGTCCGACTTGTCACAGTTCCGTTATTCTTGAGGTCTATCCGGATCTGTTCAGTGCATTCAGCGAGTTCTGCCCGCACGGTCGTCGTGGTTGATTGGTTTCCGTTGATCTGAGCCCCGAAAATTGTTTTCTGAACGGGTTCCTGCTGTGAGCGCTCTGATGCAAACAGAGTTGTAATCAGTCGAGCACTGATCGTGGCATGGAACGGAACGTGATCAGAGGAACTGGTTCCGAGTGCTGGAAACTCCGATTGTGATCCCGCTGCATTGACGAGTATAACCCCGTGCAGAAGGAGCAATGCGGTAAAGAGCCTGCCAGCCATTGCAACTGCCTGAAGTCCGGATATCAAAAGAGGAGTGCTTCTCTCAGCACTGGAGCTGAGTCACTCACCGCCATTCCTGCCTGGATCTGAATGGGCTCTCCCAATTGTTGCAGTCTACTGAGCAGAAATCCACAAACTCCCGAGCGTTCCAGCTGACTTCGGCAGATAGGCTTCTGACGCAACTCGCTTCGGCAGAATCTGCCGGTGGGGGTTTTTCTGATTTTGCCAATAATACTCAAGTCGGGCCGATGACGCCCTCAGGATCTGGTCGATAACTCAACTGGACCCAAAACATCAGGGATTCGATGTGAAGAGTGCCTGTCGATGAAAAAACCGCTGATCCTGCGAACTGCAGCCCGTTTGTGTCTGACTCTCGTCTGCGCGATTTACGCTGACCGCGTATCTGCGGAGGGAATTCAGTGGTCCACGGACCTTGAGGGTTCGCTGAGAGCTGCTTCCGTCGCTCAGCGACCGGTTTTGATGGAGTTCACGGCCTCCTGGTGCGTCTACTGCAAACGCATGGAGAAGACGACGTTTACCGATCGTCAGGTTGTTCAACGAGTGCAGTCTTCATTTGTGCCTGTCAGAATAGATGCGGATCGGCATAAGGAACTCGTTCAGAAACTGGAAGTTCGTGGACTGCCGGCAATCCTGATCGTTTCTCCTGATCTTCGAATCATTGATCGAATCTCTGGATTTCAGACACCGGAAGCCTTGATACAGAAGCTGGATGTTGTCATCGCCGGACTCCGCCAGAACGGTGCCGGAGCTCCACCGATCGCATCAAGGCCCAGAAACACAGTTCCCCCGGCACATGCGCAAACGCAGTCTGTCGGGAACAGGAATATAGCTCCCGGTCAGGCCGTCAATCGGCAGGCTGACGGTGTTCCGAGGCTCAATCTGTTTGAAGAGCAGGCTGTCAGTGGATTTGCCGCCGCACAGAATCCTGCTGACACGATGCCGAATCCCGCGACCACTTTACCGAAAAGTGGGCTCGACGATTCATCGCCGTTCCATGAAGTCTCGACTTCAGCAGCTGACAATGAACAGAAAATTCCCGTGCGTGCTGCGGGGCGTTCAAGATCTGCTGCGAGACCGGATGCTCGAGCGGCGGCTTTCAAGGGTGTCTGTGTTGTGACAGCCGTTCAGTCCCGCGAAATCGTCAAAGGTCAGCCGCAGTATTCCAGTGAGTTTCGTGGTCAGACGCTTTGGTTCCATGGGCCGGAACAGAAGGCTCTTTTTGATGCCGATCCGGAACGCTTCTGGCCGATGCTTGACGGTGCCTGCGCTGTTATGCTTTCAGAGGATGGACAGCGCCAGATCGGTGATTTTCAATACGCCGCTGTGTTCCGCAAACGCGTCTGGCTGTTCTCCAGCGAAGATGCAATGCGTCAGTTCCTGAAAGAGCCTGCCGAGTATGCCGAAGAGGCCCTTGAGCAGCTCGAATCTACTCGCTGAACCATCTGACGGTGAGACAAACTGATAATCATCCTGCCGTCGATCAACGGCAGGATGGTGCACTCAATCAGGAATGTCGCAGCTGGTGAATTCGTAGTCCGTCAGACTGATTCAGTTCTGCGTCTTCTGAGCGGCCGCAGCGGCTTTCCGCCTGCGATACCAGGACGTCCCCGCAATTCCGCTTCCGATCGTCAGCAGTAACAGGCTGCCTGGTTCCGGTACTACAGGAGTGTCACCCTCGCCACCACCAGGAATCGGTGGTACCGGACGAGGACAGTCGCGATCATCCGGAAGTTCCGGTCGTGGTCCTGGAATCGTTTCGCGCGGAGGCTTCGTTGGACACAGCGGTCCATCCTTTGGCGGATTGTCCTTAGGTGGATCGTATCCTGGCGGATCATCCTTTGGCGGGTTGTCCTTCGGTGGATCGTATCCCGGTGGATCATCCTTTGGCGGATTGTCCTTCGGCGGATCGTATCCTGGTGGATCATCCTTTGGCGGGTTGTCCTTAGGTGGATCGTATCCTGGTGGATCATCCTTTGGCGGGTTGTCCTTCGGTGGGTCGTTTACCGGCGGATCATTTTTTGGCGGATTGTCTTTGGGTGGATCACTTACTGGTGGATTATCTCTGGGCGGAGTGTTTCCAGGAGGAGTGGATGTGGAAGTTCCACTTCGCGTGGTCTCTGATCCACCACCGCCACCACCGAAGCCACCACCGCCACCACCCTGACCGGGAGTCCAGCTTCTGTTTGATCCGGACGAGCCGCCGGAACCGCCGCCACTGCCAGTGTCACCACCATCGCCAGCACCGCCTCCCGTGGCTCCCCCCGTCAGACCGATGGCAGGACCTCCGGCGGAACCGGTGCCTCCCTTGCCTGAATTCTTCGTTTCGGACTGTGTCTTCCCGATTTCCGCGCTGTTTCGGCCGATTGCCGGAGAAGTGGCAGACGTGCCGCTGCGAGTTTTCTCAGGTGCAGTTCCGATCGACGAACGATTCGCTGTGTTTCCGGAAGAATTGATTCCCGGGTCGGTGACAGCAACGCGATCACGTGATGTGTTTTCGTTTCTCTGAAGACTTGTCTTGACCGCCGAATCCCAGCGAGGTGACTCCTTCACGAGTTGTCCGCTGAACGGGTCGATAATCCCACGGCGAAGATCGCTTTGAGTGGTTGAATCCTCGAGATATGAAGGGACGCCGAGGGAGCGCGCATGCGGCGCGGGAGCTGTCTGGAGCTCAATGGAAGGAACGGCATTCGATGAGAATGGATCATTGAGACCGAAGCTGCGACGACCGCACTCACAGTCCTGACCACGAACTGAGTGAATCGGGCCGGACAATGCTGCAGCTCCTGCGGTGAGCTGAATGATCAGACGTTTCCAGATCATGAGATGCAATTTCCTGTAGAACGCAATTGTTACCTCTGATACCGATCAGGCGGGGCATCATTGGATGCCATCGCCATGACACGATCCGGTAACCAGATGCTGAGCGCGAGATGAGATCGCAGACGGGTCCCGTGGACGCAGAAAGCTAGTTCGCTGCAGAGTGTCGAGATTCCCTGGATTCCGGATTCCAGCCTGCGGCGCGCTGACTCCGGCAGATCGTATCGTTCGTATGGGAACTTCCGTCCGGGCATCACCGAAACCGAGTCTGCAGAACCTGAATAATCGTTCCAGACAACCATTCAGGTTCGAGGAGCCGGAAAACCAGGTCGTCCTTTCCTGCGGCGTTGTCCACGTGACGTAGCGTTTCTGAATCACTTGTCGCGGAACGAAATCAGCGTTTCTCTTGCCCCATGGTTCCGCGGAATGTCGAGTCCACTCCGGAAATGAAGTCTGTCCCACAGAGTCTGCAGAGCACATACGTTTCGGGAACAACCATGTCAGCACATTCACGGGATTCTTCTGGCTGGAAGTGTCCGGATGCCGGATCGCGATGGTGCATAACGGTCATCAGCGCATTGCTCACCATCTGGTTGTTTCGAGATCTTCTTCGAAACTGTGTTGTGAGATGGATCAGTGAGCCGCAGTACTCACACGGCTGGGTGATCCCGATCATGGCTGTGATTCTGGGCTGGTCGCGCCGTGATCGAATCGTCTCCGGCGTCTGTCGGTCAGGCAGTTTTGGTGTCGCACTCTGCCTGACAGGGGTTGTGGGGCATCTGATTGCAGACTACCTCTACATTGAAGCAGCGGATGCGATTTCCTTTCTCTTCTGTGTTTCCGGAATTCTGCTCACTGTCTGGGGGACACGCTTCTTTCTGGGGGTCTGGCCCGCTGCAGTCTTTCCGGTATTCATGCTTCCGCTGCCGTTTCAGATTGAACGGATGCTGTCGGAGCCTCTGCAGCTGATTGGTGCTTCCGAATCAGCCTACATCATCCAGACACTGGGGATTCCTGCGATCGCGGCTGGTAACACGATCCTGATGGGGGACACTCGTCTCGGGGTGGCAGACGCCTGCAGCGGACTCAGGATGATGATGGTCTTTCTTGCGATTTCAACGGCTGCTGTGATCCTCAGTCGACGAACACGCTGGGAGAAGATTCTGATCTTTCTGAGCGCCGTGCCGATCGCTTTGGTATGCAACATCGTCCGGATTGTTGCAACCGCAGTGGCTCATCAGTCGCTCGGACGAAAGATGGCAGACCTCGTTTTTCACGATCTCAGCGGATGGCTGATGATGCCTCTCGCGATGCTGCTGCTGTACCTCGAGCTCCGACTGTTCGACTGGATATTCATACTTCAGGAAGACACTATTCCCGGGCTGCGTTCAGCTGGTGAAAGACCGAAGGGGCATTTTCCCGGTGGTCTGTTTCCGCAGAAGCCGGCATGAGCTGTGATTCTGTCTCAGTTGAGACCGAGATCCGGCATCGATGCGGATGTGTGACTCTCTGCAGATCCACTTAGAGGCTCAAACAAAATCGGGACAGGCACCCTTTAACCAACGAATTTGCAGGCGTCTTCAGCTTTATTCGGGAGCCAGTCCCGGTTTTGTCAGGCGTTCTTCGAAGAACCTCAGGAAGACATTCACGTGACAGACGAATCCGATCAACAGAAACATCACGGCATGACACGACGAGATACAGTGCTGTGTGGTGCACTCCTGACAATTTTCGTTGTGGGGGCCGGGGTTGAGGCAACAGTCAATCGTCGTCTTGAGAATCCGGAAAAGCTCCTGGAATGTGCTGCTCGATTGAAGCGAATTCCAGAGACGATCGGTGACTGGACGTCAGTACCCATGGAAATTGATGAACGCGAGCAGCGAGCTGCCGGCATCGTGGGATTCATTCGACGGGAGTATCGTCACCAGAAGACCGGCCAGTCTGTCACTCTCACCGTACTCAATGGAAGTGCCGGGCCTATGAGTGTGCATCCTCCGACCGCCTGTTTCGAAGGCGTCGGTTATTCACTCATCGCGGGGCCATCCGTGGTGTCAGTACAGGGGCGCAGCGAACAGACTGTTCAGCTGAATCGAGCCATCTTTCATCAGGGAGAAGGTATCGCGTCGGATTCACTTCGGGCCTTCTGGGGATGGAGCACCGATGGGCAGTGGGATGCGCCGGCGAATCCGCGGCTGAGTTACCGTGGGGAGCCAAGCCTTTACAAGATCTATGCGATCGACCGAGCATCGGCCGGAGAACAGCAGGGTTCGGGAAGTGAAGAGTTTCTTGCTGAGGCTATTCCGGTCATGCGCCGGATTCTTTCGCCGGACGGTTCAGCTGTGGCTGATTCTCGATGAACCGAAATCCTTTTATCAAAGCCGGAATAGTCAGCGTCGTCCTTTCATTCGCCTGAACGTTTTCAGGATTGTCCGGAAGTCAGTCCCGACTTCGTCAGGCAATTCCTGTTGAGATCCACAAAGAGCAATCCGATGATCCGAACTGCAGAAAAACGGGAAGGACGACGTGTTCTGAATCCCAGAGCACTGATTATCGTTTCTGTGATACTCGTCGTCTGCATTCCGGGAGTGCGACGTCTCCACAGCCATCAGTTCGAGAAAACTCGAAGTTTCCTGCGCACAAGAGCACTTGATGCATTTCATCGGGGAGAGATTTCGGCTGCTGATCAGCTTTTAAGTCAGTATCTTTCGATGAAGCCGTCGGACGTGGAAGTGCGAGAGAAACTCTCTCTTCTCCTTACGGAACGAGTGGGAACCACTCAGGCACTGGAACGAGCATTTCGGCTCAATGAAGATCTGCTTCGCAACAATGTTCCGCAGAATGATCTTCGGCTGCGACAGGCAAAGCTCGCCATTCGAACTCATCGGTATTCCGATGCAGAGGCTCATCTGAAGGTTCTTCAGTCAGCGATGCCTGATTCATCAGAGGTCTGGTATCTCAACGGAGTTGTCGCTGCGGAGATGCGTCGAGCAGAGCAGGCTAAGCAGTGTTTTCGGCGGGCAATTCGAAGTCCGCAGCCGGCTCCGGAAGCATTCTCGTCACTCGCTGCGATACTCGAGGAAGAGAAAGAAGATCCGTCAGCAGTCGCTGCTCTTTATCAGCAGATGGTCGATTCCTGTGAACCGGCAGCCGCGGTGCAGATCAGAGCTCAATGGTACATTCGAAACAAAAGGTTCAGCGATGCACTCGAGGATATTCACGCTGGTCTGAAACAACAGCCTGCTGACGCTGCGCTGAATACCATGCTGGTTTTGTGTCTGCAGAATACAGTGCCGAGCGCTGAGGCCGGAAAATACACCTCTGAACAGAAGGCTGTCATTGATACCGCGGTCGAGCATTTTCGAAGAATTCAGTCTGAGGTCACGGGTGATCCCCGACAGCTGCTCAATCTGGCAGCTCTGCTCTGGCACGCAGGGCGCGCGAACGAAGCTGTCAAAACGCTTGAGGAAGGGGTTCGTAACCATCCTCGCAGATTTCAGCTGCATTCTACGCTCGCAGAATATCTGCTTTCAGAGGGACGAACGGAGGATGCGCGGCAGATCTGCAGGGCCATCCCCGTTGAACTCATCTCCCGTTCTGAGCATGACTATCTCGACGGTCGGATCCTGATGGCTGAAGAAAAGTGGAATGATGCTGTGCAGAGGCTGGAAAGGTGTATTGCCTTTGCAGCGGGACAGCCGGATCTTCTCAATCGGGCTCGAATCGCACTGGCAGTTTCACGACGGCATACGGCGTCCAGCGTACTGACGGAAGATGCCTTTCGGGAAGTGCTGACGCAGTCGCCGGACTCCATCAGTGGTCGCACAGGAATGGCGGCTGCATGGATGGCTTCCGGAAAAACAGATCTGGCAATTGCGGAATACCGACAGCTGCTTCACGTTCCCGGTGTGCCAGCCTATCTGGCCAGCGTGCTGATCAGCCACTATCTGACGGTATCCGATGAGCTGCGGGACTGGAAGTTTGTTGAAGATCTGATTCGCGAGGAAGATCCGCGGATTTCAGACCCCGTAGAGCGTCTGCTGCTGCGTGCTGATATGCACCTCGCTCGTGGAGAGTATCTGAATGCATTGCAGCTTGTCGAAGACGGTGCAGTTCGATTCCCGAATCGGCACGAGGCTCAGAGTGCACTGAGGCGTCTGCACGGAGAAAATTCTCACGACATTCGCGAACGTCTCGAAGAAGTGTATCGGCAGAACCCGGATAACGGGGGAGCTCTTGCTGCACTGGTCCATCTGGAGGCTGCAGGGGGCGATGAGAAGAATGCCCGTCTTCGAATGATCCGTGTTCTCGACGGTGCTGAAAACGCGACGATGACGATGTCGAAAGAGTCCCGATTACGTCTGGTGCAGCAGACGCTGAATGTCCTGCAGCGTTTTCGGTCGGGTGGGGAATCTCAGAGATCTGATGCGATTTACCTTCCCGTTCGGATTCGATGTCTGACGGAACTCGCACAGCAGTCAGCTGAAGAGCTGCCGAAACTTGTCGAATTCCTGGTCCAGAGTGGAAAGACAGAGGAAGCTGTGCAGTGGCTTCGGGCGAACAGCCCGGGAGTTACATCGGAGATTCGATCCCGGGCCTGGCTGAGTCTGGTTAAGTTTTCGTCCGACAGGTCGCAGGATGTCATGCGCGGAACCAGAGAAGTTCTGGGATACATTCAGCAGGAACCGTCGAACCTGAACCTTCGTGTCGCGTATGCAGAGCTGCTGCTGTATCTCCCCGATTATGCTGTGGCTGCGGAAATTCTGAACCAGGTAACGGGAGCCGATCGCGGGCAGTCTCGTGCACGGATCCTTCGCCTGTGGATCGGTGCTGTCCAGGGGCAGCAGAGTGAAGAATCAGTTCGGGATGCCATAAGTCTGCTCAATCAGAATCCGGCGAATCATGCTGTCATCGGACCATGTGCACGGATTCTGCTGGCTTCGTCACAGTACGAAGACGTGCTGAAGATCACAGAAGACGTGAAGGATCGTGATCCGGCTGTTTCGATCTGTCGAGCGGCCGCGTTGAATGCATTGAACCGACGAGAGCAGGCAGAGAGTGAACTTCGGGCAGCTCTGACGGAAGTCGACGCGGCATCGTTACTGCCTGGGGATCAGCTGCTTCTGGAGCAGGTTCGCAGGGACCTGCGAGAGACGTTTTCGACGACTGCAGCTCGCTAAAGTGCTGATTTGTCAGATTGCAGAGATTGTTCCGATCCTGAACGGTCATGCGGCGAACACCATTGATTGTTGATCCGCATGGAATGGTCAAGAGGTTCGTGACGATTGTGAGGTTGTTGAGAGGGTGCAAACCGACCGCAGTTGTTTCATTTTTTCAATTGGGTGACTGAACGCGACCTAGCTTTCCATCAGAGGACAGGCAGACTCAGTTCACAGTTTATGTGATGCAAAGAAGATCAGAGATGCAGACACAGGCACCGGATCACCGAGGACTTGCAGCAGGAACGGTTCAGCAGCGATTCAGCAGTCGTCCGGACGGGCAGAGTGTCCGTCCCGGACAGACTGGTCGTGAGCTGACAACGCTTGGGATTCTGACGGCATTTCGTCGTCGCTGGGTTCCGGCGCTGGCTCTGGCAATTCCGGCAGCACTTCTGGCAGCTGCTGTCGTGTGGGAGGTTGTTCCCGCAAAGTATGAATCTTACGCCATGCTGAAGATTCAGCAGTACGAGCAGGTTCTGTCTTTTGATACCAAGGAGCGACATACCGAATTCCTCACGTATCGAGACACTCAGAAGGGATTTCTCCGCAGTCGAGGCGTTCTGACTGCGGCTCTTCGCAACCCGGAAGTTGCTGACTGTCGTACGCTCCGAAGCGTTGAGCATCCTGTTGACTGGCTGATGAAGCAGATCATCGTGGACGAAGAGATCAGCCCTGAATTTCTGCGTATTGGTCTCGCCGGTGAGTATCCAAAAGACCTGGCGATGATCGTAAATGCCGTCAAGGATTCGTATCTGAACGAGGTCGTATACAACGAACGAAATGAGAAAATTGAGCGTCTGCGACAGCTGGAAGAATCGTTCAACGAAGTCGACAAGCGAGTCCGTACCGCACACACCAACATTGACAAACTGGCTGAAAACCTGGGTACAGGTGACTCCAAAGTGGCAATTCTGAATCAGGGCCTGATTCAGCAGAAGCTGATGGATCTCCAGAAGGAACTCCGCGATATCAATTCTCGCATCCGTGCAGAAGAAGCCGCACGTCAGTCTCTGCGAGAAAACGGAATCTCCAGCAACCAGCTGAATGCAGATGGTCTGATGGGAATCACATCAGGTGGTTCGTCAGCTGGCGGAACGGGTTTTGGTGACGACATTCTCGGTGGCGGAATACCGTCCGGCGGGGCAGCTTTTGGTGGAGGCCTTCAGAGGGAACTGCTTTCCGTACGACAGAGAATCGCTCAATTTCAGAGTCAGCTTCGAAATCCCAATCATCCTGATCTTCTCGAGCTGCGACGTCAGGAACAGCAGCTGGTCGAGTTAATGGGCGGCAGTGGTCCGGCGGAAGGAGCCACCGCAACGGACACGCCGAAACCGGGTGCGAGGCTGTCTCGGATTGACTGGCTGAAGAAACAGCAGCAGGCCCTGAATCTGGAACTGGAGCAGCAGAATTCTCTGCTGAAGGACACCGGTGCAAGAATTGTCGAACTCGAACGTGAACGTCGGGAGATCGAACAGGACATCAAGACTCGCGATGCACTTCGTCAGCAGCTGGCCGAACGACGCGTGGAGCTGAATGCTCCGGAACGTATCTCCGTTGTTCAGGACGCTCATATCCCGGAACAGCGTGAGATCAAAAAGAAGACACAGCTCTCCATGCTCGCCGCGCTCGCGACGTTCGGTGCCATCGTATGCGGATTCACCCTGTTCGAATGGTTCTCTCACCGAATCGGTGCGGCAACGGATGTTTCCGGCGAAGTCGGACTGAGACTGGTCGGGACGATTCCTTCGCCGGAGAAGGGCGGACTGCTCGGTCTCGGAATTCTCGCCGGCCGAGTGGACTATGAAGAATGGAATCGAGCGGTGACAGAATCCATGGACTTCGTGCGAACATTCCTGATGCGTCACATCGATCCGAGTCGGTCTGCTTCGATTCTGATCACAAGCGCATCCGCGAACGAAGGGAAGACGACTGTGTCCTGTCAGCTTGCGGCAAGCCTTGCTCGAACTGGCAAGCGAGTTGCGCTGGTGGACTGCGACTTTCGACGTCCATCTGCACATCTCATGATGGACGCGAAGCAGGGGCCGGGGCTGAGTGAGTATCTGCGTGGGGAATGCACTCTGGATCAGATTCGTCAGCAGACTCTGGCGCCGGGGCTTCATTTCATCGGAGCAGGTCAGGTTGATCAGCGTGTTCTGCAGTTGCTGTCGGTTGATGGCGGGCGAACGCTGATTCATCAGCTCAAGCAGGTCTTCGATTTTGTGATCATTGATACCTCTCCGCTGCTGTTCGTTGCTGAGCCCTCAATGATTGCCCAGAACGCAGACATTGTGATCATGGCCACACGGCGTGATTACAGTCGCGTACCTTACGTTGTGCAGGCCAGAGACTCTCTGCGAAGTCTGCAGGTGCCGCTGCTGGGTGCCATCATGGTCGGTGCCGATTCAGATTTTCAGCGACAGATTTACGGTTACCAGCAGGAACTTCCCGCACTTTCCAGGCGTTGAACTCTGTGATTCATTCTCTGAACTCGACGGAAACAGTGTTTCATGGTGCTCCCAGCACAACAACTCGATGGCGCCTTTACGGTCGACGTGGAAGACTACTTCCATGTCTCCGCATTCGCTTCCCGAATCCGACCTGAGGACTGGGGGCAGTACGAATGTCGAGTTGAGTCAAGTACGTGCCGTATTCTCGAATCTGCCGCTTCCGAAAACACTCGCGGTACGTTCTTCATTCTCGGGTGGGTGGCCAGGCGATACCCTGAGCTGGTCAGAAGGATTCAGGCTGCCGGTCATGAAATCGGTTGCCACAGTGAATGGCATCAGCTGGTCTATGAGCTCGGTCCGGTTCGCTTTCGTCAGGATCTGAGAGAATCGCGGGACATCCTTGAGCAGATTACCGGACGCTCAGTGACTCTGTATCGATCGCCGAGCTTCTCGGTCACACGTCAATCTCTCTGGGCTCTCGAGATTCTTCTCGAAGAGGGTTTCGATACCGATTCGAGCATCTATCCGATTCGCCACGATCGATACGGCATTCCGGATGCTCCCGTCACGCCGTTTCGGATTCAGACTCCGTCGGGAACCATTCGCGAGTTTCCGGGCACTGTCGGACAGATTGGTAAGCTTCGTGTGCCGGTGGGTGGTGGTGGCTACCTTCGAATGTTCCCATGGCCAGTGACCGAGTTTCTGCTCAATCGGATCGTTCGCCGGAAACAGCCGCTCAATGTGTACATCCATCCGTGGGAAGTTGATCCCGATCAGCCGCGAGTGCCTGCGGGACTGAAATCGACCTTTCGTCATTATCAGAATCTTCGAACAACATCGCTGAAGCTGAGTCGGATTCTGAGTCGTTATCGCCTGGGGACCATGTCGGACGTGCTGGCTCAAAATGAACTTCCATTGATTTCTCTTCACCCGTCTGAGGGGACAACGATACAGGAATCATCAACTGTCCCGGCAACAGCTCCGTTGACACCGATGTCATCCGTAAAGACTGGATTCTGAAGACGTCTTCGGGATCCCGGGGCGATCCGGAAGTCGCTTCATACAGAACACCAACAGCTCACGAAAACTGCACCATGAAATCCGGAATTCTTTCCATTACTCACCGAGTTCCCTGGCCTCCGGATCGCGGTGACCGCATTCGAACCTGGAACATCCTGAAGTTTCTGAGTTCCCGGGCTGACGTTGATCTTGCGTGTCTCGCAGACGAGCCGGTCTCGCAGGAGACCATCACGGAACTGCAGAAGGTGACTCGCCGTCTTGCCATCATTCCGCACAACGGCCCGATGCGTTACGCGAGGGGACTGCTCACAGCGGCATGCGGGGGAACGATCACGGAGGGAATGTTTCACTCCAGTCTGATGAACCGCACACTTCGCCAATGGAGTCGAGAGCACGGGTGGAACGCGGCGCTGGCATCTTCGTCCGGCATGGCGGGACTTCTGAGTCCGACGATGATCGGAAAAGTCGATCGGCGATGGGTAGACCTGATGGATGTCGACAGTGAGAAATGGTTCGACTACAGCCGAAGGTCCGGTTTTCTGAAATCGTTGATCTACAGGACTGAGGGGCATCGCCTTCGTAACGTGGAAACGCGACTGGCTGAAGAACTTGATCGACTCGTTGTTGTCAGCGATGCGGAGGTTCAGGTCTTTCGACAGTTTTGTGATTCGCCTCGAATTCAGGGCGTTCCAAATGGTGTGGATACAGACTATTTCGGCACGGACTACACCGGAGTCAGAAAGCCATTGTCGTGTGTCTTTGTCGGCGTGATGAATTACCTGCCGAATGTAGACGCTGTGCGCTGGTTTGTGACAGAAGTCTGGCCGCATGTGAAAAATCGGCACCCCGAAGCCGTGTTTCGGATTGTCGGAAAGTCGCCGACGGCAGAGGTCATGCAGCTTGGCAGCGTGCCTGGCGTTGAAGTGATCGGGCCGGTCGCGGACGTGCGTCCCTGGCTGCATCAGTCGACCTGCACGGTGGTACCGCTTCGAATTGCACGAGGAATCCAGAACAAAGTTCTTGAGGCCATGGCCTGCGGACGTCCGGTGATCTGTTCGCCGGCTCCACTGAAGGGGATTGCTGCTGTACCCGGAAGACACCTGCTTTGCGCCGACAGTGCCGAAGAGTGGGTGGAAGAGGTATCTCGCGTCTTTCGTGATTCGTGTTTGCAGGAGGAGCTTGGAATTCTGGCTTCAGAATGGGTGCGACAGCACCACTGCTGGGACGCCTGTCTGCAACCATTTCTGGAACTGACTCAGAATGAGCGTGAACTCGGAGCAACCGCTCACCGCGGCATTGTTCCTGGCATCACCGCAGGACAATCGGAGGCCGTTCTGTGAAGGGGTTGATTTTTACATGGCTGCTGACCGGACTTGGTGTCAGTTCATCGCTGATTAATCCGTACTACGGATTTCTTGTTTACGTTGCGCTCGCAACACTGCGCCCGGATTTTCTGTGGAGCAGTCACATTACCGGTGGTCGCTTCAGTCTGATTGTTGCGGCGGCCATGCTGTTCAGCTGGGGATGTCGCGGCTTCGGCAACTGGAAACTGATGGAAGCCCGCCGCATCGTCATGCTGTTTGTCGGGTTCTGGCTCTGGTCCGTCTTTCTGGCCTTTCAGGCAGACAGCCAGCAGCATGCCTGGTACTACGTGGAGCAGATGGCGAAGATTCTGCTTCCGTTTCTGGTTGGAATCACCACCGTTCGCAGCATCCGCGATCTGAAGATGCTGGCCTGGACGCTCGTGATCTGTGAAGGTTACGTCGCGTTCGAAATGAACCTCTGGTACTTCAGCGGATACAACTACCTCTGGATCAACGGATTCGGTGGCGTTGACAATAATTCCGCGGCGATCGGGATGGTGACTGCTCTGGGAGTTGCCTTCTTTCTCTTTCTTGGCGAAACGGTTCGATGGAAGCAGGCCATTATTGCTGCCTGCGCGGCGTTTCTCGGGCATGCGATTCTGTTCTCGTTCTCTCGTGGGGCAATGCTGGCCACCGTGATCTTTGCGGGGATTTCGTTCTTCATCATTCAGAAGACGCTGAAACACTACCTGATGTTTGGCGCCGGACTTCTTGCCGCTCTGATCCTGGCTGGTCCGGAAGTACAGGAACGTTTTCTGGCTACGTTTGAAAAGAAGGGTGGGGTCCGCGAAGCATCCGCTCAGAGCCGACTCGATCTCTGGAAGAACTGTGCGGAGCTGTTGTCGCGCGACCCGATTATGGGATGCGGACCGGACCACTGGCCGCTTCATGCTCATGAATTCGGATGGACTCCGGGCAAGGAAGCACACAGTCTTTGGGTTCAGACCGCCACGGAATGCGGTATCCCCGGAATTCTGATGTTTGCGGGATTCTATGTCGTCTGCATCTGGCGCTGCTGGCTCATGCTCGGACGTCTCCGCCCGGAAGATCCCGATTGGTATGGAGACAGCTGTCGAATGACCATTGCTGCCACGGTGGGGTTTATGGTCGCAGCCATGTTCGTCAGTCTGGAGGCACTTGAGATCCCGTACTACGTCTGCATGCTGGGGGCCGGAAACATGGCCGTTTACTCTCGTTGGCGACAGCAGAATCATCCTGTATCAGATGGCGGTGACTGGTCTGACAGTGGTCTGATTCAGGATGCCGACGATCAGGGCTCGTTGCCGACAGAACTGAACAATGAGCCATTCATCGAGAATGAAGTTCTCCCTGCATCCATCGAGTCATCAGCTCCTCGTCGGAATGAAGACTGGCGTGATCGAGTGGCATCGGCTCCTGTATACAACAGGCACGAAGAGGAACGCTGCATCATGAATTAGACGCGCTGACAGAACCGGTTCAGGAACCCACTGGTTGGAGCCTCAGTCCCGAGTCGTGTCAGGTGTCTCAGAGATTCGAGTGGAATGAAATGAAAGGCATTTATTTATCACTGTGTGCTCTTGCTGCGTTCGGTGCCATCCGTATGGCAACGCAGGTAACCGATGCGCTGAATCAACAGAGAGCAGCGAGAGCGGCGGTGGTTTCGAGCCTGAGTCAGGAAGGAACAGAAACCAGAACGGCTGAGAAACTCGATGAAGCGAATGCGGATTCGATAGACGTTGCTGTTAGTCGGGCAGATTCCGCTGATGAGTCCGGCTCCCCTGATGCTTCCAGCAGTTCTGTGAACCAACCTCTGTCAGTTCTGTCGAATGCAGGTGCTGACGAGCGTGAGTCAGCCGGCGTGTCAGCGACGGAGCGGACTCAGGTTCTCGCAAATGACGTTCCCGTACCGAAGCCTGAACTGTCCGGAATGATATCAAAGCTGGTTCGACATTCAGCTCGTCTGCATCCGGAAATGATTACGCCCGGAAATTTTGAATACCTTGGAGCGATTCGGCTGCCGCACCTGCGAATCAACGGATCAACGTTCGCATACGGTGGCTGGGCGCTAGCGTGGCGACCGGATGGAGATCCGAATGGCCCGAAAGACGGATTGCCGGGATCGTTGTTCATCACCGGGCATCAGTCAGATCAGCTGGTCGCGGAGGTCTCCATTCCACAGCCGGTCGTCAGTCCCCTCCAGAAGATGGATGAGCTTCCGGCGGCGGAAGTTCTTCAGCCTTTCGGTGATGTGACATCCGGGATTCTCGCGGAAATGAATGTTGGTTCGGCGACGCCGTTTCAGATCGGTGGAATGCTCGTCATCGGAGACAGAATTCACTGGACGATCCACAAATACTACAACGTCGATGGCAGGGATTTTCCTTCGCACGGCATCAGTCGAACAGACCTTGCTGTTCCAATGGCAGAGGGTCCCTGGCATCTTGGACCTCAGGGGACTGGGTCACCGGAGTGGCATTCCTACAAGCATGCGGGTTACATCTTTGAAATTCCCGAAGAGCCTGCTGAGCGATGGTTTGGCGGCAATCGGCTGATTTCCGGTCTGCAGATCAGCACGGGACTTCAGTTTTCGAGCCAGGGCCCTGCGATGTTTGCTTATCGACTGCCACCGGACGGAACGCCGGGAGAGACATCGCTGAATGCAGTTCCTCTGGTCTGGTACTCCGAAGAAGTTCCGCTTCGCGGACATCATCCCTCGGATCGCTGGATCGGGGCAGCCTGGCTGACGCTGGGAAGCAAATCCGCTGTCTTTGTAGTGGGCAGAAAGGCTCTCGGCGAATTCTACTACGGAGAAGCACGCCCGGGAGACTGCACTCAGGACAAAGGGTATCACGGACCGCCGTATGAAGCAGAAGCACTCTTCTATTCGCCGGCAAGTCTGATTCAGGCAGCGCACGGCAGGCTCAGGCCCAACTCAGTACAGCCATGGCTGCGATGGGATCATCAGTTTGATGGTGGCAGTCTGAGCCGTTACCTGTTCTCGACCTGTGGTCAGGAACTTGGCGGACTGGCATACGATCGTGAACGTAATCTGATCTACCTGGTTCAGATCAGTGCGGGATACACGTCCGACAACGAATTTGAGCCACTTCCGATCATTCACGTTTTTCATCTCACGGAATCGCAGAATCATGAAACCGGTCCGTGACCTGCTGAAGCACTCCTCGGTTTATGCGGTTGGCCAGATACTGACGCGAATGGCGTCAATTCTGCTGCTGCCGCTGTACACCCATTGTCTGACTCCCGCGGATTACGGAATCACAGCGATTCTGGACCTGACGACTGCGGTTCTGGCCCTGGTGATCGGTGGCGGTATGGTGACCGCCGTGACGCGGTTTCATTTTGATCATGATTCTGAAAAACACACGGACAGAGTCTGGTGGACAGGGCTGGTCTACGTAGCTGTTCTCTCGACTGTAATGCTGTTGCCACTCTGGTCCGGACGACAGATTCTTTCGGATCTGACTCTCGGAGCCGACATCGCAGACGGTTCAAGGTTTTACACACTGACACTGATGACCATCTGGGCTTTTGTCCTCGGTCATGTCTGCGATGCGTACCTGCGAGTGAAAAAGTGGTCGGGATTGTTTGTGGCAATCTCCATGGCGAGATTGCTGCTGAACGTCGGGCTGAATGTCACATTTCTGGTCGGAATGAAGATGGGAGTTTACGGACTGCTGCTCGGCAATCTCATCGCGACGATCCTGCATACCACGGCGTTGCTGATTGTGTTTGCTTCTACTCGAGGCCGAATCTGTTTCGATCCAGTGATGGCGCGGCAGCTCGTGAAGTTCAGCATCCCTCTTGTCGCGACGGCTGTGCTGAGCATGATGATGCATGAGGCGGATCGGTACATTCTTCAGAAATATGTGAGCCTGAAAGATGTCGGGATTTATTCACTGGCACACAAAATCGGATTCGCAGTCAACACGCTTTGTCTGATGCCATTTATCTCCATCTGGCATGTTGCGATCTACGATATTGAGCGAATGGGCCAATCAGAACAGGTATTCGGTCGCGTGTTTCGCTGGTTTGTTTCCGGCTTTGGAATTCTGCTGCTGGGAGCTTCGCTCATCGTGAAGCCATTACTCCCGATGCTGACACCGGAGGCTTACGGAGGTTCTGCCGATCTGGTCTCGTTGATCCTGCTCGGATTCTTCTTCTTCGGGCTGCAGTTTCAGTTCGAGGTGCCGGCTTTACTGACGAAACGGTCCGGGCTGCTGGTTCCGGGAAATGTTCTCGGCGTGATCGTCAACATTGGCGGGAACCTGCTCTTGATTCCCGTGGCCGGAGTCTCAGCTGCTGCATGGGTCGGGGTCGCAACCTACTTCGTCTGTTCGTTCTGTATTCTTGCAGTCTGCCGCCGATCATTCAGAATTCAGTACCCATGGTGGAGCTGCAGTCTGATCTTCCTGGGTTTGTGTGCGACGTTCGTATTCGTCGATCAGCTGGTGTTTCCGCAAATCGGACGTGCTGCGGAAGTCATTGTGACGATCGCAGTCTGCGCGTTATGGGCTCTGGTGCTGTTTGGTCGAGAGGGGCTTACCTGGTGGACTTCGAAGCGATCTGTTCATTCCGAGGTATCACCGGGCGTTGAGCTTTCTGAGACTGCTGGGCAAGTAGTCTGCGAGATTCATTCCTGATTGAGAGACGGCACGACGCACTGTTGCAGGTCTGCAGTCGATGGAGAATCTGACCTGATTGTCTGAACGTGAGGAGCCCGTGAGAAATGTCCAGAATTTGTCGACGCATCGCATGCGTCATCTGCGATGTCATCATGTTTCCCGCATTGACAGCCTTTCGAGTCGAGAGAGCGTTTGTCGGTCGCGATCGCGCATTTCCAGGATGGTCACAGCTGATCAGTCTGTTACCTGGAATTCTGGGGGTCTATCTCCGAAATGCGTTTTACAGTCGTGTTCTGAACCACTGTGAACGCGATGCCTGGATTTCGTTCGGAACGATCTTCTCGAGCTCTGATGCGTCCGTCGGGCGAAAGGCTTACATCGGAAATTACTGCTGTCTGGGAGCTGTCTCCATCGAGGCAGATGTTCTGATTGCGTCCGGTGTCTCAATCATGAATGGTTGCCGTCAGCATGGAATGGAATCTCTGGACGTTCCGATTAGAGAGCAGCCAGGCGTCTTTGAGCCGGTGACGATTGGTGAAGGGTCATGGATCGGAGAAAAGGCAGTCATCGCGGCAAGTGTAGGCCGTCACTGCGTGGTAGGTGCCGGGGCTCTGGTACTGAAGCCGCTTCCTGATTACAGCATCGCCGTTGGCTCACCTGCCCGAATCATCGGAGATCGGCGGGATCGGAAAAAGGTGATCGCTCAGTCTGTGAAGGGCTGAAGTCTGAGCAAAGACTCGCCCCCGGATGTCATGCTGGTAAAAATGGGAAGGTCGGGCCATGTTTTGGCTCGGGAAGACTGAACTGACATCAATTCGATATCCGGATATACTCCCCGTCTCCCATAGGAACAGATTGTCACGAGGTACAGTCTGCTGGATAACCGGGGAGTACCCTGAAGACTGATCAGTCGGAGCGTTGTCACGCACAGGGACTGTGTGTTGAGCTGCACTGGAAGCGAGCAGAAATGTCTGAACCGATACCAACTGAAGAAAACCTGCGAAGAGTCCGTGAGAAGGTGATGCAGCTGGCTCGAGAGATCGAGCAGATGTCCACTCAGAACCTTCCGCCTCAGGTTTATTTTCAGGAATTCCTCAACCGGGTTGTTGCTGCAATTGGTGCGCGCGCCGGTGTCGTCTGGTTGATTGAGGACGGCGGGCGACTGGGCATCGCCGCTCAGGTGAATCTCGAACAAACCGGATTGAGAGAGCGTCCCGGTGCACTGCAGCTGAATGAACGGCTCATTCTCGATGTGCTGCAGACCGGCGAAGCTCGCACAATTAATCACGACGGTGAGACTCGATTACCGACCGAGCATGTGCTGGTTCTCTCAGCGCTGCATAAGGAGAAAGCGTGCGTCGGGGTTGTCGAATTGTTTCAGCGTGCTGATGTGCCGGAACGCGCTCAGTCAGGCTACATGCAGTTCCTGGAACAGATGTGTGGTTATGCGTCTCGATTTATCGAAGGACGCCGCCGGGATCAGAGTGAATCCGTTGACCTCAAGAACCAGTTCTGGACAGATTTCGAACAGTTTACTCTTCGAATCCAGCGATCTCTGAATGAACAGGAAGTTGCGGACGCGGCAGCCAGTGACGGGCGCAGCCTGGTCGGTGCTGATCGAATGAGCATCGTCGTTCGTAAGGGAGCCAGTGTTCGAGTGCGCGCGGTCAGCGGTCAGAGTTCCGTGAACGCGCGATCGAATCTCGTGGTCAGCATGACAAAGCTTGCCAAACGAGTGATCGAGATGGGAGAGACTTTGCTGTATACCGGCAAAGTCGAAGGTTTGCCGCCTCAGATTGAAGAGCCACTGGCATCGTTCGTTCAGGAAAGCGGTTCCAGAATGGTGATGCTGGTGCCGACCTACGAAAATACTCCGCTGGTGACTAAGCAGGGCGAAGAGGAAGAGCGGAAACGCAGAACAAAGCGACCTCAGGCGACCGGGTGTCTCGTCATTGAACAGATCTCGGAATCGGAGCCGGCGCCGCAGCTGGAGCAGCGAGCGGAGCTGCTTGCAGATCATGTTGGTGCGGCACTCTGGAATGCCCGACAGCACAGTCGCATCTTCGGAATCAGTGTCTGGAGATGGATTGGTACCGGGCTCGAATGGTTTCAGGGCCGCAGGCTTGCGATCACATCAGCGGTTCTCGCTGCTGTGGCCGTTATAGTCGCAGCTGGCATTTTTGTGCGTGTTGATTATCCGGTCGATGCGGATGGCAAACTGATGCCGGTTCGTCAGACGGCAGTGTTTGCCAAATGGGATGGTGAGATTCCGAAGTGGGACGGAAAGGAAAATTCCCCGGGACTTTATGTTGATGGTGGGGATCGCGTGACCGCCGGGCAGGTGCTGCTCATTATGCGCAACGATGAGCTGGAGGAGAAAATCCGAACGGCAGAGGTCGAGATTGAGAAACAGAAGAGCCTCCTTCAGATCAAGGAAAGGCAGCTTGAAGAAGCAAGGCGAATCGCTGCGGAAGATGAAAGTAAGCGAGATCAGGTGGCGCAGGTAGGTGTTGAAGTCACAAGGACACAGGCCGATCTGCGAATCGCTCAGATTCACCTGCAGACACTGATGGAACGCCGCGATGACAAGCTTACGATTCGAGCGACACGCGACGGTCTGGTCCCGAACTTTCAGCTTCGTCAGCTTCTGGAAGATCGCCCGGTTCGTCAGGGAGACCACCTGTTTGACATCATGGATGATCAGGGGCCGTGGCACATGGAGCTGCTCGTGGCTGAGAAACGCATGGGGCACATTCTTCGAGCTAGAAGCGAACGAGAGAAGCAGGGAGAATCTCCTGAGCTGCCTGCTCGCTTTTCTCTTGCAACTCAGCCGGATACTCAGTTCGATTGTAAGCTCACACGAGTGGCCACTCGCTCAACTACGGATGCAGAGATCGGTACGACCTTTGAACTGATTGCCGTGGCGAACGAAGGGCAGACACTTCCTGAACGTCGTATCGGCGCCGAAGTGACTGTTCGTGTTTACTGTGGCAAAACGACGCTCGCATTTCGACTGTTCGGTGACGTCGTTGAGTTCGTTCAGAAGTACCTCTGGCTGTAACTCTTCTGCTGCTTAGTCGGTGCGGGATGATCCCGACATGATTCATCTTTCGCTCTGGCTGCTGGTGGCTGCTCCGATCCTCCTGCTGCATCTTCGAGGGTCGGCTATTGCCGGACGACATAGTGTGTCCAGCGTCAACCTCTGGGATCACGTGAGTCCCGAGCTCGGAAGTGCGTCAGGACGGCGGAGAATCCGCGATGTGTTTTCTCTGATTCTGCATCTGCTGATCGCAGCGGTGCTGATCTCGATGCTGAGTTTGCTTTCTGCTGATTCAGACAGAGAAGGCTCTGACCATGTTGTGATTCTGGATACATCGCCGGGAATGACGGCGAACGATGCCGGAGTTCAGCGATTTGATCTGGCCAGAAAACATGCTCTGAAGTTTCTGAGGACATTGCCTCCCGGCGATCCAGTGGCCCTGATTGATACCGCAGCTGAACCACGAGTTGTCTGTCGAAAGACTGTTGACAAAGAAATGTTCATCAGTGCCATAACTGCGCTTCAGGCCTCTGACGGTTCGAGCAGTCCGGACGTCGCGGTCCGACTAGGGAAACGAATACTGACTGAACAATCGAACGCCCGGCCTTCTGAACGCAGCATTGTAATGGTCACGGATGGGTGTGGAGATTTTGAGTGGCTGTCGAAGTCGCCGGAAAACGGTGTGGAATGGATTCTGGTCGGGACCGAGGATGCTCCGAACAGCGGAATCACTTCGTTTCAGACGCGACGACGCCTGAATGCCCCGGAAGTCTGTGATGCGTTCTGCCGATTGAATAATTCGGGCAACGTACCGGCAGAGCTCTGGGTGGATCTTCATCTTGATGATGAACTGATTGATTCCATTCCCTGTCAGATTGATGCGCATTCCAGTGCGACGAAAGAGATCAGATTTCGGGATCGAGACGGAGGACATCTGCGGCTCTCGATTCGAAGGCCTGCGGATCCACTCAACCTGCCCCGGCTCGAAGATGACTCGCTTCAGGCTGACGACTTTGCAGAGCAGGAACTTGAACCCGTGCCTGTGATTCCGATCACTCTGGTGTCTTCAGAAAATCGTTATCTGAGGGCGGCTCTGGAAAGTCTTCCGGAAGTTCGTCTGAGAATTCAGGAGAAGGTTCCAGACTCCATGGAGGCCGGGGAGATCGTTTTTCTGCACAAATGGGTTCCGGAGAATCTGCCAGGCGGGCGAATCGTGGTCATCGATCCGCAGTCGGCGACAGATCTCTGGAAGTGTCAGGGAAGGATGGTTCAACCCCGACTTCAGGTACTGGATACGGAGCATCAGCTGTTTCGAGACATTTCCATGGAGTCGCTTCTGGTTGACTCTGCTCCATTGCTTCGCCCTCTGCAGTCAGTTGAATTTCTCGGCACCTATTCGGATGGGGCGCCGTTTTGTTTTGTTCGGCGACGTGAAAACGGAGATGTCGTGGTGCTGGCAGCGGGCATTGATGAAAGCCTCATCACTGTCCGCGCTGCGTTTCCTGTTCTGATCAGAAACATTCTCAGTTACTATTCATCGGATTCAGTTTGGCCCGCTGAACCTTCGTCGAATAAGTCGTCAGACGCCGTTCATGTGACAGACGAGTCTGAAGCGGTCATGATGCGGGCATCATCGCTGAGGGGGCAGATCGCCGAACCGTCTCTGACTGTCGGTGTGCAGCCTGCCTCGATTTCGGGAGTTCTGCTCATGGCTCTGCTGCTGACAGAATGGGTCTTTTTTCATCGGCAGCGAATCTGAATCTTATCGCAGGGACGGTTTCATGGTGACCAATCAGGTGCATGAGTCGGAAAAAGGCGTTCAGACCGTTTGTCTCTGGTTGCTTGCTCTGATTCCGTTTTCTGGTTCCGCCATGTTTGCTCTGCGTGATGCCTCGGCACCGCCACTGAATGTTTCCGAGCAGCGTCCGTCGCTGACATTCAATACGCATCTGATTTACCAGGATGAAGCCCGAACTCGCGATCAGTCTGTCCTCCGATATTCGTATCGATTCAGAAATCGGGGCAAGGAGCCTGTGCAGATCACGAAAATCTCTCCCAGCTGCGCCTGTCTTGTACCGACGGTTACCGAGAAGGTCATTGCGCCGGGACAATCTGCGGAGCTGAATGTGCAGGTCCGAACAGCAGCAGAGAAACCGGGATTTCACGAATACATGGTCAACGTCGCGTACTCGGACCCGTTGCCTCGTGAAGCGGTGGTTTATCTTAAGCTGGTGCTTCCGGAGCAGAAGGTTATCATTGAGCCACGAGCAATCTACATACTTGGCGCGGCATCGGGACACAGTCATTCGGTCACCATCTCGGATTTCAGACCTTCACCTCTCAATGTACTTCGAGTGACAAGTTCATCGCCGTTGTTCACGCCGACGATACTGAGTCAGGAACAGAACGGTGAGGGGACTGTTACGAAAGTCGGTGTTGAGGTTTCCGAAACTCTGCCGGCGGGACGTCAGTCCGGTGTGATTCTTGCGGAAACAGATGACTCTGAGTTTCGATTGCTCGAGATACCCATCGCGGTTCAGGTCAGGGAGAGATCTCCTGATGTGATGGAGCGGCTGCGAGTCTCTCCGGAAGAACTCTCGATGGCAGTCAGTACGGCAGAGGACGCAGATGGAAAACTGAAGCTGACGTTTCCGAAGTCGTGGGAGGTCGGGCAGTTGTTTACGCATCCTCCCGAGCTGATCGTGAGGGAGCAGGAAGTGAGCGACGAGAATGCAGAGACTCGAACCATGTCGCTGAAGCTTGGCTTCTCCGGCATTCCCTCAGTGATCACTCGACACGGAATCGTGACACTGATCGCGAATGAAGGAACGGAAATGATTTCCGTTCGCGTTCGACTCGTGTGGCCTCAAACCAGGAAACCATAGCGGTCTTCATCTCCGAGTCGATCCATCGAGATTGATGTGACTGTTGAGTTTGTGCCAGGGCGGTTCCGGAACTGGATCTGCTGAAGAACTGTTCAGTGAGTCCCGGATGATGCTGTTTCCCCGTGAGGCTTCGCTGAGGCCGTTTTCAGCTTTGTTTCTTTTTCGGAATCTGAAAGCTCGTTCCACTCCTCGATGCATGGTGGACAGCAGAACGCGACTTTCTTTCCCTTCCAGTCGACAGTGATGTCTGCGGTTGCCTCGCCGCCCATCACCGGACAGATTGTATTCATGATCGAATCAGTGTCTGTTTGTGCGGGAACTGTCGGCGAAGTTGCTGAAGTACCGCATCCTTCAGACAGAAGCAGAACTGAGAATCCAGTCAACTGACGGAGCCGTCGGGATATCCTGCTGTGACCTGCCATCGGATCTCTCTTCTTGAAATGGGAGCCAGTGAAAATGGGGTACTGTCACTTCAGGAACTATAGTCCGGACGAAAAGCTGAGTGAACAAAGGACATGATTCAAGGCGTAAAAAAACGGCTGGCAACACTTGTTGTCAGCCGTCGTCATTTTCATCGTTCTGAGTGAACGATTACTTCTTCTTTGCAGCAGCCTTCTTCTTGGCTGGTGCCTTCTTTGCTGCCTTCTTTGCAGCTGGCTTGCTTGTAGCGGCCTTCTTTGCGGCCTTCTTTGCAGCTTTCTTTGCCACAGTCCTTACTCCATCAAAAAGTGAAAACTTTGTGGCCATCCTGCCGCAGCTTACCGGGCTTCAATAACTGACAGGATCAACCACGACCGAAACATCAATTCATCAATATCACTGTGACACTGATGAAGCAGATTCCCTTCTGAGCTGATGTTCGTTGTGAAGGTTGCTGTCAGGCATCATCCTTCGCCACGATCCATCGAATGCAACACAACAGAATCTGCATGAACTCGTGCGGAATCGTAAGCGATCAGTCAGATTACGCAAGACTTGTTGCACTTCATTCCATGTTCCGGCAGAACTTTTTTTGTATTCGCATCCACAGTATGACACATCATGATTGATCATCATGGACCATTGATGATGTTCATGAGTTCGTGTTGAGCGCTGATGACACTGACATGATGCCTGTTGTTGAAGTGCTCAGTGTTCATGATTCATCACAATGATGTGTCTCACAAGTGCGTCAGCGAGATGCTCCATCAGACATCAGATCATTCAGCACTGCTTTCATATACTCAATACTCTTTCGTGCGATCACATCAGCCCCGGGGCTGTAATCGAAAACCTCGACTGATACCCAGCCGCTGTAACTTGTGTCCAGGAGTGATTTCAGGATCGGATGAAAGTCCGTGTCACCCATTCCGGGACCAAGAAGGTTTGTGTCGTTGACGTGAAAATGCCCGCAGATTTCACGGTATCGTTCCACAAGCACTGGAATTGAATCTGTCTCTGCGCCGAGCATCGCCTTCACATCCTGATGGAGCTTCATCGACGGGTCATCAACCATTTTTATGAGACGGACTGCCTGCTCACAGGTGTTAATGAAGTCTGTTTCCTTCGGCGTCAGGGGCTCAAAACAGAGAGAGACTCCGAGGTCACTGAATGTCTTAGCTGCGTTACGAAAAACATCCGCGGCATAGTTCATCGCCTGTTCCGTCGTTACACCCGGCAGGAGATTTCGCTGAACTGGAGATCCGAACACGAGAACATGACCTCCCAGTCCGCTGCAAAGTCCGGCGAGGGTTTCGAGGTATCTGCTGGTCGTTCTGCGAACTGCCTCGTCCGGAGAGGTCAGATGAAGCCCTGTCGTCTTTGCCAGCAGCCAGTGCAGGCCGATGATCTGAAGTCCGTGGCCTTCTGCGATCTTTCGCATCTCGGAAATGGTGCTCGCCGGAATGTCAGCAGCGTTCACGGCGATAGTGAAAGGTGCCACTTCAATGCCTGTGTAACCCGCTGCGGCGATTCGTCGGCATTGTTCAGTCCAGTCGAGGTCTTCGTAGAGTTCCTGACAGATAGCGAATTTCATGTTTGTTATTTCCGGCAGTGTGATTCGAACCAGCGTGATTCCAACAGGGACACATCGCTTCCGAGATACGCCCTGAAGTGTGGAGTATCGGAAAAATGGCCACCCTGCAACCGTTCCTGAACCATCAGGCAGACCGATCTGAACATGGTGAATCGTTTGAGTCGTCTGATCCTCTGAGGAAAGTGATCAGAGAATCCCGGAAATCTGACAGGCTGCTCGATATCCGCTTTTTCCTCTCTGACGTTTCACTCGCTGCAACCGTCACTGCTGACAGAATCGCCCTCGGGGCAATCACCGGAGACTGTCACATCACGGATGAGAATCATTGCCGTTTGACGTGTTGAGAAAAGTGAACTACATGAAACAGGGGGACCGTTGTGACACTGAAACACGGTCATCAAAGTCATCAGCACCGCGGAGCAAGTTTCTGTGACGACTCAGACTTCGAGGAATGAATCAGCAGCCGGTGGTCTCGATGAACTTTTCAATCGAGTCAATATGCTGCTTGGAGAATCCAGTGACTCTCGCCGTCCGGCGAAGGAGTCAGGCTGCTTCGTGCTTCGTCAGCCACGAACGATTCAGGAAGCTGCGGTTCCGCCGGTTCTGGTCGAAAAAATCATCATGCGGTACCTCTTTCAGGTCGGTGTCGAGACCGGCCGAAAGATTGCCGGGCAGCTCAAGTTGCCCTTCAAAGTCATTGAGCCGATTCTTAAGCAGCTGCGTACTGATAAGCACATCGATCTGATTGGTACGACAACTTCCGGAGATTCCGAGTTTTCGATTACTGATGCCGGTCGCGATCGAGCTCGACGCTATTCCGAGGAATGCACCTATTTTGGTGCCGTTCCCGTCTGTCTGTCTGACTACACCTCCGCTGTTGCTGCACAGACAATTGCCGGTCAGATCGTGACGAGGCAGGATCTTCAGAGAGCGTTCAACGGACTGATCATCAACGAAGCGATGCTGAATCGACTTGGACCTGCAATCAATTCCGGACGAGGGATGTTTCTCTTCGGTGAGCCCGGAAACGGAAAAACAAGTATTGCCGAACGAGTGACTGCTGCGTTCGGATCAACGGTCTGGATCCCTCGGGCAATCGTCATTGAGGGAGACATTCTCCGAATTTTTGATCCGGGTGTTCACGAGGAAGTGAGCGATCAGGTTCAGAGTGGCGGACTGCTCGATTCCCATGATATTGACCGTCGCTGGGTTCAGGTCAAACGTCCGACCATCATCGCCGGTGGTGAACTCACAATGGATGAGCTGGAAGTTACACAGAACTCCCAGTCTCGAATCTGTGAATCTCCGCTTCAGATGAAAAGCAACTGCGGAACGCTCGTGATCGACGACTTCGGGCGTCAGAAAATGCCCGTTGACATGCTGCTCAATCGATGGATCGTGCCGCTCGAGAAGCGATACGACTTTCTGAACCTGCCGAGTGGAAAAAAGATCCAGGTTCCGTTCGACCAGCTGATTATCTTCTCGACGAATCTTGAACCGAAGGACCTTGTCGACGGCGCCTTTCTGAGACGAATTCCGTACAAGATTGAAGTTCCCGATCCGACGGAAGCAGAGTTCCGTGAACTGCTTCGAATCATGTGTGGAGTGATGTCGATCGAGTATCGTCAGGATGTTGTCGACTATCTTGTGCGCACTCACTACCTTGCAGTTCGGCGACCGTTTCGTCTCTGCCAGCCTCGAGACCTGCTTCTTCAGGTCAAGAACTACTGCCAGTTCCACGGCGCTCCGGTCGTGATTTCACCGGAAGCCTTTGATGCTGCCGTAGAGAACTATTTCTCTGCGATGTCATGAGCTCTAGGGTTCGGTGAGCTCTGCGGCGACGCGTGATTCGGTGATCAGCCTCAGCGAATTTGACGAACCTGCCTTTGCGTGGATTTCAGACGCCGGAGAGAATGTCTGTTGAATTTCACTCTCCGACATCGGCGTCCCTGTTGCAGTCGTTGCGTCGGCGATACAGACCTGTCGCGGAGCTGCCAGTGCTGCAAGATGCTGAATGTCACCGAAGTGAGACAGAATTCCCGGCACCATGATTCCAAGATGCTGGTAGCGGTACGGACTTCGACTGACATAACTGCTGAGGCTTCGGATCGCGACTGCTGATGTGATTCTTTCGTCGAGTGCGGCGGTCGCCAGCGCAGTGACTCCGGAGGATCCGAAGCCGATGACGGCGATCTTCTCCGGCAGCACGCCATCAGAAAGAGAAATGGCATCGACTGTCTGCCGAACATCTGTGACCCATTGCCCGAGCAGAGGGCGACCAACCCACATGGCCCACTCCGCAGAATTGTGGTCCGGCGCGTTTCCGATCCGGTCCGATGGAATGCGAAAAGTGCCGGTGGCTCGAAGTTCAGGAGCTGCGATCCGCCAGCCATGTTTTCTCAGTTCCTCACTGACTGCAGAGCGAAACGCAGATTCGGCACCGAGGTCGATGTCCATCACGACAGCGAGCGGTCGCGGACTGCTCTTGTTTTCGGCTGATGAAGCGATATCAACAGGATCGAGTAATGCGAAAATGCTGAGACCGGGTTCAGGCTGAAAAGTGATTCGTTCGAATTCGTGGCCACTGGTCTCTTTCACGCCTGCCGGATGGAGCTGTTCTAGTCCGTTCATCGACCGCAAATCCCCGAGCCCGAGGACATCCTGTAGTTTCTTTCGTTCAGTCTTCTGCCATTCCTGCAGAGACTCTGAAGAACTCAGCTGGCTGATGTCTGCATTTCGCGAGGTCAGTTCGGTACCAAGGCGATAAGCGAACTCAGGAATCGTAACAAAGTCATCGGGACGACTCTCTCCCGGGTAACATCGCAGTGTTTCCGGATCTTCTGTCTGGATTTCTGGTTCCTGAATCGCGTCCCCGCTGCCTTCGCCCTTCAGATGCTTCGTCATCCAGCCATACATGGCTTCACGCATCGGCTGGTTGTAGTGGTGAGGAGACTCAATGATTGTATGTCGGACTTCCTGCCCGGTCGTCAATCCACTGATGATGCGGGCTCGTTCCACGGAAATGCGCGCCTGATCGACAGAGAACTGATAAGCATCCTTCGTCGCGCTCGTCACCATCAGGCCTCGATCCGCCGAGAGTCCGAGAATATTTCCTTCTTCAGAAAATCGCAGGCCACCCGGAACAACTTCACACATACAGCAGGCTGCATGCAGATAGGCCTGCCAGGTCCCGACGGAGCATGTCGGAACCACGCAGCGAAATCGTTCATCAAATCCGCCTGCGTACATCGTCTGATTACCGCCACCGCTCGCCCCGGTAATCCCGATTCGCTGCGGGTCGACCTCGGGACGGGTCTGAAGATAGTCGACGGCTCGCCGGTTTTCGTATACCTGAATCCCGCTCAGTGGTTTTCCGACTGGCAGCAGCATCGCGCCCGTCATTTCACCGTGATATTCTCCCAGTTTCTTTCCGACAGCGCGCTCGCCGGCACCGAATGCATCAACACACAGGACGAAAAAACCAAGCTTTGCCAGCCCGATGCAGCGAGCCTGAACCACAGGGTCCTGTTTCGCACCCGGCCAATGTCCGTGAACGCACAACACAGCTGGCATTTGTTGTTTTGCAGAAACCTGCTTCTGTTCCGGTATCCAGGCATTGGCGGTCATCCAGACATCCGGCATCGTCTGGAAAACAATCCGTTCGATGCGATACCCATCGCGCTGGATCGTGCCGAGCACCTGCGGGTTCAGAGGGTAGGGCTCTTCAGGGAAACCACCCCATGCTGTGAGAAGGTCTTCCCGGAGATTCTTTCGCTGCTGCGCCCAGTCTTCTGAGGATGTTGGCGCTTTATCATCGGCTCGGAGAGCGGCTCCCTGCGTCCGCATCAGCTGCGTGTAACCATCACTGTCGGCAGATGCTGGCTTGTCTGTTTGTGACTGGCACCACTGCTGTTCGACGCAGAAAATCAAAACCAGCGCTACGAACCGCGTCAGGCTCGGGCGGACAACGCCAGAGAGATGCTGCTGCGGAAGCCGGAAATCATTGGGCATGCTCGTTCCTTCATCTCAGAAAAAAGTCTGCAGTCAGGCGATCGGGGGCCGCCGCAGAATCTCATGAACGATTCTTCCCGGCTGTCCGTCAATCAGACTGCCGACGGTTCCGCTTCGAGTGATCGTGGCCTGTTCCGGGTTCAGCCCGAAGAGATAAAGAAGCGTTGCGTGGTAGTCGTAGTGGTTGACGACATCAGTCACCGCCTTCAGGCCGAGTTCGTCCGTTGCTCCCAGCATCGTGCCCCCTCGAATCCCTCCACCCGCAAACCAGGAGCTGAATCCCCAGGTGTTATGATCGCGACCGATGTTCTTTTCGTTCTGGATGACCGGCAGTCTCCCCATCTCACCGCCCCAATGGAGCAGGGTCGTTTCCAGAAGGCCGCTTTGGCGAAGATCCTGCACGAGTGCAGCGGCTGGTTTGTCCGTCTTTCTACAGATGTCCGGCAGTGATGTGGCAATACCGCCATGATGATCCCAGGTCTGATTTCCTGTATGAATCTGGACAAATCGAACGCCTCGTTCGACCAGTCGTCTCGCGATCAGGCACCTTGCTCCGTAGTCTTTTGTCACGGGATCATCGAGCCCGTACATTCGGTGCACAGTCTGGCTCTCCTGAGTCAGATCAAGCGCATCAGTGGCTGCAATCTGCATTCTGGCTGCCAGTTCATAGCTCTGAATTCGCGCTTCCAGTTCCAGTTCCCCACGGTGTTCTTCGAGATGTCGAGAATTCACGTCCCTGAGCAGCTGAAGGATGCGCTGCTGTGGTCGTCCTCGCAGATTGTCCGGAGGTTCCAGATTGAGGATTCGGGGTTCCTGCGGCCGGACAACAGTGCCCTGATAGATTGCCGGCAGCCAGCCATTCTGCCAGTTCTCGACACCAAGCACCGGAAGTCCACCCGGATCGGTAAGCACCATGAATGCAGGAAGATTCTGTGATTCAGTGCCGAGCGCGTAGGTGAGCCATGATCCGAGCGATGGTCGTCCTCGCAGCTGCCTCCCCGTGTTCATGGCATTGATGGACTCACCGTGGTTATTGACTCCTGTGTGCATCGAACGGACGAGGCAGATGTCGTCTGCGACGGTCCCCAGATGTGGCAGCAGTTCGCTCAATTCCATCCCGCACTGACCGTGGTGACGAAACTTCCATGGGCTGCCAAACAGTCTGCTGCTGGCTTCTCCGGCGTTGTCATACTGAATTTCACCGGTGTACGTTTTCAAATGCCGCTTTGTCAGTTCCGGTTTCGGGTCAAACAGGTCGATATGGCTGGGCCCACCCTGCATGAACATGGAGATCATTGCTGTTGCCTGTGGATCCTGTTGAGGCAACTTTGGTCGGAGATCGTAGGACGGTTTCTCCAGTAAGGGTTTTGGTATCTCCGCCGAGGCTGCGTTCTGCTGCAGCCATGCCAGTGCCGGACCTGCCAGACTGAATGCACTCTGCGCGACCCAGTGGCGCCGGGTGTAATGGGAATGACGTGTGATCGGTTGCGACAACGCCGTCAGACGCGGAGACTCGGCTGATTCAGTCGACATAGAGAAATCCGTTTGAGCTCAGCAGGGCATGGCAATAGTGCACCAGAGAATTCGGATCCGGAGTCTCAGAGGAGGGATCCGCTGGGGCAGAAAGAAACTTCAGTGCAGTGTCAATGTCAGTGGCGGATGGCATCTTCCCGAAAACGATCTTCCACGCGCGTCGAATTTGAGCGTCCGGAGATTCGCCGGCTTCTTTTTTCAGACGGTCTGCAAGTCGCTGTGCCGACGTCTGCGTGAAGGGGTTGTTGAGCATCATCAGTGACTGGGACGGAGTCGTTGATGATGGCCTTCGCTCACAGTTCGGTGTCATCGCCGGAAAGTCAAAAGGCTCCAGAACTCCCAGTGGCATCGTACGTCGTACCTGAACGTAGATGCTCCTGCGGAATGCGTCTTCTCCCGGCGGCACTACGGCACCGGTAGGACGGCCTGCGGAGTCTCGTGTGTCGGCACCAAGCACGATCTGCCCGACATCATCCGGACTCACCGGGACAGCAGGCCCATATGGCTTTCGAGTCAGCTGACCGCTGACCAGAAGTGTTGCATCTCTGACAACCTCAGCTTCCAGCCGACGAACAGACATGCGTCCCAGCCATCGATTGTCAGGATCGGTCATTTCGAGCTCCGGTCGGCGAGTCGAAGACTGACGCCACGCCTCAGAAGTCAGAATCAGGCGGTGCATTTTCTTCAGAGACCAGCCGGAAGACATGAATTCGGCGGCCAGCCAGTCGAGTAGTTCCGGGTGCGTCGGAGGTTCGCCCTTCACTCCGAAATCTGCCGGAGTGTCAACCAGTCCTCTGCCGAAGTGATGCAGCCAGAACCGATTCACAAGAACTCGAGCCAGAAGCGGATGACGTCCGCTCGTCAGGTATTTTGCATAGGCAAGGCGACGACCGGATGTCGGCAGGTTCGGATCGTCAGACGGGATTTCGTGACCGGGCGGGTTCAGTATCGCAAGCTCACCGGGCAGTACATCCTGAGCCGGTGTTCGGTAGTCTCCTCGTGAGAAGACTCGCGTTACAGGAATCTGTCCCGGAACCTCCGTCAGACACATGACGAGGTCCTCAGGAGGGCGGCGGCTTTTGACTTCTTCGGTCTTCTTGTCCCACATGGCGTTGAATGCATTGATGCGCTCGGCAACGTAAAGATAAACCGAGCCACGATCCACGTTGAGAAACGGATATTCACGAATGAGTTGTTTCTGTTCCTCCGTCTGTTTGTCAGCGGGTGTTACTCGGGCCGTTCGTGCTGGCTCCTGCAGATCCGACGGAAGTTTCTGAAGCTCTCGCTCAAAGACTTCCTTGACGATGACGTCGAGTTCCGCCGTCCTCTCAGAACTCACTTTGCTGAGTTCCTGATCAATCTCTGCTGCTTTTCCGCGAGTTTCCTCTGACCACATTGACAGAAGGCGATTTGACGGACCTCGCCAGTTCTGCCAGTCATAGGCCGGCTCGAAGATGGCTCGAAGCCGATAATAATCTTCGTGCGTGATCGGATCGTAACGATGTTCGTGGCACTGAGCACAACCGACGCTGAGCCCAAGCAGCGATGTGGAGACAATGCGAATCGTGTCAGCAACGACTTCGTTTCTCGCAACGTTCTGGTCAACTGCGGAATCTGCTGTACCGTCCGGCCCCATTCTCAGAAAGCCCGTTGCAGTCAGCTGATCAGCCTGTTCAGCAGTCAGGTTTTGCCAGGGCGGACTGGTGAGTTCGTCTCCGGCTATCTGTTCCAGAACGAACTGATCCCAGGGTTTATCCGAATTGAATGACCGAATCACATAGTCGCGATACTTCCATGCCCATGGACGAACTGAATCGGCTTCAGAGTAACCATCGCTGTCCGCGTAGCCGGCGATATCCAGCCAGTGTCGCCCCCAGCGTTCTCCGTAGTGCGGCGATTCGAGCATGGAATCGATCAGCTTCGGCCATGCATCTTCATCGTCGGATGAACAGAATGCTTCCACGGCCTCCGGTTCCGGTGGAAGGCCGGTCAGATCGAAACTGGCTCGCCGGATCAGCACTTCTTTCGAAGCTCGCTCGCTGAAGCTGATGCCTTTCGTTTTAAGCTTTTCCAGAACAAATGCATCAATCGGATTGCTGTTATCCCGAGTGTCGTCGTGCGCTGGTGCCGGAGGCCTGGTAATTGGCTGAAATGCCCAGTGATTGCGATCTTCGTCTGTGAATAAACTGTCAGATGCGATCTGCTCCGGCTCCGGACGTCGCGTCCGAGCTCCCTCGTCAATCCATCGGGCGATCACGGCCAGCTGATCCGCGGAGAGTTTCTTCTTTCCGGGTGGCATCTCACCACTGGAAACTCGCTGATACAGCAGGCTCGTCTTGTGGCTGCCTGCTTCAATCGACGGCCCTGATTCGCCGCCCTTCAAAAGCAGTCGTGTGAGACGCGCATCCAGCTGCGCCTCGGTACGTCCATCTTCTCCGTGACAATGCCAGCAGTGTTCTTTCAGAATCGGCCGGACACTCTGTTCGAAGAAGACTGCACTGGCATCGTCCGCCGCAAGTACTGTGGATTCTGTGAGGCTGCTGATCAGGGTCATCAACAGCGGGATCGTCAGACGACGGAGTAGTGCTTCAGCCATCATGAATCACCGCTGGCGGGAAAATGTTCGGGGCAGGGCACAGAGATCACGTGACGCGGACTCTCATCCTACACGAGCACGCCAGCCGGTTTCAATTATTTCGGCGGTTTCGATCGTCAAGAGCGACAAAGCTTCAGGAACGATCATTTTACGCACGATCATGTTTTTCGCACGATCATGATGGACGCGGACGTACAGGCCCGGTGGCATGTGCAGAAATGCAGACCGGTTGCACTGAAGTGACTCAGTGTTCATCCATGAGAACGTCGAGACGTTATGTCTGAGTGTTTCGCGAGGCGAATTCAGAAATCTCAGACTGAAGTTCACGAAAGGATTCTTCGAGAATTTCCAGCAGGCTTTCAGTGCCGGGATGGTTCTCGGAACAGATGGCCTGTTCGAGCCGGAAAGCCAGATCGGCCATTCGAAGCCCGCTCAGATTGCCGGCCGTTCCTTTCAGAGTGTGGGCTGCTTTGGCTGCTGCCTTCCGATCCTGATGTTCCAGAGCAGTTCGCAGCTGATTGAGGCTTCTGGAGCCATCCTCTCGGAATGATTCCGCGAGGATGCCGATCAGGTCGAGGTCGCCGTCGACTCGTTCCATGAGTGACTGGCTGTCGAACACGACCGGTCTCTCATGATTCACGCCATCCTCTGCTGTTTCGAGAGAATCATGCACTGAAGTCGGACTGCTGTCGTCGTCGGCTTCGTGTTTCGCAAGAACTTCCGCAATCGTTTCAAAGAGTGTCGAGAAGTTGATTGGTTTCGTGACATAGTCATCCATTCCGGCTTCGAGGCACTTTTCTCGATCGCCCTTCATCGCGTTGGCGGTCAGTGCGATAATGGGAATACTGAAGCCGCCGCGACTTCGCAGAGCCATCTCGCGGATGCGTGCCGTGGCTTCGTAGCCATCGAGATGCGGCATCTGAACATCCATCAGGACGACGTCGACCGTTGTCTCGGAAAGAATCCGGACCGCTTCTTCTCCATGGTTTGCAACGATGACTTCGTGGCCATCCTTCTGAAGAATTCGAAGCATCAGCTGCTGATTCACGAAGTTATCTTCTGCGACCAGAATCCGATACTTGTTCCTGAGTACCTGGGGACGCTGAGAAGGTAATGCGACTTCAGTGGCTGTGTGTCCGTGCGATGAGAGATTGTTTTTCGAGTGAGACTGGAAGACCTGCACGATCGTTTCCAGAAGTTCGGACTGTTTTGCCGGTTTTGTCAGATAAGCACCCAGCGTCAGCTCTGAACATCGCTCCGGGTGGTTCACGGCATCCACGGAACTCAGCATGATGATTGAAGTCTGCCGAAGTGAGTGATGGTTCCGGATCTTTTCTGCGACTGCGAAGCCATCGATATCAGGCATCTGGAGGTCCGTCAGCACCATTTGGTACGGGCGTTTTTTTGCCAACGCCTTTTCCAGTTCCGGAATGACTTCGCTTCCATGACTGACCGCGGTGCAGTCCACTTTCCATGAGCGCAGCATCTCTTCCAGAATGAGCCGATTGGTGGCGTTGTCGTCGACCACAAGAATTCGGACATTTTCCGGAATCACAAACTCCACGTTGGCGCGTTTTTCGGAGTGTTCGTCTGCGACAGTGCATTTGACGGTGAACGTGATGGTTGTGCCTTCACCACAGGAGCTCTGGATGTCAATCTGTCCTTCCATCATCTCGATGAGACGCTTGACGATGGTCAGACCAAGACCGGTGCCACCGTATCTCCGCGTTGTAGAGGTATCTGCCTGAACGAATGGTTCGAAGATCTGTCGAAGCTTATCCGGTGCGATTCCGATGCCCGTGTCGCGGACGCAGAACTTCAGTTCCACCCGACCATCCGCTTCACGCTGCTGATCCACGGAAACGACGATCTCTCCTTCATGTGTAAACTTGACGGCATTGCCCACGAGGTTGACGAGAACCTGCCGAATTCGTCCGGAGTCCGCAATCAGCACATCCGGGATTTCGGGTGGAATTCGAAACGCCAGTTCAACACCACGATGATGGGCTCGCAGCCCGAAAAGCTTCATCGTATCCCCGAGCATGTCTCGAAGATCAAATTCGTGGGGATCCAGCGTCAGCTTGTTGGCCTCAATCTTTGAGAAATCCAGAATGTCATTCAGGACCGTCATCAGTGCATCTGCCGAAGTCTGAACCAGTTCCATGTGGCGACGCTGCTCCTGAGTGAGCTGAGTCTTCAGGATAAGTTCTGTCAGACCAATAATGCCGTTCATCGGAGTGCGGATTTCATGACTCATGTTTGCCAGAAATTCGCTCTTCGCGCGGCTGGCACTCTGAGCTGAATCTCGCGCAGCAGCAAGTTCCGCATTTGCTGATTTCAGATTGTCCGCATGCTGCTGAAGCTCTTCTGCAGCATGCCTGCGTTCTTCGAGTTCGAATTTCAGAATGGCAGAGACGATGGTGAACATCAGAGAACCCAGAATCACTGTCATTCCGGGTCCGAGTGCGGCAGCTCGTGCAAGGAGGATCGATCGAATCCAGTCATGTGCGGAGAAATTAAGTCCGACGACCGCTTCAACCTTTCCGGCGCGGTTGTGCAGCGGAGCGAACGCACTGACCCAGACTCCCCACCTGTCTCCGACTGGTACTGAATCGAATGTCTGTTGGCCTTCAAAGGCCTGAAGCAGTTCTTTTGTGGGAGCCGTGTAGACTTCTCCCGGCGAAGTTCTCATTTCCTCTGCACCGGAGATCGTTCCGTCGTGATTGTAGTCTGTTTCTGAATCCACCAGCAGAATCACTTCTCCGGAGGCGTTCTTTCGCATCGTGTAGATATCGTTGATCGCTGGATTGGTCGAGAGCCATTTCTTCTGTCGTTCGATCAGTGATAGATAGCGCGCGTCATCTTCAGACACGCTGTTCGGAAGCAGTTCGTGCCCGGAATCCTCAAATTCCAGCGCATAGGTCGGGGCGAATGCTTCAATGGTTTTCTGCAGTCTCATCCGCTGAGTTTCGCCGACGTAATGGGCCGTTACGGCGACAACGCCCGTCAGAAACATAATGCCGAAGAAGACTCGACGTGACGTCTTTGGAGACAGGACGCGACGAAGGATGCGCAGATATGCATAAATGCAGATTGCGATGTTCAGCAGCACGAAAACGCAGAGGTCAATTCGATAGGTCAGAATCGTGCCTGGCATCACTCGGTTTCCGAATCAGAGTCCATCCCGATGACGCGCGATCGCGTTTCAGGAAAGAGATGAGTATTTCAGAGAGCTCTCAAACTGCACAGGGGATTGATGTCGGGTCCATGGGAATCGGCTGATTGACGCTGGTGGGACGTCGGCCCGTGTCATTACGCAAAGTGCCTGCCAGCTGATCCAGCGCAAATCTCGCCGCAGCCGGAGCATTCATCGCTGGTGAGATCAGATATCCCTGTGCGTGAGTCGCTCCGAGCTGGCGGAGTGTCTCGCGCTGCTGTTCCGTTTCCAGTCCCTCTGCGACAACGGCAAGGTTCAGTCCGTGCGCCAGACTGATGATGGAGCGAATGATTTCGGAGCTTTCTCCACTGAGCTGCAGAGTGCTGACGAAGGATCGGTCGATCTTCAGTGAGTCCAGCGGGAAACGATGCAGATACGCGAGAGACGAGTAACCAGTACCGAAATCATCCACGCTGATCTGAATGCCGATGTCGCGAAGTGCCAGAAGTACCGGACGGATCGCGTCCGGCCGATCCATCAGTGTGCTTTCAGTCACTTCGATGCAGATACCCTGAGCATCCGCACCTGTTCGATGCAGAATCTCGACGACTCGATCGATGAACTCGGGATGGTAGAGCTGAAGTACCGAACAGTTCACACTGACCATCGGATAGCGATGTCTGGGGAATTCCGTCTGCCAGAGGGCCGCCTGTCGACAGGCCTGTTCCAGAATCCAGTAGCCGAGCGGCACAATCAGTCCCATCTCTTCGGCTGTGCGGATGAATGCGAGCGGTGAGACAACTCCGCGTTCCGGATGCTGCCATCGGACAAGTGTTTCGAAACCAGTGACATTTCCTGAGGCGAGTTCAATGATCGGCTGATACTGCAGGAAGAATTCTTCCGAATTCAGGGCTCGCCGCAGGTCCTGTTCCAGAGCCAGTCGCTGAGCTGCTTTTTCCTGCATGCCGTGTTCGAACCGCTTTCGCTGATTGCGTCCTTCTGACTTGGCATGATACATCGCCGTGTCAGCTTCCCGCATCAGATCCTCAGCGCATAACGTTTCATGATTGCCGAGTGCAATTCCGATGCTGAATGTCGGAAACACGCTGACGGAATCCAGTTCAACGGGTGTTGCGAATGCCTGGATAATCCGGTCAGCGACGGAATCGGCGTCTTCTCGCGACGAAATGCTTTCCAGCAGAACCGTGAATTCATCACCTGCATGACGCGCTACCGTGGTTCGGCAGATTGTTCGTGAAAGTGTGTCAGCGCACCGGATGCTTGTTTCGAGGCGGCGAGCAACTTCGATCAGCAGTCGGTCACCTGCCTGATGTCCATAGCTGTCGTTGATGAGTTTGAACTTGTCGAGGTCCAGAAACAGAACGGCGAAGTCACCCCGTCCGAGACGGCGAGCTCGTTCAATCGTGCGTTCCAGACGATCCACGAACAGAAGACGATTGGGAAGTCCCGTGAGCGGGTCACCGACTTTTCCTTCGGTAATGTCCGTCAGAGAACCAGCCATTCGATAAACCAGACCTTCGCGATTTCGCACGTAGACGCCTCGGCAGAGCATCCAGCGGTAGGCTCCGTCGCGATGAAGCATTCGCAGTTCGCGTTCGAGGTGCGTGACACCTGAACTGACTCGGCCGCACATCGTCTCCAGAAAACCGGAGACATCTTCCGGATGGATGCGACTGATCCATGTCGCCGGAGTTCTCTCGAGGCCATTCTCTTCAATCCCGAGCATCGCTTTCCATCGATCGGAGTAATAGACTTCGTCGAGCAGCAGGTTCCAGTCCCACAGCCCGTCGTTGGAGCCCCGCGCTGCAAGAGCATAGCGTTCTTCGCTTTCACGAAGTGCCTGCGTCATTGATCGGAGCCGTGCGTGCGCGGCTATTCTTGCGAGGGTAATGTCGCGGTCGATCGGCTTAGTGACGTAATCGTTCGCGCCGATTCGAAATGCCGAGACAATTCGATCTCGTTCTGATTCAGCGGTGACAATGACGACAGGAAGCTCTGTCGGAGAGAAGCGTTCACGAATCGTCCGAAGGCACTCAAATCCATCCATGCCCGGCATGACCAGATCGAGCATGACCGCATCGAATGTCTGCTCATTCGTCAGTCGGACTGCGGCCTCACCCGATTCCACAGCCGTTGTTGAGTAGCCATTCCGGCGGAGCAGGCTCGAAAGAATTTCTCTGTTGGTACGTTCATCGTCGACAATGAGGATTCGAGCAGGTGTGCTTCCTGCTGAATGGGCGCTTATTCCGCCGATATCGGAATCCGTTTGCATCGTCTGACAACTTCCGGTGCCGGGCACTGCAGGTGATGCCGGTGTCTGGTTGGTTTCACAGCTTTTTCTGGACGGTTGAGGTCCTGCGATGAAACCTAGGTCAGGATGTTGATGGATGCGCTGAACAGAAAATCGCACCGTGTTTCCGAAGTGCATCAGTCGGAAACTGTGACTGTTATCTCGGTTGAAGGAGTCGATGCACTTTTTCGGAACGCATCGGTTGTGCGGTCGATGCCGATCTTCTGGCGCCGACTGCAGACGGAGAATGCGGTAACCGCTGTTATCGGAGGTATCCAGACGATCAGACGTTGAACAGGAAGTGACAGATGTCTCCATCCTGCATGACGTAAGTCTTCCCTTCAACTCTCAGCTTTCCCGCCGCCCGAATGTCTTTTTCGGAGCGATAGGTTTCGAGATCTTCCAGTGTATAGACTTCGCAGCGGATGAAGCCGCGTTCAAAATCGCTGTGGATAACGCCTGCTGCCTGTGGTGCCGTTGCTCCAATCGGTATCGTCCAGGCTCGAACTTCCTTCTCACCGGCCGTGAAGTAACTCTGAAGTCCGAGTGTGCGATAGGTTGCTCGCGCGACAGCTCCGAGCGCCGGTTCCTTCAGTCCGACAGACTGCAGCATCTCCTCACGGTCCGCAGCGTCAAGTTCAGCAAGCTCCGCTTCCAGTTTTGCGCAGACAGGGACGACAGAGGCGCCCGCCTTTGCTGCATAGTCTCGGACTTCTCTGACGACGGTGCTCTCCCCCTGAAGATCGTTCTCATCGACGTTGGCAACAAACAGGATCGGCTTTGCTGTCATCAGTCCGAGTGTTCGCAGCACGGTCGTTTCGTCGTCGGTCCAGGTTCCGGATCTCAGGGGGTGACCTTCATTGACGCGGACGAGGCATTTTTCCATGACCTCGGCGCGCATTTTCGCATCTTTATCACCACCGCGTGCGGCACGCTGCGCTTTGGGGATCGCGTTCTCCAGCGTTTGCATATCCGCCAGAAGAAGTTCAGTCTCAATGACTTCAATATCAGAGAGGGGTGCGACCTTACCCCCGACATGGATGACATCCGGATCGGTAAAACATCGTACTACCTGAAGGATGGCATCCACTTCACGGATGTGGCTCAGAAACTTGTTGCCGAGGCCTTCACCTTCACTGGCACCCTTGACGATACCGGCGATATCGACCAGCTTCAGGATGGCCGGGATGACCTTCTGAGGCGGAATGTGTTTCGTGATGCGATTCAGCCGATCGTCCGGAACGCTGATGATTCCTTCGTTCGGTTCAATGGTGCAGAACGGGTAGTTCGCACTCTGCGCCAGCGCAGAGCAGGTGAGCGCGTTGAAGAGAGTACTTTTGCCCACGTTCGGCAGCCCGACAATTCCGGCTTCCATAATTTACAGTCCGCGTGAAACAGCAGGGGGAAGGACAGGAGGCTGCACTGCGAACCGGCAGGCAGATTTCAGAGCGGCGGATTGTAGTGCGATGACGGGCGCAGAGAAACCCGGAAGCCGAGGCACCGAAACCTGAGAATGCGGGCTCAGCGACACGTCACGCCCAGCATGATGGAGTTCAGCCCGCTGCCGATCCCGAGAAGAGCGATGTTTGTGTCAGGCGCCGGAGGATGAGACTTCAGTCCCATTGAAAACGCCATGGGCAGAGCTGCTGCTCCGGTATTACCGAACTGTTCAACGGTCGGAAAATCCAGCGCCGGGTCAAGTTTCAGGCGTTCCAGCAGCATGCTGCGATGTTGTTTTCCGACCTGATGTGTGAAAACACGATGAACATCCTCATTTTTCCATCCCAGAGTTCTTCGAGTCTGTTCCCAGTTTTTCTCCGCCAGTGCAATGCCGGCGTGCAGTAGTCCTTCCGAGTCCGTCTGCATGAGTGGACGGTGATCCGAACTTTCCGCCGAGATGCCACCGGCACAGAGATCATGAGCTGATGTGTCTGAAAGTACATGACCGCCCAGCAGCTGCATCCCGGTGCGACTGAGTTTTCGATCGCAAAGTACAACTGCTGCGGATCCCGATCCGATTGTCAGTGACGCAAATGCCGGTTTAATCGTCTGTCGTGTCAGCCGGGAATCTTTCAGCAGCGAATCAATTGTCGCTTCCACGAGCGATCGCCCGGTTTCCGTTCCCACAACGATGCCGGCTCTGATTCGTCCCAGTTCGATCAGGTCGGCAATCATGAGCATGCCGTTCAGCAGTCCGAGGCAGGCGTTGCTGACGTCCAGCACCATTGAATTGGCCGGAAGGCCGAGTCGAGCATGGACACCGGCTGCAGTTGCTGGTTCCATCTGATCTCGACAGACGGATCCGTGAATCAGAGCTCCGAATTCGTGGGCCCCGAGTCCCGATTGTTCAATCGCATCCCGAGCCGTCTGAACACTGATCTCACCGGGTTTTGTTCCGGCGCTGAAGAACCTGCGGCTGGAGATGCCCGTCATCAGTTCCAGGCGACCGAAAGGAAGGCCCAGTCGTTCATACACCGGCTTCAGCTGCTGCTCAATCTCGTCTGATGTGACTTCATGCGGCGGAACTGTGTGAGCCACCGATTCAATGCAGACGTGTTGATAACGCATGTCGGGTCAGAACTGTTCTTCTGCAGGAATTCAGACTGATGCATTCAGCGGGTCTGTTGATTCCAGTCGCTGTGAGAGATCAATCACCTGCTCGAGCTGTTCCGAGCGACGAAGCCGATCATTGACAGAAGGCTCACGTTGTTCGAGCATGATTGCACTTCGCACATACCTTAGCCCGCGGAGCAGGATATCTCGCTCGTGAGTGGTGAGTTCGATCTGCAGGAAACTGTCCATTGCTGAGGACTCCCGGGAAATCATCGCCGGTACACAGGCACTGTTCTGCGGGTTCTTCCTGAATCCATGCAGCTGACTGGAAATTCCAGAAAAACCGCTTCCCTGTTTTCTGGCCAAAATAGTTTACGACTCAGAACCGCAATACTCAAGTAGTGGATTCTCAGAACCTCATGCCCGACGGAAATCCCGTTACAAACCCCCGGATTGTAGGTTTCAGGGGAGCTCAGGGATTCATGACGTCTTTGCCGCAGTCGCAAACAGAAATGCAGAAATGTCAGGTCTTTTCTTAAATGAGGCTCAGGAATTTCGTGAAGTCGACCGAAGGTTTCCGCTGCGGTAAGCTGCTGCCATGGACTTCGGGATCTGGGCTTCGGCAAGTACCACTTTGGCCTGATTTTCCTGTGTCAGAGCACGCATTTCCTGTTCCTGAGCCACAGCTGCCGCGCGACTTTCTTCTGCTTTCGCTCTGGCAATGCGGACGTCCGCTTCCGCCTGATCTGCCTGCAGGCGAGCTCCGACATTGTCACCAACGTCAATGTCAGCAATATCGATCGAAACAATTGCGTACGCAGTCTGAGAATCCAGTCCTTTATTCAGCACCGTTCTCGCAATCATCATCGGGTTGGCAAGTACTTCTTTGTGAGTTTCAGACGAACCGATTGCTGATACGATGCCCTCACCGACCCGAGCAATGATTGTTTCCTCGGTTGCTCCGCCGATGAGCTGACTCAGATTGGTACGGACAGTGACTCGGGCCTTGGCCTTGAGCTGAATACCGTCCTTTGCGACACCATCGAGCGTTGACCGTCCGGTACGACCCGGATCAGGGCAATCAATGACTTTGGTGTTCACGCTGGTCTGAACGGCTTCCAGAACGTTACGGCCGGCCAGATCAATTGCCGACGCGGTGTTCCAGTCCAGTTCAATGCTTGCGCGATGAGCTGCGATCAGCGATCGCACAACAGTTGGTACGTTTCCGCCGGCAAGGTAGTGAGATTCCATTGCATTGGTTGAGATGCTGCTGAGGCCTGCCTGAACGGCCATAATGCGGCTGTCAACGATGATATGAGGGTTGACCTTCTTGAGTTTCATGACAACCATCTGAAGCGGGCCGATTCCGGCACCCGACATGAAGGCTCGAAACCACAGGGACGCGACGGAGGCAAAGATGATGAAAAAAATCATCAGCAGGAAGCCCGTAATCACAGCTCCGCCGGCGAAAAGCATCTGAGAGAAGCTCAGTCCGGACGAACGCCCTGGGTTCATCTGTGCCAGAGTCTCAGACATTGCCACACTGAAACGAATGGTCGTCATCATTATCAGTTTCTCCTGCACAGAACGTGACTGTTGCCTGCGACGTCTGCTGATAAGAAAGCCGATGCTCACGGCTGGCGGCGCCAGTGGATCTACGAGTTCTCGTCCGACAGTATGTCGTGGGTTCTGACTGATCGTGGTCTGCGTCACTGTCTGTTGCAATCAGCGGGCAGCACAGACATCATATGATCTGCGTCCGAAATTGGAAATCAGCCACAGTCAATACCGACGGAGTGCCCGCAGCCTTCCATCGCAGGCCTCAGCGAGTACGATCCCGTGAGATCATTGTGATTTCGGTGGCAACAACACTCAGTAACGACAGGAACGAACCATGAACTGCCCGACAGCTCCGGATGACGCTCGCATTACTTGCCTGGAAAGCAAATTCAGGAAGCTCCTCGCAGGTCTCTTCATTCTGGCACCTCTATCGTTTCTCCTTGGGGCTGCTGCGAACGACATGATTCAGGCGAAAACAGTCACCACGGAGAAACTCGTGATTGTGGATGCCAGTGGAAAAGAGCGGGCTGCGATTTATTGCAATGAGACGAATGAACCGGTGCTTGAAATGTATAATTCCGATCATTCCCTCATCATGAATGCCGGCAAGTCGCCTGAGAATGGGGTCGGGTTCGTGCAGTTCTTTGACTCAACCGGAAAGTTCAAGGGCGGTGCCGGTGGGAACGCTCTTCGGTGATTCCCCTGCCAGCGGCGTTGATGTTGATCTGGAATGTGTGAAATCTCAGAAACCAAAAGCGACTTACGGAAAGTTTGTAATGAGCATTGAAGCAAGACTGAAGGAACTGGGAATCACTCTGCCTCCAGCCCCGCCGGCCGGAGGAATCTATTCACCGGTTGTTGTCGTCGATCGAATGGCTTACGTTTCCGGCCAGGTTCCCTTTGGTCCGGATGGAAAATTTCTCACCGGGCGTGTTGGTGCAGATCTGACTCAGGAACAGGGCGCTGCAGCCGCTCGTTCCACTGGTCTGACCATGCTGGCGACTCTGAAGGCGTCACTGGGGAGCCTCGACCGAATCAAGCGAGCAGTGAAAGTGCTCGGAATGGTCAACAGCACCCCCGACTTTCCGAATCATCCGGAAGTCATGAATGGCTTCAGCGGGCTGATGGTTGAAATCTTCGGAGAAGCAGGGAAAGCTGCCCGAAGTGCTGTCGGCATGGGGACTTTGCCGAGGAATGTGCCAGTTGAAGTGGAAGCGATCTTCGAACTCCATTCCTGAGTGTTCAACGAAAAGATCCGGTGCACGGACTCAGGTCCTGCCCGGATCTTTCAGGTATCTGCGATCTCTGTGTTACCGTATGTTATCAAATCACTTTGTTGATCATCTCATCACATGAAGTGACTCTGGCAAGGCTTCGTCATGTTTTCACGGGCTTGCCGCTTCGAGCGCTTCCACTCGTGCTCGCAGCGCAGCATTGGCAGCCTGTGCATCATCAGCGTCGTTCTGTGCTCCGACACCGATCACAGTCGCTGCGATTGCGGCACCGCCGAACACGACCATTGGCAGGTTGAATCCACCAAGCTGACCACGGATGATTTCTGCGTCATCGACAACTGCCGGTATCTGAACGGCTGACGGCGGGGCCGTGTCGGATTTCCAGAATCGGCACGCAAGCACGCCATTGGTACTCGCGATGACATGGGGGCCTGAGCGAACTCCCGTGAACGTTACGATCCCCTTGTCGTTACTGGTAGCCGACGCGACTGGCTTATTCTGAAAGTAGATTGTGACTTTCTCGCCTGATCGCGGATTGCCTGTGATGTCTACGATCTGAGCCTGCATGGAGGAATCAGCGTTGATCACCACGTCTCTGACTGCGTTCTGATTCGCAACGCTTTTCGACGAAGACTCGCTTTCCGCAGTGTAGGCTGCCTGAGGAACAACAAGAGTCGTCAGCAGCATTAATGTCAGTATTCGGGCTGGAGATATTGGAAAGGATGTCATCCGTGGTTTCCTTCAGTTGGCAGTTCTGGTGACGGCGAATCTTTAACTGAAATTAGCTAAAAACGAACTTTCCTGAAATAGGAGTTTATTCGTTTCTCTGCTGTCGGGTCTCGTTCCAGCAGAAACTGCCGAAACGACCCCGGCGCTTCGCCGGATTCGATGGCCTGAAGGTATGTCCGAAGGATCTTCTGCGTTTCCGCAGATTCATGCAGCAGGTAGAAAACCCACGACCAGCTGTCCCGATAGTCGTCCGCAGTCATCTCTCCTGCCGACGCAATGTTTTCGAGGCCGGTGAGTGACCGGATACCTCCAAGTCGAGATCTCCAGCGTACACTGGAGACGCGGGGATCTCGGGATCTTTCCTCCGCAGAAGCTTCGATGACTTCCGCGAGGCCTTCGTCGATCCAGAGTGGAATAAACGGAAGTCTCTGGTGAAGGACGACGTGTGTCAGTTCATGCCTCAGATCCCGGAAGAGATCGCTGCTTCGGAACAGGTAGATCTGTGAGACATCCCCGTTGCGATAAAAGATCGCCTTGCGATTCCTCGCGTCGGGAAGATCGTCGCCAAGGTAACGAACGTAAGCTCGGTGATTCGAAAACAGCATGATCTGTGTTTTCTCTGAGCTGCTTCTGATTCCCGTGAGTCTGGTGACTTCACTCTGAACGTCCTCGATTTCGCGGCGGATTCGTGGAATGTCCGGAGCGAATTCGGAGTAAATCTCGAAATGATCGAACTGATGTCTGACTGGCCATTCAGAGGTCGGTTCCGCTGCATGCCCGCACGTCAGGATCGCGGCGAGTGCTGTGGCAGCCACGCAGCTTCTGAGTGCGGTAACACCGGGATATCGCATGGTGAAGTCATCTATTCGGATGAAACTGTCGCAGACGTCCGGATTTCTGGGAGACAAGCAAATGCGGTGCCTGACAGGAAGTGTTTCCGGTATCTCCGCAGAAATCGTCTCTGATACCGTCTGGTGGGTCAATGTAACTTTCGTGACCGTGACGGCGCGAGCCGGATCGACGGCAGCATCAAGCAGTATCAATCTGTTTACCTGTGTTGCCCACGCTGTGTGTGAGACATCGGTTCGTGGCTGGCGGGTGTTCTCATGTTCGCCGTCTGCAGCTGAAGAAATGTGACGCTGCAGTCCGGTCGTATGGTTTCTGGAACTGAGATTTTCCTGGAGACTTGCCCGCTGTTCCTTTGGATTTGAGGCAAATCAGACCTCGCTGAGGTATCATTCATGATTGGGGCCTGAGACGGATCGGCAGGTCCATTTTTTCAAACAAGATCGACAGGGAGGTTCTTTTTTCGGAGAAAGCGGAATGATCCAGCGAAAGCGAAAGCCGATCCGGCGCGTGGAAAGGAAAGCTCCTCCTCCTACGGAGTTTCAGCAGCCGCGCAAACGGAAGCCTTTCACAGTGTTTCTTGTGGAGGACGATCAGGAAGTCCGGGCGGAACTCGTCAACGCCCTGACAGAGCAGAAGATCATCGTCCGTGATTACATGACAGCCATGGAGTTCTATCGTGACTTCAGAGAAACGACACCGGGGGTTCTGATCCTCGACATACGCCTTCCCGGAATGACTGGGCCTGAACTTCAGCAGAAGCTGATGAAGGATGGTTTCGAACTTCCACTGGTGATGATCGCAGGACATGCCGATGTCCCGGCTGCCGTGCAGTCAATGAAGGATGGAGCGTTCGACTTTCTCTGCAAACCATTGACAGCAGAGCGAATGATCGCCGCGATCGAACGGTCTTACAATTACTATTACGATGTCGATACTCACCTGTTTTCAGATGAGCTGGACGAGACTGAAAAAAGCCTCAGTCGTCTTACGGGACGCGAGAAAGAGGTTCTTGATTTCGTTGTTGATGGTCTTTCAAGTCGCGAGATTGCTGAGGAGCTTGGCGTCAGCGCAAAAACTGTGGAGGCTCATCGAGCGAGGATAAACGATAAAATGAGAGCTGACGATGTCGCACATCTCATTCGAATCTGTTTCGCCCACAACGAACAGTACAATAGTTGATTTCTGACCGAACAGGTCAGAATGTAAGCCGGAGGAAAACACCTTGCCGCTTCAATGCCGCACGGTGTTTTCTTTTGGCCTTCAGTATGTCTCGAGCTCTGCAGCGATCGGCTTAACGCCAGTAAGTCAGTTTGAGGATGCCTGTTGTCGTGGCTCCGACGAGCACCGCGATTCCATAATGCATCATGCCGATATGACCGACGATCAGATAGCTGATGCCGATTGTTCCGATCACAGACCAGCAGATGGCAACAAGGCCGTACTGAAACCGCTGAGATCGCTCCTGATCTGTCAGTGGCTCTCGGCGTGCTGCCTTCTTGATCTCTGCCTTTTCCTTTGGTTTTTCCTTTGGCTTGCCCTTTGTCTGCGGGCCGGCGTTCTTCGAGTGGTCCGATGCTGACTCTGCAGACTCAGATTCTTCTCTGACGCCGGGAGCGTAATGTTTTGCAATCGCCTGATTGATGCTCCGAGGCAATGCAAGTACTGCTCGCATCGGAATCCCGAATCTCAGTCGGATCTCATCTTCCAGCTGAACATCAGGTTCATCAATGCAGGCAACCAGCAGCCGACCTCGATCTTCGAACAGCGGGAGGCAGGCGTACTTTCGGACGATTCGACGAGGGACTTTGTCCAGAACATCATCCGCCGGAAGCAGATCTTCCGGATCCACGTAGGGCATTCGCAACTCAGCTGCGAGCGCTTTCGCAGCGTCGGGCGGTTCAACAAGTTTCATCTGAACAACGGCATCGCGATGCGATAACCCACGAGCATCCGCAAACTTTTCGATCTCAGCGACCTGCGATCGCTTGATCAGCCCCTGAGAGACGAGGTACGTCAGCGTTGTGGCCGGTCCGTCGGATTCTGTCTGCTGAGGTTCTCTTCCGAGGCTTTCGTCGTATTCCGCTTTGCCGTCAGGATCCGTTAGGCAGAGCATCGCTTTCGCGAGCTCATTCAGCAGCTCCTGAGAACGAACAAGATATTGTCCTGTCGCATACTTTCTGACATGAGCATTGAGTTTTCGGTAGTTGCCGCGAACTTTCTCTACGTCATCTTCGAACATCACAAGTCGAAGAAGCGTGTAATAATCCGGCGGTCGAACTCCCTCGGGAATTCCAAGCCATTCCCGGTAGACGTCGATTTCTGACACAGATTCCTCCGATGGTCATTTCAGCTGAATACGTCGATCTGTCACTAAAAATGCTACCGGATCGGCATCAGGAATGAAATGAATCGGGTCTGGTCGGGTGGCGGCAAGCCTGTAACTCACCCTCAGGCGCTGATCTGGAGTCCGTGTCGTGATGTGTGTCTCCTGATGGTCCCGGATCCGGGGGAGCTCGAGGCGTTCAGGGGTCTCGTCCGTCAGCGAACATCCATCTTATTGAAGTTCGAGGACCCGGCGACACGCATTTCAAAACCGGGACAGGCACTCTCGCATCTGCAGGAGCTTTTTCTTTCCGACGGGAGCCAGACCCGGTTTTGAAACCACCTCTAATTCAGTTCGGTGGGCGGCACAGGGGCGCAGTCTGCTGTTCGAACGTTCTGTTCCTTCTGTCCGGCTATTCCGTTTTCGGCGTTGTCTTTTCGTCGGACTGCTTTCCACCAGCCGAGATCACACCGGCGCCTGATTCTTTCGCCGAGACAGGCTGAATCTCAGTGTCTGCTGAGTTCCCGGGGATGTATTCGTCCGTGTAGGTTCCGAACGAACGAAGTGCCGTGTTTTCTCCCATCGCATTGATGACCAGCTGGTCAAAACGCCATTGTCGTCGAATCATGATTCCCTGATTCATGTCGAAGTGCAGCGTACCGCGCGGTGTCGACTGAATCAGCTGAGCTCTGACATGAGGGCTGAGCGAAGGCCCGTTCAGCGAAGAGTTCATAGAGATCTCCGCGATACCGTCTCGCACGGAAACAAGCCTGTATGTCTGCAGAATATCAATCTGACGACTGATCTCTTTATTCAGTCGCACCTTTGCCTGCTGAGTCTGGCTCCATGATTCTCCGATCTTCACTCCGTGGTCAGGCAGTGTGATCAGAAAACTCTCCGACGAATACTGGTCTGCATCTTTTTTCTGAGGGGCAGTGATACCGCATGATCCGTCTGATTGAATAAAGAAAATCGGTGCTTTGCCCTTGAGCTGTTCCACGATCGATCTCATCCCGGCAGGGATTTCAGACGGTTTCATCCGAGTATCGAATCGTTCCCACGGGCCTCCATTGGTGCGATTCTGCAGTCGCACATATTCGAACTGCATCGAAATGTCCGCCGCTTTCGATTCCTTCACCGAATGGACTGTAAATCGTCGATGCTCCTCTGTTTCGGTGTCATCCGTCTTGCGATTCTCCTGCCACATCGCCTCGGTTGTTGCTGTCTTGATCGTCCGAAAACTAAGTTTCTGACCAGCAGCAAATCGATAGGCCAGCCGATAAACGGTATCGCTTTCCGTCGTGACGGTTTCACTCGCTGAAGCTGCAGACGCTGTCGAATCCGATTCATCCCCGAAGGATGTCGTTACCAGAATCTGAAACAAAACGACGGCGATACAGGTTGATGATTTGTTCATCCATGAACTCCATCACAGCAGGACTAATGTGAGAGGCTCTGACAAAAACGGGACAGTCACCCTTCAACAAACGAATTCGCAGGCGTATTCAGCTTTGTTCGGCTGCCACGATGACGGCGGATTCTAAGTGAGTCAGGCAGATCAGGGGGAGCCCAGAATGGCGAATGCCGTCGCTCATCAGACGCAAGCGATCAAAGTCGAAGAAGCGTCATTTTCGATGTGACGGATTATCCAAAGTAAATCCCGGAAACCATGGAATCAGGCAATCGCGGGGATTCTGATCCGCTCATCAGATGGGATCGAAGATTCACCTCATGCTGCAGATCATGGCGGAGTATCGTGACGCGAGGTGCAGCGGGAACAAACCGATACATCAGTCCCGGATGTGTTCCATTGCTGCGTCGCTGTGCGGATTCCGGCAGATTTTCCGAGTTGCTGTGGATCGGCTCGCCGTCCGGTGAGCGGCTTTCATCGTCATCCCGAATTCGCTGCATGATCATGTGTTCATTTTCCGGGGCGGCCTCTGGTTCCGACGTTGAGTCAACGCTTTCAGGGGTGTTTCGGCTGATCGATGACTCGGGATCCATGGGAAGTGGCAGAATTTGCCGATCTGATGTCAGCTCTGTTCCGGAATTGCCCCGTTTACCGCATGTGGATCCCGGCCGATCAGGCAGGGTCTGATTGCATGAACAGTCGTCTCGAAACGAGAATTCACGGTATCTCACTTCCGAGCGATTGCGGGTTTTTACGACCAGGGAAAACCCGATTTTTAGTCGTCCTGGAATGGCAGATGTCTGGAACCTCCTGATTCTCGCTACGCACCGAGGCAGGGGAATCCCGCAATTTGAATGAACAGCATTCCCTGCCGTTTGCGTCTGACTCGTTGGGTGGGAGATTTCTGGAAACTGTTGTCTGCCTACCCTCAAGGTGCCAACGCTCATCGAGAGCAAACCCAGAACGAGTCATCATGTTGCAGTTTCCAAAAAGTCGATCTGCGGGACAGACGTTGCCGGTCGCGCCGCCGGCCTCCGCGGGAGTGCCGGTATTTATTCGCTGCGGACACTCGCGTTATTCCGGACAGGTTCTCGAATCGTCTCCTTACGACATCCGGTTTGAAACCACAGGGCGGCTCGAAGTCAAGGACATCGTGACGCTCTGCTGGGGGTCTCAGTATCTTGTCTCCGATATTGAAGTTTCCGGTGTCATCCACTGGATAGAAAAGTCTGCATCAAGGACACAGTTTGGTCTGGCGACTCTCAGGCCGATTCCTGAAGAGCTGCTGCTGGACGATGGTGGTCTTCAGCGAAGCAGTATTCGATACCAGAGCCGCTTCAATGGCCGGATTCAGAAGAACGGCAGTACTTCGTTTTCACCAGCTGTCGTGCTGAATTATTCCCGAGGGGGCGTCTGTATTCAGTCTGACGCTGCTGTTGAGACGGGCGATGAGATCGTCTTTGAAACCGTCCACAATTCAGTTTCGATGCCCGTTCAGAAATCTGGATTCCGTGGCAGGCTGGCGATGACAGTTCGATGGATCAGCGGAAAGATAGGTGTCCGCCTGCTCGGTTGTTCGATGGGAAATGAATACGGATACCTGCTCTCAGGTGTCGATCTCCGTCGGAGTCAGATTCCTTCCGAGGCCTGAAGAGCCTTCCGTATCCCGGAGTCGATCGGCCACAGGCAGATCGATCGGTCATTCGTTCTGTGACCTGAGATTGACATTGTCAACGCGGCATGAGCTTTCAATGAAGCCAAGCAGCTGCTCGGCGACGTCTTCTTTCCTGCCTTCGTATGATGCCACCGTTTCGGCCAATGGATTAAGCACTTCGACCTGATTGGTAAGTGATCCAATAGCTGAAGTGTTGTTGAGCACGATCAGGTCACATTGCTTCATTCGAAGTTTTCGCATGGCGTTGTTGCGTGGATCCTGAGATTCCAGAGCAAAGCCGACGACCCAGCGATGACCTTTCTGCTGTCCAAGCTCAGCAAGCACATCGGACGTTTCGATCAGTTCCAGCGTGATTGCACTTCCTGTTTTGCTGATTTTGCCTGCCACTCGCCGGACTGGTCGATAGTCACACACGGCAGCTGTCGCGATCACTCCATCACAGCCGGGAAACAGTTCAAGGCATTTCTGCCGAAGCTCATCCGTTGTCTGGACTGGATGACATTCACAGCCTTCCGGTGGCTGAATGTCAACGGGACCTGTCACCAGGATCACACGGTGCCCGCGGCGAATAGCCGCTGCTGCCAGTGAGTATCCCATCCGGCCGGTGCTGGCATTGGAGAGAAACCGAACGTCGTCGATGTACTCTCGAGTCGGGCCGGCGGTAATCAGAATCTGCATCCCGGAGTCTTTCGCTGAAGCAGAGTGGATGTCGCCACTCAGTTTGACTTCAAATCTCTGAGTTCGTGCAGAATCGCATCAATGATCTTTGCCGGTTCTGCCATTCGACCCGGACCGGTTTGTCCGCAGCTCAACCACCCATCTTCCGGATCCACGATCTTGATCTGGTCCGCTCGAAGCAGTTCAACGTTGCGTTTCACGGCAGGGGCGTTCCACATGTCACAGTTCATGGCGGGAGCAATGATTTTCGGACAGGTTGATACCAGAACAGCCGTGCTGAGCAGGTCGTCGGCCATGCCGTGTGCGATCCGTGCAATTGTCTGCGCGGTCGCTGGAGCGATCACGATGAGCTCCGCTCGTTGGGGCAGCCCGATATGTTCCCCTCGGAAATGCTCCTTCGGTTCAAACTGCTCGGAGTGAACCGGCCTCCCGGTGAGAGCCTCGAACGTGGTTGCACCAATGAATCGGCACGCCGATTCCGTCATGATTACGGAAACGAGTGCGCCAGACTGGACGAGTCGACTGCAGAGCTCCGCAGATTTGTAAGCTGCAATCCCACCGGTCACTCCCAGCAGGATTTCGCGACCTTTCAGTGGAGATACCATGGCTCAGTGCCCTGCCGGAATGTTCTCAATGCTGAGTTGCTCTGCGCTGATCAACGTGAAACTCCTCCAGCCGGATTCCAGTCAGCGCGATCCCGGGAAGTTCCAGTCGGGCACCGCCATTGACGGTTCACATATCGCTCAGGTCCGGGCCGCCATCGTCTGCCAGAAGTGCGCCGAGCTTATCAACCTGAGCAGAAGTGTCGGCTGCTGCCTGCACGTTCCCGGATGTGTCGAGGTAAATCTTGTTCTGCAGAATCTCCGCAACCACGATCTGCATGTGATCACGGGTCTGAAGATCCACCAGAGCACGCGCACCACGATTCAGTGCAACCATTCGCTTCTGGACCAGGGTTGAGAGTTTGAACCGGCCACCGACTTTTCGGACGATGTCATCTTCACGGAACTCATCCAGCATCTTCAGTTAACTCCTTGAATTTTCGACTCTCAGAATCTCACAGATCTCAGACACAGCCTGATCCAGCAGGTCGTTGACGACAACATACTGATATTGGTTCGCCATCTCGACTTCTTTTGCCGCCGTGGCGAGCCTTTTCCTGATGTTTTCCTCAGTTTCAGTGCCTCGATGACGAAGCCTTCGTTCGAACTCTTCGGGTGACGGTGTTTTCAGAAAAATGGTGATCGCTTCCGGGTACTTCTGAATCACCTGCATGGCGCCCTGAACATCAATCTCCAGAAATGCCCAAGCGTTTCGTGCCCAGGCTCGATCGAGCTCAGATCGCAGAGTGCCGTAAAGAAATCCTGAGGAAAAGACTTCTGCGTGCTCAATGAACTCGTCTTTTCGAAGTCGGTCTCGAAAATCCGCATCGGTCAGAAAGTGATAATCATCTCCCGGAACTTCCGCAGGCCTCGGATTTCTGGTTGTGGCAGAAACAGACTTAATCAGCGGTACAGGCGATTCGTCAACCAGTCTTCGCACCAGCGTTGTTTTGCCGCTGCCACTCGGGCCTGAAAGTACAACAATACGATTTTTTCGGCTGTCTGACATCGATCCGCGGGGCCCGCACTGTCTCTGAATCGTCACGACGGTCTGTGCGGAGCTTAACAGCTCAGACGTCGGAACGCAAAAAAACAACTATTCCACATTCTGCAGGACTTCCCGGATTCGCTCGATCGCCGCCTTCATCTCCACAACACAGTGAGCAACTGATACCTGATTGGCTTTGGAACCGATCGTATTGATCTCACGGAACATCTCCTGACCAATGAATTCCAGTTTCCTGCCCTGAGACGTTTCGCCGCTCAGAAATCGCCGAAACTGTTCAATATGGCTTCGGAGCCTTGTCATCTCCTCATTGATGTCGCACTTATCCGCGAACAGTGCAACTTCCCGAATCACATCGTTGTCATCAATCCTGGCCGGAGTCTCGCTGATCAGTCGACGAACCCGTTCCAGAAGGCGATCTCGGTAATCGTTTATGACCTGAGAGGCCGATTCGGATACCTGACGCAACTGGTCCTCGATCGCCTCACACTGGCGGCTCAGGTCCGCCTGCATCGAAATTCCCTCGCGTTGTCGGAAATCATCGAAGTGTTCGAGAGCCCCGTTGATGGCCATTTCCACAGCTGGCCACACGGCATTGACGACATCTTCCGGCAGTTCGTTCTCGGTGACAACCCCCGGCAGAGCGAGCAGGTCTCGCAGCGATACTTCGCCTGCCCCGCTGACGGAGTGATTCACCATGGCGCTCAGCTGCAGCTGATAGTTCCTCAGTACGTTTTCATCGATGCGGTGTTCGCTCTGGCCGACTGGAAAGCGGATCCGTACGCTCAGCTGGACTGTTCCTCGAGAGACTTTCGAGCGGATCAGTCTTTCCACGTCACTTTCAAAACGAGCCGCAGCATCAGGCAGTCGAACACTGAGTTTCAGGTACCTGTTGTTGACGGACTTGATTTCCGCAGTGACATGCAACCCCTGGTGATCGACCGAGGAGTTACCAAAACCCGTCATACTCAGCAGCACGAATGACTTTCTTTCCGGAACCAGGCTTTTGATTTGCGGCCACTAAGTCCACGTTCTGGTGGACACCCATGAACTCACTTCGATTCTGCGGCGGGTGGTGTTGACTCACTGGAAGTCTCTGCGGCGGCTGGCGCGGCCGAGTCTCCTGGGCTGCCTTCAGCGGGCTTGCTGGATGCTTCCGGTGTTTCTGCGGCAGGTGCAGCAGGAGTCTCTGAGGCCGCTGGTGCTGCCGGGACCGCTGGAGTTGCACTCTGTGGTTCCGCTGCTGCGGCGCCTTTGTCTCCGGATTCGTTCGTAGCGTCGGCAGGTGCGGCTGGTGGTGTCTCTTTGTCGCCGTCAGGCTTCTCGTCTGCTGTTTTGACTGGTGCCGACCCATCGTCTTTGCCGCCATCAGGTGTCTCGACGCTGGCTCCGCCCTTGAACTGAGAATCAGTCCCGGTGGCTTTCGCTGCAGCAAGGCTTCGCATTGCGATCCCAAGGCCACCAGCAAGAAGAACCCAGATAACCGCGACTACAATGGTGACTCGTGTGAACGTATCACCAGCGCGAGTTCCGAATGCGCTCTGTCCGCCCATGCCGCCGAAAGCGCCGGCAAGCCCGCCACCTCGTCCTCGCTGAATCAAGACGAGAAGGATAATAAACAGGCTGATCATCATCAGCAGCAACGAAAGCAGACCAACCAGAAATGACATGGACCGACAGCTCCAGTGTTCTAAATTGAGATTCAGGTTTCAGACCGACAGTTTTCGGGCTGCATCAATAATCGGAATGAAAGACGCACCTTTCAGACTGGCACCACCAACGAGAGCACCGTCCACATCGGGCTGACCCAGCAGTGTTTCTGCGTTGTCTGCCTTCACACTCCCACCGTAAAGAATTCTTGTGGCAGCAGAAACACTGGCGTTATAGCGAATCTTCAGCCATTTGCGAAGATGAGCGTGCGCTGATTGCGCCTGATCCGGTGTCGCGGTCACACCCGTTCCAATTGCCCAGACCGGTTCGTATGCAATAACAAGGTCTGACATTTCGGCTTCAGAGATGTTCTGAAGCCCCTCAGCCATCTGTTCATCCAGAACCTTCTCTGTCTTTCCAGCTTCGCGTTCCTGCAGGAGTTCACCCACACACAGAATCGGTCGGAGCCCCCCGGAAATCACGGCCTTGACCTTCCGATTGATGGTTGCATTGGATTCGCCGAGGACATGTCGACGCTCAGAGTGCCCCAGAATCACATACTGGCAGTCGCAGTCCTTCAGCATTTCAACAGAAACTTCGCCGGTGAATGCCCCTGGGTTCTCAAAATAGGCATCCTGTGCTCCCAGCCGGACACTGCTGCCGGATATCGCACTGCCGACCGCAAGCAGATACGGGTACGCAGGGCAGGCGAGTACTTCGACTCCCGCATTCTCGTTCTGGCAATGAGCGGCAAGGTCTTTTGCCAGCGAAGTGCCTGACGCGAGTGTCAGGTTCATTTTCCAGTTGCCGGCAATCAGATACCTGCGCATGATGAACTCTCTGGGGCTGTCTAAAAAATCAGTATCAATACAAGGAAAGCTGCCGGGAACATCCCAGCAGGCAGGTGGAGCGATCAGTCAACTCGAATCAGCTGTACTGGATCAGAACCCCGCCTTCAGTTAACGGGTTCACTTCGGGGATAAGACCCGAGAATCTCGAGTCGATCTGGGGGCAGTTCTTCCAGATCCTTCAGAGCTCGCCGAATTCGTGGTTCCGAAACGTGCCCTTCAAAATCGAGGAAGAAAAGATATCCCACTTCCGGTGATCGAAGCGGAAACGATTCAATCCATGTCAGGTTGATCTTGTTTCTGCGAAACGCCTCCAGTGCCTCGGAAAGAGATCCCGGTTTGTGAGGAATCTGCAGAAGCACGGCTGTTCGGTCTTTTCCTGTCGGTTGAGCCACGGAATCGCCGATCACAGCAAATCGGGTTACATTGTCACGGTTGTCTTCAATACACTCAGCGACGATCGGAACGTCATACTGAATTGCCGCCTGATGGCTTGCCACCGCGGCAGCTCGAGGTTTATCACGCGCCAGCTGGGCAGCTGTTGATGTGCTGGTGACTTCAATCAACCTGGCCTGAGGCATGTTCTTCGCCAGCCAGTCTCGACACTGCGAGAGAGCCTGAGGCTTACTGTAAATCTCTGTAATTTCGCTTCGATCACATCTCGCCAGAAGGTTGTGGTGAACATGGACCTGCACTTCACCGCAGATTCTGAGCGGCAGCCGAGTAAACATGTCGAGAGTGTCGACGATCCGCCCATCGGTGCTGTTTTCGATGGGAACGAGACCGAAGTCCACATGTCCACGATTAACTTCCTCGAACACCGCAGCGATCGTGCTGACAGGGACGAGATCCGCCATTTCGCCAAAACGAATCGTCGCTGCCTGATGCGTAAAGCTGTAAGCCGGGCCGAGATATGCCACACGGATGCTGCGGATTCGCTGCCGACCTGCACTCAGCAGCGGACGAAAAATCGTTCGCAGTTCACTGCTGGTCAGAGGGCCCGAACTGTTTCGCTCAATCAGTCCCCAGACCTGCTGCTGATCGTGATCGCTGAACACAATCTTCGATGGTGACTGAACTCCCTTCATCTTCTGCAGATAAAGCGATGTTCTTTCGTTGAGAAGCTTCACGAGTTGCTCATCAAGTCGCTCCAGCTGCGCTTCCGGGCTCAGGACGACGGGGGGCAGGGCAGCCTGTGGGGCAGGAGCGCTCCGCGGGGGGCGGCTGACTGCTGTCGTCGGGCGAGCAGCGGGCTTTGGTGTCTTCTTCACGGAACGGACACTCGCGGGGGCTGCCGAAGGATTACCTTTTGCTGCGGATTTTCGTGCGCTGGAGCCTGCCGGGGATGACTTTACGGGCTTCCGGGCAACCTGTTTCTTCGCCATTACCGTCCCCAAAATTCGCTTCGAAAATCCAATGATGAAAATGCTGAAGTCGACACGACTTACACCAGATCACTGGCGTAGCGTGTTCGTTTGAACAGGTGTCTCTGCGTCGGTCCTGAGCGTCTGCCTCAGAGTCTGAAACTCGTCAACTGACTGGGGCCTTGTCGGAATTTCACCAGCCGGAGGCGTTGCTGCAGGCTTTCAATGAGGCCTTTCCTCTTGTACAGAGGCTGAAATGCAGTGTCAAGCACTGCAGAGGACCGCCCGGTTTGAAGCTGCTTTTTTGCGTCTGTTTCTCCAAATGCGAAACAGCAATCGGCGGTTGTGCCAAAATGGCAGTGACTGCTCCAGCAGCGAGTGGCAGTGATATCAACGGCCGTCATCAGCTCCCTGATGTTGGTCATCTGGTTTCGGGCGGCGCCAGCTGACTTCACGTCAGTTGGACGCAGACGGTGACAGCATCAACCCTTCTGCGATATTCACCACCGAAGGAAAACGGCTTGCAAGTGCATCGCTGTGAGTCACACAAAGCAGTGCGGTGTCATTTTCTGATGCGACCTCAAGAAGGAGGCGACCAACCTCGGCGCCTGTTTCCGGGTCGAGATTTCCAGTCGGTTCATCAGCCAGCAGGAGTGAAGGTCGATTGATCAGTGCACGACACACTGCAACTCGCTGTCGTTCGCCTCCCGATAGTCTTGACGGGAGGTGATGAATGCGGTCCTTCAGTCCGACGCGGTCGATCAGATCCAATGCCCTTTTTCTGGGGTTACCGTCCACCGGGAAGCCAGCAAGTGTCGGCAGGAGAACGTTCTCAATGATGCTGCACTGCGGAAGCAGCTGATGTTCCTGAAAGATAAAGCCAATGTGCTGATTTCGAAACTCGGCGAGTCTTCCAGATCGAAGCACCCACGGGTTCTCACCCAGAATCTCTACTGTTCCGGAGGTTGGTCGGTCCAGCGCTCCAGCAATGTAAAGCAGCGTCGTTTTGCCACATCCGGAAGGTCCGCGAATGGCGATCGCGTCACCCGACAGGGCCTTCAGGCTGACGTCATTCAGAATTCGGAGCGACGTGCCGGAATCCTCAAAGACCTTTGAGACATGATTCATCTGCAGGACAAGAGGCATAATCGACTTTCTGGTTCTCAGCCGGCGTGAATCATCTCTGTCAGGTAAGAAACCCGGTGTGGATGCAAAACACTGGGTCGTCGAAAAACAACATTGTCCAGAATTCTCGGATCGATAGGGGCTTCGGGAAAACTACTCCGATGCGGTTTCACGATATTCTTCAATTCGACTTGTGTAATCCGACGGAATATCAAACGACTGCAGCGGCTGCCCGGGAAAAACTCGACAGCACACCGTCTTCAGCATACCGCGAGCGATCACTCGGTCGCCACAGCGGAACACAAAATCAAACGTCAGTGATCGAGTTCCGATTCTTTGAACAGTCAGCTGAATGTCCAGAAGATCTTCGTACCGAGCGGGTGATTCAAAGCGGCACTGAGCAGAAACGCGGGGCCATCCGATGGTGCTTCCGTCAGGCTCATGGCGAACGATGGACAGTCCGCAGGATCGAAAGAACTGATGTTCGGCCTGTTCCATCCAGATGTAGAAATTTGAGAAATGTGCGATTCCCGCCATGTCGGTCTCACAGAACTCGACAACGCGTGTCATTTGATAAGATGATGCCATAAGTCCGGAACGCCTGCAGTTGCCGTGTTCAAAGAGCCTGTGGAAGATTCGTTTCACTCTGAGATGACAGGATCATATTCGGATCACACGAATTTTCAGTATGACCTCCGGGAATTCCCGGAATGAGGTGGCTTTCATCCTGTTTCTGCAGAGCGCACTTCAAATGCCGGGACAGGCACCCATGGAGCTGCGGCATTTGCAGGCAAACACCGCGTCTGTCGGGAGCCAGTCCTGGTTTTGATATCACCCATGCACAAGAGAATGCTTTTTCCGGCACCTGCATTACTTCATTCAGAGTGAGTCTGTCCATGTCACAAAATGTCCATCAGCTCCGAAGTTCTGCCTGGTTTGCCGGTAAAGAGGAGATTGCTTTCCAGAATCGTGCTGCTCTTCGATCGATGGGCATCAACCCGAACGACTTCAGCGGCAAGCCGGTCATCGGAATTGCCAACAGCTGGAGCGAGCTGAATAACTGCAACGGAAATCTGAAGCAGATTTCCGAAGCGGTCAGAACCGGCATTCTGCTGGAAGGCGGGCTTCCTCTCGAGTTTTCGACGATTTCACTCGGCGAAGAGTTCATGAAGCCGTCGGCGATGCTGTATCGCAACCTGATGGCCATGGACGTTGAGGAGACTCTGAGGGCGAATCCTCTGGATGGCGTTGTGCTCCTGTGTAACTGCGACAAGACAACGCCGGCTCAGCTGATGGCTGCGGCCAGTGCGGATCTTCCCGCTATCCAGTTCAATGGCGGCCCAAGATCCGTCGGCCAGTGGCGCGGAACTCCCATCGGTTCCGGCACAGATCTCTGGAAGTATTCAGATGAACTGAGAGCAGGTCGTCTCTCGCTGGAAGAATGGCATGAAATTGAAGCGAGTTATGGCTGTGGTGTGGGAGCGTGCAACACGATGGGGACAGCGTCAACGATGACATCGATCTCCGAGGCGCTCGGAATGATGCTGCCGGGGACTGCGTCGATTCCCGCCGTTGACTCGCGGCGACTTCAGGCTGCAACCGCGACTGGACGTCGGATCGTTCAGCTTGTCCGAGAGAATCTCAGACCATCCCGAATTCTGACGGCAGCAGCATTCATGAATGCGATTCGAGTCCTCCTGGCTCTGGGTGGTTCTACCAATGCGGTTGTTCATCTCATCGCGATTGCGGGCCGACGAGGCATTCGTCTTTCTCTTTCAGATTTCGATGATCTCGCCAGAACGACTCCCTTCCTCGTGAATCTCATGCCTTCCGGGACTCATCTGATGGATGCGTTCGACTCTGCGGGAGGTGTTCCGGCACTGATGGCGGAAATCCAGAAACTGCTGGATCTGTCTGTCATGACCGTTTCCGGCCAGTCGCTGGGGACCAATCTGTTTCGTGCTCGCAGCTTTCGACGAGATGTCATCGCTGCCTTTGATAAGCCCCTTCAGAGTGGCGGATCGCTTGCTGTGCTGAAGGGAAATCTCGCACCGAAGGGGGCGATCATCAAGGTTTCAGCAGCATCACCGAAGCTTATGAAACACACCGGACCGGCACTTGTTTTCGAAGACTATGAGGAGATGCTCAAACGGATCAATGACCCTGAACTGCTCGTAACTGCGGAGAGTGTGCTTGTTCTTCGAAACGCCGGACCAAAAGGCGTCCCGGGGTTTCCGGAGTGGGGATCAATCCCGGTTCCCACGAAACTCCTTCAGCAGGGCATCACCGATATCGTTCGCATCAGTGATTCTCGAATGAGCGGAACAGCATTCGGTACGGTGGTTCTTCATGTTGCTCCGGAGGCTGCTGCTGGAGGCCCGTTAGGTCTGGTACAGAATGGTGATCAGATTGCGCTGGATGTCGAACAAAGAACACTGAATCTCATCGTTGACGACGACGAACTGCAGCGGCGACGTGCTCAGTGGGCGCCGCCTGCCACGCGGCACCTTCGAGGTTATCCCCGGCTCTACATCGACCACGTTCTTCAGGCTGATGAAGGTTGTGATTTTGATTTCCTGCGACCGGAAGGCCCGGAAGCTCTGGAGTTCATCGAGCCTGTTGTCGGGCGTTCATAAATCCCACTCCGTTGGCGAAGACGGAATGTACTGTATTCGCAGCCTGTTTTTGACGTTGCTCGTGCGCTGCTGACGTGTAAGTTCTGTCGATTCTCGGGAATCGAGCCGTTTTCGAGGCGATCTCAGTGAATGACCGTTTCCCGGTGGCGGTGACATTTTGTGACAACAGACACCGAACTCCCTCTACTGCGGCAGAGCGGCACTGGGTGCAGTTTTGTTATTTGAGACCATCGCATGAACACACCATTCCCTGAAGACAACGTGACCGCTGGATATCAGGAGTGGCGTCGGCTGCTTTTTCTTCACTGGCGCGTTCCGGTCGAAGACGTTCAGCGACTGCTGCCTCGGGGGCTCGAAGTGGATGAGTTCGATGGGAGCGCATGGCTGGGAGTCGTTCCGTTTTCGATGGAACGAATTCGTCCGTGGTGGTCACCAGCTGTGCCGGGAATCTCCTGGTTTCTCGAAACCAACGTTCGAACTTACGTCGTTGACAGGCAAGGTGTGCGAGGGGTCTGGTTTTTCAGTCTCGATGCTGATCAGTGGCTGGCTGTAAAGATCGCAAGACGCTTCTGGTATCTTCCGTATCGGCACGCAGTGCTTTCTCTACAGCAGTCCGGCGGTGGTCAACCGCAGTTTTCCTCGGGACCTGACGGCGGACTTTCTGCGGGAATGAATGCAGAGTTACGCAGAGAATCCGAAGATGAAATCATCCGGGTAAATTACCGCGGAACTCGATCGGAAAAGCCATCTGCTGACTATGAGATTTCGGTCGGAGTCGAGCCTCGGCAGCCCGCACCTGCGGTGACAAACACGCTCGAATATTTCCTTGTCGAACGATACCGCCTGTTTGCTGCGTGCCCGGACGGAACGCTCATGACCGGACGAGTCCATCATGATCCTTACCTGCTGCGACCGGTGAAATCGTGTAAGGTCCGTCAGAGCCTGACAGCAGCTGCAGGATTCTCCGTTGATGATTCCGCGCCGCCGGACCATGCCGCGTATTCCGATGGCGTGACAGTGCGTGTCTCCCCGCTTCGCAGGCTGGATCGTTCAGGATCGCGGGGCTGACCAGCAACCCCGGAATCAAGGTCTGGCGATGCGCTATGGCTTCCAGATGGAAGCTGCGATGTGCTGCTGCGGATTTTTGGCAGTGGTCCAGTAGTAGATTGCGACCAGATTGCCATCGAGACGTTGAATGAGTCGGGGATAACCGATATCAGCGTTGATTCCTTTTTTCGAATCGGGGTCTTCTGCGTTTGCCTGAAAGTCACTTCGAATCACGAATTCCGGTTCCCAGGTCCTGCCCTGATCGCTGCTGTACCTTCCCTGAATCTGTCCAACTGCCCGGTCTCCGTAAACACAGCAGAGGCGACCATCCTGCAGCTTGACAAGTGCCGGTGGATTGGAATGGACGTCCATGACTTTCACCGTGCTCAGAAAGTTCCACGTTCTGCAGCCGTCCGCTGAATGATATGCCTCGATCTCAGCTCGACGTGTCCTGTCCAGAAAGATCTTTCGACATGTCAGAACAAACTCGCTGTCCGATACCTGAACTGTCTGGCACATGATCAAACTTGCTTCATCTGATTTCGGAGTGATCCACGAAACAAAATGAAACGACTGTCCGCCGTCAGTCGTTCGAACTGTGGCAAGTCTCTTGAGATTTTTGTTTTCTTTGTGAGCAGAGATGAAGAGCAGACAGTCATGTTTTCCCTGAACGATGTAGTCGGTTCTGGGTGACAGGGCCATGTCCCGTAACTCCGGGTCATCTGTCAGACCATTCAGACTGTGGGGGCCTTTCCAGTGATGGCCTCGATCGTCAGAATAAAACAGACCACCTTGCGGGGCGTCATTGCCGTGATATCCGTGAGCGAAAATCCGCATTGCGAAGCTGGGATGTGTGAAGTCGAGCGGATGTAAAAGTGCAGTTTTGCCTTCTCCGAGGTACTGGCGATGACCGTCGTCAAGAAACCCCTGAGGATCGAACATCGCCCAGGTGTTTCCGCCGTCCTGACTTCGGGCCAGAAGACTGTTTTCTCGCCCCGCGATGTTGTGGCCTGACTTCAGCTGAAAATCACCCTGTGTGAATCCGACCAGCAGTTCATCTCCCCATTGCCAGATTCCGTTGTTCGCTGGCCAGCCATGAAAGCGGTTGTTTTCAGTGGCGACGATCACGTGTTCCGCAGACAGCGGTTCATTCCCCAGGACCGCAGGTGCATCGGCCTCCAGCGCCAAAACCATGAGCACGCACCAGTATCGTGGATTCATTGTGATTCAGTCCCATGAACTTGATGAGGTGATGATCTGAAATGAAACAGGAAGTCGCCGTTCCTGACCGCGAGCGGCGGAGCGACAACTCACGTTGAAGAATAAACAAACGTCCCGCTTCGAGTTCAGCTTCAGGAAATCATCATGCGAAGTTCCGTGGCATGAGTCAATTCCGGCGGACATCGGAGCCCGAGTTGCTTACCGATCCGATCAACGTGTCGTCTCTGCCTCGGCATTGAGATCTCTGGCCAGGTCCGTGTCAGACTTGTTGTCACTTCAGATGAGTGTTTTCAGTCTTCTCAATCAGAACCATAAATCCACGTGTCGATGCAGAGTTCCGGCCATCGAGACACTGGCGTTGAGCAATTCTCCCGGTGCCACCGCGCCGGTTACCGGTCGGGTCGTTCTCGTCACGACACGTTTCATCACGCCACAATGAAGACAGCCTTCCGTCGGCGGAGGCTGCAATTGGCAGCTACGAAAAGGTCTGCGGTGGTCAGCTCTACGTCCGGTTCATCCGGGCGGAAGCAGCGAGTCGAGCTTGTCGTGTGGGTTACACGCCTGAATCGCCGGTTCCGCCTGGGCTAGCCAGACGGAGAACTGACAGAGGCAAATTCATCGTTGAGGTAGCTGTCGGTAGCTGTCAGTTATGGGCTCCGCCGGCACGAGGCCGACGGTAGCCTTGAGTTATAGCTCCGCCGGCACGAGGTCGACGGTAGCTGTCAGTTATGGGCATCGCCGAGCATCTTCATGGCACCGTGTCAGGTCCGTGCCTCCCTGAATCACTGAAGGCGGAGTTTTTCGGTTTTCTCGATCAGCACCACAACGCCATCCTGAACGATGATGTTGACCTGTCCATAACGAATCGACTGAATCTGGTTTAATATCGTGGCCGCTGTCGCAGGTGAATTGACGTCTCCTGATCGTGGCTTCTGATCGTCATGACGACTGCTGGTTCCGGCGACCATAATCACTTCTGCCTTTCCGACGAGTGCTTTGTCAGAGCCTAAAACAGAGGTCTTGTGTCATTCCCGCGCAGGCCGGAATCCACACTGGGGCACTGGATTCCCGCCTGCGCGGGAATGACGACCCCAAAATCAAGGTGTGACAAAGCACGAGTTTGATTAAATCAGATTCGTAAGTGGCCACTTCGCGCGGAAACAGCGGAACGGTGGATCTTGATCCGGCACCAGAACAGTGCTGATACCGAAGGCAGGGACGATGCAACTTCAGTGCCGTGTTCGACGCCTGCCGATCCCGGCGAGGCAATCTTCCGTTCGACGAAGTGACTGAAAATGCTCTGGCAATCCGAATTGCCCGCGAGTTCCTGCGTGCGGTCGTCTGTCGAGAGCCTCCGACTTGCTGATGATTAATCAGCCGTTCGTCTTCCAGGACACTGCTGGTTGAGATGGAGGCAGACCACCGATGGTTGAAATCCGTCAGATGTCACGGAATCCGCTGACGCTCACTGACCGAGTTTGAATTCGTCGGACTGCGGCTGCGAGATGTTCCAGCTCTTCCCGAGTGTTATATAGCGAGAGTGACGGCCGCACGGTCGTTTCCGTCCCGAACCGTCGCAGAGAAGGCTGTGAGCAGTGATGTCCGGCTCGCACCGCAATCCCTTCCTGATCCAGACGCCTTCCGACTTCTTCAGTGCTGAAACCCCGAAGAACAAATGACAGCACCCCCACTTTTTCTCGGGCCTTCCCGATCAGCTGAAGTCCGTCAATCTGATTCAGCAGTTCGGTACCGTGAAGCAGCAGCTCATGTTCATAGTGAGCGATATTCTTCAGCCCCAGACGGTTCACATAGTCGAGCGCTGCTCCAAGACCGACTGCATCCGCAACGTTGGGTGTTCCTGCCTCGAATCTCGCCGGAGGTTGCTGGAATATGGTTTCTTCAAACGTAACGTCACGAATCATATTGCCGCCTCCCTGCCATGGGGGCAGCAGCTCCAGAAGTTCCTTTCTTCCATAGACAGCACCGATCCCTGTTGGTCCGAAGATCTTGTGCCCGGAAAACACAAAGAAGTCACAGTCCATTTCCTTTACGTTCACAGGAATGTGGGCGACGGACTGAGCCCCATCGATCAGAACACGAGCACCATAACGTTTTGCCATCTGCGTCATTTCGGTGACTGGAAGAATTGTTCCGAGGCTGTTCGACGCCTGAGTGAGAGCGACCAGCTTTGTCTTCGGGCCCAGAAGACGCTGATACTCATCCATCTGAATTTCGCCGCGATCATTCACGGGAATGACGCGAATCATCGCTCCACGCTCTCTGGCAACCATCTGCCAGGGAACGATGTTCGCGTGGTGCTCAAGGATCGACAGCAGGATTTCATCGCCCGGCTGCAGAAACTTGCTGCCAAAGGTTCGGGCAACCAGATTAATGCCCTCCGTAGTTCCTCGCACAAAGATAATCTCGTCTGTTGAGCCAGCTCCGAGAAACTGCTGAATCTTCTTCCGAGCACCTTCATAGGCGTCCGTGGCTCGAGCTGCGAGCGTATGAGCGGCTCGGTGGATGTTCGAGTTGTCGCTCCGATAAAACTGAGCGATGGTGTCGATGACGATATTTGGTTTCTGAGTGGTCGCGGCGTTATCGAGCCAGATCAGCGGATGCCCGTTGATCTTCTGGTTCAGAATTGGAAAGTCTTTTCTGATCGAAGTGACGTTGAAATCGCGAGAGGTCTGTTCCTTCTGAGCAGTGGCAGCAAAACGAGAACGCAGTCCCTGAAGCGCCGGATCGTCATCACACAGCCCGGGCTGACCTCCCATCTGCACAGCGCGAATTCGGGAAATGAATTGGCTCAGTCCATCCGGATTCTCTCCTCGCAGTGCGGTCGATTCCTCTGTGGCAGGCAGTCTCTGATCTCCACTCGGCAGTCCGGGAATTGCCCTGGAAGTTGCTCCGGGAAATTCAGGCAGGGATGATGAAAATCCAGGATTCCCGCGAAATGATTGTGTCAGAATACTCGGATCCGATATCTGTCCCGACGAAACGGGCGCGAAGGGGACTCCTGCTGATGTAACAGCCTGAAGTCCCGGAGGATTTGTCATGCTTCCGGGGATCTCAGGAACCGTCGCACCGGAAGTCCGAGGCGGAACGCCGGGAAGTTGCTGAAAAAGGCGGTTCGCGATGGACGCGATCAGCTCAGAATTGATTTCCTGCATGAGTCCTGCCACTTCGTCTGCTTATGTTCCGAAATCGGAAAACCTTCGATGTTTCGTTCTGCACTGAATTCCTCATCGGACAATCACTGTCGATTGCTTATGTTCCGAAAGGACTTCAGGACTACTTCAGTTTTGGCTTCTTGTTCTCATAGTCGTGGTAGTATCCGACTTCAACGTTTTCGAGTACCCCGAGTGCATCGTCAGTGAGTACAGCACACGAGAAGTAGAGCGTGAGGAGGTATGATGCGACGCCGAGACTGTCGAGTCCCATGAGCCTTGCGGAGAGACTGGGCATGATCTCACCAGGAATACCGGACTGATGAAGCCCGACAACCCCCTGATCGGCTTCTCCGACTCTCATGAGGAGAATTCGAGTGGTTCCGTACCACTGGTTGGACTGGTATCGACTCTTGACTTCGAGCTTATCACAGGGGATGAGCGGAACTCCTCTCCATGTGATGACTGGCGTACCGAATAGATTCATGGTGACTGGCGGTACGCCTCTCCATGTGCATTCTCTTTCGAATGCAGCGATGGCTTTTGGATGAGCGAGGAAGAAGGCCGGTTTCTTCCAGACGAGAGCGAGGAGTTCGTCGAGGTCGTCTGGTGTGGGAGCTCCGTATCGAGTGCTGATTCTCATGGAGGGATCGACGGAGTGAATGAGTCCGAACCGGGAACTGTTGATGAGTTCCCATTCCTGTCTTTCCTTGATTCCCTCGATGGTGAGTCTCATCTGCTCTTCGAGCTGATCGTAGGGCCCGTTGTAGAGATCTGAGACTCTGGTGTGAACTCTGACGACAGTCTGTACAGAAGAGAGCGAGTACTCTCTGGGAGTCGCGCTGTAGTCGACGAAGGTTTCGGGGATCTCGACGTTTTCCGCGAACCCTGAGACGAGATCGATGTTTCTTTCGCCGTAGCGATTGACTGTGGACTGCAGTTCCTGATGCTGATCGATGGCTTTCTGGAACTCAGTTCTGAGACTGGAGAGTTCGGAGAGTACGGCATCGAGATCGTTTCTGGAGAGCGTGAGCAGAATACATGGCGTGATGGTTCTGACGGTGACGTCAGAAGGTCTGTCGAGCACGAGATCGGTTTCGCCGAAGAATTCGCCTTCGGTGAGGAGAGCGATTCGAAGATTGCTTCCGTGAATTCCCTTGCTGAGAACTTCGACCTGTCCCTGTGCGATGATGAAGAACTTGCTTCGGTCTTCACCTTCGGAGATGACCTTGCTTCCGAGTGTGACTTCTTCAGTTCGGAATCGGTTAGCCATTCTTGCGACGATGGCGTCGGGTAGACCAGAGAAGAGTGGTACGCTTCGGAGTGACTCAGGTGCGAAGGTTGCGGTTCCTGCGGCGAGTTCGACGCCGATTCTCTGAGCTCTGGGGAGTTCAATCTTGGTTCTGTTGACACGGTAAGTTCCGCCGTCAACCTGAACCCATGGGAGCATGCTGAGCAGCCATCTTGGCGTGATGGACATCATTCTTGGTGATGTCTTTGTCGTATTCGCCAGATTCCGCGCTACCGCTGTCGTTACGCTGCGCTGAAGCAGATTGTCTGTCATCGAAAGTGATCCGTTCTATGAAAATGAAATCTCTGTATTGGAAGGTTTGTCAGATACCAAGTCCGTCAGCGAATCCGTACACCCCGCGACTTTCGTAGTCGTGGTAGTAACCGACTTCGACATTTTCGAGTACTCCGAGTGCATCGTCAGTGAGCACAGCACACGAGAAGTAGAGCGTGAGGAGGTAAGAGGCGACGCCGAGACTGTC
>JBKDKA010000043.1:0-4333 GCA_046345315.1 Planctomyces sp.
GGCTGGGAGAGATGGCTTCGTCGACGCCGCCGAAGTCGAAGGTGTCGATGGCCAGCGCGATGCTGCTGGTGGAGTCTTCGTTTTCGTAGCCGAGGCTGGAACCACCGCCGCCGAGCACCTGCGCGGGGTTCAGCGTGAAGGTGACGCCGGTCACAGTCAGGATTTCGACGGCAGCCAGAGCTCCCGACTGAGATGACGCGGCACGGGCAATGGCTCGTTCGCCTTCTGTAGTCACTTCCACCGTGTAGGCACCGGCAGCGGTGTCAGATGTTCCGCGGAGGAATGTCACATCGTCGTCAGATGCAACACCCTGAACACCGGCGGAACCATCGAGGAGTTTCTTTGTGCCGAACTGGGTGTTACTTGCAATTCGGTCAATGGTTTCGAGAGCGTTTGTGATTTCTGCCTGGTTTGCTGCCAGGGCGTCGTCGTCCAGCACGCCGGAGTTTGCTGAGTCGAGAGCAAGACTGCGGACCTTGACCAGCAGTGAGTTGATTTCGTTCAGCGCACCTTCTGCTGTCTGTACAACAGAGGTTGCCTTCTCGGAGTTATCGATGGCCTGTTTCAGTCCGGCGATCTGAGCTCGCTGTTTTTCGGAAATCACCAGAGCCGCAGGACCGTCTGCCCCACGATTGACTTTCAGCCCGGATGACAGCCGTTCAATCGATCTGGCGACATTGTTGTTGGCTCGATTCAGGTTATTCTGAGCCGTCAGTGATGAAACGTTGTTCGCAATTGACAGTGACATGATCCGCCCCCTCGTCGAAAGTGTCGTGGTCTCAACCCTGCACTGAGGCAGATCAGAACCACATCAAGGATGTAAAAACCAGCTTCGCCTTCAGAATGGAAAACGATGCACTTCGAGATTCTTCCGAATCACATCGGGTTCACCTTTACAAGGTTGAAACCCGTTGTCCTCCATTACTGAAAGCCTGTCCAAGCATCCTTGCTCAGAATTGCCGCTGCGGTCTGGTCCGCAACTGCGCGAGTCAGGTAATCGCCTCGCTGCACTTTCAATCTCGCTGCCGCCACAACATCTGGTCGAATCTCGTCAATATCACCAAGCTGTCGTTCCAGTTGTTCGAGCTCACCATTGCCTGCGGCCGCCGAGAGTTCAGATTCGCGGGATACGACGCTCGAACCAGCGAGATCTGCCGAACCAGCCTGCCGTCGAACGGCGACGGATGGCGGTCCGATCTGTGATCGCTGATCAAAACGTTGTATCTGCACGAAACCATCTCCCACTGAGAAACCTGAGTCTTCCGGAGTTATCGGACACACAGCACAAAACTTGCTGCGGAATTTCTCCTCATTCCCGACTCCCGGCCAGCCGATGAGGAGATAGCGGTTGTGCCGATTTTAAGGGCACTCACCCGCCGTCAGAGGTACTTGACTTGGTTACACAAATCGAAAAAGCTGTCTATTCTCGTCTGATGCAGATGCTGCTTCTCAGCGCGTGTGCACTTGGCTTAATCGTGTTCGGAGCCAGTGCTGCACGACATCTTCACGCGGGAAGGTCCTACAGCAGTCAGGATATTCCTCCGGCGACGGAGGAATACACTCAACTGACAGATCTCCTCGATTCCGGGGATTCGCTCCCGTCCCCCGTACCGTCAGGACTGGGTGAAGAGGCCGAAATCATTCCGGTCGGATTCACGGAGGAGGCAGCTGAGCAGCATTCCACGGAAGTTACGACCAGCGAGCATGCCGCCGAAAAATCCGACCAGGCACCGAATACCTTAGCAGATCAGAGTCAGAATTCCGGTTCCGAGGCTCATTCCACGAATCAGGGTTCCAGTGATCACTCCGCAGATCACGCCCCAGTGGCGAGTAATCCTTTCGTCGGTGAGTCGAATGAGAGTCAGGCTGGCAGTCAGAAGTCAGAACCCGTTCCCGTCAGCACGGTTGACCATGGATCCGATAAGCATCGAACCAACAAGGCTGACGAGAAGGCCGACGACAAAGCCTCACTGACAACGACTCGGTATATTGCCAATCAAATGGATCAGGCTGATGAGGACCTGCGGAGCGGCAGCTTCGAGCGGGCAATCAGTCGTTATCAGGCACTGGAAAGTCGCACCACCGGAGAGTCGAACCTCGGTCTGGCGTTTCGCCTGGCTCTCTGTGCAGAGACCATGGGAAGTTATGCTGAGGCGATTGATTCCTATCAGAGACTGGGTGCTCGGGCTGCCGGCCGCAACTGGGGCGGAATTGCAACCTTCGGGGAGGCTCGCTGCCTGGTGTCAATGGAACGACATGAAGCACTCCGAGGGGATCTGCTCAGACGCACGCTCACGGACGAAAGTGCATTCACGGCGACGCTTCGAAAAGAGTTGTTTCATCTTCTCGGGCGAAGCCAGTGGTCGAGTCTTCTGCCGAAAGAAAAGCCGGATCTTCTTAATGATCTCACTCCTGCGTTACCCGAGTGGCATCCGGAGTCTCATGTCACGCTGGATTCTCTGAAAACTCTGCTCAAGGCGGAGCCACCGAAAGTCGAGCCACTTCAGCTGACAATACTGGAAGCAGCAGAAAAGCTTCCGGATGAAATTCTTCTGAAGATTCACAGTGCCACAGCTTCTCCAGAGAAGCTGTTGGCTGCAATCGTTTCCCATTGCCAGTTTGAATTGAATGCCAGCGAATCTGCACGGAGCGCCATGGAGTCACGATCGGCAAAGATCCATGTGACGAGCAGGAGCCTGGCTCTGATCCTCGATGCTCTGACAATTCCTTACGGCAATCTCTGGCAGCTGGACGGTTCGAAAATTGAGTTGCTCGCGGCTGAAGAAGCCGGTGACGAAGCGACTCGAGAATTCCGAGTCAACGCTGCAGAACGACTTCTGCGAACAGCTCTTCTGGAGTCCCCGGAATCAGTTCAGGCAGGCCATACACGGGTCTCACTTGGTGCCCTGCTTTTTCAGCAGGGTCTGACTGCTGATGCTGCACATCTCTTTCAGCAGCAGGCAGCAATTTCGGAAGACAACAGTGTTGCGGCAGAGGCTGCCTTCAATCTGGCAAAGTGTCGGCTCGCACTTCATCAGGCGGAAGACGCTCGAACGGCATTCCTGCTGTGTGTAGATTCTGCTGATGCCGACAGTGAAGTGAGACTTGCGGGATACCTTTATGCGGGACGACTGCGAATTGAGCTGGGACGAGTTCAGGACGCGATCACAACGCTCATGCATGCTCTTTCGATGAGCGATGGTACGGACATGGAACCACAGGCGGCGATGACTCTCGCCAGTGCTTACCTGATGGCTGAAAATGCTCACGGCGCCAACAGCGTTCTCAAAGAGCGCAGAACGGCTCTGATGGCCCCGGAGTATCGGAACCCGGCTGCATTTCTTTCTTCGCTGTCGCGGTTTCGGGCCGCTGTGCTGCCCGATAAAAAGGAACGAGAAGGACGGTCTGTTGTCGAGGCCATGGTCCATCTGAATCCGGAGAAGCAGTTTGGTGCCCACTGGTGTCTGCTTGCCGGGGATGCAGCAGACGAGCTGGGACTTGCACAGCAGGCGACCGACGCGTATCTCATGGTTCTTCAGTTGCAGCCTGCGAAGCCGATGAGAGATCAGACACTGCTGAAGCTTGCGACCCGCTTTCAGGCCGACAATCGGCTGGAAGATGCCCATCTCCTCCTGACGGCGGTCACCCCTCAGGAATCAGAATCCATATCCCAGATGGCTCAGCTGAAGAATGCTGAAGTTGCGATTGAGCAGGGCAGACCGAAGGTTGCCGTGGAATTCTGTCGAGAGCTTCTCGAGAAGCGATCGACACCGGAACTTCGTCGCGAAACATTTCGAATCATGGGAAGAGCCTACGAACGGCTTCGGAACCATCGTGCGGCAGTCTATTGCTTCTCCGGAATGCTCCCGGACGCTGAAGTGGAGGCGGAGGGTTATCGGGAAGCGGAACAGGGAGATCTGCCATGAAACTCAGAGTGATCATTCTGGCAGTCGGCACGATTCTTCTGAACTCAATGACAGAATCCTCGGCGCAGACAGATCGCGCCGAATGGAAATCCCATTCCGGTGAGTCACACCATTCGGAACGTCGTTACCAGGGTAAGTTCAGGCGAAGGGTCGCCGTAAATGTGGACAGAATTGATTCTGGTCCCCGTCATCCAATTGCCTCAGCTTCGGAAACTGCGAAGCCCGATCGAGTTAGTCTGATCTCACTGCGTGCATCAGAAGACGCGAATCATGCTGCCGCCGGAGATCCTGAATCGTCTCACGACTCCGAAGAATCAGGCTCAGTACTCCCACAGCCACTTCCACCTGTGTCTGCCCGGGCTGCGGCGGCGGACGAAGAGGATCATTCGACAGGCCACGCTGCTCAA
>JBKDKA010000044.1:0-36739 GCA_046345315.1 Planctomyces sp.
GTCCTGCAGATCTCCAGACCTTTTCAGGCGGAGTGTCTGATTCACAGATTTTTCAGAATGCACTTGCCGAGTGGCGTCCAGATTCTGCTCGGTATTTCCGATCTGCGGAACTACCAACGTTTTCAGGCAGTGCATTCGCACGGGGGTTTGGTTCCTGGATACTGCCAGTAACGCGAGCCGTGCAGTCTCCTGGTGAGATTGCGTTTGAGGTCTTTCAGGGACTTGTCAGGTCCGAGAGTTCGCGCCACGTCGCAGGGCTGAAGACGGGGGCAGTCGCTTTTTCTTCCTTCGCCCTCAACTTCCTTTCACGATCTTCTCGGGTGACAGATCCAGCTGATCTGTTCTGTGCTTTCCTGAGCAGCGCAGAATCTTTCGACGGGATGATCTGGAGCAAGTCTGTCTCCACGAATGGCTCTGCGGGAGCGCTTCAGGATTCTTCCCTGCTCGGGATGATGAATGCGAATGACAGCCGACTTGCACGAGTGACATTGCTGGCTGTTCCGACTTCTGCTCGGAAACAGCGTGCCGGTGAACTCGAGAATCCCCAAAATCGAACCGCCGCAGGCAGCAGTTTTTCTCAGAGACTGCTGCAGTTACTGAGACAGTACTGGAATGTGATTCGATCGCGTCATCTGTCGGATGCTGCACAGTCGATTTTCAGTGAAAACGACGAGATCATTCCGTCTGAAGTTCGTCTTACCGGCGAGCTCTCGCGGATGCTGGCTCGTCAACAGCTTCGGCACTGCATGATTGTTCGTGGACCACCTGCTCCTGATCTGATGTCGGATCCCGCGTGGGTTGTTCGGAACGACAGAGCAGATCAGCTCCGTCGACTCAGACATAGTATCGCCCCGAGAGGACCTTCACCTGACTCTGCAGCACTGCAGCATCAGGTGTCGTATTCCGTTTCGGGGCCGCAGCTCAGCCGAAGTACAGTGCTGCCGCTCTGACGACAGACTGTTTCGGCAACAGTCGTGGCTCCTGCAGTTTTCTGTGGAGCCCGTGAATGTCTTTGAATTCCGATGACCCCCGGTTACAGGGGTTAATTCGATATCACTATCGACGAAACAGGCATCTTTCAACTGTCTTTGACGCTGAAGACCTGTATCAGGAAACCTGGATCGATCTGAATGAGAATTCCTCCTCACCCTCTGACAACTCGGATGAACAGCCGGAAGAGATACTCCTCCGCCAGGCTGTCGGCCGTGCTGCCGAGAGAGCTTTCGGAAAGCTTCGAAAGCGATCTCAAAGGGGGACAGCGGGGGAAGTGCAGCTTGAGTGTGATCCTGCGGATTGTCTCCCGGATCGGGAGCTTGTGATGGACCTGAAACAGCAGATCGACGCCCTGCCCGGTGATGAGCGGCTGGTGATCGAGATGCTGCGTTCCGGTTACGAAGGAACGGAGATCGCCAAAAGCCTGAAGGTGTCGCCACAGGCGGTGACACGCAGAAAGCAGAAAGCACTCCGCAGGCTGCGTCAGATACTGGGTAATGAAACAGGATGAGTCATCAACAGTTGAGTTCAGATGAGATCCGAGGAAGGGAAGCCTGTGCGGCTTCCCTGAGTTTATTGCTGTTGTACTGGTCCGAAGCTTCGAAGGAAGAACTGCCTTCGGAGCTTCAGGGCCATCTCTGCGGCTGTCGCAGCTGCCTTCGAATGTGGATTGCACAGGAAGCCGCCACTGAGCTTCGGTCGCAGAGTTCCTTCGCCAGTCAAAGTGATGAACCTCCGAAAATTCAGGAGGGCGAAGTGCAGGATGTGAATTTCCTGCTGTAGAAGTTCTTAAAGGTCAGGACGGATCCTCGCAGGACAGGAAGTTTCCTGCAGATTCTGAAGCTGCAGAGGCACCTGTGCTCATATTGCGATGCGTTTTTGCCGGGCGGTGGAAGGTTTTCTGATTATTCCGCTTCAATTTGATCGCGAGAATGGACCAGATCTATCCGATTTATCCGCGAGATCCGCGGTCAAACATCGTCGCCGATTGAACAGCGGATTTCACGGTTCGCACCGGTAACTCGCAGGTCGGAAGTTCCGTGAAGGTGGAAACCAGTCAAACCTGAAGCCGTATTCATGGGTGAAGTCGAGTGGTTGAAGCGGCTGAGCAGTAGCTTCGCCCTCCCTGAATAGTTCCGCCACCGATCCGGATCCGTGAGGAATGCGACACGAAGTGGCCCCGGTTTACCGCGGTAAACGCACCTCATGAGAAGAAAAAACCTCATGGAAGGTGATCTTCCATGAGGCTTATGAAAAGCCCTTCAGTCATGTGTCAGACCAGACAGGGCGTTGTTGACGATCAACGAACAGCAGAGGCTCAGGCCGGGACCGCTTCCTGCAGAACGGCGACGTCGCCGCGCCGAAGTGTTCTGGCTCCATGCTGACGGCGGCCGTGGCTGCGAGACACCTGATAAGCGGCTCGATCAAGGGCCAGCCCAAACGCTCGTTCAAAGATATCAGCGTGAGTATGAATAATGACATCCGCGTGACGTACCTGACGTACGCGAAGAACACACTGAATCGAATCGCCGCCTTTCGGCCCGTTCTCATCAGTCAGAGTTACGAACACGTCGTCAATCACTGATGAGAAGCGATGAAATGCACTTTCGCATCGTCGCTCAATCAGCTCGGCGGCATGAGGGGGAAGGCTGGAATCCACGTGAATACTGATCTTCATCGCATTGAACCTTTCAGTTTACAGGTCAATAGAACTCGAGATCACTCACAAAAGCCCTGACGAACAGTCATGGAGCAGCATGTCCTGCTGAGGAATTGCTGCAGACTGTCACATCACTCACGATTCACCACGGCCCGCGATCTGCTGTCATTACTCCCTTCTGAAGTTAATTGGTGTCATCGGACTGCGTTTCTGAATTTCACAGCTTCTGCATGATTCAGTTTCATTCAGAATGCAGTTCAAGGAATGCTGCCTGAAAATGTTCCCTCTGAACAGGCATCCGGCAATCATCTCTGCCAAAATAAAACGTCCTCGGAAAGAATTGTGGAATACGCAGGGAAATCTTCTTCGTGGTTTTCCAGAATTCAGGGACCGAACTTCTGATCAATTCAAGCGGAATCGGAACAATCTGACTACCGCAGAAATCCGGACGGCGGGATTTCCCGATACTCCACTCTCCGAAATGTTCTCTTCCCGCATCACTTGAATACGTAATTCCCACGGTCCTCGTCGAGATCACATTTTCAGGAAAATGTTCCATGTCGGATTCTCTGGAAGTATCGAACATTGCCGGCAGAGTGGCCATCGTCACAGGCGGTAGTCGCGGTATCGGTTTCGGAATCGCTCAGGCTCTGCTGGATGCCGGTTGTCGAGTTGCCATCTGTTCACGAAACCACGCACAGATCACTGCGGCCGCCTCTCGAATGAAAGCTGCCGAGAGCGATATTCTCGCTGTGCAGGCCGATGTGGGACAGGAGCACGACGTGATTCGGCTCTTTCAGGAGACTGTCCAGAAGTTCGGCACAGTCGATCTGCTGGTGAACAACGCCGGCAATTTCGATGGCGGCCCTGTGGAAACCGTCTCACTCAACGACTGGCTGAACGTGATGAACGCCTGCCTCACCGGGCCGTTTCTCTGCACTCGGGAGGCGTTTCGGATCATGAAACCAAACGGACGCGGAAGAATCCTGAATATCGGCTCAATTTCGGCGCAGCGTTCCCGGATGAATTCCGTCCCATACACCTCGGCCAAGTTTGGTGTTCAGGGGCTGACGCATGCGAGTGCGCTCGAAGGTCGAGACCACGGAATCGTAGTCAGCTGCCTGCACCCCGGGAATGTCCTTGTCGAGCGTCGTCAGAACTCGGCGCTGAACTCCGATGAAGAACCCATGATGAAGACAGAAACCATCGTTCGAGCCGCAATGATGATGCTCACGATGCCGGATGATGTCAACTTTCTGGACGCTGTTGTCCTGCCGAGTCAGCAACTCTACATCGGACGCGGCTGAGGCATCTGCCCGACAGTTTTACAGCGATCCGATTCTCGGCTACCGGCGAGGTGTTCCTCGACTGGCAGCCTGCAGAAATGCGCGTCCCAGCTGTTCGGAGTTGACGTTCCAGACTTTCTGAAACGCTGAATTGAGGTCGGGAGACTCCTGAAGTTCATTGACCAATTGCTTCAATCGTGCCTGACCACCGCGGGTGTGCAGAAACTTAATCGCCATGAGTCCGATCCCCGGTGCTTCATCCGGGCCGAGAATTCCTGATTCAAAGATCTTTTCGGGAGATTCAATCGTCGAAAGATCAGATCGTGCTTTCGTTGTCATCGATTTCAAAAGGGCGGAATCTGACGGAATCTCGGCTTCCGAAAGACCAAAACCAGCAGACAGCCAGTCCGGAACTGCTGTGCCTGTTCGGGTGAGCCAGGCCTGAGCCAGTGCTGAGCGAAGTGCTGTCGCCGCCGGAAAGTGTCTTTCTGTTTCTGTGTCGCCGGTGTCCTGAATCACCAGGTAAGCCGTTTCCTGTCCAGGAGTGATGACCACGTGGGACGAAACAGACTCCGGAGTTCGACGACCATCCATCAGTACCGTGTTGAACTCTTCGTATTCAAACCGTTCTCGGGAGACAAACACAATCAGGCCACCTCGCCAGGGCGATGTCGATTCTTTCGAAGGAACTTTGGAAGGTTCAGATTCCGACAATGCGCCGTCAGGCTCTTCGTCTTTCTTTGTGAGAGCCATATTTTCGGAATCAGAACTGTCCGCATTGGTCTTCATTGAAGCGTCCGATGGAACTGGATCTGGCGTAGAGTCGACAGAATCCGCACTCTTCTGAGTCTGCCGTTTCTTCTTCTGGCTTTTCTTTGACCCGGGTTGTTGATCGGCGGAAAAGCGTTCCTGCAGGTGTGACAGCTGTTCTTCTGAAATCCTGCCGAACTCCTCGAGTCGTTCCTGACTGACATTGCCGTGAAGCAGAAAGTTGACAGTTCGAACACTGCTGGCGGTTTCTCGCGGAGCTACGCGTTTCCAGAATGCTTCCGCCTGCTCTGTTCGCTTCTGCTGCATTTCCTCTTCTGACATCGCGGCAAGCTTCGCGGCTTCGATCTCAGCTGCTGTCGGCACGAGGCTGCGAATGGGGGCTTTCGGGTTGCTGCCGTCGAATCGAGCACCTTCACGGACCCATGTTTCCATGGCTACAGCCTGAGATCGCTTCAGTTGAGCCTGACCCTGCGGCATTTTCATTGGCTGCTGTCGCAGCACCAGATCGATCAGATAACTGTCGTCCGGGTTCCCGGGCACAATCGTACTGCCGGTTTTGCCAGGCTTCAGAACCTGCTCAAATGTCGTGACGTTGTAACCCCCTCGAGGCATGTTGCCCGAATGACAGCCCAGGCAGAGATTCACGAAAATCGGAGCGATGTCTCTGGTGAATGAAACTGTCTCAGTACCGTCCGCCATGGATACGGAATTCCCCGGCTTCACGGATTCTTCAGGTTCATCGCCATCGGGCTTCTTTGATTTTTTCGATGCCGCAGACTTCGCTCCGGATTTCTTTGATCGCGATTTCGCGGTCTTTTCCCCGTCTGCATCAGCCGGAGCTCCCTGACGAATCCACCTGACGACGAGCGCGATCTTTTCTGACGGCACTGCATCACCTTCGCGCGGCATCCGTTTCGCCGGATCCGCAGTCGTCAGAACTGCAGCGAGCAGACTTCGCTCTGGTACCCCCGGAATGAGAAGTCTTCCGCTCTGACCACCTCGAGTCATGGCCTGATACGAATCCAGCTGCAGTCGCCCCGCAGGCTGATCACCGGAATGACACCGAACACAGTGTTCCTGCAGTACCGGAAGGATCTCCTGAGTGAAGTCCACAGGGATCATGGCTGCAGACTTCTGCAGAAGCTCCCGCAGCGTGATGACAGCCCGATCGGGTTCCGTGTCTGACAGATTCAGTTCCTTCAGTCGATTCTGAACCTTTTCGATGATCGCAGATGCAGCCCCCAAATCATCGTTGCGAATCAATCCCGATACGCTCCGCAGTTCCTTCTGCATCTCCAGGACTTCTTTTCTGACCTCCGGCGGCAGCGCACCGAAAGCAGACGAACCCGAACTCAGCGAAATCAGAATGGAAAGCGCAACGACCGACACGGAGCAGAACGTTTGATACAGGCCATTCAACGACCAAAACGGAAGCCTGAAAGACCTGTCAGGAATGCAGCCTGTCGACGATTCTTCCATTTTGCAGTCAACCTTCAGGACTGGTGCTGCCATTGCTCTGCCTGCTGAAATCTTCGGAGGATTCCAAAGTGGGAAAACTGTGACGGCCGTCTGGGTGGTGCGTGGACGTACGTTTGTCATCGTATCAGAAGACAGTCAGAAACATCTGCAGATTCCTTTTCAAATCTGAGTGTTCCCGCACGATGGCATCCTGATGCGATACCAACTGCAGCTGTTTTCGATCCGCTCTAACGACGAACCTGCTGGAACGCACGGGGAACTGCAGAAATCAGTTGAAGACCATCTGCCACTCTCGTGGAGACTATGCGCATGTCCCAGTCACCAACGAGCAACGCATCTGAAGTTTACTCCGAAAGAAAACGGTCTGAGAAGTGTTCGTTGATCCAGGATAAAGGCAGGCCGATGTGACACACTGAGATATCTCCGGTGTACTGTCGTGATTCAGGGTTTCGAAACCCTGCTTTCATCCCGACGAATGTGACGGTCTTTGCTGCTCGAATACATACGCCGGATGCAGATCCCGTGTCACAGTTGAGTCCGGAAGGAGTATCTACGGCCAGAATTCCTGCTGCAGATTGATTGGCGGCGAGGATCACGTCGCGCCATGGAGAACGAGGTTCCTCGTTGAGCCCGGTACCGAAAAGGCAGTCGACGATCCAGTCCTTCGCCGAGAGATGACTGAGCTCATCGCTGAGCAAGTCGTAATGTTCTTCTTCGACTGGGCACCCGGACTTTCGAAGAAAGCTCAGGTTGGCGGCGGCATCAGGTGAGAGTCTTCGTCCATGATGCAGCAGATGGACTCGCGAGTTTGTTCCTGTCGCGGCCAGCAGTCGAGCCAGGCAGAGCCCGTCGCCACCGTTGTTTCCCGGGCCGCAGAGGATCAGGATATGTCCATCCGGCTTCAGGCTCAGCAGAAGATCGCAGACGCCTCGTGCCGCATTCTCCATCAGGATGATTCCGGGAATTCCCAGTTCAGAAATCGCTGCTGCATCAATCTCACGGACGACATCACGAGAAAGAAAGCGTGCCGGAGCAGGCTGTGAATCACTCATGTTTGTTCTGCACCTGACGAAAAAACGATCACTTTTCCCGCAAATACATTCCACAACGAATCCGGATCGCCGGTTTTGCTCTGACCGCGATTTATGGCTATGCCAACAAAAAAGCCTGACGGATAATGGCCGTCAGGCTTATGCTGAGCGTTGATCTGTTCAATGCTATTTCTTTTTGGCAGCTTTCTTTGCTGCCTTCTTCGCCGCTTTTTTGGCGGCTTTCTTCGGGGCAGCTTTTGCTGTCGAACCGGATGCCGCGGTTTTCTTTGCAGCCTTGTCACCAAAAATGTTGTCCCAGTTCTTCCAGAACTTCGGGTTGGTTCCGGTTCGAACAATTGGTCCGCTCATCGAGTCGTCCTCATCCTTTCAGGAAATGATCTGTGGTCAGATCCGCAGCAGTGCAGAAACTGTTTCTGTCCGGCAGTGTAATCGATGCTGTCCTGCGGACAGCATGACGGGGGCAGATTTTTGTCGCGGAATTCTCCGACGTCAGGAATCGCCACCCCGTGAGTTCCCTGCCGCCACAAGCACGCTGAGTTGATCTGACCGAGATCAACAGTCGCGATCTTCTGATGATGCGGTTACTTCGGTGCTGCCGGTACGTTCTCCTCGATGATGGCAGGCTCTTCGTGAATGACAGCTTCTGACTCCGGAAGCAGTGGCTGAGGCAGATCGTAGTCGGGCGTCTGGAGTTCAACGGTTCCTGCCGGACCCGGTGATGTAAACTCCGGAGGAGACGTTCTGAGGTTCGGGTTGTCCGTGCCGTTGTGTCTTTCCGCAGCGCGAAGCGCTGCATCGCCGTAGGCTTCCGGCACCCAACGACCCTCGGCGAGCCAGATATGACGCTGGTCAAGCAGACTTCCGGTCGCCAGATGGAGGGATGCGATCGCCTTGTTGTAGGCTGCGACCTGCTGGAAGAATGCACTTTCCGCAGCCGCAAGACTCGACTGAGCTCGCAGAACCAGGTCCAGTTCCCGACGCGGCAGAGTGCCCGCTTCAAAAATGATCTGATATTGGTCGAGTCGTCCTGACGCCGCCTTGACGCGGTTCAGATTCGACTGCGCTGCGGTCCAGGACGCAGTGACGTTCTGAATCGCAGTGGCGATGTCGTGTGCAATGTTCCGTTCCTGAGACGCCAGAATCCCGTTGGCTCGCGAAAGCTGAAGTTCATAGTTGCGAACCTGACTGCGAGCCTGACGGAGGCCGATCGGCATACTGAACTGCATACCGAGTGTCCATGACGAAAGATCATCATTGGTCATGGAGCCGAATCCGTTCTGGATCGGAAGTCCCGTGCCCGGGTCGATCGCATTTTGACCGAGCAGGCGATCCCCGAAACCATTCACGTCGTAACTGCTCACTGCATCGAGTCTTGGTCTGACGAGGCTTCGAGCTGCGTTCAGCTGCAGCTGCAGACTCTTGATCTGCCACTTCTGACGACGGAGTTCAACACGCTGTGTCAGTGCTTCCGTGACACTGCCTCGCCAGTCAGGGATGAATTCAGCCAGCATTGGTTTGTCGGAGGGACGCAGAACGGTGCCGTCATTCATGGGCATTCCGGTGAGGCGCCGGAGTTCTGATTCCATGCGATAAAGATTGTTGAGAGACGTTTCGACTCCGGCTTTGGTTTCGTAGAGCTGATCGAGGGCCTGCAGTTCAACGACAGGGCTTTCCACTTCAGCACGCACCCATTTTTTCGCAAGGTCAGCAGATCCGATTGCGCTCTTGTGTGCTTCGACAGCCGTGTCATAGGTTCGATACGCGAGGTAGAGATCCCAGTAGGCGTTCTCAATGTCAAGTACAGCGTTCTGAACCGCGATTTCAAAATCTGCCAGCGTGATGTCCTGATTGATTCTCGCGATGACGACCCCCTGACTCACCCCGGTGATGGATCCGAAGTTCGGATTGATGGGACCTGCCACACGAGTGAAGTCGACACCGGATCCTGCGAGCAGTGGTTGTCTGGCGGAGAATCCGAGATTGCCGGTGTAGACGGAAGGGAAAAGGGCCGTTCCGGCCGGGTCATTGGTTCCGAGGTAATTCCAGTTGTGACCAACGGACACCGCTGCACCGGTGGCAAACGACTTGGAAAGCGATGAGTTGAATGCGGCCGTTTCCGCTGTGTTCACCGGAGCCGTAAGGACATTCAGCCTCTGGGAATTTCTGCCCCACGTGACACCCGATGCGAAGGTCGCGTCAAAGTCCGACAACGCGGCATCAAGGCCTCGTCGCCCGAACAGAACACCTGTTTCCTGAATGGATGCATCGTAGACGCTGCTGACAGCTTCCGGGTTTGACAGAACCAGTTTCGAACCAACGCCGCCCAGAGCACTCGTTTCAATGATGTCATTCTGAGACAGGGCTGTTCGAATGCATTCCGAGAGTGTGATATCTCGTACTGAGTCTTCCGTTCGACGCTGCAGACTTCGTGGTTCGTGGCTGACCTGGACTGCCTGTGCTGTTTCATTGTCCAGACATGGGTACTCAATCGCGGTCGATCGATTGCGATAATAGTTTCCGCCGGAACCTTCTTTGAGGTACTGCAGATCTGAAACTGATTTCTTCTGAGTGGTTGAGCATCCCGAGAGCAGCAAAGAGCCCATCAGGAGGAAGCTCAGCGGTCGACGCAGGACCTGCCGCGGACGAACGAAAAGATCGACAATCTTCTGCATGATCCCGCCGAAAATGGGATCCCTGTGCAGGCTTCGGCAACTGCCCTGCCCTGCCCGACCTTGTTCGGGCTGCAGAGCTGCAAAGCTCTGAGCATACTCAGACTGAGATGTTCGAACATCCGCAGTCGAACGAGAGAAGCGGAGCCATGAGGAGCCGAGATTCATCTGAACTTCCCTGTCTGCGAAGACGCGACGCAGGAGAACACGATGAATCAACCGGTGAAGGAACGCTTCGGCGTTACCCGTTCAGCGAGACATCCTGTCTTCTGCGATCTGCCCGTGTGGCACTTCCCTGTGCCGCAGTCTGTCACCTCAGTTATGAGTCTCACCGATCAGCAGTGATTCAGAACTGTGGATTGTGAAGCAATGCGGATGCATACACACCCGGCAGCCTCACACAGAATTCGTATCGACGGAGGAATCAGAATCGCTTGATGAATTGGCCTGATGGCCATACTCGGTATAGGGCAACCCAAGAAATCGCTTGAGAAAGACGACCTCACCGGCATCGTTTCCCTCAATGGCATGACCCGCAAATTGCAGAAAATAGCCACCAGCGAAAAAGGCAGCTGCCCAGTACCATGGTTTTTCTGCAATCAGGCACCATGGTGTCCCAACGAATGTCGCGGGCACGCCGAGCAGATGAAGAAACTGATTCCAGCGATTGCGGTGTCTGGGAAGATAATTCTTCAGAAATCGCCGAATCATCTGCAGTGCCTCGAATACTTCGAAAGATAGACTCAGGATTTTCAGAAATCGTCTGAATGGTCATCTTCAGGAGGCTTGTCATCAGGTGTCTGTGACGGCAGCCGTCCCCGAATTCCTTCACCCGAATTCCGGCGAAACACCGCAACGATATCAGCGGCCGGCACAACGAAGAGAAGATTGTCGGACTCAAAATCCACAGGAATCGCATTCTTCGGATGAAAGAGGACTCGATCGTATTTGTGAACGGGAAAGTCCTCATCCCGTTCGATCTGAACACTGATCTCCACCACTCGACCGGTAATCGTCGGAATCTCAGAGCTTTCCGGGAGTACGATCCCTCCGCGCGTCTGCTGACGTGCTTCGTCGCGTCTGATCAATACCCGCATCCCCAGCGGTTCAACGTATTCAGTCACTTTGGGTTGTCGTCCGGAGTTTGAAGCGATCCGCCGTTGACTGTGGCTTCACAGTTTCAAGCAGCACACGATACTGGATACAAGCGACAGACGTCCCGGAAGTCACGACTTCCGGGCATCATGGAGCCAGAACAAAGGGCCATTTCGGAACGCAGCTTATCACTCGTGGAGTGATGGCGACTATCCTGCTGCGGGCAGAATCGTCCACGGCTGCCCCACCAGAGTCTGATCAGTTGACACCGCAGCTGCAACTGAATCAGGTGCGGAGTCTGAATTCTGTAGATGATGTGGCGAAACGTTCTCTGCGGGATTCTGCTCGTCAGAGATCCCTGATGATCCGGGCGGCTGGCGCTTTGTAATTCCACGTTCAAGGATACGCCCGAGGACACCGCTGAGCAGTGCCGGGAGAAGAATGGCATCACCAATCAGTGCGAATGCGATCATTCCGGTCATGATCCAGCCAAAGCGGCTGATGAGCAGAAGTTCGACCGGGAACAGTGCCAGCATTCCGAAGCCGATCGCCGCACTGCTCTGCCAGAGCGCCGGTCCGCAGTGTTCGAGGCAACGGATCGACGCATCACGTCGAGAATGGCCCTGTCGAATAAGGGACGTAAACCAGGTCATCATGTGAAGTGTTCCATCGACAGCGATTCCCAGAGCCACAGAAGCTGTGATCATCGTTCCGATGTCGATTCGGATATCAGACCAGCCGAGTATCCCGAACATCATCACCACAGGCATGATGTTCGGGAGCATCGCGAAAGCGGATGCGAGCAGGCTGCGGAGCTGGATGCCCATGACCAGCCAGATCACGAGAAATGCGAGCCCGAAACTGCTGATCAGGCTTTCCAGAAGAGCCTGCTGCGTTCGGAGGAAAATCGGTATGAGCCCCGTCACAATGTGTCCGGTGCCCGGGCTTCCAATTTCGGCCAGATGTTTCTGAGCGATCTCATGCAGTTCTCGCGTCAGAACCGCGTAGTCATAGTCTGACATCACGCTGGACTGACAGGTGATTCGCCACAGTTCGTCTCCGGCTCGATTCAGCTTCTGGTCGCCGGCACTGTCGAGATCGGCAGATTTTTCAGCGATCGCCAGCATGGATGACAGCCCGGCTGCTTCTTTGCCGCCGGCATCCAGCTTTTCGCGAATGCGGTCTGCAATCTCATTTTCCCGACGTTTCACCTTCATCCGCTGCATGCGTGTCATGTCAGCCGTATCGGTTTCTGTCAGATCGAGGAAGGACGCAAGCGACAGAGCACCGCTGACTTCCGGATGCAGCTTCAGCGATTCCTGAATCTGCAGGACTCGACGAGCTCGTTCCGAGAAGGACATTTCGTTCTGAGCGGCGGTATCGAACCGTACGATGGTATCCACCGAAACGATGCCGGAAAGATTCCCTTCGAGGAAGTGATAGTCTCTGACCAGACGTGACTCATCCGGAAAGTAACGTACGACTTTTGTTTCCGTTCGAAACCGCACCAGTCCCCACGCACAGAGGAGTGTCGCGGCGAGACACGTGACATTGACAAGGTGCCGTTGTCCTGTCAGCCCTTTTCCGAGCAGACGCCAGAATGATGTGTCTACGGTTTCAGGCTTCGGCGGTCGTCGAGGCCAGTACAACATCAGCGACGGCAGCACGTACAGAGCACAGAGGAATGAGATGCCGCATCCGATGGAGGCATAAATGCCAAAATCACGCACGGGAACAAGCGAGCTGACAATCAGTGACGCAAGGCCGATCGCGGTCGTGGCACTGGCCAGAAAGCATGGCAGCCAGGCTTCTGATGCGGATTTCTGGACGGCTTCGACCGGATCGTGAATTCCTGAGTTACGCCAGTAGTTGCAGAGATGAATCGCTGCCGATGTTGTGATGACCATCAGCAGCGTCGGCATGACAATCAGCACCATATTCATGCTGCCACCGGTGGCCGGCACCAGAGCCACAGTTGTGACAGCACAGAGCACTGACACACATTGAACGAGGATGGTCAGTCTGGCGCTGCGGAGCAGAAAAACTGACGTCAGAAATGTGACTGCCAGCGAAAGAAGAATCGGTGACCGCTGCAGGAGATTCCATTTCGGAGCTTCGGAGTTCCATGCAGCATTCTTAACAGCCTGATTCAGTGCGGCAGACGCCACCGCCCGGCCACCGAGATGCAGCGACGATTCCGAAATTCCGCATGCTTCAGCCGCTTTGCGGATGACCTCGACGACATTGCGATGGTCCTCCAGTGCAGCAGGCGTCAGAGCAACCGATACTGCAGCCATTGAACCGGTGATGAAGAATACTTCGTCGATGCATTTTCGACTGCCGGTCTCCTGAGCGACATCGGGAGCTTCAAGTTTCAGAATGGCCTGACGAAACTGTTCTGTGACATCAGCATCGATATGAAGTCTTTCCCATGTCAGTCGAAGATCGTGAATCGGCTGCGTACGAACATACTCGGTGAGTTCATCGTGCAGCTTCCAGCCAGCTTCGTCGTCTTTCGGAATGCCGCTCGACTCCGGCATCGGCAATCCTCCGGAGACGACTGTCGGATTGAGGTTCATCTCGCGTGCGATGCGAAGAACCTCGCTCTTCATGTAGTCGCCGCGGAGCCGGCCGGCGCTCGTGAAGCGAATGCAGAGCGGTCCCTTTCCGACGAGCAGACCGTCAATTCGTTCAAGCGCCGTTCGGAACGGGATACCTTCCCTCATCATCCGTTTCAGGACGTCCGTCGGCTGACGCACTTCGGAGATGTAGGGACTTCCGCCCTCTCGAATACCATTCTTTTCAATCCCCTGAAGAATTGCTGCCAGTCGAGGGATACGTTCATCGGTCAATGAACAGTCGTCCCAGGAGAGCAGGATTCGTTCTTCGTTCGGGAACAGGTCCTGATACCAGTTCAGAATGACTGACTGGGGATCATCTCGGGGCAGCCAGCTTGCGACGTCATTCTGCATTCTGATCCGACCAAGCGACCAGAACACCGGTGGAAGAAGGAATGCGACCGCGAAAAGCACCCAGAGTGGGTAGCCGTTGCCCCAGAAATCACGTTTCTGCAGGAAGTTTTTCATGAAGGCTGATCACTCCATTGCCGCTCGAAGTCTCTCCGGTCCCCGTGAGCCACGTGCGGATCTTACCAGCCGCTGGAAAATGCGTCATCTTTCCCCGGAGTGTAATTCTCAGATTCGTTCTTCCATCAAGCGCCTTAGTGGCTCCAACAAAAACCGGGACCGGCACGCTTACTCGGTGATATTGTGAGCTTTTTCGGAGTTTTCCGGGAGCCAGTCCCGGTTTTGTCGGGCGTTCCTGGTCTCTGCCGCCACTGATTAGGTTCCAGACGTTTTTGGAACAAAAATTCTGGAAATAACTCTTCTTGAACGAATTCCGAATGAAATTCAGGAGAAACCCGCTTCAGGAGTGTGTATCTCTTTTCATAAAACATCGGCGTGCATCGAGCGGAACTCGGATTCCAGTGACCGAATCCGGGGATTTTGGTCGATCTTGGGAATAATCAGGCGGAGATTTTTTGGAATTCCCGTGTTCAGTGTGGCTGGGATTCCCTCGAGAGCAGCAGACCAGATTCCCTATGGTTTCCAGTCACCCGGATACAACTTCTGGTTCACAATGTGACGCCGACCTCGGAGCGGGATCGTTGCGCAGCTTTTTTAAACTGTCTGCATTGAGGAAACTGTTGAGTGCCAGCATGGCTTCCTGGGGCATCTCCGGCGTCCTGCATTTTTCGCTGATTGCAATAATTTCCGTCACAGCCTGGGACCTGATTGATTTTTCGGAACCCGAACTGAAGCCGTCGATAGCAGCCAGTCTCGGGGACACAGAAGTGCTGGACGACGCGGCTGCACTTGAAATTACGGCCGCAGTCTCAGGGAGTGTCTCTGAAGATCAGGTCGGAAGCCGCGAAATGGCCGGTTTTTTCAAAGCGATGGAGACTGGATGGGTCAAAACAGCTCCGTCGAACCCGGATGCAGCAGCGTTTTCTGAGTTGAATTCCGACGAGTCTGGAGGTGGCACGGAAGGGTTCTATTTCAGAGAACCAGCGTCCGGGTTGGCAGTGACTCGAGGGAGTTTTACTGCATGGACCGAGCCCCGATCGCCAGCACCAGGGGAAAGTTATCTCATCGTGATCGAAATTCGACTTCCCGAAGATCTCCGGAAATATCGGATTTCTGACCTTTCCGGTGTCGTTCAGGGGACTGATGATTATCGTCAGAAGATTCCATGGGACCCGCGGGCTCCGCGAGCTTCCGCAGCCAGTGTAGATTCGAAGCTCAAGGTTCTGGGGCATTCGGAAGTGATTCCTGTTGTTCGCCAGAAAGTTCAGCTCGTCGTGCGGGTTCCAGGTGCGAGCAGAAAGGTCCGTGACGTGATTCGAATTCGTTCAAAACGACTTCGTGAGGATCAGGAGATCACACTGGTGTTCGGCGGGGAGGGTTCGCAGAGCGAATTTTCAGCTCAGAAGTAAGTGAATTCGAAAAAGTGGATCTGCAGATCAGAAAAAGGCTGCGATTCAGAAGCTGGTTTGTCCCCCTCCTCGGAAATTCCGGCTTTCTTCGTACCGATGAATGTCGTACTGCAGAGTGATCTTTGATTTTCGGTTTTTGATCGTAATTGAATTCTTCAGGTGTATCAGGAGATGCGAATCCTGCGACTGACCGCAGCGGGATGTTGGTTTTTGCGGCTGGCTGCGTCTCACAATGCAAATGGTAATGATTCGTTCGTGGGGACCACGATTTCATAAAACTCGAATACTCAATCGTCCGAGCTTTTCTGATAAGGGAAGCTCCCTGCATGGGTGGGATTTGCGCCGCTGCAGAATCCGCCGGAAAATGACAAGGTGTGAATTTTCGGTTCTGGTCCGCCTCAGTTTCTCTTTGTTTTTTCTACTGCCGTTAGGTATCTCAATATGCTTCTGAATGCCTGGTTGACTGCTGCAAAGCGATGTTTTGGCCCCAGAGCTGCCGTTCGTCGATCCGGAGCAGGCTCGGGGTGGGGGCGTTCCCGATCTGAGGTTCTTGAGTCGCGATCTCTGCTTACGGCTTTGATCATCAACGATGACAACGTCGCAGCCTTCACGAAAGCGGGGGGCCGTGTTGAAGTCACTTCCGCGAACCTGGCGGGAAAAGACTCGCTGGTGATTGAAGGGATTTCGGTGACTTCGACTTCCGGTAACGGAATAACGATTGATCTCACTGGAATCTCACTGAATTCAATTGCCATTGAATCTGTGATTGTCAACGGTTACGGAGCTGCGGCATCGGATACCGGGATCGCGATTACGCTCACCAGCGTGACCTCGCTTCACACGCTGGCCATCGAAGACGTTCAGATCAGCAATCCGTCAGTGGCGGTCAATGCTCTGGGAATTGGACTCAATCTGCGCGACACTGACATTGAAGCGCTGACAATTGATGATTCGCAGTTTCCGGGAGTGCGAATCACGGCTGCCGGACTGGCCGGGGTTGTTGGCAGTTCTTCGGAAATCGGACAGTCGCTGATCACGAAGAACACCATCAATGCCAAATCCAACATTGAGGGCATTCTGACGACGGTGACGGCTGGTACGGCCAACAATATGCGGATTGAGGACAACCTCAGCATCAGTTCGCCGAATCGGGATTACGTCAAGTTCAACGCGTCAAATGTTCCCGTGAGCGGTCTCAGCATCAGCGGCAATGCGATCGGGACAACAACGCAGGGTGCGGGGCTCAGGTTTCGTGCTGCGGGGGACACTTTCCTACAGCCGTTTACCCTTCAGAACAATTCCACCAAAAACGAGCTCCTGCAGACATTCACGCTCGATCTGACCGGAATCGGTCAGGAATTCGATATCAACAGCACTTCAGGAAAGCCGTTTACGGCGATTGGCACGAGCGGAACTGTGACCGGAGTTCAGTCATCGGTCGTGAGTGCTGACAAGAAGAAACTGACGGTCACCTTCAATGACTTCAATCCTGGCGAGACGCTGCAGTTTCTGATCGACATCGATCTTGCTGGAGGTATTCCCGCTGCGATTTTCGGAGACGATCTGATCGGGGCCGATGTCACTTCGACATTTCTGGGTAACGGAAATCGAACGGTTTCAGGCCAGATGATCGGGGATCCTGCTGCGATTACGGCTTCGGAGTTTGCAATTGGCCCGGGAGTCAGTGGTAATGTCAATGGGATTAACCTCCTTCTGAGCAATGCGCCGCTCTCGAATCTGAACATCTCGGATAATGAAGTGACGGCTGCATCAAGCCATGGACTTTTGATCGATGCAGATTCCAGAAGCAATGTCGAAGGCGTCATTCGTGACAATAAGTTTGAATCGTCAGGGAAAGACGGAATTCGATTTGATCTGCAGGACAGTGACTTCTCCGGTGCTGTCGTTGGAAACAGCCTTTCGAACAACGGTGGTTACGGGATGTCGGTGCTCCCGAGAGTCCTTCGTTCCGGGCTCGTGACGGCGGCCGTCGACAGTACAGCCAGCGCACCGATCATCATCACTTCAGTAGGTCACGGTCTGTCAACCGGTGATCAGATTGAGCTTCACGGGATGGTCAATCGTCCGCCACGGAGTTCGTCGCCGACTAAGTCGCATCCGGGGAATGGTCACTGGACGATCACCAAGATTGACAACAATCGCTTCAGCCTGAACGTCAGCAATGGGAACAGAACTGATGTGACTTACGACGGTGGTGGTGCCTGGTACAAGACTGCGAAGAACGGAACGACATTCAGCGGTCTGGTTCGAGTGGACATGCAGACGCCGGTTCCATCCGGAGTTATTACCGCTGCGACCAATGCCGGTCCGATTGTGATCACTTCTGCCGGACATGGGCTCATCACAGGCCAGCGAGTCAGAATCAGTAACGTCGGCGGAAATACCGCGGCAAACGGCGTGTTTCAGATCACTCAGATTGACGCCAATCGATTCAGTCTCAATGGAACCACCGGTAACGGGACCTACGTGGAAACTGGAAATGCCACCTGGACGCTCAATGCGATCACCGGCGTTGCGAATTCGGCAGCCGGGCTGGTCATTACTTCCGCGGGCCACGGCCTGGTCACGGGGCAGAATGTCCGCGTGACAGGAGTTCAGGGAATCAATGCGGCAAACGGCACGTTCCGAGTCTCAATACTCTCTGCGAATACATTCCGTCTCGACGGCGTGACCGGAACCGGAACCTACACGGGCGGTGGTCACTGGGTGAGTGTGCTGGACGGTGTGACGAATCGTCCGCAGATCATGTCTGGCAACACGATCACGGGGAACAGTCTGAGCGGCGTTTATGTGGATCTCCTGACTGGAACAATGTTCCAGGGAGACCTGACCGGTAACGTGGTTTCTCAGAACGGCGGGATCGGGGTACAGGTCCGTTCTCACAGCTTCGGAAGCGGAAACGGTCTGCCGGGCTACTCCATCCCTGGGAATAATCTGCAGGTTCCGGTCTCTCTGCCTGCACCAGTAGACACGAGTTTCAGTATCAACATCGGTTCCGGAGCTGCGAAAGACGGGAACACTCTTCACCAGAACAAAGGGGCGGGCATAGCCATCGAGGCGCTCGACTACGGAACAGGGTCATTTGAGATTCGAAATAACGTGATCACCGCAACGCTGGATGATAATCTGGCTTCAACGGTGTACCGCGGTGAAGGTGTTTCGGTTCGTCTGACTCGGGATCTCTTCTCGGCAGATTCTGTAGCTCTTCTGACCAGATCCATTATCGATGGAAATACCATCGGAGTGGATAACCTCGGCAACGACGGAAATGGTCTGCTGTTTACAATGACAGATCAGACACGGATTCAGGACCTCGATCTGACAAACAATACGTTCCTCAATAACAAGCTCGACGGATTCCATTTTGAGCGACGTGAAGATGCGTTCCTTTCAAATGTCGAGATTCGAAAGAACCGTGCAACAAATAACGGTAGCGACGGGATATCGATACTTGCCACGAATACCGTAAAAGATGCTCTGGATTTTGTGATCGCGGAGAACGTGATCGACGCGAATGACGCCTATGGCGTTCGCCTTGAAGTCTCTACGGATGCTCGATTGGAGATTGACTTCAATCAGAACTCCGTGACCGGAAACGGAGACAATCCTGCAGGTTCCGGTTTCCACCCCAGGACCGATGGGACCGGGAACACCGGATCAGCTGGTGGGGTCGGGATTCTGGCCTATCAGCAGGCAGCCATTCGGTTGACGGGGGCGGACAATCGAGTCGACGGCAATATCGGCGACGGCTTCAGTGTCGATGCGTTCAATTTCTTTGACTCGCTGAAGCTGGATCTGAATCTGAGCAATTCCAGTTTCAGTCAGAACACTTTGACGGGTTTCCGAAGTCACGGAACTTCGTTCGGTCAGTGGGTCTGGACGCAGAACACATTCTCATCCAACGGTGAAGACGGCGTTCGCGTGGTCTCCATCGAGGACAAGGCTGACTTTTTCGAACGGCGTGTTGGCGGGCAGGATATTTCAATCAAGTCGCTGGGAAGCCATTTCGAATCGAACACTCTGACTGGCGTTCGCCTGGGCCAGGGTGTGTCGGGAGTCTTCGGTGACGGAACTGATCCAAACGCCAACTACTTCGATTCGAATGGTCAGGATGGTCTGAAGATCACGCAGAGCGGTGGGGCGTATCTCGCTGCGAGGAATTCAAACGTCAGCGGAAACGGCTTTACTTATGAGTTCCGTCGGCACATCGGCGGGAATCGAAACTACTTCCGAAACAACGGCGGAGACGGTGTCGACATCGGACATGATGCAGCGACGGAAACCGGAAATGTTGAGTTCGGTGATGAAACCATCACTGACACTCACGTATCGATGAACTCCGCGATCATTACCGGCAACGGTGGTGACGGTGTGGAGTATCTGGCTGACAGCATTCTTCGACTGGCTGCCGTGACGGGGGGAGGTCAGGAGAATTTCAATCTGCTCCACAATTCCAGTCTGAATGTGAGCAATTCCCGCATCTCCGGAAACGCAAAACGCGGGATTGATATTCTGAATCGAGTCGGTGAAGACTCCACGATTTCGATCATCAACAATCAGATTTTTTCGAACCTCGGTGAAGCGATCTACGTTGTCAACACGGCAGCTCATCAACAGAAACAGAGCGCCTCTTCCGACCCGCTTGAGGTGTATCTGGAAGAGAACCCATTTCATGATGATGATAGTGTTCGTGTGTACGGTGGTACGAAGCAGCGAGAAATCAAGTGGGAAATCAGTCCGAATATCGAGCTGCGTGTTCAGGACAATTCCATTGAATCGAATGGGTCTCCGACGGGAACATCAACTGTTCCGATTACAGCTTCCCCAACAGCCAACGATGCTTCAGGGGTCCCGAACGTCGACTGGGCACCCAGCACTCAGCAGATCGCGGGCACGCTGGGTGGTCTGGTGATTCGCGTTGGTGCGGTCGATTCTGCAGGGCGCTTTACGCGGAGCGGGATTGACAGCAGTGTGACTCTGCCGGCGAACTCGCCCGAGATTCGGTATCTCGACTACACCTCAAATCCAAACTGGGAGCTCGGTCTGTCCGGGATTGACGCTGAAGTTTTCCGAAACCATTTCGACGGAAACGTTGGTGCCGATGTCTACACCGATTCGTTCACGTCGCAGGTGCCAGCCCAGACACAAATGAGATTCGGCGACGGAGCCGACCCGTTCCCGTTTAACTGGTATGATCCTGCCGCTCGACAGGGTTACCGCGATCCGCTCGCTCGCCTGAACATGTCGTTCCGTGAAAATGAAGGAAACTCGCTGGACCTCTTAAACGGTTTTGCTTTCCTTGACAATCACGAACCAGATTATAAGCGTCGCCAGGTTGGAAAGACTCCCCCAGGAGACTTTATCGGCGTTGGTTTCTTTCGAAATCAGCAGCGTACCATCGGGATGTTCAACGATATCGGCGATAACTTCACGACGGAGAGGTACTACCGCGGTTTCTTCAACGACGGAAATCCGCCAACCTTCCGAGGTTATTACAGTTACGACGGACATGGGACATCGACATTCCGAGTCGAGTCGGACTTCGACACGAACAATTTCAGCCAGACGAGCCCTTCACTGGGATTCAGTGACTTTTATGACACGATGGAACTCAACGTCACAAGTCCCAACGTTCAGTGGGACACCGGAACGAATCAGGGCGGGTTTGAAGGGAACACTCCGTGGTCACTGCGTCGCGGTGACATTTTCAACGTAAAGAACAATCAGGCCCCGATTACTGCAGACTCTCTCGAGGAGAACGACAGCTTCATCGGAGCTTCTGATCTCGGGGTACTCAATGCATCGACCACACTGAACGTGAACTCACGAGCGTTGAACAACGCACTGACTCTGCATACGAAGCGAGATCGAGACTACTACAGTTTTGTTGCGGACAGGACAATGCAGGTCAATATCACGGTCAGCAATACAGATGCTGCCGGCGATGACCTTGTCTACATGCTCTATAAAATCGATGAAAGTCAGGGCACCGAAGAGCAGGCCGTTCTGAGAGCCGCCAACGGAGATGCTCAGTTCGTTGTTGTCTCATCAGGAGCGACTCAGGTACTGACAGCGGGCGTCGAAGCCGGATTCCGTTACGCTCTGGAAGTGTTCAGCAATGAAGCGGAGAACGTTGTCTCCAGGTCCACTGTGCTTGCTGATCCGATTTCGAATGCCGGCAAGCTCGCAAAGTTCAAATACGGTACAGTCAGAAGTTACACTGTGGGAGTAACTTCGGGGGTCGCTCAGGGGGCAGTTCCGGGAGCGTTTGTTGCGGCGGTTCCAAATGCTGCGGCAGCCGGTTCTTCCGTCGTGACAGCCTCGGGGAACGTTGTTGCGCTCGGTTCTCTTCCGGGTGCTCCTGTTCCAACGTTCGTCGCGGTGACACCAGCGCCTCGAACGACGGCAGTTCCCTCCGTGACACTCAATTTCAATGAAGATGTTACGGGAGTCGACATTGCAGACTTCGGCCTGACTCGCAATGGCGTCAACGTGCCGCTGAATGCTGCAGCAGGTGTGACTGTGACGCGAGTCAATGCAATGCAGTACACGATCACGCTCGGACAGGTGACCGGCCAGAGTGGGAACTATTCATTGTCGCTGACAGCGGCCGGTTCAGGGATCAAGGACCTGTCCAGCAATAATCTTCTGCTGAACGCCACAACAGCATGGACTGTTGCAAACAGTGTGAACGTGACCGCAGATAATCCTGATACGGCACCGGGCGATGGAACGGCCCGTGACAGGAACGGGAACATCTCACTACGTGCTGCTGTGATGGAGTCCAATGCCACGCCGGGAGCGGATTTCATTCAACTGGGATCGGCTGTCTATACGCTCACTGCGGCCGGTCGTGCTGAAGATGAGGCCCTCACAGGAGACCTGGATGTTCGTGGTCAGCTGACGATTTCCGGCGTCAGTGCCAGAGCCACGATCATCGATGCGGCGGATCTCGATCGAGTGTTTCAGGTGTTCGCCGGAGCAACGCTGATCCTTGAGAATCTGACGATTCGAAACGGTGAAGAGTTTGATGGTGCAGGGATCCACAACGTCGGAAAGGTGATCCTCCGCAATGTGAACGTCATGAGCAACGAAGCGTTCAATCAGGGTGGCGGCATCTACAATGAAGGCCGACTGAACACGCTGAATACTTCGATTTACAACAACGTGGCCGGATCTCGAGGCGGCGGCATCGCCAACATCGGCACCGGAACGAATGACAACGGAATTTCTGAGTTCGTCAACACGACCATCTCGACGAATTCTGCAGTGTCTCGTGGTGGCGGAATCTTCAATGAAGAAGCCGCGGTTTCCCGAATGATCAACGTTACGGTGGCAAATAACCATGCTGGAGCCGAAGGGGGAGGAGTTGCCTCAGAGCCGCCGGCAGCCGGGGTGACAACCAGCACGAATGCAACCTTTGGCAATACTGTCATCAGCAATAACACTTCAGATCTGACGTTGAATGCATTCGCCGACCTCTATGGGCCTTTCACCTCGCTCGGTTCGAATCTGGTTGGGGTTCTGGATGCAGCTTACGGCAATCCAGTGGACGCCGGGATGCAGCAGACAGATCAGTGGGGTACCACAGCAAGCCCGAGAAGCGCCGGCCTCAACACGATCAGAAACACGGGTGGCAACGGAACCTGGTACCATCCTTCGGTCTCAAATACAGGAGCCACTGTCGACCGCGGCAATTACACGCTTTACCAGCAGGAATTTGCGCGTCAGCCTCTGGCCGGTCTGGCGACGAACGCGGCCGATCGACTTGTGGATCAGATTGGTAGTCCGAGACAGATTGAAGGCAGCGGCGACACGAATGTCACAATTGACATCGGGGCTGTCGAGTTCTTCCGGAATGTACCGGTATCCCTGATCATCGCGACGCCGAATCCGGCGGGTGTCGGCGACACCGTCCGATTCGACGGGTCGACTTCGACGCATTCAAATCCGTCTTCGTTCGCCATCGTGTCCTGGGAGTGGGATTTCAATTACGTCAATAACACGTTCACTGTGGATGCAACCGGCGGCAATGTGACAACGACCTTCCCGACTCTTGGTATCAAGAAGGTGGCTCTGCGGGTTACCGACAATCAGGTACCCGCACAGACGTCAATCAAAGTGATCGATGTGACGGTGGCAGCTCCGCCGAGTCCGACCATTGTTCGACCTTCAGCGACAGTCACAACGGATCGTACTCCGCTGCTTCGATGGGAGGGCGGGACTGGTACGTTTTCATTGACGCTGTCGCGTCTGAACACAAACAACACCGTTCAGACGCCACCTGTTGTTTCAGTCGGTAATCTGACTGCATCGTCGTACACTCCGACCACACCGCTGCTGCCGGGGAGATATCGCCTGATTGTCAATGCGGCAAATGGCAGCGGAACGGCGTCGAGTCTGCCGTTTGATTTCGAGATCCGCGATCTGGTCCTGAATGCACCTGCGGGGCAGGTATTCGATCAGACGCCGGTCTTCAACTGGAACACCATTGTGGGAACTTCCCGCTATGAGCTTCAGGTGGACAGAACAACGGCTCCGGCAGCTGCGAGGGTGATCTATCGAGCTTCGATTGCACCGCCGGCATCCGGTAGCTCGATGACCTTCACACAGACCACCACACAGCTGGGAGAAGGCGGGTACAGGTGGTGGGTTCGTGCGTTTGATGTCGATGGCCTGCCAGGTCAGTGGAGTCTCGCGAAGTCGTTCGAGGTCGTCCGACCGAAGATTACTTCGCTGAGCTACAATGTGACTCCTGCACCGACATATTCTTTCGCGACGCTGGATACCACACCGACATTTACCTGGACACTGGGGACAGAGAGCAACGCGGTGCTGAATGCCGCACGCTACGAGCTGGAAGTGAATCAGGTTGGTGGTGCGTCACGAGTGATCTATCAGCCGGCGATCGTCGGCAAAACGTTCACTCCGACGACAGCTCTTGCAAACGGGACGTACACGGTTCGTGTTCGGGCCGTCGCCGGGGACGGTGAGCCGGGTCTCTGGAGCGACACTGTGACGTTCCAGATGAATTACAATCTAGGACCGAGTTTGATTTCGCCGAGCGGAACGCTTGCTGCACGACGTCCGCCATTCCGATGGCAGGCGATTGATGGCGCTCAGAGCTACGAACTGCTGGTGGAGAATACGACAACGGGCACTCCTGTTCAGGTGTTCCGAGTTGCCGCTGTGCCGCATGTGGCGGGTGCCGCATCGATCAGCTACCAGCATCCGTCACTTTTCTTCTTCTCTGGCAATTATCGTTGGCAGGTGCGAGCAAAGACTGCGACCGGTGTGCAGACTGCATGGAGTACACCGAATACGTTTACGATCAACAAGCCGGTGATCACGTCACCAGTCAACAATTCGGTGGTAACTACAACCAGCTCGCCGACCTTCACCTGGACGGGCAGCAGTGAATTCACCCGATATGAGATTCAGGTTGAGAAAGTCTCAACGAATCAGATCGTGATTCAGAATACCAACATCACGACGACCAGTTACACGAATCCACTGCCGCTTGAGAACGGAACATTCCGAGTGATGGTGCGTGGGTTTGACAATGCCGGTAATTTCTCGCAGTTCAGTGACACATCGACCTTTACACTGAACGTCTCAACGGCACTGGTGGCGACTTCACCTCGAAGCACAGTTGAATCCATCCGACCGACGTTTACATGGAGCTGGATCGGGACAACGCCGACAAATATTGTCCGCTATGAGCTGATTGTGAAGCAAATGTCCGCAGCGGGGCAACCCGTCGTGCTGCAGCTGTCGAATCTCACGGGTAACTCTTACACTGCGACAACCGCGCTCGTTTCGGGACAGTCTTATCGCTGGTGGATCCGTGGGATCACGTCGGCTGGCACGGCGACAGCTTACAGCCAGCCAGCGGATTTCATCGTGGCGGGTGTCACATCCGATGTCGCTCCGATGCCTGACGCGGATGATTTCACAGGCCTGTTGCCGGATCTGCGAATGAATGCGTCACCTCTTGCGGCGGGCGCATCGATGGCAGGTCAGATTGATGTTGCGACATTGACGGTGCATCCGGCCGGTGTACAGATTCACGTGAGCGAACAGGAACGTGAGCTGCTGATTGACGAAACCGTCAGACAGCGATCTGCTTCATCGGATTCTTCCGCAGATCGTGTACTTGATAAAACGATGACCGAGTTTGCCATGTCCGGGTGGGATGCTGACTCGTCGAGTCTTGATTCCCTGCAATTGAGCGTGGACACGGCTGAAGTGGTGGCCGTGCCGTCTTCAGAAGCTGTCGGAAACCTGGTTGAACCGCCTTCCAAAGAAACTGAGACGACAACGGATCGAGCCGGATTCAGCGGTGTTGTCGCGGGGCTGATGCTGTCCGTGTTCGGCCGGCGACGCAGTTCACGAGACAGCCGTGATGAATAGCCTCCGCTGAAGCTGCAGCCACTCAAGAATAGAACGTCAGGTAACAGCCGTCGCGGAATTTTTGGAGTTCCGCGGCGGCTTTTCTTTTGACGGTTGAATTTGAGGTGGCTGCAGACGAGCATTCCGACGTGTACGTTGTGAGCTCCTGAGTGTTTCTGCACCTGTTTTCAGGATGTCTGTAACCTGAATGGAAAAGCATCTGTCCGCGGCAATCCGGACATACGATCAGGCGATCAGCTGGCTGTACACTCGCATTGACTACGAGAAAGTGCGTCCGCCGGCGCAGTCAAATCCGTTTCGCCTCGAGCGAATTCGTCGTCTGCTGGAACGAATCGGATCGCCGCATCTTCGAATTCCTGTTGTGCATATCGCCGGAACCAAGGGCAAAGGTTCGACAGCAGCAATGCTCGAATCGATCCTCAGGCAGTCCGGAATACGAACCGGGCTTTTCACATCGCCTCATCTGCACCGTTTTGAAGAACGAATGAGAATCAACGGCATGATGCCGGGTCAAGCTCAGATCACTGAGCTGGTTTCAAAATTGGCGTGCTGTCTGGAAGACGCGTCTGCTTCAGAAGAGGACCGTGTTCCGACTTTCTTTGAGGTCACCACACTGCTGGCCTGGATGCTGTTTGAAGAAGAGAACGTGGAACTGGTTGTCCTTGAAACAGGACTCGGTGGACGTCTCGACTGCACGAACGTCTGCGTCCCGAAACTGACTGTGATTACGGGGATTGGTCTGGATCATACGCAGATACTCGGTGATACCGTGGAACTGATCGCAGCTGAGAAGGCGGGAATTCTGAAAGACAGGGTTCCGCTGGTTCTTGGGCAGGTCACTGAGTCGGTTCATGAGGTGATTGCGGAACATGCTGAGAGAACGCAGTCGGAGATTCTGAGGCTGGGACGTGACATCCGCGTTCAGCTCGCAGAGAGACGGTCTGATTCTTCTCGGGGTGGTGCTGCGATCGATGTTCTGACGCCTCGAAAAGAGTTCCGCGGGCTCGATCTGCCGCTGGTCGGTGAGCATCAGCAGCGAAACGCGGCGCTGGCTGTGATGTCTGCATCGTGGCTTTCAGACAACGGATATCCGTCAATCACTGATGGTTCCATCAGGAAGGGAATCCTCGAAACGGTCTGGCCGCTGCGATTCGAAATGATTGCCGGTGTTCCTGAAATCATTCTTGACGCTGCACACAATGTTGATTCTGTCGTTGCAGTTGTCAGAACACTTGATGAACTTGCGATTCCTCGAGCAAATCGAATACTGCTTTTCGCTTCATCTGCGGACAAGGATGTGGTGGGAATGCTTCGAGCGATAGTGCCCGCATTTCATCGGGTGATCCTCACTCGGTACATCTCCAATCCACGCAGTGTGTCCGTTCCGAAGCTGCTGGAGATGACTGATGAACTGAGGGCGGAGATCGGTGACACTGACGTTCTGACCGCGGATGATCCTGAGGAAGGACTCCTTCTGGCTCGTCAGTGTTCATCCCAGGGAGATGTGATCTGCGTCACAGGTTCAATGTTTCTGGCATCGGAAGTTCGAGCTCTGATACTGCCGGACCCAATACCGTTTCCTGTTCTCGATTCCGGAAGCGAGAAACATGCCGAGTGATGCATCCATGAGAAATCCGTGTGAGAGCAGATCGATGATTGAAATCAGTGACCATGCTCGCCGGGCCAGTGGACAGGCGATCGGCTTTCTGATGCAGCAGGCGGTCGAAAACGCCGGATGTCTGTCACTTGCCGCCGGACTTGTTGATGAATCGACGTTACCGGTTGAGCTCATCCGGGAGATGTCAGCGGAGCTGTCAAAGGATCCTGGCATTGCACAGAAGGCGCTTCAGTACGGCACGACGGCCGGTTCTGAAGAGCTGCGTGCGGAGATTCGCCGCCATCTCGCGCGGCTCGATCGGGATGATTCCATTCTGGATCGGCTGTCTCTGGATCAGATTGTGGTCACGACCGGATCTCAGCAGTTTCTCAACCTTCTGACTCAGGCAGTCTTCAATCCGGGCGATATCTGCCTTGTGGCCGCTCCGACTTATTTTGTCTACCTCGGCGTTCTCGATGCTGCGGGGGTACGTGCCGTACCAGTGAAGTGTGATGGGGACGGAATGTGTCCGGAGGATCTTGAACGCGTTCTCGGTCAGCTCCGCGATCAGGAACTTCTCCATCGCGTCAGAATGATTTACGTGGTCAGCTATTTCGACAACCCCTCCGGAGTCAATCTGGCGGCAGACCGACGTCGAAAGATTCTCGATGCAGCGGTGCGCTGGTCTGATCAGCATCGTATTCTGATACTGGAAGATGCCGCCTATCGTGAACTCGATTATGCGGGCAGTTCACTGCCGAGTCTCCTGTCACTGGATCCGGATCAGAAACATGTGATTCTGACTCAGACATTTTCCAAGAGCTTCGCGCCCGGGATTCGTGTCGGATTCGGCGTGCTCCCCGGTGAGCTTGTGAAAGCCGTGTGTGATCTGAAGGGAAACGATGACTTCGGGTCAGCTCACTGGAATCAGAAACTGATGGCCGCCCTGCTCCGAAGCGGACGCTACAGTGAGCATGTCCGGACTGTCTGCAATGGCTATCGTCGAAAGCGTGATGCGATGCTTCATGCCGCAGACCGTTATTTCTCCCACTTTGAGGGTGTCGAATGGGTCCGGCCGGACGGTGGGCTTTATGTCTGGATGTCGCTGCCAGCTCAGATTTCCACGGGCTTTGACAGTGAGCTGTTCGCGGTGGCCACAAAACAGGAAGGCGTGATGCATGTTCCGGGGGAACTCGCCTATCCGACAGACTGGAGTGAACGGCCGCGGCATCAGATGCGTCTGAGTTTCGGTGTGCTGAACGAATCTGATATCGAAGAGGCCATGCGGCGTCTTTCGCAAGCTGTGAAGAGTGTGCTGCGATAGCTGATTTCGGGATCACGCTGATGGAGTCTGATGAATTCGCATTTTGGCGCCCTGCGTGCACGGTCAAAACACTTTGGCATCGAGCCATGTTTCTGCGGGCTGTGCGAGAATACTTCCATCGTCATGGGTATCTCGAAGTTGAGACACCGCTGCTGTCGTCAGATATCGTAGTCGATGCTCATCTGGAACCATTTCGGGTCGAAACGACCCATGGTATTCGATTCCTGCAGACGTCACCGGAAGCGGGGATGAAACGTCTGCTGGCGGCAGGAAGCGGCTCGATTTATCAAATTACTCGTTCATTTCGTTCCGGTGAAAGTGGCAGACTGCATAATCCCGAATTCTCGATGCTGGAATGGTACGGGGTCGGAAACAGCGCTGACGAGCAGATGGCCTTCACGGAGTCACTGATCAGAGATCTTGCCTCAGCGTTGTCCGCAGACGACAGCATTTCCCGACCCGAATGGCTGCCACCTTCCGACCAGCGTTTCCGACGCGTCACCTATGATGAAGCATTTCGGCGAGTGCTCGGATTCACTGTCGTCGGAAAGTCGACGGAGCAGCTCCTGCGGGACGTGCAGCTTCATCGCCCCGGGATTGACGTGTCGATCTGGTCGCTGATCTGCGGACAGACAGATGCGGACGAAGTCCTGAATATCCTGCTGGCTACGTTCATCGAGCCCGCGCTGGGGAAGACGTCGCCGGAGTTTTTGACCAATTATCCGGTGACGCAGGCAGCTCTCGCAAGACGCTCCGTGCAGGTGCCCGGAACAGCTGAACGATTTGAACTCTACATTCGGGGCATTGAAATCTGTAACGGATACTTTGAACTGACTGATGCACAGGAACTTCAGGAGCGTGATCGATGCCAGAATCGAAAACGCTCAGAAGATGTTCAGCTTCCCGGTGCTTCGCAAATGCTGGCAGCCATGAGCCACGGTCTGCCGGACTGTGCCGGCGTGGCTCTTGGTCTTGATCGGTTACTGATGCTTATTTTGAACCATTCATCCGTTTCCGAAGTGATGGCGTTTCCCTCATCCCGCGCCTGAAGAATCTGCAGTCTGGCCATCTTTATCCTGGAGCGTCTGACGCTCGTTTTGACCCGTTGACCGGCGACCTGAAAACACAGAAGCCGCAAGAACGCACAGGATCGGCGTGACTGGAGCCCGCATTCGAGCATCAGTCCAGAAGAACGTGTGGATCAGGACAACTGCTGCCACTGTCAGCCACAGAAAAGAGACGCCGGAATCTGTGCGTCCTCGGAGCCATCGCAGAAACGCAACCGCGAGCATGAGCCAGAGACCACTGTACCAGACAGCGACGGCGTATTTCAGGAAATCCGGGATGCCGCTGCTTTCCAGAGTCGACACGCCGAAGAATCTTCGAAGCCGCAGTATGCAGGCTCCTGCGAAACCAGCAGGATCTTCACGAATACTGCGGAATGCCAGCTGATACATCCATGCATCCATGCCGGGTTCATCACCGGGATCAACGCCGTCAGCCCGCGCCTGCTCATCGATTCGTTTCTGCCACGAATTCAGAGCCGCACCGTCCCATGCCGCAGACTGATTTGCTCGAACGACATCCCGATAGTAGTCCTGATTGTTTCCGAGCGCGAGTGTGTACCCGCCGTGAGTTGTCGCAGGGATGAGTCGATGAAAGACTCGGTAATTGCGGACAATCCATGGGCTCATTGCAAGAACAAAGAACAGACTCATCACGGCTGGTAGTTTCAGGATCTTCAGGAGTCGAGATGATCTCGAAGTGCTTTCAGGATGCCCCTGCTGATTCTCTCTGAGCATCAGCCGGATCACGACCAGCCCCGCCAGCTGAAGGACGAACACCGGGAGCCCTGCGGGACGAACGAGAGTTGACAACGCCGACACTGCACTGAAGAAAACGCATGTGAATACTACAATGCGACCGGGGGCAGGCGTCTGGTCCGCAGACGCAGAATGATTGCGGAAGAGTTCGATTCCAGCCTGCCGACAGCATCGGAGAAACAGAACCAGTGATGCTGTGATCATGCATGAACTGAGCACCTCCGTCATCGGCAGCGCCGAATAACGAACCAGCAGTGGATCAAAAGCGACCATCGTTGACGCGATCAGAGTCGCTGAATTGTTCAGTTGAGTCTGCTCAGCAAGAATTCGGGTGAGCAGAACGCACAGAAGCCCGGCCAGAACATTGATCATCGCCGCGTTTCGTGCAGAATCCGCTGACAACAGAGACCAGAACGCGAGAAGATACGGGTAACCTGGTGGTCGGAACGCGGTGGGCCTTGATGTGTAAGGGCCTGCGAGACCTTTGCCTTCTGAGATCATTCGGGCATGAGCGATATATCCGTCCGGATCCGTTTTCAGATCTTCTGACTTCAGCAGCACCACACTGATTCGTGCACAGAGTGCTGCCAGCAGGACGATCTGAAAAATCCATTGAGTCCGATTCATTGACGAATCCAGTTCCTGATCATGCAGTCTGCGTTTCAGCACGCATCCGGAAACGTCAGTGAGACTGTTCCTGTTGTGGGGTGTCGGCGTGATGAATGATCTGGTTGTCAAAGTAGTTAGTACCCATCCCGGCGTCGATCACGATTCCCTGGGCATTAATGCCGGATGATCGAGGGCTCAGGAGAAACACCGCCGCCGCAGCTGCCTCCTCAGTGCTGACTGCTTTCTTTCGGAGTGTGGCCTTTTCGGCGAAAAGATAGCTGTCGACATAACCCGGAATTCCTGCTGAAGCTGACGTCTTCAACAGGCCCGGGTTGATCGAATTGAAGCGGACACTGGAAAAGGCGGAAAATGACTTTGCGAGGAAGCAGATGGAGGAATCCAGCGCCGCTTTGACCGGGGCCATGTATCCGTAGTTCTCCGCTGCCATTCGTGTCGTTGAGATGGAGACGGTTACAACACTGCCGGATTCCGCGTCAAGAATCTCGCGAAAAGCATTTGCGATTGAAATCAGCGAAAAACAGGAGATGTCGACAGCCTGCAGAAATGCCGGTCTTGGCGTCTGGTGAAATGGAAGCCACCCGGTTGAATAGTCTGCAAAGGCGATCGAATGCAGAATTCCATGAACCTTGCTGTGGTCACGAGTGACCTCATCGCGAAGACGCTGAATCTGTTCTTCATCCGAAACGTCACAGACATAGACCGAACTTGTCGGGGCCAGTTTTTTCACGGAGTCAGCTCGGGCTTCCGTCCGAACTGAGAATACAACATTGGCCCCGGCGTCCAGCAGAAGCTTCGCCGTGTGCCACGCGACACTCTTTTTGTTGGCCACGCCGAAAACAACAATTGTCTTTCCCTGCAGCTGAAGAAAATCCATGAAAACATGATTCCATAGTCAAAAAGAACAACTCGTGTCGCGGATGCCGGATCCGAGTCTGCATGGCAGCGAACAATGGCTCGCTCGCTGTTAAAGAACCAGTTACGCCTGACAAAACCGGGACTGGCTCCCAAGTTAACCTGAAAACGCTCAGAAAATCCACGGGGGAGGGGTGCCTGTCCCGGTTTTGTCAGAGCCTCAAAGGACGTCACGCTCGTTCCGGTGAGGCCAGAATATCACGGATGACTTCCCCATGCACATCAGTCAGCCGCATGTCACGGCCACCGAAGCGAAACGTCAGTCGCTTGTGATCCATCCCCATCAGATGCAGCATGGTCGCGTGCAGATCGTAGATTTCGACCTTGTTCTCCACGGCCCGATAACCGAATTCATCAGTCGCACCGTAAACCTGACCACCGGCAATTCCTCCCCCGGCCATCCAGATGGAGAAGCCCTGTGGATTGTGATCTCGACCGTCGCCGCCCTGAGCAAACGGCGTTCTGCCAAATTCACCCGCCCAGACAACCAGCGTTGAATTCAGAAGACCACGCTGCCGAAGATCTGCCAGCAGTCCCGAAATCGGCTTGTCGACGGAAAGTGCGTTCTTCGTATGACCGTCTACGAGATTGACGTGCTGGTCCCAGCGATCGCCGTTTCCTCCCGGGCAGGTCAGTTCAATGAAACGAACGCCGCGTTCCACCATTCGACGAGCAATCAGGCACTGTCTTCCGAATGTGGTTGTGTTTGGAAAGCTGTCAAACATTCCGTACATCTGCTGAGTCTCCCGAGTCTCGCTCGAAAGGTCCGTCAGTTCCGGAACGGCAAGCTGCATCCTTGCTGCCAGTTCATAGTTTGCGATCGCGGATTCCACGGCGTCATCATGGCCGTATCGTTCTGCTGCGAGAAGGTCCAGCTTCCGAATGAGATCCAGTTTCTTCTGCTGATGCATCGCAGAGGCTTCCCGCCGACGGATGTCAGACACCGGTGGATCTGTATTGGCAAATACCGATCCCTGATACCCGGCCGGCAGAAAACCACTGCCGAAGTTGTCGACACCTCCCGGAGGGATCAGTCCCCCGTTCAGAATGACGAAATGCGGAAGGTTACTGCACTCCGTGCCGAGTCCGTAACCAAACCAGGCGCCCATGGAAGGACGTCCCTGCTGCCCATGTCCGGTATGCAGGAAATAATTGGCATTGGTATGTTCAGGGAAGGCCGAAACCATGGAACGAATGACTGCGAGATCGTCAACATGCCGAGCTGTCTCCGGAAAGAGGTCGCTCACCGGAATGCCGCTTTCTCCATACTGTTGAAACTTCCATGGGCTCTTGAGCGTTGTGCCGATGTTGTTGAACTGAGTCGGGTCGATTCGATCTGGAAATGGTTTTCCGTGAAAGTCTGCGAGACGCGGCTTCGGATCAAACGAGTCGACCTGCGAAACTCCACCATCCATGTAGAGAAAAATGACGCTGGTTGCTGTCGGAGAAAAGTGCGTCGGCCGTGGACGCAGTGAAGTGCTGTCTTCAGACGAGTTGTCAGCGGCGAATGTGTCTCGACGTTCGTGAAACAGATCAGTCAGAGCCAGTGCACCCAGTCCGCTGCCGGTCTGACTGAGAAAGTCGCGTCGGTTTTTCGAACCCGGCCGAAATCGATGACAATGACTCGTCTTTCTCATCACAGCGCATTCCTCGTGCCAGTGCATTGCTCGTGAATCTGACCATGCAGTCGATTCGGGGTTTGTGGTCAGGGTTTGAGGTTCATTGCGGATTCTCGGAGCAGCCGCAGCGATGCCTCCACAAGCATCTCTCCGCTCCCGGGCTCAACCGCCGAGTTCGTGACTTCGTAACCTCCACCGGGATAAGCCGCTCGTGTCGGAATATAAAGCGTTTCAATTCCGTTGGAGAGCTCGATCACCATCGTGTTCCGAAACGGAGAACCCTTCTTGATGGCAAGTCCGAGTTCCACAAATACTTCACCGGGAAGAAAAACGATGGCCAGTTCATCTCCGATGGTCATTGTCATGACGTCCACAGGAAGCTGCGAGCCAATTCCCTTCCATGAGTGAGACAATCCCCAGTTGATGAATTCTTCCGAATTGATCTTAGGCTGTGGATTCCTCAGTTGATCCAGAACAATGGCCTTGTAGGCAAGAACCTGGTCGAAAAAATCAATCGACTGCCCTGCTTTCGCAGCAGGCAGCAGCTCGGTCGCTCGTTTCAGTTCAGTGTCTGTCACTTCCTGCAATGGAAGCGGAACAGTCGTGCTGCGGACCTGCAGGCTGCCGGCCGATACCTCCGGAAGCTGACTCAGAGCAGTCTGAATCGTTGCACCGAGCGACTCGCCGATGACCGCCGTCGAGTTGCGTTCAGTGCTCGATGGATCGACGTGATTTATATCTCCACAGGTGCCGGCGCCGAAGACGGAGATCAATTCGGTGTTTGTGTGATGACGCAGAGTTCTCTCGATCACAGCCGGATAGTCGCCGCTCCAGAGTAGCCCGCCCACCGTGTCGAGGTGAAGAGCGAATTCGGACACAACTGCTTTCGGCGTGCCGGTGCCTTCCGGTGTGAGCGTAAAGATGCTGACTTCAGGATTGATTGGTCCGGCGGCTCGAACAACCGCGGGGTTCTTGAGCGACTGCCAGGTCTGAATGCTTCCATCCTTCATCACGAAACGGCGATTGAAAGAAACCGGTTTCTCCTGATTCGCAATTCCGCTGCGAAGCTGCATGGTGCCGACCGAATGCTTCGCCTTCACGATTGCGTCGACAATCTGATCAATCAGACGCTGGGGGTACAAGGCGATCGGTTCCGTGGACGCTGCGGCAGAATTCGGATTCTTCAGATACTCGTAAACACTCCGCGTGTAGTCGGGACCAGTGTGAGAATGCGTTGCCGACACGGAGATGTTCTTCTCCGGAATTCCGGTTTTCGCTGAGGCTCGACGGCGAACTTCAACGCAGAGGTCACGAGAAATGCCAGTCAGGTCCGCAATGACAAATGCGGCTTCCACGTCGCCGTCGCAAAAAAAGACCGCTTTTGCTTTGAGTGGATCTTTTGTTCCCGTGGCGAGTCGTTCGTGGTAGTAACCTGCCATCGGAAAACCGACTGGAGGCGTAATGTCTGATTCGGCAGCGCCAGCCATCAATGTCGATACTGGCTTGGCAGCTGTTTCCTGAGCCCCGGCAATCGAGCTGTTGAACACGACGAGGAATGCGGATATCCAGAACGTCAGCAACTGTAATTTGATCATCTTGCGGAGCACTCCCCGACTCGAAACGACTTGTCTGCAGAACAATATCGCTGCGACATCCGACCTGTTTTCAGATGACTGCGATCTTCTGAATTGTATGGATCGCCGTCTCGCGTCGCCAATCCATCCAGAGTGCCCGTTTCAGATTGCGGTCTTCGACGATTGGGGTACACGTGTCCTGCAGGAAGGTGAGACCGCATCCCGTCATTTCATTCCGTCAACGATTGACAATTGGTGACAAATCCGCGCTCATATCGAAGCCGTCCGCGAAAGCATTTCAAGCGGAAGGGGCGTTCTTTGGGTGAGACTTCCGAACGTCAGCAGGGCGGCATCTGCAGAACGAAAGACGATATAGATATCCATGGAACGATCAGTACAGGTTGATGGCGTCTCGCTTCGACTCGCGACACCGGACGAAAGCAGTGGCGAATGGATCGGTCAGTCGGAGGTTCTTCAGCAGCTGATGGCCTGCTGGCTTGTTGTGGATCCTCGCGATCTGCCGCTGACTCCCCGGCTTGTCGGGACTCCCGGGATCGGTAAAACGACACTGGCAATTTCGGGAGCACGGCATCGGAAACAGGAACTGTTCATATATCAGTGTACTGCGGATACACGCCCGGAAGACCTTCTGGTCACACCTGTTCTCGCAGAAACCGGCAGGATTGCTTATCACGCTTCCCCACTGGTGACGGCGATGATTCGGGGAGGCATCTGCATTCTGGACGAAGGGAATCGAATGAATGAGAAGTCGTGGGCGAGCCTCGCGCCACTGCTCGATTCTCGCCGTTATGTGGAATCCATCGTCGCCGGGATCACGATTCACGCGCACAAGGATTTTCGATGTGCCGTGACGATGAACGATGACGAATCAACTTTTGAGATCCCTGATTATATCCTCAGCCGACTGCAGCCGACTCTGTCGCTCGGGCATCCGTCACGCGATGATGAACTGGCCATTCTTCGCTATCATCTTCCATTCGCCGACGATCAGATGCTCAATCTGACCGTGAGTTTTCTGCAGCAGTCTCACACTCTGAATCTCGATTTTTCCACTCGCGACGGGATCAATATTCTTCGTTACGCTCTGAAGCGACTGGCTCAGAATCCGGAGCATCCGGTGGCTCGTGATGATGCGTGGCGTGAATCACTGCTGAAATGCCTCGGCGAAGAGGCGGCTGACCTCGAATCGATGGCACGTAAGAAGAATCAGTCACTGGGAGGGAACATCGTGCCGATGGGCCTCGGAGATTTCTTCTTCAACCCCGGTGACAGCATGCATCCGGATCTCGACGATTCAGACATCGA
>JBKDKA010000045.1:0-22479 GCA_046345315.1 Planctomyces sp.
CTTTCATTGTCTCTCAGGATCCTCATCAAAAAAGGCCGACGAACACGGTCATCGCGTTCTTCAGAAGCGTACACGGAAGCCACATCACTCTTTGGCGTGATTCAAGAAACGCCGAAACATCACCGCAGATTACGCAGCTTACCCTTTATTCCGTACAGAAAACAGGATTTACAAAGTTATCGGGAAATTCTTAACGGTTCTTTTTGACCACAACATTGCCAGTCAACCGGGAAAAATCACGAAAACTGGCGTCCGGATCTCATTCTGATCGCCGAATTAACCATGCTTCGGCCAGTCGCGGCTGATGCCGCCAATTGACTCCTTCAAGATGTACACTGTCAAAGGTGACCTTCAACTTTCCATCCTGAGTCATTGATCGCGGCACCGGATATTCTTTCAGAGTGTTCGCTGCGGTTTCGTAGAGTGCCGGTGACAGTGTTTCGCCGTCTCCGCGAGGTTTAAGGTCACCGAAACCACTGAAGCGGAGAATATAGTCTGAGGATGGATCCAGTTCCGTGTATTCCAGCGACTCTGGATTTCCTGTGACGAGCCATGAAAGTCGAAGACGACTCATTCCGTTATCGTACCACCAGTACGAGCTGCTTCCCTTCTGACCGGCTCGACGAACAGCTCGGGGACTTTTGCCGGGATGCCCGATGTCGTCGTAGAAGCTTCCCTCTCCGGGATTCTCCCAGGTGCGAATGACGCGAAGACGATCTCGGCGAGCTTCCAGTGTGGGGAGAGTCCGCACCTTGTGGAATTCATCCTCCAGCCAGAACCGATTGTTCAGCGGATAATCGAGAAAGTCGAGCATACACCCACGCTGTGGATGAATTGCGTGATACTTTTCGACGCTGCTCTGAAAGCGAATTGTCTGATAAAGCTGAGCGAACAAGTCGACAATGCGATTTCGAAGGTCGCTCCGCACCGGTTGCGATTCTGCTCGGGAAAGGATTTCCTCGGCGCTTCGCATGGCGTCTGCCGGAAGTCCTGAGTCAGCGTTCTGAAGCGCCGTATTGGCATCCTGTTCGAGCCTCGCTTCGTGAATCAGACGTTCTTTCTGATACGCATCGTAACAGGCACGAACGAGCAGCATCTGCCACCGCCAGTTGCTGCTGAATTCGGGATGAGATGCATCCAGTGACTGCCAGAGACTCAGCGTGGTTTCCACATCTGAATTCGTACTAAGCGACCCCTGCCAGTTCTGCTCCAGCCCCAGAATTCCGTCTGCTGCCTTCTCCGAATCGACTCCCGGAAAATAGCAGCGTGCATACTCAACGAGAATGTCTCGCGGTGTCTGTTCCGGATTCCAACCCAGACTGCTCCAGAGGATCTTGTTCACATCATCCTGACAACCGTCGGAATAGCTCAGAAAACCGTTTGCATGCGGCGCTGTCTCCGCAAAGACCGATGAGTAAAACAGCGGACGTGGATTGATGGGCTCGCGACCTGCAGTCAGCGAAAACACAGGATCCAGATTCTGCTCCGGATGCTGGCACCGAACGACGTGAGTGATGTCCGGGTAGTCACGGAGTGCGTACTTTGCATTCAGTCGGCGGCGCAGGTCAGGCAGTGGTGGACTGCCGGGGCCAGCCACAAGTCCTCCAAGCCAGTCGGGCTGATGCTCGTTCAGCCATTCGAAGAAGTAATCGGTCTTTTCGCCTTCGAATCCCTGAAGAGACATCCAGATTCGAGCCTTTGGGTGATACTTTGGCAGAATCTTCGAGAGGTCTTCGAGGAACGGCATGACCTCCCGTGGATGATTGTCGCCAGGGTCTCCACCGGGAAAAAAGATCGCATCGAGTCTCGGACATTCCTGGTAGAACGCCTCATGGAACTTCAGTGCTTCGGCTCGTTTTGCTTTGTCAGTCAGATCAAAGTCTGCCGGAGTCCAGACCCAGTAGTCAACGTCGTACTTGTCGCAGATCGATGACATGATCCGGTTCATTTCCAGACGACCGACGGGCATGATCGGCGTGGGGCGTTCATCCTGAAAAGGGATGTTCTCGACGCAGTTTGTTCCAAAAAACGTCAGTTCGCGAATGTACTGATCAAAGATCTTTTCATCCCAGGCGTCATAGCTGTTCGCCTGAGCTCGGTAACCCAGCTGATGACCTCGGATCTGATATCGTGGTCGCTGCGTGGAATTGATGGGGGCCTTCAGAATCAGCTTCCCATCAGCGGCTTCAATTCGCCGCAGGAGGAATCCTGCACCAAACAATGCTCCGCGCCGACCCTCACTCCGGATCTCCATACGAACGGAATTTCCCTCCGAAGTGCTGATTTGAAAACCCTCGGGCCCGACATCACTTCCCGCAGGAACCTTTTTGAAGACGAAGAGTCCTTCCGAGCCGTCGGAGGATGGCTTCGGTTCAGCATCCTCCGACAGAACTCCCTGGATTCCGGTTCGGCGCTGGAGCTCTTCGATCAGCACTTCACCCGGGACTCGAAACTCCGCGACGCCTCCGGTAGACACGGAAAGTGCTCGGAATTCTGAAGCCGTTGAGACCGTCTCAGGCAGCAGAAGGAGGCCCAGACCGACGGCAAGAAATCGGAGCGACAAGGAGAGACGAGGACTTCTCATGGAAATGTTCCGGCAGTTTGATGGGACGATTGCACCTGTATGTTCTAACAGTGCGCAACGGGCTCAGCAAATCTGTGCGATTCCCGTGAGATGATGAAATCTGATCCGGGGGCGTTTGAACACGACGGTGACAGAATCCGGCCGGAGTGCGATTCCGGCGGGATGATGAGCACCATGCCGGAGCAAAGTTCATGCTGCTCGACGACTTCCGCTCACATTTGACGCGACAGCGGAACCACCGGCAGCAGGGAAGGCCAGAGTTTGACCAGAATCAGACGAGTCGAGGGAACCCGTAGCGGTCACCGCCGGAAGTCGTCCCAACGGCCCTGATCGCAGAAACGGATAACCGGAAACGGATTCCATATAGATTCGGTAAGAATCGCCCAGATAAAACAGGAGTCTCTGGTCTTTCAGAATGCTGCCGACCGCGATATAGCCCGACCAGACTGCGGTCAGCACCGCATGATCTGCAGTCATTCTGGGTGTGAACCAGATCAGCCCGAGAAAGCTCAGATACACAGGGTGTCTCAGAAAATGATAAGCGCCACGTGGCACGAACTCCCGACGAGGCATCTTTTTCTGCTGATACCAGAAGAGCCACTGAGTGAGTCCTGTCTGAAATCCGAGCCCGGTCAGACTGATGCTGTAAAACAATGCTGCCCATGAGCCATAGAAACCAAGGAGAATGAGATCGCCTGACAAGGTGTTGTTCAGATCCCAGAGAACAGTTGATGATTCCTGCCAGTACCGGAACACAAACTGCAGGCTGATGCATGTGCAGAAACAGAAAAACACGCCATGCAATTCGGGAGAAATCCATGGGCGCATTTTCCTGCGAGCGATAGGGTGCAGCAGAATGCTGTGAGGAATCGCGAACTGCAGGGCCAGAGCGACATCGACGAGAAGCCACGAGTGCGCGTGACCGGAAATGCCGTAGCGAAGATAGGAAAACAGGCCGATGACCGTAATGAGGAAGTATGCCTGCGTACCCGCACCGATCACCAGACCGGCCAGACTACGAAACTGTCCTCGAGTCTCCGTCGTGCTGTGAAAACTCATGACTCCGTTCTCATTTCTCTTTTTCAGCGATGAAACATCCATATTTCATCGCACCGGTGTTGTAGGCATCAAGGAGTGTCTGGAAGCGATCGAGAAAAACGATCTGCCCCGGGTCGACCCATGATGCAACTCGGCGAATTCCGAATCGATTCACTCGGTCTCGACAGATCTCCCACGTTCGCGAAACTCGGGATGTCCAGTCGTGAATCTTTGTGACCTTCATTCCCGCATCGGTCATCCACGTCTCATAATCCTTCATGGATCCGAATGACGGACAGAACATTCCCTCGCAGACTTCCGACACCAGGCTCGTCTGAGCGGCAGTCAAAGGATCATCCCCGGCCAGCCATGCGCAGATCGCCATCTTGCCGCCCGGTTTCAGCCATCCTGCAGCGCGACGGAAGAAAGCCGGTTTATCAAAAAGATGCTCCGTGCATTCGATGCTCCACGCGACGTCTACCGAACCTGCTGGAAAATCTGCCGACTCAGCATCCTGACAAAGAAACTTCGTGCGCTGGGAAGTTCCTGCAAGTCGCGATGACCATGATGCGTAACGCTGCTGAAGCGAACTGATAGTGATTCCGGTGACATCACAGCTCAGATGTTTCGCGAGATGGATCGATGAACCGCCCATGCCGCAACCAATGTCAACAACCTCCGCCCCCTTCTGAATGTCTGCTTCGCGAACGAGCTGTTCTGTGAGTTGTCGGGCTGCGACTTTCGGAGATTCGTCACCAGACCAGAGCCCATGATGAATATGTTGTCCCCAGAGAATGCGATAAAAGATCGTCGACACATTATAGTGCCGACGAATCACGTCTTTTCGGACATCGGAAACGGATATCAATTGCGTGAGACTTTCGTTGTCTGTGAGGTTGATCAGAAACTCCTTACGGGTCGTTTCACAACCGGGACTGGCTCCCGAAGGACGCAGTGTTTTCCAGCAAATTCTGCAACTGCAAGGGTGCCTGTCCCGGTTTTGAAATGCGCTCCAGCAGCATCATGCCGAGGTCAGCAGTCACTGTGCCGAATCTGCATCGGCTGTTTCCGGTATGAGCCACAGATCACCGTGAATCACGAGACGATTTGCAACACCCACGGCGCCGAACGCCTTTCGAAACGGTGTCATTCCGAACTGAGTCTGCATGACTGCGAACTGTCCCTTCACATTGGACATGCCATCCTTCGTGCTGACTTCAGCTTCGAATTTTACCGGCTGACGAGCTCCTCGGAGTGTGAGTTCGCCCTGAAACTCGTATAACGGATTTCCATTACGGCTTTTTCTGTTCAGGTCAGTGACTGAAGCAATGCTGAACGTGGCTGTCGGAAACTGCCCGATATTCAGAATCGAGGCGGCTCGCATGTTCTGATTGACCTGCTGTCGAGTCGATCCGTCCGTGAAGCCGCTGAGCCCGAGATACCTTCTGGCAGCATCGGAGTCTGCATCGAAGCTCTTCATGTCGAAAACGAGTTCGCCCGCCGCCTCTGTGGCACCCAATGTGATTGCCCCGCCGCTCAGCTTTCCTTCCACAGCGTGCTGATGTCCAAGACCCGTCTTGTCCACAAAGATGTAGACGCGACTCTTCTCAATATCGATCTTTCCGGCTGTTGCTGAGCTCGTGGAAGTCGCGGAAACAGGTTTCAGTTTCGCAGCCTGAACGGATACATTGGCTGCCAAAGAAGGAGCATCATCCGCGAAAAGATCGACTGTAAGCCCACAGCCTGATGCGGTTGCAATGCTGAACAGCAGCAGGAAATGAACTCTGAAAAAGTCAGAAGACAGGGAGAGACTTCGCGTCGATTCTGAGCGAGATGCGCATTCCCGTGATCCGGGTTTCTGGACGTCAATCATCAGATTCTTTCCTTCAGGAGTCTGCATGTCTCCGGCATGGAAGTCCGTAAACGTCTCTTGACCGGCCTGTAACAAGATGCCAGAGTGCTGTTTCGTACTATATTTGTCGTAGATTTGTCGAGACGGATTTCTGTGTTTCTCAGATGCTGGTGACAGGTTGATGTTGAACAACTTTCAGTTCCGGAGACTCCAGCCGGAACTCATGGACGATCTGCAAATTGACAAAGGCCTGCACCGTCAGGCCCTTTCCGGGCTCAGGCGGATCAACTGGTGGAGCCGTCCGGATACCGTATTCTGGAACGCATTGGCCCCACTGTTTGCATCACAGCCGCATGGAAAACAGTTGTCCGTTCTCGATATTGCAACAGGTGGTGGTGACGTCGCGATCCGTCTTGCACAGCGAGCTCGAGAGGCCGGTAAGAATCTTGAGATTGTTGGATGCGATATGAGTCCGACGGCCGTTGAGTATGCAACGGAACAGGCAGCGGAAGCGGGCCTGACCAACGTCCGCTTTCAGCTGTGCAATGTCCTGACGGACCCGCTTCCTGAGCCTGAGTTCGATGTCGTCATGTGCAGTCTGTTTCTCCACCATCTGAACGAGAACGACGGGGTTGTCCTCCTGAAACGAATGAAGTCAGCAGCTCGACGTCTGGTGCTGATTGATGACCTTCGTCGGTCAGCAGCGGGATACTGGCTGGCATGGATCGGATGTCGAATTCTGACTCGATGTCATATTGTGCATGTGGATGGCCCCATTTCAGTGGAAGGGGCACTGACAGTTTCAGAAGCTGTCGGCATGGCTGAGAAGGCTGGTTTTTCGGGCGTCAGATGTCGTCGTCACTGGCCGCAGCGATATCTGCTCAGCTGGACGCCGCAAGCATGAAAAGTGATTTCTATGACGTCATCGTGATCGGAGCCGGTGTTGCCGGGTCGATGACGGCATTGCTGGCTGCTCGCTGCGGTCTGCGAACACTTCTCGTGGAGCGGCAGAGTTTTCCGCGACATAAAGTCTGTGGATGCTGTCTGAATGGGCGTGCGGTCGCAATGCTGCGGCAGGCTGATCTCTGGACGCGGCTGCAGCAAAATGCTCCCACTCAGACGTCGTCGCTGGCGATCCGTTGCCACGGAGCCGCTCTGAATGTGCCGATGCCCTCTGGCACTGCCATCTCCCGATACCGTTTTGATCACTGGCTCTCGCAGGAAGCCGTCGCTGCCGGCGTTGAGCTAATCGAGAACACCGTCGCCACAGTTCTTCCATCGGAGCATGTCCCTGACGAATTCATCAATCCGGAAAAACAGCTGAAACAGACTCGTGTCTCCGCTGGCAGGCCAGAGCTCATCACGCATCGCGATGTTGAGTTGAAATCCTCGGAACCTGACGCAGAGAAATCCGTCGTCAGGTCGAAAGTGGTTGTTGCCTGTGACGGCCTCGGACATCCATCGCTTTCGCGGCTTCCGGACTATCACGCTGACTCTGTGAGTGGTTCGCGAATCGGGCTGGGAGCTGTGTTTCCAAAGCACGACAGGGACGCGTGGATGGAATCCGGGATGATCCTGATGGCAGTGGCGCCTCACGGCTATGCGGGACTGGTTGAGATTGAGAATCAGCAGCTCAATCTGGCGGCCGCCGTTGATCCGTCTCATCTGAACGGCACAAAGTCTCCGTTTGCAACAGTCAGGTCCATCTTCGAACTTGCGGGAGTGGCATCGCCGGAAGCGCTGCCGGATGCGTTGTTCAAAGGCACTCTGCCACTGACACGCTCGGCATCACGAATCACAGGACCACGTCTGATCCTGCTGGGAGATTCCACGGGATACATTGAGCCGTTTACCGGTGAAGGTATGGCGTGGGCTCTTTCCGCAGCAACGTCGGTCATCCCCTTCCTGCAGACCGCAGTGAATGAATCGTGGACACGGCAACTCGAAAGCGAATGGGTTGCAACATTTCGACGCGTCATTCGACACGAACAATGGATCTGTCGTTTCCTTTCCGGGGCATTGCGCAAGTCCTGGCTTCTGCCTCCGCTCATGGCTACATGTCGTCGGCTTCCGTCAGTCACTCAGTTCTTCGTCCGACAGATCAACAAATCACCGCTCTGAATGAATCCCAGATGTTTTCATGTGATTCACCGCAGAGCCACAACAGAAGATCTTCATGCTCAGTTTTCGAATTCTTGGTCTGGGAACCGCACTTCCGAAGCATTCCATCTCGCAGTATGGCGCTGCGACATTCGCAGCAACGGCTGTATCGCTGGAGCAGCCGGAGTCTTCGAATGTCCCCGGTCTGATTCAGGCACTGTATCGGCGAGCTGGCGTGCAGACCCGGCACAGCGTTCTGCTGGAAACATCCTCCGATGATGAAGCCACGGCAGAACGCTTCTATCGTGCCGCGCAAAGCCCTGATGATCGTGGTCCGGGAACACAGGAGAGGATGGAACGTTACGAAATGGAAGCTCCCCGACTTGCTGCAGCCGCGGCAGGGGAGGCCATTGCAGACGCTGCGATTGACCCCGCCTCCATTACCCACCTGATCACGGTTTCGTGCAGCGGTTTCAGTGCTCCTGGTGTTGACCTTTATCTGATCGAAAAGCTTGGTCTCGCTCGCTCCGTTTCGCGGACGCATGTGGGGTTCATGGGTTGTCATGGAGCCATCAATGGTCTTCGCGTTGCCCGAGCCTTTGCACTGTCAGATCCGAATGCAGTGGTGATGGTCTGTGCCGTTGAGCTCTGTTCGCTGCATCATCAGTATGGATGGGATCCCCAGCGCATCGTCGCGAACTCATTGTTCGCGGACGGTGCTGCGGCTGTTGTGGGCCGGTCCGACACAAGCTCGCCGGCCAAAGAGCAGACCTTTCCGAGTCGACTCGTGGGGAACCATTCTTTCGTAATCCCTGAAACTTCCGAGATGATGACGTGGCGCATTGGAGATCACGGGTTTCAGATGACCCTGTCCCCGGAAGTGCCCGGGATCATTACTCGAGAACTTCCCGCAGCACTTGAGAGATTTCTCAGTCAGCACGGGCTGAAGCGTGATGACATTCGCAGCTGGGCGATTCATCCCGGTGGTCCACGGATCCTGTCAGCAACGGCAGAAGCCGCCGGACTGACCGATGAGGAACTGAACCCCTCGCTTTCCATCCTTCAGCAGCGCGGCAATATGTCGTCTCCGACAGTGCTGTTTATTCTTTCGGAGCTTCGTCGGCGCGGCGCTGAATCCCCCTGTGTGATGCTGGGATTCGGACCGGGCCTGAATGTTGAGCTGGCACTGCTCCGATGAGGCGCTGCGTCTGGTGCAGCTCCGCGATGGAGGCACAATTGGCAGCTACAGAAGAGTCTGCCGTGGTCAGCTCTCCGTCCGGTTTATCCGGGCGGAAGCAGCAAGTTGTGTGAGGTCGGCTTGTGAATCGCTGGTTCCGCCTGGGCAAGCCAGCCGGAGACCCGGGGATTGGCATCTTCATCGTGTAGGTAGCCGTCAGTTATAGCTCCGCCGACGCAAGGTCGACGGTAGCTGACATGCGGCCCTGAAAACATGTGGGTAAATATGAGCCTGCCGGGCAGGACTTCCAGCACAGCCCTGGTCATCCGCGATTGTTGCGTCGTGGTCGAATGCTGCATTCACTATGCCCTCAGAAAACCTGAGTACAGATGAGATCTTGAGAAAGGCCCCATAGCACGCAGAATTCCCGTGTTTTTCATTCTGCTGGACCATCCACGACTGGAATGCCGGAGCTATAGCCGATGTTGATTTTGTTTTGCCCGGAGTGTGTCTGTTGAGTTTCCTGTTGAGCCGGAATTCACAACAATCCGCATCCCTGTACCAAATCGCCAGATAACCGAAGCCAGAATGACAGACAGCCAGACAGACCAGCCGGTAATTCGTGCCGAGAATATCTCCCGTGTGTTTGTGACTGAAGGAGTCGAAGTCACGGCATTCCGGAATATCTCCGTAGACATTCATGCGCGGCAGATGACCGCAATCATGGGACCAAGTGGCTCTGGCAAGAGTACACTGCTGCATATTCTCGGAGGCATTGAACAGCCGTCAGAAGGCGAGGTCTGGCTCGAAGGTCAGAAACTTTCCAGTCTCAGCGATTACGAACTGACAATCCTGAGGCGACGGAAGATCGGATTCATTTTCCAGTCGTTTAATCTTCTGCCCACGCTCAGCGTGGCAGACAACGTCACGCTGCCGCTCATTATGGATGGAGTTTCCGTTGTTGAGGCGATGCCGCGAGCACTGGAATGCCTGCGACAGGTCGGAATGGAACATCGCCTGGAACATCTTCCGTCACAGTTGTCGGGGGGTGAGCAGCAGCGAGTCGCCATCGCGAGAGCTCTGGTGATTAAGCCGACAGTGATTCTGGCTGACGAGCCGACAGGCAATCTTGATTCCGCTCGTGGCCGTGAGATCACTCAGCTGCTCTATGACATCGCTCATCAGTCCGGATGTACGGTTGTTGTGGTGACTCATGATGTGCGTGTCGCTCAGAAGGCGGACCGGCTGATCGTCGTTCTTGACGGTAAGATCCAATTCCACGGTCGGCCGGAATCCGATCAGCAGTGGATCGCAGCGCTGAAGCTGGAGATTGACGGATGATTCCCTGGAAGTTTCTGTGGAACAACATCCGTCTCAGACCGCTTCGAACTCTTCTGACGATTCTCAGTATCGCGGGAGGTGTGGCCGCAGTTGTTGCAGTGCTGCAGTCGTCCGCAGCGACGCGTGACCAGCTGAGCTCCCTGACCGGATCGCTGAAATCACGTGTAACTTTAGAGATCACCGGAAAGAACGGCGGTCCATTTCCGCTCGACAATATTGCTGATGCGGTTGACATTCCGGCGATTCGAGCGGCCGTTCCGCTGTTTCGAGTATTCACGAAAGTCGTCGCGCCGGAATCCGCCGGAGCGAATACTTCAGCAGCCGGTAACCCGGGATCTGCAGACAGCGCCGACCAGAACGCAGACCATTCGTCGACTAACGAATCAGGTGAAGAAAACGAAGCAAAGAAGAATGAGATACGCGGAGTTGCGCTGGGTGTCGATCTCAATCAGTTTCATGAGATTCGTGATTTCACAATGGCGTCCGGGCAGTTCTGCCGGGTTCCGGGGGAAGCCTGTCTCGAATCGAATGTTGCGGAACGCCTTGGTGTCAAGGTCGGCGATGAAGTGCGAATCGGGGCACGTGGAATTCCTCGAATGTTTCCACTGAAGATTGTCGGAATTCTGAAACTGGTCGGAATGGGCGTTGTTGAAGAAACAGCGGTGATTTTCCTTCCTCTGGCGGATGCATCCAGATTGGGACGAGCTTCGGGAAAAGCGACTGCAATTCAGGTTGTGACGAATCCTGATGCCGGGGTCGATGACGTCATTGAACGGCTGCGCGTGACTCTTCCTTCCGACGTATCGGCAGAAAAGACGACGTCCGCCGCAGACATGAGTAAGTCAACTGAAAGCATGGTGAATTTCAGTCTGAATGCCACCGCTGCTCTTTCTCTGATTGCGGCTGTCTTCATCGTGATCAATACGTTTCAGATTTCTGTCGCGGAACGTCGCCGACAACTGGCACTCATGCGGATCGTCGGGGCGACTGTCGAGCAGATTCAGATGTCGATGTACCTCGAGGCTATCGGTTTTGCTGTCGCCGGGACGGGACTTGGTGTTATCCTGGGGATCGTCGGGAGCCGTGTTCTCTCGCGCGGAATGATGGAGGCGTTCGGCATCACCGGTGATCCGGAATTTGGGATTCAGCCGCATGCGGTCATCGCTGGGCTGTTCTTCGGCCCATTCGTTACGCTCGTCTCGATCTGGTACCCGGCCAGAACTTCCTGCGACCAGCGTCCGCTGGCAGTGCTCCGGTCTGCACAGGCACCGAAGCGAGTGTTTCCGTTTCTGCGTTATTCTGCCGCCGGCGCTGTTTGTCTGCTGATGTCGCTTCTGATGTTCGCCTGCTCCTACCGAGATATTGCCTCTGAGCTGACATCGGTTCTGGCGATCGGACTTCTTCCGTTGAGCGGTCTGCTGTGGCTTCCCGGGATCATTCGGCCGGGAACTTCCGGGGTCTATCGTCCTGTCCGAAGACTGTTTCCAGTGGAGGCGGGCATTGGGAAATCGCAGCTGCTGGACAATTTCTGGCGCACTTATCTGACTGTCGCAGTGCTCTTCCTTGTGACTTCCGCCGGGATCAGTGTCGGCAATGTGACACTTTCGGTCACTCAGGATGTCGGAGCATGGCTGGATCGCAGTGTGACAGCCGACTTTCTGCTTCGAGCGAGCCGACCTCGAATTGACATGTCAGAGAGTGTGGAGGTTTCCGACGATGTTGAAGCTTTACTGACCGGGATTAAAGGCATCGAGGCGATCGATCGGCTCACGTTTCTCAAAGCAACGGTGAACGGTGAACCGGTGACATTTCTGGCGAGACAGCTCAGTGACTTCCCGCAGATGCCACTCGACCTGATTGACGGTGATCCTGAAGATGTCCGAGCAAAGGTGACTGCCGGACAGGTCGTGCTCGGAAGTGTCCTTGCCAGAACGCTCAGTGTCCGGCCCGGAGATACGGTTCAGATTGAAGTATCGGGGCTGAGTCATCAGGCGACAGTGGCGGGGATTGCCAGACAGTACAATTCGGGTGGAATGATTCTGATGATGAATCGGAAAGCTGCAGCCAAAGTGTTTCCCATCCGGCAGATTCATGCCTTCGGAATTCGTGCCGAGGATGCTCTTCGATCGAAAGTTGGTGATCAGCTTCGACAGTTTGCCAGAGATCATGAACTCATTTTTCAGTCGATGGCGGATCTTCGAAGTCAGGTCGGACGAATGATCAACGGCATCACAAGCCGACTCTGGATGATCCTCGCTCTGGCGCTCGTGATCGCAGCATTCGGGATCGTGAATACTCTGACGATGAATGTGATCCAGCAGACTCGTCAACTCGGTGTCCTCCGGGTAATCGGGATGACACGTGCTCAGGTGATTCGAATGTTCCTCCTTCAGGCATTCACGACAGGTGTGGTATCCATCGTTCCCGGTCTGGTGATGGGGACCTTTCTCGCATGGCTCATCACCACGTCGTTTCGCAGTGTTGCTGATCATGGAGTGGTTTTTTCACTGCAGCCCCTTCTGCTGATCGGTTACCTTGCTGGTGGAGTCTGTCTCGCTGTGGTTTCCGCTGTGCTTCCTGCTGTCAGAGCGGGATGTCTCAAACCTCTGGATGCCATTCATGAAGAGTGACCACAGTGGATCTGTGGTGCAACGCTTTGCTGATCAGTGATCGTCGCCGAAGAACGTTCGGAGGCGAGGCAGCAGTTTTCGATCAATGTCCTTCAGCCAGCATTCCCAGACCACGAGAACCTGCCAGCCGTCACGTCGAAGCTGCAGCTGGTTTCTTCGATCGCGTCTGACGTTCGCAGTGAGTTTCTGATTCCAGAACTCCGGCCGAGTTGCCGACCTGACACGACCATAACGGCAGGAATGCCGATGCCAGTAGCAACCGTGGACGAAAATAATCCGGCGGTGCTTTGGAAACACGAGGTCCGGAGTTCCGGGAAGATCGCGACGGTGAAGTCGGAAACGGAATCCCATGCGATGAACGATGGACCGAACGATCAGTTCCGGTTTTGTGTCGCGAGATCGGATTCGGGACATGTTCCAGGAACGTTGTTCCCGATTGTGGACGTCAGTCACGAGCGCGATCCCGGCTGGCAATCAGACCAGCCACATAACCGCCTTTGAAACCCGCATCGATATTCACTGCAGTGACGTTGGATGCACAGCAGGTGAGCATGGAGAGCATCGCTGTGATGCCCTGCAAGGAAGCACCATAGCCGACCGACGTCGGAACACCGATGACCGGACAGGCGACGTATCCACCAAGCACCGATGGAAGAGCTGCTTCCATTCCGGCGACGCACACGATTGCGACAGCTTTCTGCAGACGTGGAACCTGCCGGAGAAGCCGATGCGGGCCGGCGACACCGACATCCTGAATCAGAGCACAGTCGATGTGCATCCAGCGGAGAGTTTCCAGAGCTTCTTCTGCCACAGGCCTGTCAGTACTGCCCGCAGTGACGACGAATACGGGGCCACCGATGCGATGAGCTGAACTGTAGGAATTCTGGATTCGAATGGTTCTGGCCACCGAATTGCAGATTGCATCCGGAAACGCAGCGACCACGACCGCAGACTGTTCCGGAGTGGCTCGCGTCACCAGACATTCCTGCCCGACTTCTCGCTGCTTTCTGAGAATTGCCACGATCAGTTCGGGAGGCTTGCCCGGCCCATAGACAACTTCCGGAAATCCGCACCGCTGCTGACGCAGCAGATCGACGTCGGCGTCTCCCTCCAATGTATTCGGGAACAGTTCTTCCGGCGATGTGTTACTGTCGGAGGAAGAGGGATTCCCAGATCCCACGGTTCTTGACAGGATTCCTGCAATGATCTGATCCAGAACAGGAGTGTCTCCGAAGAGCGGTATCAGGGCAGCTTTCAGTTCGTTGTGAGATGGAACACCCATGAGCACCGGATACTCATTTCCGACTGATTGAGCGATCAGGACATCAGGAAAGATTGCAGATTCTGAGTCACCAGCGATCGCTGAAAATCGATGAACTCCGAAACGAATGTTTTCGTTCCAGGATCACCGACTCTGAGGTGACTCATTCCAGGCAGCAATTCTGCCAGATCCTGACGATCCGTCAACTCCCGGATCAGCTCCGTCAGTCCCTTATCGCCAGAACCGACCATCAATCAGCAACCGCAGTCACGGTTCATCGATTCATAAACTGCTGCTGTCGTTCGCCGAACAGAGGCAGGAACTATTCGGTAATTGAGGAATCGGTAACAGATGAAACAGAAGGTCACGAAGGGGGGGACGCGTTCGGTACTTCACGCTTTCTGGATCGTCAATGCGTCACTTGCATTCTTCGTGTCCTTCGTGATCTTCTGTGAAGAATTCACGTCTGTGACAGCGAATCATGACACCGAGTCATCTCAGCCCGTATCCTGAGAACCGTTCATTGAAAGTTGGATATCGCACCGCTGGTTTCAAAACCGGGACTGGCTCCCGACGTGTATTTTGTTTTTCTGCAAATCCAACAACTGCAAGGGTGCCTGATCCGGTATTGAAATACGCTCTCCTGCGATCATGCGAAGGCGACAGTTCCCTGGACGATCAGGCGAACGGCGTCGGCGGCTTCTGAGGTATTCCGGACACACAGCGAGATATCTCCGGTTGCCTGTTTCTGTTCGACGGCGGATCGTGCAATCTCCTGGTTCACAGAATCGACTTCCTGAATCACCTGGAAAATCTGACTGATATCGGCCACGGTCTTTTCGGAAGCAGACCGCATTTCATCCAGCCTGCTGCGAATTTCTCGCGTGGCATCCGACGTCTGGCGAGCGAGAGATTTGACTTCGTGGGCCACGACGGCGAAACCTTTTCCTGCGGCTCCGGCTCGAGCTGCCTCAATCGTTGCGTTCAGAGCGAGCAGGTTTGTTTTTGCGGCCACGCTGTCGATGAGTTCCACGACACCATGAATCTGCTGGGCAGCCTGTCCGAGGCTTGAAACACTTTCACGTCCTTTACCGGCGACTGTGGAAGCACTTCGAGAGACTTCAGCTGCCTGTTCCGTGTTCTTTGCAATCGAACTGATGGAATGCGTCATCTGGATGACTGCTGTGGCTGCCGTTCCAGTGGCTTCCTTCAGTGCGTTGGCGGCCATTCCGATCGGGATCGCCACACTGTTGTGCAGCAGGCGAACTGCCCAGACAGCGACCGGGATGCTCAGGAGTCCTGTGACCAGGATGACAAGTGAAGCGCCGATCGTCGCTCGAACGGCGTCCTCTCGAATCGTTTCTACCTCTGCGTCTGCTTTCTGATTGATCTGCGATGCTGTTCTGACCACTTCGACAGAGATCTGCTGATACTGATGGTGGAGACGATTCATCGCAATATGTGCGGCGATGAAGTCATCCATGCAGCGAATCGTTTCTGTCTGTGTCTTCACGCACACATCATGCATTGTTGAATCTCCGAAGCGGGCGCGCAATTCCGGAGATTCAAAGGGACGCTTAAAGATTCCTGTTCCCAGCATCATGGTGACAGCATCTCCCTGAAACTGTCTCGCTTCTGCAATCTTTCGGCGACACTCCTCCGGATTGCCTCCCGCCAGAAGCTTTTCCAGATGGTACAGCTGTGTCAGAAATCCGATACTGGTCTCCATTCCGCCGTCAGCAGCTTCCCATCGCGTCTTTAGACCGCTGTTCCAGGTGAACGGAACATCCGGATCCTTTTCGATTCCCTCGACTTCCTGATCACCAGTACGCTCCATTTCCTCGGAAACGCTCAGCAGGAGGTCTGACTGTTTCTGGAACTGAGCCTCAGCAAGATTGACTCGGTCGACAGCAGTGAGAAGCTGATCACAGACGGCGTCGCAGGCAGTGAGCCGGTCGCTGAGTTTTCTGATGGTCTCCTCGGGCAGCAGACCACCGCGAGCAACATCTTCGAACGCTGTTTTTGCCGACTTCCGAAGTGCCGGAAGTTCCTTCAGGATGTCTTCCGAGGCAACACCATGGACGACCCCAGAGACAAGTCTCATCTGAGATTCCAGGCAGAGTGCACCCTGCTTCGCGCCTCCTGAGGTCTGCCACGCAGCCCCGGACAGCACTTTCAGCTGTCGCGCAATGAGAAAGATACCCGTACCTCCTGAGATACTGGAGGCAACAACAAGCGCGCCCATGATGACGAACCCGACGGCAATTCGTTTCCACAGCGACAAGGAGTTCAGTTTTCTCATGGTACGATTGTCCGGAAGTGAACTGTTGAAGAAATGTTTCAGTGAGCCACGAAGACAGAACTGATTCCTTTGTGCTTCATCTGACTGATCGTTGACTCACACGTTCAGTCGAAACACGTGAGTCTGCTCAGGTGGCTGCAGCCATAGTGCTGCGGACTCGCATTCGGATTTCTGCAGCGATGTCCTTCAGTGGCAGAACAGCATCGGCAAGTCCGGCTTCAATCACAGACCGCGGCATCCCCCAGACAACCGACGATGCTTCATCCTGAACCAGAATGTTCGCCCCGAGAACCTTCAGGGCCTGACATCCCAGAGTGCCGTCACGCCCCATTCCGGTAAGGACAACGGCGAGTGTACTACCACCAAAAACAGTCGCGGCGGATCGGAACAGCACATCGACTGCCGGGCGACAGGAGTTCTCGGGTGGGTTCTGGTTCAGACGAAGGACCGTCTCCACACCTTCACGGGAAACCGTCATATGAAAATCTCCCGGAGCGACCCAGACCTCACCGGGGCGAAGCACCGCACCGTCGATGCCCTCGCGAACCGTCAGTGGCGATTCTCGATCCAGACGTTCCGCGAGCTGCCCGGTAAAAATCGGCGGCATGTGCTGAGCGATGACCACGGGGACGCTCAGATCGCCCGGCAGTGCGCAGATGAGTTCTGCGAGTGCCGTTGGTCCGCCAGTTGATGAGCCGATCGCAATCAGCTGTATGGGTTTCGGTCTTGTAACACGCGATGACGGCCGAAAGAGACGAATCGAAGTGTTCTCTGATTCGTTGCTCGGTTTCAGCGACGATGCTTCGTCGGACTGAACTCGGAAGGTTGTGCATCCCCTGAGTGCTGGTTTCTCGGACTTTCTTTCAACAAAAGAATTGTCCGATCGATTGCCGCCGGAGGCTTTTTCTCTGAGCTGCTGGCTTCTTTTTCCCCACTGTCGAAGTTTCGGAATCACTTCTGCTCGCAGAAACTCGAGCGCTCGGTCCAGCGTACCAACCCCGCTTGGCTTTGCGACGTAGTCTGTTGCCCCGGCTGAAAGAGCATCCAGCGTGGCATCCCCTCCTCGAACTGTGAGTGTACTGAACATGATGACGGGAACATGAGGATCTGAAGAGCGAATCTTTCGGAGTGTCTCGATCCCGTTCTGGTTCGGCATATCGACATCCAGAAGCACAACGTCCGGACGAAGCGAACGGAACATTGCCACGCACTCATTTCCATCCTCCGCGCATCCAATGAGCTCCAGACCGGATTCGTCCTTCAATGCGTCAGTGATGATCAGTCGAGTCACTGCTGAATCGTCGGCGAACAGTACGCGAATCGATTGCTGGGCGGGTTCGGGTCTTCGTGTCGGTTCTGAAGGACGCATGTGTCGGTGTTTCTGTAATTCCGATTGAGAAAAGGCAGATTGGTGATTCAACGAAGAGGTCTGAGCTTCGTTCAAAAGGATGACATTTCCATTGCTGCGAGATTTGCACTTGTCATGAGTTCAAGAACAACTTCCTGTAGTCGTGATTCGGCAGCATGGACACCATTTTCCTGAAGACTCGTAACGAATGGGTTCGTACCGAGTTCATATTTCTCTGCGGTTCCATGCCGCTGCATGTAGTTCGCCATGTGATCGCTCACTGCCGTCAATGCAACGAGCCGTTCATTGTTCAGGGCAAGTTCCGGCTGATGGTGCCATCGCACGACCGAAATGATTTCTTCCGGAAGCCCGCTCTTCTGGACAAACCAGGAACCGGCATCACAGTGGTTCATAGGCATCAGCGATGATTCTCGTGACAGGATCTGAGCGGATTCATAGAAATCCAGTGGATCTGCTCGCGTGAACTGTTCTGGCAGGCAGACTGCCAGAACGGTTCTTCCGATGTCATGAATCAGCCCTGCAGCAAACTCTTCTCCCTGAAATCCTGCACCGGTAACGCCGTTGATTCGCATCGACAGAATTCCCGTCAGAAAACTATGGTGCCAGAGCAGGTCACGAATCCATTCACTCTGCAGCGGAAGGGTTCTGAGCAGCGTTGCGATACTGGAACTGAGAATCAGATTTCGACACTGGTTGAAGCCAAGACGAACGACTGCCTGCTGCAGTCGAGAAATGCTTTTCCCACCCACACTGAAGAGAGGCGAATTGGCCAGTGAAAGGACTTCGGATGCGAGCACGACGTCTCGTTCTACCACCGCAACGAATTCCTGAATCGAACAATCAGGCGATTTTGCGATCTCCAGAGCCTGAATCGCAACACCGGGAAGCATCTGGAGTTTCTTCGCACGCTTTGTAAAAAGCTGATTGAGGTCCTCTGGTGAAGTTGTTCTGGTCAATTGATTGCCTGTCATCATGTCCCGGTGCCCGATCAATCGCGTCGCTGTTTACTGGTGAATCCCAAAAGCCATGAGCAGGAGCTCGTGGCCTGAGTGAACGAATGCGTGAGTGTGGACGTTTCAGAAAACAAGTGTCCGGTCCACGTCGCTCGACGCCTTCGAGTGACGTCGAACCGCAGCGGATTCATTCAGCAGCCCCTGAACCGTTGTGGTGATTTCCTGATTCGTATCTGCCATCATGGACATGCTGCGTGACAGCTGCAGAGTCATGTCTGACTGCTGGTTAACGGCCGATGCAATTGTGACCTGACTCTGATGAATCGCGGACACAATCTCATTGACCGTCTCCATGGAAGAAAGAGCCGTATGAGTTTCACTGCGAATCTTCTCAATGTGCTCAATGATCGTTCCGGCTGCCTGATTGGTCTGAGTGGCGAGCTCCTTGACCTCGCGAGCCACCACGGCGAACCCTCGGCCAGAATCTCCCGCTCGAGCAGCTTCAATGGTGGCGTTCAGTGCAAGCAGATTCGTCTGATGCGTGATGCGACGAATCAGTTCAATCACCTCTCCGATCTGAGTGCTGCTCGTACTGAGTTCTCGCAGAACTCCGCTTGTGCTCTGCACGGAGTTCCTTGCCGTAGAGCAGACTTTCTCTGCTTCATTGGTGTTCTGATGGATCTCTCGGATACTGTCTTCCAGCTGATGGACGGCTGCGGCAATCGATTGTGCACTTTCAACGGCACCGACTGCGTGGCGTTCGAGCAGCGAGGCTCGAGCTGAAATCGGAGTGATTGTTCCTCGAACAATCCGAATTCCGATCAGTCCGGTCACCAGAACAATGATGCCACCGACAGACAAACAGAGCGTGATGCCATAGGATGTCAGTGAATCCACCTCATCCTTGCTCCTGACAACGTTCTCACGCACGATCTGAGTCAGATGATCAACGGATGCACGGTGCTTCTGATAGAGCGGGTTCAGTTCGTCCTTCAGGATCCGGCGAGCGACCGGAAGCTGAGAATTTGACAGTGCCGGAAGAAAACGCTCCCGCAGTATGATGTAATAAGTCGATGCCGGGGCTCGAAGCTTCTCAAAGCATCCGAGTTCCGGGGAACCGTGATTCAGCGTTCGGTTCCAGTGCTGACCGCGATCCTCGAACTCCTTCTCCAGTGTTTTCAGCCGCTCCAGCTGAGGAGTAAGATCTGATGTCGTTCCTTCAGCAGCCGCATCCAGAATCTCATGCACCGCAAGATGCGTCTCCACGACGTACTCCGGCGGTGGCAGGATGTCGGCCAGAAGGTCACAAGACTGTGAAAGCTGCTGATGTGTCGGACTGTCCACCGAGACGCTGGTGACAGTCCACCATGAGACAGAGCAGCAGATCAGTATTCCGATGACATTCATCATCAGAAGCCCCGATAATCTGGCCGAGAGAGAGAGTTGTTTCTTCATGGGATGCAGACCTGTTGTGCGAAGAGAAAAACGAGATATCGAGAAGAAGCCTTTGTGCCATCAGGCGCGAAGACTGGTGAGCCGGTCCGTCAGTTTTCTGCTGGAATGCAGAACTCCGTGAATTGCACGTCCGATTTCATCAGTCGCAGATTTCTGCTGCTGGACGGCGTCAGCGATGAATGTCTGAGAGGCGTCAATTCGTCGGACAACTTCCTGAACACTTCCCAGTTCGACAAGCAGTTCACCGGATGCAGTCTGGATCGATGTCACCTTCTGAGTAATCGCGGAGGTGGCTCGAGATGTCTCACGAGCCAGCTCCTTGACTTCTCCTGCGACGACGGCGAACCCTTTGCCTGCATCTCCGGCTCGAGCCGCTTCAATCGTGGCATTGAGTGCGAGCAGATTGGTCTGTTCTGCAATGGCTTCGATCAGCTGGACAATCTCACCGATCTCTGAACTGCACTGATTAAGCACTGTGCCGCGGGCGTTGGTGCTTTCTACCTGTCCGACCACTTCTTTGGCGAAGCCGGATGCTGACGCTGCTCCGTCTGCGATATCGCGAATGTTCGCCGAGAGCTGTTCGATGGCACTCGCAACGCCGGCAGTGCCGTCTGAAACTTCCTGAACGACTTCGTTGCCGATCTGAGCCGCCTGGGTGCGTGAATCCTGTCGAACAGATTTCAGGATCAGAATTGACAGAAGTACGCAGACAACGATGGAAACTCCTGTGAAGCCGAGTGCACGAGACTGTACCGACTGAATGTCAGTGTCCACTCGATTCAGCGATGCAATCACTTCAAACGCAGCGTGAATCTCCCCGGCCTTTGCATTCTCCATCGGGTAACCAGTGCCGTCGACACCGTCCCGATTTCCCCAGAGGCGTTCTGAATCGGCTGGATTTCCATGACAACGAAGACAGTTGTCAGTGAGTCGCACGGGACGGAAATAGTGAACGGAGTTTGTTTCCTCACGGCTCACGACGAGCTCCTCAGCACCTGTCGACATCAGTTCCTGAATCGCTCGTGCTTCAAAATCACTCGCTTTGTTCTCGGCATTCCGCGGCGTCAGAGATGGAACTCGAAACTGAAACCCCGCAGCTTCAGCAGTGCTGCGAATGGATTCCATTGCGGACACGACCGGTACCGTCGACAGCACCTGATCCGTTTTACCCTGGAGAGCCCAGTCGCGAGCCTGATCCTGAGTAAAGACGTTCTTCTCCCACTGCTGTTCGGCGTGATGTCGAACTGATTCAGCAGAAAGACAGAGAGACCGCCCCTCACGCACGCAGTCGTCTGCAGCGTTCTTTCGCATGTCAGAACACAGCGAACGGATCAGCATCAGTGTCATCAACGATGGCACGACGGCAACGACCAGCGGAATTCGATACTTCTGTGGAATCTTCTGAATGAACTGGAACATGAATCGCTCCGAGAGTTATTTGGTGCGGAAGGCCCTGAATAGGATGACGAATCTCTGAAATCAGTTCCGGCTCCGGTGCCGGATTGCGACCGGGAACAGGCCGCCTCGTCTGCCATCGGGTTCTTTGTTTTCTTCTCAGCCCGGTGAGGTCACCGGTGTCAGTGTCCTTCGCTTTCGAACTGATGACTCTGACCGGGGAGTCAGCGTAATGGATGAGGAACTGTTTTCAGCGAATCTTGTGACGGTCGGAATATCCTGATCAGGGAAACTCCATTCCGGCTCCTTCGGTGTGTTCGAGACACTCAGTGTGATTCCCGCACCTGCCGCCATCTCTTCGGCCTGACGAATCAGGCTGTTGGCAATGATTCGATGCTGTTCAACGGCTGCGGCAATCTCCTGCTGCGCATCGACAGAGCGTTTCATGAGATTGAGCATGACGTGGTTACACTGAGCGGTTTCTGCTCCTGACCCCTGAATCACACGAACTCGCTGAACGACTTTCTCCGAAGTCTGCCGAGTGCCGTTCGCCAGCTGTTTGACTTCATGAGCCACGACGGAGAATCCTTTTCCAGCCGCACCAGCTCGTGCCGATTCGATGGTTGCATTCAGCGCCAGAAGATTGGTCTGCTCCGAGATCGCAGTGATTTCACCGACAAGTTCCGTAACGGATTCAGTCTGCTCATTCAAAGAATGCACGATGGTCGCCATTCTTTCCGCAGTGCCGAATGCGTCTCGAATGGCAGTAACAGCGTTCAGGGAACTGCGAGCAATGTCGTCAATGCCGGACGCTGACTGCTGAGCGGCCGAAGCCATCGCTGCAGCATGTTCCCGAACACGCATTTCAAGGTCGCCTGAGAAAACGGGGGAGTCGCCGGAGGACAGCGAAAGACCACGCCGGACGGCGATGACGATGATGACCGATCCAGCTGTTGCCAGTAGAAAGTGGAACGTTGCTCGAGTCTGCTGCGATTGATTCAGATCCGTTGTCTTCTGGCGGT
>JBKDKA010000046.1:0-21028 GCA_046345315.1 Planctomyces sp.
CTTGGTCGCAAATCCGACGGCGAACCCGGCTGGCAAACGATCTGGCGTGGTCTCGAGGTGCTCATCCTCGCCCTCAGAGGTTACAACGCCGCTCTAAAAAAATGTGGGTAAAGATGAGCCTGCCGGGCAGGACTTCGCGGCTTGCCGCGACCTGAGCGACGTGAATCGCAGTAAGTCGCGAGAGAATTGTGGTGCGCCCGGAATCGCATAGTGTTTGGCGCGTGTTGCCGTGCGAGCTCGGTTCGGCTTCGCCGAAGACAACGCGTGCCATCCACCTGTGCAGTGTAACCCATTCGTCAGCAGCGAGTTAAACGAAAAGGTGTGATTCTCAGGCCATGGCGACGGAAGTGCGTTTCTCACGGCGCGTTGTGCGGAATGATTGACGAGTCTGCGGTAATCCTACAAAGCGGTCGGGCCACCCATCCTCAATCAGGTAACTCGTGATGCGAGTACTCGTCGTGCCGTTTTGGGTGACGTCTTCCCGAGCCGAAGATCCTTCCGTCGAGGCCATGAGGCTAATGATCTCGAAGATCCTTCCGCCGAGTTTATCTCGGCGGAGGACTCAATTGGCAACTACAGGCTGCTGCAAGCGCCTGCGAATTTTACTCAGGGCTTGCGCTCCGCCGGGCTTGTCCCGGCGGACGCAGCGAGTCGAATCGTGGATTCGCGCCGGGGCGAGCCCGACGGAGATCAGTTCTGATTGAGAGGTTTCTCTGTAGCCATCAATTGTGGGCTCCGCCCGGACAAGCCGGACGGAAGCCGACGACTGCCACGGGTGCCATCTGGCGAAGACCGTTTTCCGTCGGCTCGCAGTTGCTGGCTGGTTCCCCGCTGTCTGGCTGGTTCCCCGCTGTCTGGGTGGTCCCAGTGTGTGTGCTTCGTCACATCACTACAACACCGAAGTGAATTCCTCCGATGCACGACTCAGCTTTCTGAGCGTGACTGACGTACTGGTAAGTTCGCTGCCACTACGCTGAGGAAAGGGTTTACCCGCTGCGTAAGAAGCGAGTTTCTGAGAGATATGTTTCCGGCGTGATGAACGGCTGATAAACTCTTCGCATCTCATCACCGGGACAGGCACCGCTGCTGATTCAGAAATTGAAGCGGGATTCCCGTCCGACGGGAGCCAGTCCCGGTTTTGAAACCACCTCTCGGTCACAGTTCCGGCAGCATGATGGTACGACGACTGAATCCGTATCCTGTTCGTCCGTGACGAAAGTCTTTTGCACGCTGCATTCCCTGTAAGCCCGGAAGCAGCTGATCTTTGGCAGAGATTATGACCACAGAGTCTGAACAAATACCTCACACGGCATCAGACCTGGATGCACAGTTGCGTCTGCTGCAGGTAGCAAGCGATGCCGTGGAAGATGCTTTGTTCGTCAAGGACACCGAGGGACGCTATCTCTTCTGTAATCCGGCCGGCGCAAGGTTCATCGGCCGTTCCATTGAGACTGTCATCGGTCACGACGATTCGGAGTTCTTCGGAGCTGAAGCTGCGAAGGGAATTCAGGCTCAGGACCGTCGCGTGATGTCCACGAGAATGACAGAAAGCGAAAATCGCCGGCTGTATGCGTCTGGCGAGCATCTGCTCTTTCGAGTCACGAAGTCACCTTACATCGACAACGCCGGAAACGTGATCGGCGTCGTTGGAGTTGCTCGCGACATTACTCGGAAGCAGGAGGCTGAATCAGCACTCATTCGTCAGCAGCAGATCCTGGAACACGTTGCGAGCGGTGTGCCACTGCCGGAAATTCTTTCTGATCTCGTGACGATGATCGAAGAGGCCGTTCCTGGCGTGATCGGATCGTTCCTTCTGATGTCACCCGATGGAAGACGTCTCAACGTCATAGCGGCTCATGGACTTCCGGAAGCCTACAACAGTGCGGTTGACGGTCTGGAGATTGGTCCGGCGGCTGGATCCTGCGGAACTGCTGCCTGCACGGGTGCCCCCGTTTTCGTGGATGACATTGCATCTGATCCACTCTGGGATTCGTTTCGCAGTGTGGCACTGAAGCACGGTCTCAGAGCGTGCTGGTCCACTCCCATTTTCTCACGCCGCGAACAGGATCGCAGGGTGCTCGGCACCTTCGCAGTTTACTCACGACAGCCGGGACCACCGGACTCTCGTCTTGTCAGCTGGATTCAGAGAACGGAGCATCTCGCGTGTATCGCGATTGACAACAGCAGAGCTGTTCAGCGACTTCAGGAAAGCGAAGCTCGATTTCGCACCTTTGTCGAAAACACCGTCGACGCATTCTTCCTGCTCGACAGCAGCGGCAAAGTTCTGGATGTCAATCAACAGGGATGCAGTCAACTCGGGGCTCCTCGTGAGCAGATCATCGGAGGCAGCGCATTCGAACCGGACCCTGCAGTCACTCCGGAGTGGCTTTCAACAAAATCTGCGTTCTTTGCGCATGACGAGCGAGTCATTTTCGAGGCACGACAGATTCGAAAAGACGGCGTGATCATTCCGGTCGAAGTTCGGCTCAGTCCGTTTCGGCAGGGCAGTGGACAGGACCGATTCGCTGTGGCATCGGTTCATGACATCAGCCATCGGCGAAAAACAGAAGACACGATCAGAAAACTCGGCGACTTTCGCGAGTCCATCATTCGCACAGCTGCCGAGGGAATCTGCGTCTGCTATTCGGTACCGGAGTATCCCTACGTTCGTTTCTCGGTCTGGTACGAACGCATGACTCTGCTCACTGGTTACACCATGTCTGAAATCAACCAGCTCGGCTGGTATCAGATGCTGTACCCGGACCCGGACACGCAGAAGCGAGCCCTCACCCGTATGGCTGCGATGCGTTTCGGAAAGGATCTGATTGCGGAAGAATGGGAGATTACTCGGAAAGACGGTGAAGTTCGATCGGTGAGTATTTCAACGTCGCTGCTGACGATTGAAGGAGAAACGCGGGCTGTCGTCGCAACGATTCAGGACGTCACGGACCGCCGCCGTGCTGAAGCCGTTCGTCTGGAAGGTGAACGGCGTTTTCGCGAGCTCGCAGATGCCATTCCTCAGATCGCCTGGGTCGCAGATCCGACCGGAGCGTTAATCCATCTGAACGCCAGAACCGCCGACTATACGGGAGTCAATGTTGGTGAACTGACCGGCTGGTCGTGGGACAAAGTGATTCATCCGGATGATCTGCAGGGCACGATTGAACGCTGGACTGAAGCTACTACGTCAGGGATTCCTCGCGATATTGAACTCCGAATTCAACGTGCTGACGGAGAGTTTCGCTGGCATATTGCTCGTGAGGTGCCGATTCGTGACGCTTCCGGAAATATTCTTCGCTGGTACGGCACCTGCACAGATATCGCCGAGCTGAAAGCCGCCGAACAGGCACTTCGAGAAAGTGAAGCGAGGTTTCGGCACGTACTCGACTACTATCCGTCGTCCGTGTATCTGCAGGATCTCGAAGGTAGATATCTGTTAGTGAACCGCCAGGCGGCTCTGGACGGGCTGTTGAAATCAGATCAATGGAAGGTAAAAAACGTCAGCGATGTCTTTCCAGAGAAGACGGCTGAGATTTTCGAAGAACAGCATCGCCGTGTTGTTGCAACTCTCAGTCCCTGTCAGTCCGAGCATGAAGTTGCACTTCCCGGCGGAAGCACCGCATGTTTTCTCTCTGTCCAGTTTCCGCTGTTCAGCAGCGATGGAACACCCTATGCCATCTGCATGATTGCAACGGACATTACCGACCGACGAAAGACCGAGGAAACCGTCCGCCATCATGTTTCTCGACTGCAGGCCACTCTGGAATCGACCGCTGATGGCATCCTTGTGGTGGATCTCAATGGGCGAATTGTTGACCTCAATAAGCAGTTTCTGTCGTTCTGGGATTTTCCGGCAGAACTGATTGCAGTCGGAAAGAAGGAAGACCTGGTTTCTTCCTTCAATGATGATCGATCGATAGGAATTCTGTTCGGACAGTTAAAGGATCCGGAAGGTTTCGCTGCACGTGTGCGAGAGATCTACGCTGCCCCGGAAGAACCTAGTTTCGATGTGGTGGAATTTCGAAACGGACGGATCCTGGAACGATTTTCACAACCCCAGCGGATTGATGGCAAACCTGTGGGGCGTGTCTGGAGCTTCCGTGATGTGACAAAGCGTCGAGCGGCTGAGCGGTCTCTGCGGCTGACGCAGTTCAGCATTGATCGAGCTGTTGATTCAGTGTTCTGGGTGAATCCTGAAGGCGAAATCCTGTACGTCAACGAAGCCGCCTGCAGAACGCTCGGATACAGTCAGACGGAACTGATCGGTCGAAGAATCCCCGACATTGATGCAAACTTTTCAGAGACATCCTGGCCGGCTCACTGGGAAGAAATCAAACGGCGTGGTTCATTCACCTTTGAATCGACTCACACCACGAGTCACGGAAAAATTCTCTGCACGGAGGTCACTGTCAATTACCTGCAGTACGAAGATCAGGAGTATAACTGTGCAGTGATGCGCGATATCACTGACAGGAAAAAGGCTGAAGAGGAACGAGACCGTTTGTGGAATCATTCCATGGATCCGCTCTGCATCGCAGGATTCGATGGCTATCTCAAACACATCAACCCGGCCTGGGAACGCTGTCTTGGATGGTCTGAACAGGAACTGCTGAGCAGACCCTGGATCGAGCTTGTGCATTCCGAGGATCGTGAAGCGACCATCCACGCCGGCAGAAGGCTTGCGAGAGGGGAATCCGTCGCCGGTTTTGAAAACAGGTATCGATGCCGAGACGGCAGTTATCGATGGCTTGCGTGGAATTCAATTTCCAATCCGGAAATCCAGACGATTTACGCGTCCGCACGTGACGTCACCAACGTCAAGCACCTGTCGGAACAGCTTCGTCAGTCCCAGAAGCTTGAAGCCATCGGAAGACTCGCCGGTGGCGTGGCTCACGATTTCAACAACCTTCTCACCGTCATCAATGGCTACGCGGAACTGCTGCTGACGAGTTTCTCCGCCAGAGAAGAGCACCGGGATTCACTGCTGGCGGTCCGAGACGCCGGCGAACGTGCCACTCGGCTGACAGCTCAGCTACTGGCATTCAGCAGGAAAGCGATTATTGAACCAAAGGTCCTCGACCTGAATGCGGAAACACAGTCCGTGATACGGATGCTTCGTCGTCTGATTGGTGAAGACATCAGTATCTCCACTCGTCTGAGCCCGAATCTGTTTCGTGTCTGCATGGACCCAGGGCAGGTAGAACAGGTCCTTGTAAACCTCGCTCTGAACGCCAGAGACGCCATGCCTCAGGGTGGAGTGATCGAGATCGAAACACAGAATCACCATCGATCGGAAGCGGCCAGCACGCTGACAGATGATTTTCCCCCGGGAGATTATGTTCAACTGATGGTCTCCGACACCGGGGAAGGAATCAGTTCCGAAATACTGCCGCTCGTTTTCGAACCGTTCTTTACAACCAAAGGAGTCAGCAAAGGCACGGGACTCGGACTGGCAACGGTCTATGGGATTGTTCGTCAGGCGGGTGGATGTATCTCCGTCGAGAGCACCGTCGGACTGGGCAGTACATTCCATATCTTCCTCCCGGCAGTTCAGGATTCTGATTCGTTCGAAAACGATCCTGCGTCCAATGATCTTCCTCGCGGAACCGAAACAGTCCTCCTTGCAGAAGATGAGGAACCCGTCAGAAAACTGGTTTCATTTGCGCTTCGAATTCAGGGATACACAGTCCTCGAAGCCGTTTCAGGGGACGACGCTCTTCACATTGCGTCTTCACACCCTGGACCGATTCACCTGCTGCTCACTGACGTTGTGATGCCTGCGCCGGGCGGACGAGAACTCACTGATCGTATCCGGCGGATTCACGAAGACATTCGGGTGGTCTACATGAGCGGATGCATTGGTGACGCCATGGTGCGTCAGGGTGTTGAAACCTCGCCGGAAACGTTCCTCCAGAAACCGTTCACGCCGCTGACGCTCGCCCGAAAAGTCCGTGATGCCCTTGATGCCCCCGACAGCCCCGGGAACCACCGCTCAACGACGTGATTCAGGCTGTTGCATCAGCGCAAACTCCAGCTAAGACAGATCAAACAGCATCAATTCCGCGTCTGTCGTGGTCTGTATAATCAGGGACGTCTCTTCGCTGACTGCAGCTCCATCGCCTGTATGCAGCGTCTGCCCGTTCAACGTCAGGCTGCCACGAAGAACCTGCAGCCAGCCGTGCCGCCGATGCGGAAGCTGGTGCTGGAGGATTGCGTCGTCGGTCACATCGGAGAGATAAATTCGAGCATCCTGATTGATCCGCAGGGCACCGTTCTGTCCGTCCTGTGATGCGACCAGCTGCAATTTGTTTCGACGTTCGCCCGGAGGAAAGGTCTTCTGTTCATAACCTGGCTTGAGTCCCTTCGTATGTGGAAACAGCCAGATCTGATAGAGATGAACCGGTTCGCTTTCAGAGGGATTGAACTCACTGTGTGTGATTCCGGTGCCGGCCGACATCCACTGGAATTCCCCGGGACGCAGGATCTCGCCATTCCCCATGGAATCGCGATGCTCAAGAGCTCCCTCCAAAACGTACGTCACAATCTCCATATCCTGATGCGGATGCGTTCCGAAGCCTCGCCCCGGGGCGACGATGTCTTCGTTCATGACACGCAGTGATCGAAAGCTCATATGCTCCCGGTCGCGATAGTCTCCAAACGAAAATGTATGGTACGTCTCCAGCCAGCCATGATGAGCGTAACCACGCTCCTTCGCTCTGCGAATCTGTATCAATGAATCACTCCTGACGATCCGGTCTGCTTCCGGAAATGTCAACGATCATGACCATCACACCGGAACTCGATCCGGAATCAGCTCAGCACATCCGTCACGATTTTTCCATGCACATCGGTCAGCCGATAGTGGCGTCCCTGAAATTTGAATGTCAGGCGAGTATGGTCAATTCCCAGCACATTGAGCAGGGTGGCATTGAGGTCGTGGACATGCACAGGATTCTGCGTGATGTTGTAGCTGAAGTCGTCCGTTTCGCCGTAGGTCATCCCCGATCGAATTCCGGCTCCCGTCATCCAGATCGAAAAGCATCGCGGATGATGATCGCGGCCGTAATCATCGGCCGTCATGCGTCCCTGACAGTAAATCGTTCGGCCGAATTCTCCGCCCCAGACCACCAGAGTATCATCCAGCAGGCCTCGCTGTTTCAGGTCGGTCACCAGAGCCGCAGACGCCTGATCCGTGGTGCTGCACTGGATTTTAATGCTCTTCGGAAGCGTTTTGTGCTGATCCCATCCACGATGGAACAGCTGCACAAAACGGACTCCTCGTTCCGACAGACGTCGTGCCATCAGGCAGTTCCATGCGAAGGTGCCCGGCTTTTTCGCCTCGCTGCCGTAAAGCTCGAATGTCGACTCCGATTCGTTCGAGAGATCCGAAAGCTCCGGCACGGACACCTGCATCCGGCTGGCCATTTCATATTGTGCAATTCGACTGGAAATCTCCGGATCACCGGTTTCGGCCAGTTTGAGTTCATTCATCCTCGCTAGATCGTCAAGAAAGTCGCGCCGAAGTGCAGAACTCATTCCCGGTGGATTTGAGAGATACAGCACAGGATCTCCCTGAGACCGAAACTTGACGCCCGCATATCGCGTCGGAAGAAAGCCGCTTCCCCAGAGTCGATCGTAAAGTGGCTGATCGCCTGTGCCGGAGATCATGGCCACGAACGCCGGAAGATCCTCACACTCACTGCCCAGACCATACGAGAGCCATGCCCCAAGACTTGGACGCCCCGCCAGCTGCGCGCCCGTCTGCATGAACGTAATCGCCGGATCGTGATTGATCGCCTCAGTATACATCGATCTGACAAAGCACAGATCGTCCGCAATCGCAGCTGTGTGCGGCATCAGCTCACTGACCCACGCTCCACTTGATCCATGCTGCTGAAAATCAAACATGGTCGGCGCGATTGGGAAACTGCTCTGGGAACTCGTCATCCCCGTCAATCGCTGCCCCTGACGAATCGAATCCGGAAGTTCCGTGCCTCGCAGCCCCTTCATGGCAGGCTTGTAATCGAAAAGATCCAGCTGCGATGGCGCACCGGACTGAAAGAGATAGATCACACGTTTCGCGCGTGCTGCGGCCGGATTGAATGCCTCAGGCACACCCGGAGTCTGTATTGAAGGTTCCGGAACTCCGAGGGCAGCAGTCGCGGAACGGCCGGATTCCTGCATCAGCAGTGTCGAAAGAGCTGCAATCCCCGGCAGACTGCGCGTCAGCAGATCACGCCGCGTTTCAGCAGCGAGCGTCCCCATGTCGGAGTGATTCCAGCGATTGCGTGCGTTCACGTCTCTCTCCCTGCCCGTTCTGATTTCAATTGTGGAATGGATCATCGAGAACCAGCGCATTGTCCGTCATCAATTGATGAAAAACGAAAGGTGGTTCTTGTGTGCCACTGGCTATGCCAGTGCTGTTGGTTCAAAAACACTGGCATAGCCAGTGGCACACATCAATGGATAGTTGACAGAGCACTCGGAGCCCCGATGATTCACTCCCTGCAGATCACCTCATCCAGGTTCAGGATGAGGCTGGTCAATGTCGTATACGAAGCCAGCTCGACCGGATTCAGCGCTTCGTTGACAGAATACTCTCCGATTCGAATCAGCTGGCGAGCAGACTCGGGCTGACTTCGAAAACGATCTCGATATTTCTGCAGCGCATCAACAAGTACCGCAGTCTCCTGTGGACGCGGCTGACGCACGGCGACTCGCTCAAAGATCACCGCAATGGTCGATTCATCACTGTCGGAAGCACGAGATGGATCGCTGAGAACTCGCTGAGCCAGCACTCTCGCAGCTTCCAGAAATGTGGTGTCATTCATCAGGGCCAGCGCCTGAAGTGGAGTGTTCGTTCTTGGTCGCTGCACAGTGCAGGCTTCGCGACTGCTGGCATCCAGCGTCACCATGCCCGGAGGCGCCACCGTTCTTTTCCAGTAAGTGTAGAGACTCCGTCGATAAAGATCCTGACCGTGCGACTGAGCATAATCCATGTCGGTCGCGATCTCCTTCCAGAGCCCATCCGGCTGATACGGCTTCACAGAAGGGCCACCCACTGATGGATTGAGTAGACCACTCACGAACAACGCCTGATCGCGAATGGTTTCGGCTGGAAGTCGAAACCGTGGACCTCGGGCCAACAGTCGATTCTCCGGATCCCGAAGCAGCAGCTCCGGATTGACTCGCGATGACTGGCGGTACGTGGCACTCATCACGATAAGTTTCTGAATCGCCTTCATATTCCAGCCATTTCGGACGAACTCCGAAGAAAGCCAGTCCAGCAGCTCCGGATGACTGGGAGGATCGCCCTGCACACCGAAGTCCTCCGATGTTTTGACGAGCCCCGCACCGAAGAAACGCTGCCAGAAGCGGTTGACTGTCACTCGAGCCGTCAGCGGATGTTCGGGGCTGACGAGCCATCGTGCGAATCCCAGCCGGTTGCCGGGGGCACTGTTTGAGAGCGGCGGAAGAAATGACGGAGTTCCTGGATTGACGACTTCACCGGGATTGTCGTACTGACCGCGCACCAGAATATGCGTCTTCCGCGGAATGGCCATTTCCTGCATGACCATCACCGTCGGAATTGCATCCGAGTAGTCGCGCCTTTCCTGCCGAAGCTCAGCCAGACTGCGATATGGTTTTCGGAGTGATTCCGATGCTTCGTTCTGAATGAAACATTCCAGCAGTTTCCTCTGTTGAGCTTCAGATCGCTCCAGCGCTGGTTTCGAAAGAATGTCGGCGATTGATTCGCGAACCGCAAGGATCCGAACTTCGTCTTCAGACAGGTCGCGGCTGTAGACATGGACGTCGTCGATGAATCCATAAAAATCCTGCTGCCCACCGCCGATGCGGAGTGGTTCGGGCGACAGAAAAGTCTGATTGAGCAGATCCACGTGAACGTCCATCGCGAGAGGACGTCCGTTGTGATAGACCCGGACCGATTCCGCTGTCCGACTTCCGTCATAGACCACCGCGATATGCTGCCATTCATCAAGCGGTAATTTGTCGCGACTCTGAAGTCGCAGCGCATCATCCAGCCATCGCTTGACCAGGTTCACCTGCAGGTAACCGTTCTGAAGGTGAACGTAATAGCCGTCACCTTCGGACTCCGGAGTCATTCGCGAAATAATGGTTCCGGTATCCTCGGCAGGGCGCATCCACGTTGCGAGCGTAAATCGACTGAGATATCCGAATCCACCGACATCCCCCGCAACGACGTGAGAACGACCATTGAGGCGTACTGACTGAATCCGACTGTCGGCGTCTTTGAAAAACTCGACCGGATCACCGGCAAATGGCGCTGCTCCCGCGGAGATCTCGTCCGTCAGGTCTCCGTCAAAGCGAAACCGCGATTGCAGATTGCCGGTTAAGGTCCAGTCAGAGGACGTCCCGCCGGACCCGCCTGTCTGCCACGCGGCGAACGCACGTTCAAGTTCGGGTCGACTGCTTCGAATTTCCGCCTCCGCCGCTTCGATCCGACGATCAAGCGACGTCAGGACTGCAGACTGTTCGGGAAGCGGTGCCTTGATGAACGGTGGCGAATTGCCTTCCTTGATGGCTCGCCCGGCTTCCGGAATGTTGTTGAAGTATGCATAGGTCTGATAGTAATCTCGCTGCCGGATCGGATCATACTTGTGATCGTGGCAGCGAGCACATCCCATGGTGAGTCCCATCCAGACCGTGAAGGTGGTGTCGACGCGATCGACAACATACTCCACCTGGTACTCTTCCGGAATGATGCCACCTTCCGCATTACCTCGATGGTTACGATTGAAGGCCGTCGCAATCTGCTGACTCAGCGTCGCATCAGGCAGCAAATCACCGGCAATCTGTTCGGTGGTGAACTGATCAAACGGCATGTTGGAATTGAATGCTTCGATGACCCAGTCGCGCCAGCGCCACATCGATCGCGGCCCATCGTTCTGATAGCCGCTGGTGTCTGCATATCGAGCCTGATCCAGCCAGTCGATGGACATCCGCTCGCCGTAGTGTACCGATTCAAGTAGTCGATCAACGTAGTTGCTGTAAGCATCCGGCGACTGGTCGGCAAGGAACTCGCGGAGAGTTTCAGGTGACGGTGGCAGTCCCGTCAGATCCAGCGACACTCGTCGAGCAAGCGTCAGCCGGTCTGCTTCCTCTGCAGGCTGCAGATTTTCCTCTTCGAGACGCTTCAGGACAAAATGATCAATGGCATTCCGGCTCCAGGATGAGTCTTTCGTTTCGGGAAGTTCAGGAGACTGCAGTGGCCGAAACGACCAGTGCTCTGACCAGGAAGCCCCCTGCCGAATCCATTCTTCCAGCAAAGCGCGCTGCTGTGGGGTCAGGTCGCGACCGGCATCCGAAGGAGGCATTCGCAGCTCCGGATCCTGCGAATGGATCCGCTTCAGAAGTTCACTGGCTGCAGGATCACCCGGAACAATCGCTCGTCGTCCGTCAATCTCCGCGAGAGCCCCTTCCTGAGTGTCAAGACGCAGGCCGCTCGTCCGCTGCTGTTCATCGGGCCCATGACACTTGAAGCACGAATCCGCAAGAATCGGTCGGATCTCTCGACTGAAGTCGATCGTGCGTTTTGTTTCAGCAGCTGCAGCGGACGCTGCTGTCAGCGTGACTACGAACAGCGCGGTCAGAACGGACGTACGAAGTTCGGATGGCATAATTGATCCTCATTGAGCGTTCGCCTGAGGATACCCACGGCATCCGCCGCAGTCAAAGCGCGTCTGGCGGGGATTGAGCCTAAAGACCGGACAGGCACACATGGTGCGATGAGGTTCAAACTGCATTTCCGTGCTTCACGGCAGCCGCAGGGTGTGACAAGCAACGCGCAGGCACACCAGATCTCAACAGGATGGTGTGCCTGCGCTCCGCTGGTCACACCCTACAATCTGGGTCACGCCCTGCAATCTGCGGGAAACATGCTGAGATCCCAGCCGCGATGATGTTGACACGGCATTTCCGTGCTTCATGGCAGCCGTAGGGTGTGACAAGCAACGCGCAGGCACACCGGATCTCAGGAGGATGGTGTGCCTGCGCTCCGCTGGTCACACCCTACAATCTCGGTCACGCTGAAATACTGTTCGCCCAATCTACTTCGTTGCCGTTCGACTCGACGGCTGATCCGCTGTCGGGAAGTCCTTAGGGATTGGCAGCGTCACTTCGCCGGTTGCCGCCCATTCCGCGCCGCGCTGCAGAGTCGTGATGAACCCGACGCACGCCTGAGAGTACTCCGCGTGACCCATCGGTGTATGGAACACTCGCCCTGTCCCGTACCGGACGGTGAAGATCATCGGCTCGTGCCGCCCGGTCACAGGAGACTCCGCCGTGGCCAGAACCTGCATCGCACGAGCTGGTCCGCGCAACATGTCGTAAAGCTCATCTTTGGCGTGCATCCACTCTTTGGGCATTTCCTTCGTGATGGGATGTTCGGAATCACGAACAACGAGGCGATACTCGTGCTGTTCTCCGTGATTGCCGCCGCGTCCGGGACTTGAATCTCGGATGAGATCTCCCTGAGCATTCATATAGATGTACGGTCCGTCCTTTTCCGTGCGACCGCCCCAGCCACCGAGTCCGATCATCTGGTTATACGCCGTCCATTCCGGAAACGAGTTGTTCGCTGCATGAATGACAACGAATCCACCTCCACCTCGAACATAGTCTTCGAACGCTTTCTGAGTCTCCGCCGGCCAGGGTGCCGCTCCGTGCCCGAAGTTGCTGATCACGACTGCGAAGCGACTGAACTCAGGATGAAAATTCGGATCTGTTCCTTTCGGCGCCGCTGTTGCGACTTCGACCGTGAATCGCCCCGATTCTTCCAGAAACTGTTTCATCATCTGAGTCGTCTGAGGCCAGACGCCGTGGTTGTTCTGTCCGTCAACGATCAGTGCCCGAAGTGGCTCCGCAGCCTCGCATTGCCCACTGTCTGAGATCGATTCCGAAAAGACAGACACACGCCCGGCCATGATCACAATCAAAAGGATCAAAGCTCGACCGAAAGCGTATAGCTTTGAGAACGACGAAAGATTGATACCTGCAGCTCGCACCATGGCTTCAGAGACTCCTGACTTCAGGACACAAAAATAGATCATCGTTCAGGTTCCCGGGTTCCAGATCGTGGCGGCGATGTAACGATCGCCTTCGAGTTCGTCATGAAAGTAATACAGCGTCACAACATTTCCGTCGGCGCGCTGAACGCTCATCGGATAACCGATATCACGACCACCACCGTTGGTCTTCAGATCGATCTCAGGCCCCCAGGTTCGTCCGTGGTCGCTGCTGATTTTTGCTCGCATGGCGAACGGAGCTGTACGGAAACCCCAGGTCAGAGCGATTCGCCCGTCAGCAAGTTTCAGCAAATGACCGGGATTTCCCTCGCCCAGATCCGCCACCGCAATCTGATCGTGTTTCCATGTTCGACCATCGTCGAGTGAACGATAATCATCAACCCAGGTTCGATCCCCTTCTCGGCACCGGATCGCTGCCAGCAGTTCCTGAGGTCCGACGCGCACCATCGAAGGCATGATGGCATAACCTTTCGGTTCATCGCCAAGCCAGCCCTGAAACTTCCATGATTTCCCACCATCCGTGGTGCGGACACAGACAACTCGCCCCTCTTTTCCGTCTGCTTTCGCGACCGTCAGCAGCAGTGTCATGTCGTGTCGGCCATTGACCAAATAACAGGTTCTTGCAGCAACACCACGGTTCTCGATGTCCGGCAGGCGGAACGGCCCTTCCCAGTTCCTGCCTCGATCCATTGAATAAGAGAACCGCGACGGTCCGACATGGTGATTCGTCATTCTCGCGGTAAAGACGAAATCCGGATCAGTGAAATCAATCCCGCCAGGACACTCCATCCAGTCCTTCTCCTTCAGACCTGGTGGCGTCACCCCATGAAGTGCCTTGCCGACGGGAATCAGTGACCCCTTTTCTGCGGGATTTTCAATCGACCAGGTTTTGCCGCCATCAAGACTGCGAGCCAGAAGGTGCTCCTCGGGTTTGTCATGATCAATGGCATGACGCTTCGGTCCGTTGTTCTTGAAATGACCGGCCCCAAAGCCTACAAGAATCTCGTCCCCCCACGACCAGATGCCATGATTCGCCGGCCAGCCACCGAATCGGCCCGGTGGTCCGTAGACACGAACCGTTTCCAGAACTGACGGAGCAAATCTGTTTGCCGACTTGGCAGCATTGGACGTGGCAGCATTGGATGTGGCGGACGAAACAACTGCTGCCAGGCGTTCACCGGCAGCGGTTTCTGCAACCACAGAACGTGATGGCAAGCAGAATTCGATAAACGCGATACCTGACAAAGCCAGCCAATGGAATAAATGTCTTCTGGCAGACACGATCACTGTTCCTTTGCAAATCGCAGCAGATCACGGAATGCCCTGAACTCAGGAGTTTCCGACAATCTCGCTGCGGGTGCTTTCAACGATGGCAACAATCTCTTCCTGCTCCTGATCGGGCACACTGAACTTATTGAGCGTTACGCGGAGGATATCCATGAACGCATCCCATTCACCGGGAGTAATGTTCAGATGCCGGTGCGACTCGGCCATTGAACGGCCTGTGTATCGCTGTGGTCCCCCGGCGGCCTCACAGAGCTGTTCCGTGACGAGATACTTGAACCCGGCCGGAGACACACGATGGTGAGCTTCGTTGACAGCGTGATTCGTGTTCAGTGTCGGATTCTTCATCACTCGATCGATGAAGTCATCAACGACAGTGGCAATTGAGAACACTCCACCCAGTCGTTCGTATAGCGATGACACAATGCCACTCCTGTGTGCTTTGACTCGAAATCAGGCTGCCGGATTCCTGGCATGTGGTTTCAGCACCAGGACGGGCTTCCACCGGAAGGAACAATTCTGCCAGACAGTGCAGCGAAAAGGGTGCCTGACCTGAATTTTACATGCATTCGCAGGCCCATGGCCTCTGTTTTTTCATCCTACCGACGCAGGTGCGGGAACACAAACACCAGCAGAACTTTGACGGATGAAAAATCGTCGCTGTGCGAGTATCATTCGGCGGAGCCGGAAGTGCGTTCGTGATTCGAAGCATTCCGAGCAGATCAGCACAGAAAGCGACGCGTTCCTGACGTCAGACTGAAATCATAGAGAGAAACCCCGCTGTGAATCGACCGCATGGACACTCCGCACCGCTGCCCGAACCAACGATTAAGCTCGCGGAGGGATGGCACTGTCTGCACATCTATTATCGCGTCGACCAGAAAAGTTACATGGCCCTGAATCAGTCCGAAAGAGACTACGGCCGGGCGGAACTCGTTGACATTCTCAACCCCGAAGGCAGCAACGTACCAGCTCGCCTTCAGTGCTTCGTCGTCACTGGGCATCGAGCTGATTTCGGGCTCATGATGATGGATCCGGATCCACTGAAGATTGACAGTATTACTCAGCAGATTCGGGCAAGCTGCCTCGGAACTGTCCTGCAGCCGACTTACTCGTTCGTGTCCATCACAGAAATCAGTGAGTACGTGCCGACCATCGAACAGTATTCGGAACGTCTTCTTAGAGAAGGCACAACGAGGGACGATCCGGCATTTCAGGCCAAACTCAATGCGTACCAGCAGCGTCTTCCCGCAATGAATCAGCAGCGGCTCTATCCTGACCTGCCGCCATTCCCGGTGATGACGTTTTACCCGATGAACAAGATTCGCGTACCTGGTGCCAACTGGTATCTGGAACCATTCAGCGTTCGCAGCGAACTGATGGCGGAGCACGCAACGTCGGGAATCAAATTTGCCGGACGTGTCTCGCAGCTGATTACGGCTTCCACGGGTTTCGACGACTGGGAATGGGGCGTTACTCTCTGGGCCAGAGCTCCGGAGCATCTCAAGGAAATCGTCTATCAGATGAGATTCGACCGGGCTTCCGCCGGATACGCCGAGTTTGGTTCTTTCTACGTCGGTTATGTAATGGCAGCCAAGGAAGCTCTGGAACATCTCCGCATCTGAAACATCTCCGTCTCTGAGAAAACGGCGATCTACTGGTGGTTTAAAAACCGGGACTGGCTACCGACGGGCGCGGTGTATTCCTGCAGATTCTTCAACGGCAAGGGTGCCTGTCGCGGTTTTGGAATGCGATCGACGCTTTCAGGATTCTGCCGAAATGGCGATTTACGATGCGGTCGTTCTGGGAGGCGGAATCGTCGGACTGGCGACTGCATGGCAGCTCACGCAGCTCAAACCCGGTCTTCGCCTGATCGTGCTCGAAAAGGAACCCGGTCTGGCTCAGCATCAGACCGGGCGAAATTCCGGAGTCGTTCATTCCGGAATCTACTACAAGCCCGGTTCTCTTCGTGCTCTCAATTGTCGCGCCGGAAAGAAGGCTCTGGAAGAATTCTGTGATCGTTACGGTGTCGCCCGGCAGCAGACGGGCAAGGTCATTGTCGCGACATCGGACGATCAGCTGGCGACGCTTCAGTCGATCTACGAGCGTGGCCAGCAGAACGGAGTTCGATGCGAGATCATCAACCGCGAACGACTGATGGAACTCGAACCGTTCTGCTCTGGAATTCGAGCGATTCATGTGCCGGAAGCCGGGATCGTGGACTATCCGGGCGTGTGCACTCAGCTTGCGAAGCTCATCATCGACGCTGGAGGCGAGATTCGGCTGAACACTCGCGTCACCGGAATTCGACAGTTGACGGATCACGTCCGGATTCAGACCACGTACGACGAAGTGACGGCATCACAGGCCATCAACTGCACCGGGCTTTACAGCGATCGGACGGCAAGACTCAGTGGTCAGCCAATGAAAGAACGCATCGTGCCGTTTCGCGGCGAGTATTTTGTTCTGAAAGCGGAAGCAGAGAAGTTCTGCCAGTCACTGATCTACCCTGTCCCCGATCCACGGCTACCATTTCTCGGTGTTCATTTTACGCGGATGGTCCACGGCGGTGTGGAATGCGGACCCAATGCCGTACTCGCTCTGGCAAGGGAAGGCTACAACTGGCGGACAATCAGCATACGGGATCTTTTCGAATCGCTCACCTATCCGGGATTTCTTCGGCTCGCGATCCGTTACTGGCGTACCGGCCTTGAAGAGATCCATCGATCGTTGTCGAAGGATGCCTTCGTTCAAGCTCTGCAACAGCTTGTGCCGGAAATTCGCAGCGAACATCTTGAGGTGGCCCCTGCGGGAGTTCGGGCACAGGCGCTTGGAATGGATGGAAAACTCCTGGACGATTTTCTGATCCTTCGACATGATCGTGTCCTCAACGTGTGTAACGCTCCATCGCCAGCGGCGACAGCTTCACTGAATATTGGTCTCACCATCGCCGAGATGTTTCTGAAATCGTAAAATCATGAGCTCTTCTGCGGTTCGCATTCTCTCCGTCATTCCGCCAATGACGCAGCTCAATACTCCTTACCCGTCCACAGCGTATCTGACGGGTTTTCTTCGCTCACGAGGGTTCGATGCCGTTCAGGAAGATCTTGCTCTGGAACTCGTTCTGAAACTCTTCAGCTCTGAAGGTCTTCGCACCATTCGAACACAGGCAGAAGCGATTCCCGCAGCGAAGCGTCCGGAACAGACTCGGCATTTTCTGGCTCACGTCGAACAGTATCTGAGTACCATCGATCGAGTCATCGCCTGGCTGCAGGGGCGAGACTCGACGCTGGCTCATCGCATTGTCACTCGTCAGTTTCTTCCGGAGGGAGCTCGATTCCGGGCGCTGGATGTGTACGTCAGCGACGACTCAGACGATTCGGACGGTGACGATCAGGACGGCGATGGCGGCGACCCGCTCAGCTGGGCATTCGGGATGCTCGGAACACAGGATCGAGCCCGACACTTCGCAACGCTCTATCTGAGTGATCTGGCTGATGTCGTCAGAGAATCCATTGATCCACGGTTTGAGTTTGTCCGGTATGCAGAATCACTGGCTCAGAGTCAGCCCACTTTTCAGCCGCTCGCGGATGCACTCGCAGCGCCCCGCAACGCCGTGGATGATCTTCTTCGAGACCTCACAACGCAGGCCATTCAAAAGCATCAGCCCACGATCGTTTTGGTTTCCGTACCGTTTCCGGGAACGGTCTATGCCGCGTTCCGGATCGCTCAGACAATCCGTAAAATTGATCCGACCATCGTCACAGTCCTTGGCGGTGGTTACGTCAACACGGAGCTTCGTGAACTCTCGGAACCGCGTGTCTTTGACTTCTTTCACTACATCACGCTTGATGATGGCGAACGCCCGCTGCTTGCACTCCTCGATCACCTGCAGGGGAATCGACCGATCGATGGTCTGGTCAGAACGTTCGTTCGCACCGGGGAACCTCCTGCGGTTCGTTACGTCACGACACACGAACCCGATGTGCCGTTTGCTGAAACGGGAACACCCACCTGGGACGGACTCCCGCTCGATCGTTATCTTTCCACGCTCGACATGCTGAATCCGATGCATCGGCTCTGGACAGACGGGCGCTGGAATAAACTCACTGTCGCTCACGGCTGCTACTGGAAGAAATGCAGCTTCTGTGATGTCACTCTGGATTACATTTCTCGTTATGACCCGGTTGCCGCAACAACACTGGTCGATCGAGTCGAAGCGATCATTCAGGAAACCGGTCAGAGTGGTTTTCATTTCGTTGATGAGGCGGCGCCACCGGGAGGACTTCGAGCACTTGCTGAAGAGCTTCTGCGGCGAAACGTTCGGATATCGTGGTGGGGAAACATCCGATTCGAAAAGTCGTTTACTCCGGAACTCTGTCAGCTGCTGGCAGAAAGCGGCTGCATCGCGATCTCCGGTGGGCTCGAAGTCGCCTCAGATCGCCTGCTCGCCTTGATGAAGAAGGGAGTCTCTGTACCACAGGTCGCGCGAGTCACCAGGGGCTTCAGCGATGCCGGCATTCTCGTGCACGCTTACCTGATGTACGGATTTCCGACTCAGACTGTTCAGGAAACCGTGGATGCTCTGGAGTACGTTCGGCAGATGTTTGAACAGGGCTGTATTCAGAGCGGATTCTTTCATCGTTTCACATGCACTGTTCATTCACCCGTTGGTAAGAATCCGCAGGACTACGGTGTGGAACTCCTGCCACTGCCGCCAGTGACGTTTGCGAAGAACGATATCCCATTTCGTGACCCCACGGGCGTTGACCACGACCAGCTTGGCGAGGCTCTTAATCGGGCACTCTATAACTTCATGCACGGAATTGGTTTCGATGCGGACGTGCGGTCATGGTTTCGTGGAAAGGTTCCAAAAACTCGTGTACCACGCAACTTCATTGCGAGAGCCATTGAGGATTGAGGATTGTTTTGTTGAAACGTGAGTTTTCAACACGAAGATCACGAAGGTCACGAAGAGCTCAAGTCCATCTGATTCGACGCTACCCCCCCCTCTCGACTAAAACCCTTCGTGCTCTTCGTGTCCTTCGTGGTAAAAAAAAATGGACGGCGAACAGGAGCGAGGGAACTGGATTGTGGATTGAGGCTACTGTCGAGCCTTTTTTGTTGAAACGTGAGTTTTCAACATGAAGGTTACGAAGAGCTCAAGTCCATCTGATTCGACGCTACCCCCCCCTCTCGACTAAAACCCTTCGCGCTCTTCGTGTCCTTCGTGGTAAAAAAAACATGGACGGCGAACGAGCGTGAGGGAACAGGATTGAGTAACTCAGTCGCTTGTGTGCCACTGGCTCTGCCAGTGCCGTTGGTCCAAGAAACACTGACATAGCCAGTAGCACACATCAATTGATAGTTGAAGCCGCACGACGTTTTCAGGGTGCTGCAACGAATTCTCGCCGTGATGCGCACATCGCTGCCTATATTCTTACCGGTGGCTGTTTTCATCAGCTGGAGCGTGCCGGATTCTGACGACCTTGCGAAAACTGAACAAAAACAGACAAATCGTGGCGCCCTGAGTCTGGTCAGTTGATTAAATCACCGTCCGATGACAAAGGTGGAAACTGTTCGGTCGGCGTGGCTGCCCGATGAATCCGAAAAAGCAACTCGCTATCTCTTATGAATGCTGAATCCGACATCACTCAACCGGATCGCAGGCGCTTTGGCTGGGAGCAATTCCGTTTTGTCGTGGCTGCTCTGCTGCTGACGGCGGCCATTTACAAGATCTTCCGGATGCAGGAGATCCTGACGGGAAGCGGCCTGCTGCGAACCATGCCGCGGCTCGTTGCGGTCGCATCATTCGAGGCCGCTGCAGCCACCTGGTTGACTGTCGGAAACCGATTCTGGTCATGGTTACTCACGTTGACGACTTTCGGAGTCTTCATTGCTTCTGCGCTTTACGCAATCGCAACCAATCAGTCCTGCAATTGTTTCGGGGAACAACTGACCCCGGAGACGATGGTGGTCATTGACGCAGTCGTCCTGCTGCTCACACTGTTTCTGCGTCCCGGGACCTGTACTGCATCATCGCGGAGTCTGACTCGTCAACTGGCAGCATCGCTCGTGGTGGGAGGACTGGTGGCGACGGTGGCACTTGGACGATACGACGTCCTCATGAAAATCGAACGGACGCGATTACTGGTCGCGGATGTGCTTGTCGGAAAAACATGGCCGCTGGACGGCACCGTGGATCCCCGACTTGCAGAACTCAGCAGCGGGAAATGGATGGTCCTGATTTTAAACGAGGACTGCAGTCCGTGCCGGAATCTTGTCGGGCGATTTTTCGCAGATCCGGCAACACATCGACCGGAAGAACGAACTGCGATCTTCGTATTCAGCCGCGATACCGATCATTGGCGTTTTCAGTTTGACAGGGTTGAGCTGACACCTCCCGACGATGCTCTGCTCAGCTGGCCGCATGGCAAGCCCTCGGTCATCAGCCCGGCAGTCTTCCTCCTGGACAACAATATCGTTGTCGATGGCGCGGAGGGCAATGAAACGGAAGGCTTTCTGGGCTCACGACTGAGCCGCACGGAAACACCTTCACCCTGACAGAGGTGATGCCTCTGACAGAGAAGTGATGATCGACTGCCCCCGGACACGGCCTCTGAACCGTGCGCCGGCAGTTCTGACAAAACTCTCAACTCACTGGCATAACGTATACC
>JBKDKA010000047.1:0-22704 GCA_046345315.1 Planctomyces sp.
GACCACACACCCCCAGAAACCCGCCGACCAGACCGCTCCCTCCGGAGCCAGGTCCACAAAACCTTTGCGGTACCTCCTCGTAGGGACTCGCGGTTGCGGCATCCTGTTTAGAGTCTGATCGGCTGTCCTTCACGAACAGGACATCGAATCCAGACGACGAGCGATCGCTGTTGCGGGAGGTAAGTCGGAGTTGGTTCGAGTGGTGCCCGGATGGTTGAAATCAATCGCAGGAGAAGACTTTCACAGCTTCCTGGATCAGACAATGATTTCCAAAATCACCATGACGGGAGAAAAAATCGGAGATGAGCAGGTAAAAGCGCTGGCGGCGGTTTCGACTGTTCCAACACTCAAAGAACTCGATCTCGAAGCCTCCAACATTACCTCCGAGGGACTTGCGTCGGTGGTACTGCTGAAGGAGCTGCGAATTCTCAATCTGTCTCAGACTGACATCACCGATGTGTCGGCACTGGCAGCGATGCCGAATATGGATGCTTTGAATATCAGCTTCAGTAAAGTTCGTGACGCCAATCTCTCGCCTATCAGCACGCTGCCGGCTCTGAAGTTTCTGAATGCCGGTGGTCTGATTCTTACGGACGTCGGTGTCGCAGAAATCGGAAAATGCACTGCACTGGAATCATTGAGCATCCGGGCCTGCATATTGTCGCCGACCGGACTGCAGGCACTCCATGGCCTCAAGTCGCTCAAGCAGCTGAACCTTGCGGATGCAACTTATGATCCGGCTGACCTGGCGGCTCTGCGTGCAGCTCTGCCGAACTGCAACATCAACACCTAAGCAGTTTTTGTTTCGAGGTCAGCCACGAGTTGGCTCACTCATTGAGCGCGTTGGTGCACCGAGAAACAACGGTACGGGACTAATGCCTGAAGCAGAGGTCTTGTGTCATTCCCGCGCTGGCGGGAATGACGACACCAAAATCCAGGTGTGACAAAGCACTAGCAGGACAGTCTCGTTGAACAGGACAGCTTGCGCCCTTCCGCTTCGTCGTTTTCAGTAGGCGGAAACCACGAGTTGTTCCGCTCTGAAAACCGGCTGGTGAGTTCTTCGAGGCTTACCAAAGACAATTCGAGCCGCAGAGATGGGTAATCTCGGGTTGTCCGGCTGGGAAGAAATCCGGGCATCGGTCGTTTCAATGGAAGGCCAGTGACCAAACAGGTCGCCGAATGCCTCCAGCCGATGCCTGCTTCGGATATGGATCGGATCAAATCCATACCATTCAGGCCGTGGCTTCACAAGGACCGCACCGTAACGGATGGCAAGGCTGCGAATCCGCTCGTTAAGGTCCTCGGCTTCATCGATAACAGTGCAAAGCTTGAGATCAGAACCCGGAAACAGGATCGACCGCGCTGCACGAAAACGAAACGGAGTCAGACTGCGAAGAGACGATAACGGCAATTCCGTGATCGTAACGGGACATTCCGGGTAAGCGTTCCGCAGCCTGACGATGCAGTCTTCGACAGCACCGGCAATGACCTCCGGTGTTCTTCGATAAACCAGGTCGTTACCGATATCCGTCATCAGGACTCTGGGAGAACGATAATCCGCTGCAGAATGAACGGATGGATGACGTTCTTCAAGGGCCTGCCAGAGACCGCATCGAGAAATGCCCGGCAGACGGCGAGCAAAATAGCGGCTCCAGTCGACCCACGATCGTCCCATGCCAAGCGCCACGAACACATCGAGATCGGCACGGATTCGGCTCTGCAGTGCCTGAATCATCGGCTTCCAGCCCAATGTGAGATTACTGGCACCCAGCAGCACGACGGGGTGACGCTGAGCTGAAACCTGTGACGAATTCACGACGGCCGTGACTCCAGCGCCTCATTGACGGTTTTGTGCGGCGGTTCTGCACCAGAAGCATCGGATAAAGATGCGGCTCGCTGAAGAAACTTCCGAGTCACCATCAGGATCAGCTTTTCACCGAGGCGAGGAAAGAGGTCGCGAAAGAGAAACACAGGCTTCATCGGCGGCCAGTTGACAATTTTTTCAGGACAGCCACTTTCAATGGCACTGATCACTGCGGAAGCGACATCATCGGCTGTCGTCCCGCCGACAAACAGCGAAGTGCGGCGCCCGGTACCGGCGATGATTCGATCATAGATTCCGCCATTCCGACAGAACCCCGGACAGATCACCGATGCTGAGATTCCCTGTTTCAGAAGTTCGCCGCGAAGTCCCTGTGTGAACGCTATCAGCCCTGCTTTTGTGGCGCCATAAACCGCCCCGAATGCCGGTCCGTGTTTTCCGGCAGTGGAGGCCATGTTGATGATTGCCCCGGACTTCCGACTGATCATGACGGGCACAACAAGCCGTGTCAGAAGAATGGCGCCGGTCAGATTGGTCTCAATCGTCTGCAGGATCTGCTCCGTGGCCAGCTGCGAGAAATTCGAGAAGCAGTCAACACCGGCATTGTTCACAAGGATGTCGATTCGCCCGAAACGATTCATGACTTCAGAAACCAGGTGTTCCAGATCGTTCGGATCGGAAACGTCTGCGATGACAGGAAGGCACACCGTCCCCTTCGATTCGAGACTCTGTGCAAGTTCCTTCAACGGTGCGGCGGAACGCGCCACGGCCACGACACAGATGTCTTTTCCCGCAAGGCGTTCGCAGATGCGTCGACCGATTCCGGCAGAAGCACCTGTGACAATGGCAACTCGGGATGCCGTCGGAGTTTTCGTGGTGTCATTCTGAGGGGTTGCGGACATCAGCTGCATGTCGCCTCGTACAGGTGGTTTCAAAACCGGGACTGGCTCCCGACGGACACGGTGTTCTTGTGCGAATTCAACAACTTGAAAATTTGCTAGGGGACTTTGAGGCTCTGACAAAACCGGGACAGGCACCCTTGAAAGTCACCTTTCTCAATCGTTTCAGACTCTCGGCGGGAGCCAGTCCCGGTTTTGTTACGCGTTCTTAATCAGTCATCGAATGATGGAAGACGAAAGGTATTTCTTGTGTGGCACTGGCTGAGCCAGTGCTGTTGGCTCGAAAACACTGGCATAGCCAGTGGCACACATCATTTACTCATTGAATCTTTGGCAGAGCTCTGGTCTGCGGTTTTCCTGCCATCGGAATCAGGAATGCTTCTGGAATGATCGCCGGAAGCGTCACCGCGAGCAAGTGCTGGTCAGTCGACCTTAAAAAAACTTTCAGACTCTTCCCGCTCATAATCATTTCTTTCAGATTGAAGAATCGCGTGCTTCAATCTGCTACACTCCCGACCTGCAGAACACTCCGCTGCCCTGATTGCCAGCTCACGGGAATTTGGTTGATCCATGAAGATCCAGCAGTTGCTCGAACACTACGGTGTTCGCATGAATCCCTTCAGTCAGGAAGATGCTCAGGCTGACCATATTTTTCAGCAGCACTGCGCCGAGTCGCTCTACCATCCAGCGTGGGACAAAGTGCTGGGAGATCCAGGCAATCCCGGCACGGCCATTGTTTTCGGGGAAAAGGGAGCTGGAAAGACAGCGATTCGTCTGCAACTGGTGAATCGCCTGCGGGAATACAACCGGACACATCCGACCGAACGAGCGTTCATCATCAGTTATGACGACCTCAATCCGTTTCTCGATACATTTCGAGATCGCCTTCGAGGCCGCAGACGACATCCGGATCAGGCTCTTCAGCAGTGGCGGCTCTGGGACCACATGGATGCTCTTCTGGCTCTGAGCACGCGCAGGCTCTGCAACGTCATCGCCGATCCGGGCGCTACCGATCCGGATTTCGATCTGGCTCAGCTTCGGGAGCTGCCTCGCCTTCGCAAACGTGACCTGCTGATGCTGGCTGCATTTTACGACCAGTCTTCTGATCAGTCCCACTGGAAGCGATGGGCCGGGATCAAATCACGACTTGGATTTTCCACCTGGCTGGTTCACTGGCGACTTGCCCTCGGAATCTTCGTCACTCTGCTGGTGCTGCTCGTCAGCTTTCGAAATCTTTCCGAAGATGGGTTCTCCGCATTTCGAGTCTTTCGGTCCTGGTGGTTCTATCTGCTGATTGCAGCGGGCTGGTCAGCATGGCTGAAACGCACGATCTCACTCTGGTGGCGAGCTCGACAGATCGCGACGCAGGTCAGAATTCTCGAACACGGCACGTCGGCACTGCGGAAGATTCTCGCTCACTTTCCCGCAGCGGAGCTTGACGGGCAGCCGATGCCATCGCGCGACCGCAGTGACGACCGTTACGAACTGCTTGCCAAACTGCAGCGGATTCTGAAGCCGCTTGGATTCGCCAGCATGGTGATCGTGGTGGATCGCGTGGATGAGCCCCACCTGATCAACGGATCGCCTCAGCGCATGCGAGACTTTCTCTGGTCGATGTTCGACAACAAGTTTTTGAAACATCCGGGCATCGGTTTCAAAATGCTGCTGCCCAAGGATGTGGTCTATTTCCTGAACCGGGAAGAAAAGGAGTTCTACGAACGCTCCCGGCTGGATAAACAGAATCTGATCAAGTCACTGGAATGGACCGGTGAGTCACTCTTCGACATGGCAACCAATCGAATTCGTGCCTGCCTGTCGGACGATGCCGATCGAAGCCTGACGATCAGAACCTTCTTCGCTGATGACGTCACGACGGATGATCTCGTCAGCCGGTTTGCACGCCTTCGCGTACCACGGCATCTGTTTCGTTTTCTTTATCGCCTGTTGACGGAACACTGCAATCGTGCCACGGAAGACAACCCATCATGGAAGATCAGCCGTTCCGTCCTCGACACAACCATGGAATCGTATGCACGAGAACTGGAAGCCATGGATCGCGGCCTTGGAACAGGCTGATACAGGGATTCGGAACGAACGGCTTGATTGTCGAGGAAACATCCGAACTGGATTTCTCGAAGCAATTGGCTGTGACTGCGGGCCGAAGGCCCAGTTGTTCTGACAGCCCGGGCTGAAACGAAGCGGCGGCCCGGGGCAATGCTCGCAATCAATCATTGAGGGCCAACGGCCCGGCCGTTCGCATCGTCAGAGATTCCCATACTTCCACTGCCTGGATTCGTTCATGAATGCGATTTATTCCACTCGCGCGTCAGGTTGAACTCACTTTCGAACGGCTAGACCTTGCGGTCCGCAATCACGAATTTGATGGGACACCATAACCTGGCTCCTGAACCTGGCCCTCCGCTCCGCTTCAGGCCAGGCTATGGGAATGAATGGCCTTTCAGGCCGGAAATCGGGGGACTCCGCGGCCCAGGAGTCATATCCACGTTTCTCAGGTGACCATCAGCGAAGACCAGAGCATGATCCTGCGGAGGTATTTTTCCGGGAAGAGGCTGTTTCCGCCTGCCGCAAACACCGCTCAGCAAAAACCGCCGGATCAGTTCCGGCATGCGTGAACATCGTGACTGTTCCGCAGCCCTCAGAACGAAGAATCGACCCAATTCGTACCAGCGGAGTTTCACAAATAACCAGAATTCCTTATCCAGATCATACGATCGATCCGATGAATGCAATGTGTCGTCCGGTTGCGCAGCCATTCCAGAAGATCTGGCGTCGCTGCTGATCGAGTCCGGCATACCTGAGCAGATTCAGTTTAACGACAGTGCCACCGGGACGGCCTCCCAGCAGTTCGAATGCGGTCCGGAACGGAAGGTATCTCACGGAGGAGAGCATTCATGCGGAAGTACGGTAGATGGTTGCTCGTGCTGGGCGTGATGGCAGCGTGTCCTGCCATGTCCAGCGCGGAGGGGTTCCTGGGTGGTCGTGGTCGCTCTGCTCAGCCGTTCTCGGCTGCCGGATCGCAGCAGAATCGAAGCCAGGTCGCTGCAGATCAGGTCGCATCAGCTCTGCGAGACGCGCAGATCGACGGCTACGATATCGATGTCCAGGTCCGAAACGGGGTTGCGGTGCTGAACGGTAAGGTTCGCGATGCGTCGCACCGAGCCATGGCAACGCAGGTGGCACGCAGCGTGCCCGGAGTTCGCCAGGTGGACAATCGCCTGCAGCAGGTCACAGCAGAAGGACAGTCTGCATCAGCAGGTGTTCAGCATGCCGCAGCTTCTGAGGTTGCAGGCTCACGACAGAATACAATTCATCAGGTGAACGCCGAGATGCAGAGCGGCGGCGGAAATCAGCAGGCTGCTGATCAGCTCGCGACAGCGCTCTCACAGGCGGGGCTCAACGGCTACGACGTCGAGATTCGCGTCAACAATGGAATCGCTTTCCTCGGCGGATCCGTTGGAACAGCACAGCAGCGTCAGATGGCTTCTGATGTGGCTTCCCGAGTTCCTGGCATTCGCAGCGTGAACAATCAGCTGAATGTGACATCCAGTGTCGCGAAGACCAGCTACGCACCAGCCTCCATGCCGGTACGAAACGTAATGGTTCCACCGGAATCCATGAATGCGGGGATGGAGATTCCTCAGCAGGCCCCTCAGATGGCGATGAGCCACCGCGGTGCCGGAATGCCTCCTCAGATGATGTCGCCACAGATGATGCAGAACCCGATGATGGCGTCACACTCGATGCCACCGCAGATGATGCCACCACAGATGATGCAGGCTTCCATGTCACAGCCGGCAGTTCCGGGTGCACCGATGGCAGCTCAGGCACCATCACCGATGGGCGTCGCTCCTGCGAGCTTCTCGAACCCGCATCTTCCATCCCATGCATGGCCAGCGTACGCTCAGTACCCGAACTCGGCAGCCGTCAGCTACCCGACTCAGTACAGTGCCAGTGCATGGCCCTACATCGGACCGTTCTATCCATACCCACAGGTGCCGATGGGATGGCGTGAAGTGTCGCTGGAATGGGATGACGGATACTGGCAGCTGAACTTCAACAAAGAAAAAGACAAATGGTACTGGATCCTGAATCCGAAGAGCTGGTAATTCGGATCTGATCTGAGATGCCGAAACTGAACTGCAGGATCGCCCGGAAGCTTCTTCCGGGCGATTTTTTTTGCGTGTATCACTTTCTTCGAACACCAGCCATCGCGGAGAAGGGCGTTCCCCTGTTCATGAGAGATCTGCAGCGATCCCGAGTTCCGCGTTGAGCGCATCGAGGCTCTTTGCAATGTGAAGAATCGACTTCTCCGCCATCTGGTTGAAGTAGTCCCATGTGTGACCGCCCCCGACCGTTTCGAAATCGCGTTCGTGCAGAACTCCGGAGGATGACAGCTTCATCCCCAGACGTGCACATCCATCAAACCATTCGTGATCTGTGGGATCACAGCAGAAAAACTGAAACCTCGGCCAGGCCAGCGGGTGAAGATGGAGCACCACCGATGCCTGACGAGCTGACTCAGCGTCCGGAAACATGGAATCCAGAGGGATTCCGGATCCATGGAGCTGATAGAAGTCCACGGCGGGCGAGATTGCGGCGACGACAGGAAATCGTCCCGCGTGGCGATATGAAATCTGCAGAACTCCCTGACCACCCATACTGACACCGAGAAGAGCAATGCGGGGAGATTCCACACCGAACCGCTCGCTGATCCACGGGATGACCTGCTGGAGCAACCACTTCTGCGGCGTCACCTGAGAATCGAATTCCGGGCAGATCACATCAAGCCACCAGCTTTTTCCTCCATGGGGTGCGACGACAGCAAGCCGCTGTTCCTGAAAAAGCTTCGTAAAGACCGGATTCTGGTCCAGCATGACCTGCCCGTGGCCGTGAAGAAACAGCACAACTCCCCGGATTTCTGCTGACTTCCCTGATGCTGACTTTCCTGATAACGGCGGGCTGAAAACATCGAGCCGACGTCCATCCAGTGTTTCCTGAGTCCATCGGGACGGCGGACGGTTCTCCTGAAATTGGGAGTCGGATGGACTGGAAAAGAGTTTCCGGAACGGATTCAGCATGGTCTTTCTGCGTCTACACCGAAATCCATGGTTCTGGTGCGTGACGTTTCATCGGGAACAACAGGACGATTCAATTCGAACGACACACTGGTTAAGGCAGGAATTCCCTGAGAATATGCTGAATCGAGGCTCTGAGCGGCCTCAGTGATTGCAGTTTGCCGGCCTGTGGGTATTTTATGGCGATCTGCGATACTTTTCAGCTGCCTGTGCCGCAATCTCCCGGAGTCTTCGATGATCATTCAGAAGGAATACAAGTTTTACGCGGCTCACCGCAACGAAACGCTCCATGATAAATGCAGCAATCTGCATGGGCATCGTTACGGTCTTCGGTGCTTCTTCGAAGTGGAGCGAGACGGGGACATCAGCACACTGTTCGGCGAATTCGACGAAAAAATCGAACCGTGGCTAAAGCAGAGCTACGATCATGGGATGCTGATCAATGTCCACGACCCTCTTTATGACACACTGAAGGACCATTGTCGTCGTACGGGAGAGAATTTCCGGCTCAAATTGTTCAACGGACCGACGAGTGTAGAGAACCTGGCGTGGATCATGTTCAGCGAAATTACCGAAATGGGGTTTCGGCTCAGCCATATTGAAGTCAGAGAAACAGATACGTCCGTGATATCCTACAGCCGAGAAGACTGGATTCGCGACAATCGTCACTTTGCGGCAATATCCGGTTCTGCTTCGAATCTGAAACCAGAATCGATCTGAGCCTTTCGGAAATCGGAACGAGCTTTTCATCGCGAAAAAGAAACGGTATCCTCCACGAATCCCTGTAAGGGGTACGAGGTGTGCGTCGCGGAATCAGCGACTGCAGGGCACCAGAGAACGAACATTTTCGGGCCTCAGGCCTCGATCCTGAAACCATCATCATGAACGCACGATTGACGGATGCGACAGAGGCAACTGTGGACCCTGAGCAGGTGCGGAAGGCACTGCAGCCGGAGCCAGAGAGCCGGCAGAAATCAAACGACGAACCAAAGCTGCTGTTTCGGCGTTCTTCTCGAACCAACCGAATCACCGGCGTCGGCATCCGTGCCGTGGGGACTTATGTTCCTGATCACGTCGTAACGAATGAAGAACTGGAACTTCGGTACGGTTTTGAGCCTGGCTGGGTCGAACGTCGGACCGGAATTCAGAGGCGTCACTATGCCGCTCCGTTTCAGGGAACAAGTGATCTTGCAACCGCGGCGGCTCGCGTTGCGATGGAACGCGCCGGAGTCACTGCTGCCGACATCGATCTGCTGATTGTCGGAACCTTCACTCCGGATTACACGTGTCCTTCAACGGCCTGTCTTGTTCAGGACCAGCTGGGGCTGGATTGCCCGGCGATGGACCTGCAGGCTGCCTGTTCCGGTTTTGTCTATTCGCTGGCAACGGCTTCACAGTTTGTAGCCACTTCGAATTCGAAGCTGGCTCTTGTGATTGGTGCCGACGTCAACAGTCGAATCTGTGAAGCCAGTGATCAGCGAACAGCGCCGCTATTCGGGGATGCTGCCGGAGCAGTGCTTCTGGAATCCGGTGGGAAAGACCAGGGGTTTCTCTGCTATCAGCTGGGGGCTGACGGAGCTGGCGGCTGTCTGCTGGACCGTCCTGCTGGCGGATCAAAGAATCCACTGACTGTCGAAGCCATCACTGCGGGCGACCATTTTCTCAAGATGGATGGCCGAAGCGTCTTCAAGTGGGCCATTCAGGCTGTGACGGAATCGATCGAAACCGTGCTGCAGAAATCTTCACTCAGCGTGGATGATGTCTCACTCTTTGTCCTGCATCAGGCCAACAGTCGAATCATTGATCACGCCATGAAGGTGCTCAATATTCCGTCTGAAAAGGTTCTGTGCAACCTCAATCGCTACGGAAACACATCGGCGGCTTCGATCCCGCTGGTGCTCGATGAAGCCATCAGCAATGATCGTCTCAAACGAGATGATCTGATCATGATGTGCGGCTTCGGTGGCGGACTGACATGGGGAACCGGGCTGTTTCGCTGGTGACAAGCTGTCTCGCTGGTGACACTCTGTTTCGCTGGTGACACTCTGTTTCGCTGGTAAATACCAGGCCGGAATTCACAACCCGTCCTGCTTGCAGCTCATCGCTCAAAGACAGACCGCAGCGGATGCCACACGCGTTTCTCAGCCGTCACCAGAACTGCTGAAAGAATGCTCCTGAGCCAATGCTCGTGAAACAAGGCGTGTGCCTGCGGATCTTCAGTTCTCAGCGTCCTGCCCCTGAGCTGTCGAATTGGCGGCTGCTTCTTCAGCTCGTCTTCCCGGGCGAAAGAATCGCTTGGATTCGTTCACAGCGGTCCGGCGAGTTGCAAGTCGAACAAGAATGGTCAGAAGATAGTTCTTCCATCCCGGCACCACAAACTGTCGACGCTTCTCCATCGTTCGAATCGCTGCGCGAACCACTTTTGCAGGCGGCATGGAAGTATGTTTTTCCAGCCAACCGGGAACCCCGGCGATACTGAAGAAATCCGTTCGAGTCACCCCCGGGCAGAGAGCCACGATTGTGACGCCGCGGCTGCGAGCTTCTGCCCAGAGCGCTTCGCTGAAATGAAGAAGAAATGACTTGCTGGCAGCATAGGCAGCCATGAATGCGACCGGTTGAAAGGCCGCCGCCGATGACACGTTGATGATCGCCCCGTGACCACGTTCCAGCATTCCCGGAAGCAGGTGATAGGTCAGATCGGTGGAAGTCAGTATGTTCAGGCTGAGCATCTGGCGGATGACATCCGGTGAGGTGGTTTCGATATCACCCACCATTCCGACGCCAGCGTTGTTGACGAGCAGTTCGACCTGAACCCCAAGACGCCGGACCTCTTCGATGAGCTTCCGACCAGCATCCACTGTCGACAGGTCAATCGTGACAATGTGACAATTGGTTCCGTGGCGAGTGTTGAGATTCTGGGCAAGCTCCTGCATCAGGTCGGCACGTCGTGCCACCAGAATGAGATGCATCCCTCTTGCAGCCAGCTGGGTGGCAAATTCAGCGCCGATGCCCGAAGAGGCACCCGTCACCAGGGCCCAGCGATCGTTATAAGAATCCAGCACAGGGAATCTTTCCCGGAACATTTCCAACTCAACACGCAAGCCAGATTCTAGGCAATCAACCAGCTCTGGCAAGCAACCGTCGGTACGACAGCCCTGAAGTCCGCAGAGAAAAAAACTGCCCGATGAGACCATCGTCCCATCGGGCAGTCGAATTTCTGATCATGAAGGCTCATATCTCAGAAGAAAGCTCTGCTGAGACAAAAATCCCTCTCAGAGCGGGCGAACACAGGAAATCGGTCGCAGATAGTCGTTGAGCGTATCCGGACAGATGACCCCGCCACCAATGCCGCTCTTGCCAACGCCCGCGTAGGGAACTCCGTGGACGATCACATTGTGAGCGTTGATCCAGCCATTGCCGGCAACAAATGCTTCCGCGACACGGGCACAGCGTTCCAGGTCTTTCGACCAGACACTGTTGCCAAGACCGTAGTCGGTATCATTGGCAAGTCGGATGCCTTCTTCTTCCGTCGAAAACGGAGCCAGAAAGGCAACCGGACCAAAGATCTCTTCCCTGGCCGCGACGTTGTTGAGAGACCCGGCCAGCAGAGCCGGTTTGACGTAGAAACCGTTCTTGCCCGGAACTTTGGCTTCGCCACCTTCCAGAATCAGGTCCGCACCTTCTTCGACGCCGCGTTTCAGGTAGTTGAGCACCCGAGCTCGCTGTTTGGCATTGACGACAGGGCCCATCTGAGTCCCGCTGTCCATCGGATAGCCGACCTGAACGGACTTCATTCGCGTGATACACTCTTCGACGAGGTCGTCGTAGATATCTTTCTGGATCAGCCAGCGAGTCGCATCGCAGCAGACCTGACCGGTGTGGAAGGTGATCGCCTGAACGAGCTTGTCGGCGGTTTCTGCAATGTCGACGTCATTGAAGACGACTGCAGCACCCTTGCCACCCAGTTCGCATTTCACAGGAACCAGATTGCGGCCGCAGGCTTCCGCCACGAGCCGACCGACTTCCGGTGAACCCGTGAAACTCATGCGGCGGAACTTCGGATTCTGCGAAATGGCAGCTCCTGCTGTTTCGCCAAGGCCGGTTACGACGTTCAGAACACCGTCCGGAAGAAGTTCGAGTTCCTGAACCATCTGACAGAGATACAGCGCAGACAGCGGTGTGTCTTCAGCAGGCTTCAGAACGCAGGTATTGCCGGCGGCAAGCGGAGGTGCCAGTCCCCAACCAGTCAGCAGGAACGGGAAATTCCACGGAATAATGATCCCGCACGCACCCCATGGATGGCGAGCCACCCAGGCTTCGTGATGCTTGACGGCAATCACCTGCCGATAATTGACGGCCTGGGACAGATCAGCAAAGTAGCGAAACGTATCGATGAAGTTCTGAACGTCACCAACAGCCTGATCATAGATCTTGCCGCAGTCCAGCGATTCAATCTGAGCGAAAATGTGAATTCGCTTCTCGACAGCGTCTGCAATTCTGTGCAGAGCAGCAGCTCGCTCGCTGACGGAGAGCTTCGCCCAACCACTCTTGTTGAATGCGTCAACCGCCGCATCAACCGCTTTGTCGACATCAGCCTTCTTCAGACTGGCGACTGTTGCGATTTTCTCGCCCGAACCCGGATCAATGACGTCGAACGTGCCACCGTCAGCAGCATCGACCCAGCGACCGCCAACGAATGATTTGTGCCGGGGTTTCGCCAGGAAACTGACGACTTCCGGCGCAAGCTGTGTCTTACTTTCCACTGATGTCGACATGAATTTGCTCCTTGAGTTCTCGGCTGCAAAAGCCAACAGAAAAAGTTTCCTGCCATTGCAGCGTCAACTGCCGGACGCAGACAGGACCACCACAGAACGGAGTCGCCCGGTGACGGGTCGATCAGAGCGTACTACGCCTCAGCAGAGATTTTCGTTGGGTTTTCAAAAATCCGCTGAAACCTGCGTTCTCTTTCGAACAGTCGACAGTGACAGGCGTTCCGATATTACCGTCGGGAAAGTCGGATGGGAAACGAGTTCCGAATTTCCGAGGCAGGATCAAAGAAATCGGAATCAGAGTCGCGTGCCGTTTGACGGCGTTCGAACAATCCGTGACTGCTGCTTCGGGCCATTCGGGCCGATGGTATTGTTATGGGGAATATCCATGGGCTGATGATGGTACCTTGGGTTCTGCATCTGGCTTCGACTGCTGCCACTTCGAATCGAATGGGAGGGAGCTCGAGACATCAGAGAATGGTTTCGCATCTGATATCGGGCTGCCACGGTCTGGTCAACGTCACCTGACTCATGCCTCAGAATGCTCACCACGGTGACAAGAACAGCAACCAGCAGTAATGGCAGATTCCGAAGGAGTTTGTCGTTCATCGAATCATTCCTCTCCGTGTTTCAGGCATGAGCAGGTGCAATTTGAAAACCGGGATCGGCTTCCGTCAGACGAGACGATTCCAGAGAACCTGACAACTGCGAAGTCGGACCTGATTTTCTGATGAGTCGCATGCCGCATTCGTTCCGAGAATTCAGGGCAGCTCATCAAACGTTGTCGTCTCGTCGCCGTCCTTCAAAGGCCGGAATTCCCGATGCAGAAAGTTTATCTCAGAAAAAGCCGACGCTGAGCCTCATTCCGACGCGAAACGTCACGAAGCTTCATTCCTGTTGAACGCAGAATTCGATCCGGCAAGGCTCGATGACTCTGCGGGCAGGAACATCGGTGCCGTTCAGAGAATCAATCCGGATTCGGCAATGTGGTATGGCGAATCAGACGGAACACCGGCGGTACGGAACGAAGACGCCGCTGAGCCAGGGGAACACCCTGAAAGAACTGGTGAAAATCCCGGATGACTTCCGGCATGTCACCATAGTAAATATGGCCGGTGTCAAACCAGGCATCGGAAAGAGCAGAGGCATCCACCAGCTGGAAACGTTCCACTCCGGCGACTTTCAGTGTCGTGGGGCTGATCAGTCCGAGTGGCTCCCAGCCATTCAGCTGACCGGAGAACTGAAGAGCCTTGTCATGCTCTGAGGCGTAAACCGTGAAACGACGACTGAAGGAGCGGATTCGCTCGGCAGTGCGTGCAACAAACTCCCGAGCATCGACATCCGGTGCCGCCATCGCAAGTGCATCGAACAGGGGATTGTCCGCAGACGCCAGGCTGTTCCGGTCTGCCATTGTCTTCAGAGACTCCGTGAGCAGATGATTTCCCATGCTGTGAGCGACCAGGTGAATCTGACGAGCCTCACACACAGCAGCGATTTTTTCCAGAACAGCGATGAGGTCTTCGCGGGAGTCATCAGCTCGCCGAAGATCATTCACGTAATTCCAGCGATTCAGCCCCTCGGAACTGCTGCCGGCCGGCCAGCTGAAGAAAAAAGCCGGTCCCTGATAATTCATGTCGTAGGCGATCTGAGCCGTTCGTCGCCCGGCATCGCGAAACGATGCACTGTAACCATGAACAAAGACCATCAGCTGTCGCTGTTCCGACGCTGCCACAGCAGCTTTCAGCTGTTTCCAGAAGGAAGCTTCTCCCGGAAGGCTGATCTGCATCAGAACGACATGTTTTGCGGGATCCTGATGAAATTCCAGCTTCATCACGGATGGTTCCGGGAGGGTCCCGGGCTGCCGTCGATACGGAATGCTGACTTCACAGACTCCGTAACGCATGTCGCCACGCTCTGAACCGAAAAACTCATCCGGGTCGGTGGTTGCTCGAGGTGTCTCGTTCGGCCGCCGATTCGTCGCAAAGTAAACACGTTCAATGGAATATCCGTGTCGTTCTGTTCGAGGACCGGGGCGTCGAATGACTGCCACCGGACCAGGCGCAGCGTCCACCTGGGAAATGGCGGCATCGTCCTGCTCACCACCCGATTCCGATTCCGGTTCCGCCATTGCGACTGGACTTTCGGCGTCATGAACACCATTTGCTGTGTCTTCGACTGTTGTGCCCGACGGAGCAGGATTCAATGAGTCTTCCGATCGAGGAGCGCCGTCACGTTTTTTTCGAGGTGAAGCAGGCTTTCCTGGAGGTCCGTCTTTGGCAATGGCTCCACCGTGTGAATAGCTGCTCGGCGGAGCATCTGTTTCTGCCGAGCCGACCGGATCCGTCTCCGACACAGCAGTTTCAGGCGCTGGCGCACCGACTTCAGGAACGCTGGACACGCCGCTGCCACCCTCGTCGTTTTCGCCGTCATTGCCAGTGGCTGACTGCTGGCTCCCATCGGAACTCAGAGGCATCGATGAACTACGGTCACTGCATCCGGATACGATCAACAGCAACAAAGACAGCAGCATTCGGACCTCCGATCGTCCAGATCCGTTCAGCCCTGATCGCGATCCGGAAGAAATCGGCATGCATCGAGAAAACACTCGCCGAAACTGCAGCGAATGGACGCACAAGCCATTCATCAAAAAGGCAAAGACTGCCATCGGAATTCACTCCCTGAAGTCTCGCTGGTCGGAGACCCGTTTCCCGTGTCTCAGTCGTCCGGAGATCTTATATTCAGAGACCTCTTCCCGACAGGCGAAGTTGATGGTGTTTTCCCACCGGAACTCGGCATCAGAACGGTTTCCCAAAGGTTCAGTTGAATCAAACCGTCAACATTCAGGGTAATCTGCAGCGACAGCGATCAGAAATCCCGTACGGACTGACCCGCAACAGCTAAATTTCACCTGCGATTGATGATTTCTCACACTAGACTGAATGTTGTCGGGGCGGAAGCTCGAAACTTGCGGCAGATTCGGCCGATCACTTGACATGCATCGTTTCGGGAATGATCATCGCCGACGGATGTGTGGAGGAATCTTCGTTTCCTGACCCCAGGAGGCAGAGATTGTGCATCAGAACCCAGATTGACAGAGGCTTGCCATGGCGACAAAGTCGGACCGCCGTATCGATGTTGTTGAAGAAGACGGCGTGACCATCGCGCGGTTACTCGAACGAAAAATTCTCGACGAAGCAAACATAGAGGCTCTCGGTCAGGAACTGTTCGCACTGGTTGATCGGGACGGCCTGAAAAAGATTGTGCTGGATTTCAGTCTCGTGGAATACCTCTCCAGTGCAGCACTCGGCAAACTCATCACGATGCACAAGAAGGTTGGTACCGCCGGCGGACGGATGGCTCTCTGTAATATTCAGAAAGACATCCTCGATGTTTTCAAGATTACCAAGCTGGATAAGGTACTGACCCTCTGTGGTGACCTGAATTCTGCTCTGGCAAAATTCTGAATCCTGCAGAAACAACTGTGTTTGTCTGCCGGATGACTGTTCGTCAGGGATGCTCATCCTTCGAAATAAGTGACAATCCTATGGTGACGGACCCTGTCATGACTGCGCCTGTTCATTTTGAAACCCGGATTCCGAGCGATACCGCGGATGGCCTGGTGGTGCAGGAGAAAATTGTTTCTCTGATGGAACAATTCCATTACAGCGCTCGCGATGTTTTCGCGATGCGTCTGTCCCTGGAGGAGAGCATCACCAACGCAATTCGACATGGAAACAAGTTTTCCACGACAAAGACTGTCGAGATTCACTGCACGATCACTGACCATAAGATGCTCGTCGTCGTGCAGGATCAGGGGGAAGGTTTTGTTCCCGAAGATGTTCCCGACCCGACGTCACTCGAGTTTATCGAGCGGCCGAGTGGGCGTGGGCTGCTGCTGATGAAAGCCTATCTCAACCACTTCGAATACAGCGACGGCGGTCGCCGGGTGACGCTGGTGCGCGAACGGAACAGTGAACTTCCGCTCATGGAAGATGACGACTGACCGCAATGTGCTCCATGGCAGCAATGTTTATTGCAGCCGGAACACGTCATCGTGGTGCTCTGTCAAAGATCAATAGATGTGTGTCACTGGCTCTGCCAGTGTTTTCCAACCAACAACACTGGCAGAGCCAGTGGCACAGCACAAGCGTCACCTGAGCAGAATTGGTCTCAGCGGTAACGCGTCCGCGTCGGGTTTCTTTGGCTTTTGCGGCCTCCATATCACCCCTACCCATGCGCATTACCCAGTCGCTGATGCACTACGGCTGAACAGATCTTTGCATCTGTATACCGGATTCTAAGTGCGGGTAAACTCTACCATTTCATGCCGCTGATTTCGCGGGTGTGCCGAAAATGCCGGTCGCGATGAAAAATGCGATTGCGCTGAAGAATTCGACTTTAACGGCCCCGATCGTATCAAGCCGAGGCACCATCAGGTCGAAAATGCTGAATAGCGTGCGGGCATTTTGCGCCATGATCAGAAGTTGGGATTTTCCGATACCGGAGCCGTACTGAATGCGGTTCAGCGTTATGAAGTTGCAAATCCGGTTATTTTCCACCGGACTGGTTGTCTGGTTCATGGTCGCAGCCGGATCAACGGCTGACGATCATTTTCCGAATGAACTGAATTCCGACGTGGATGAACCCAAGGTTCAGCTGCACGAAGGAATCGTCAGGACGGCCTTTCAGGTCTCGTCCCTGGCGGCAGTACAGACCAACGATTCCCTCGTTCGACTCTGCCTCGAAACCAGAGAATCTCAGCGGCGGCGTCTTCTGACGACGGAGGAACATACTCCGTGGCAGATCATGCACGGCCTCCTCGCTCTGCGACGTGATTTTGTGATTCGCAGCAACGGAAAACCGATTTCCGGGCTTAACTGGGTGAGCGAAGGGCCGACGTTTCGCGACGAGTTCTGGTTTCAGAAAACAAAGCACGGCGGACGAGCTCATCCTTACTCCGTGCCTTACGCGTTCGAAGGACACTGCAACCAGTTTCTTGCGATTCTGTCGATGAGTGGCCTTCCACTGGAACATCAGCTTCACACGGCTGATGGTCCGATCACAATGCGAGATATGCTGCGTCACGCTCAACAGACCGTTCGCACTGAGAATCCAAAGGAAGAACTCACGTGGACGCTGTGGGCGCTGAGTCGTTATCTCCCGCCGGATGCCCAGTGGAAGAACGAGAAGGGTGAGCTCTGGAGCATCGAGAAGCTCGTCGAGCTGGAAACCGAGAAGTCACTTCAGGTACCGCTGCCGTGCGGCGGAACCCACAACCTCTTCGCACTCGCTCACGCACGGAACGTTTACCTTCGGACCGGAAAGCCACTTCGCGGTGTCTGGCTGAAGAGCGAGAATAAGCTGCGGAAATACATCCAGACAGCCCGTATCCAGCAGAATGCCAACGGAACACTCTCGTCGAATTTCTTCCGCGACAAGGAATACAAGAAAGACTTCGATAAGCGGATGGCCAGTGCAGGCCACATTCTCGAGTTCCTCATGATCGCATTGCCTCAGGAAGAACTTTCGGAACCGTGGGTACGTCGAGCAATCGAAGCAACCTGCCGGGACCTGATGGACAATCGACATGAGTACGTGAGCTGTTCGCCGCTTTATCACACTGTCAATGCCCTGAGCATCTACATCGATCGAGTCGTTCCGGCTTCTGCTCCAAAGAACCTGGCTGAAACGGAACGAAAAGCTCGTGCCATCTCACGATCACAGAAGGTTGCCGCTGCAGACAAACCGGAACGTCTGCCGAATGACACAATCGCGATGGCGACGCCGGAGACCGCGAACACTTCGCCGGACCTTACAATTCCCGGAAGCACAGAAGCACTGAAGACAGGTCCGTCATCAGAACAGAGCGGAAGCGGTTCGCCTTCGACAGAGGAATCGCCCCCGTCAAAACAGGAAGCCTCAGGTAATGCCGAACCGGAAATCGAATCGGCTCCAGAAATGCAGATACCGCTCGACGAGATGCCCGTTCCACCTCCTTTACCGGCGCCCACTTCGGATCCAACCGGAAACCTGATCGGCCTGAACGACGTCGGTGACGTAACGGATCTTGAAGCGAGAATTCAGGCGGTCAGAGATTCACTGAACGCAACCGTGATCCGCTCAATGAATCAACTTGCTGACGCTGATCAGCAGGAAGAGAAAAAGCCGGCAGAGCGACTTCCGCTGCAACCGGCTTCTTCTCAGGTAAAACGTCCGAGGATCGTTCACGGCAGTGACAAAGAGCGTTGGAAAACAACACGCCCTGATCGACGACGGCCTGTTATCAATCCGCAATGATCTGCTCAGACACATCTCATCTATCGAACAGTAATGAGACTGCTTCTGAAACAAGCGCCATGGTCAGGCTCCTTGCAGGTGTCGATCACTCACAGGTGGTCGTAAAGCCGGGACTGGCTCCTGATGGACGCGGTGCTTTGCTGCGGATTCAGCAACAACAAGGCCGCCTGTCCCGGTTTTGTGACGCGAGCTACGCAGCTTTCTGCAGAGCTGAAGTCATCGGGAGAATGTCGCGAACTTCCATTTCGGCGGCATCCTGACTGCCTGCTGGTGTTTCATTGCGACGCTGCATCCAGACTTCAGACGCTTCGACGAATGCTTCGAAAATCTGGAGATCCAGAGCTGAAGCGGTGCTGCTTTCCGGATGCCACTGAACACCCAGGCAGAACCAGTCTGCATCAACGGATTCATAAGCTTCAATCACACCATCCGGGCATGTCGCTGAAACTCGAAAGCGACTGGCCAGATCACGAATAGCCATATGATGGTTGCTGTTGACTCGCACCTCGCCAGGACCGTAGATACTGTCGACACGCGTTCCCGGTACAATTTCCAGGACGTGACGCAGGTTCTTTTCCACAGGATCGCGATGATGGATGGCTCGCGGAATATCTTCAGGAATGTGCTGATAAAGATTTCCGCCGCAGAGCACATTCACCAGCTGCATGCCTGATCCGATTCCGAGAACCGGAATGCCTCGTCGAATCGCAATCTCAGCAACTCGCCGATCGAAGTCTTCACGTCGCTTTGGCATGATCTTGGTCGCCGGATGAGGGTGCATCTTCTGGCGAGTCGGATCGAGATCGAGATTACAGCCCGACAGAACTACACCGTCCAGCTGCTCCATCATGCGAAGGAGATCTTCTTCGTTGTCGTAAGGCGGAAGAAGCACCGGCAGTCCGCCAGCAGCCAGAACACTGTCATAGTAACCCGTGTTGAACCAGCTGAGTGCGGCTCCGTCATAACGCTCTGGACGAAAGTCGCCGGTAATGCCAATCAATGGTTTCGCGCTGCTCATGATTCAGGTTCCCTCCCATTCGAGCTGTTGAAAGAAGACATTCACTGAATGCCTGGACGGAACACCCCCGACATGCATCTTCCAGTCAGGAAGATCTGTCAGATCACTTCCGCCAATCGCACTTCTTTCAAAAAGCACATTTTCCAGGCTTGTTCTCACTTCCTGTGAGTACCTGTGTGCGGGGCGAACTCTATGCAAGTCATTCTCTGCTGTAAAACAAAAACCATATTTTGTGCACAAAACATGATTCACTACCCGCATCTTGTGCTTTACCAAAAAACGCACCGATCCTTCAGCATGGGATTTTTCAAAAATCAGAGATGCAGAAAGACCGGAATTCAGCATTTTCTGCAGGAGACTCGTCATAAACCGCGCGGCTGAGTTTTCTGCAGCGCAGAGTTCAGTAATATTGCTGACAGAAGGCACTTGTGCCTGAGTGTCCGGTGAATGGCGATCAGAGCATTCTCCGACACCCGACCGGGCAATTCAGCCGGGCAGAGTTTCTGTAATGTTCGAATTCTCTTCTCCAGCTCAACTGGAGACCTGACAGGCAAACGATTTCCTATGGCATGGACACCCGAAAAAAGCGGACCGATCACGCGATTCATCAATCATCATTACCGACATTTCAATGCGGCTGCGCTGATCGATGCGGCTCACGGTTACCAGAAGCATCTTTCAGAAGGCGGAAAGATGATGGTGTGTCTCGCGGGTGCAATGAGCACCGCGGAACTGGGCCTGTCTCTTGCAGAAATGATCCGTCAGGACCGAATTCATCTCATCTCCTGCACCGGAGCGAATCTCGAGGAAGACGTGTTCAATCTGGTCGCTCATAATTTTTACGAACGAGTCCCCCATTATCGTCAGCTTTCCGCTCAGGATGAACAGGCCCTTCTCGAACGTCACATGAATCGCGTGACGGACACCTGTATTCCCGAAGGCGAAGCCATGCGACGCATGGAGAAGGCAATGCTGGAAGTCTGGACCGCGGCAGACTCCGCAGGCAAGCGATTCTTCCCGCATGAATTTTTCTATCAGGTGCTGCTCAGCGGTAAATACACCGAGCACTATCAGATTGATCCCAAAGACTCGTGGATGCTGGCAGCCGCAGAAAAGAATCTTCCGATGATTGTTCCGGGCTGGGAAGACTCCACGCTCGGTAACATGTACGCGGCGGCCGTGATCCGCGGTGACGTGAAGAACGTTCACACGGTCCGCACCGGAATTGAATACATGACCTGGCTGGCGGATTTCTACACGAAGACGACTGAGACCAGCTCGCTGGGAATGTTCCAGATCGGTGGCGGCATTGCCGGCGATTTCCCGATCTGTGTTGTCCCGATGCTTCATCAGGATCTGGGCAGAGATTCAGTTCCGCTCTGGGGTTACTTCTGTCAGATCAGCGATTCGACAACAAGCTACGGAAGCTATTCCGGAGCCGTCCCCAATGAAAAAATCACCTGGGGAAAGCTGGGAATCAACACACCGAAGTTTATTGTCGAATCAGACGCAACCATTGTCGCGCCCCTGATTTTCGCTCACGTTCTCGGCTGGTAATCAACAAGCCGCCTGGTGCGATGCCATGAATCGAAATCGGGGTTCCTTGTCATTCCCGCGCAGGCATTCATAAATGCAGCATTGGTGGTCCGAAGGCGAGCCACGCCCTGACGAAGTCGACCATCCTGTGGATGGCTGATCCCGATGGGGCGCGGGCCAGGCGGTGGTTCATTGGCTCGATTGTTGTAGCTTCTCGGACTGCAGAGTCATCGCATGAGACGGATGATATCCAGGGGCTGCGCATCGCCAGATGATTTCCGGCCTGAAGGGCCATTCGTTCTAAAAGCCTGGCCTGAAGCGAAGCGGCGGGCCAGGTTGTTGTGTCCGATCAAGTTTGTGATTGCGGACCGAAGGTCCAGCCGTTCGAGGGTGAGTTCCACCTGATGCGCCACAGGCAGTTCCAAAACCACCACCGGCACCGGAAAACCGAGATGTCTTCAGGCAAATTCGGCAACAGCCAGGGGGACTGTCCCGGTTTTGGAATGCGCAGCTATACATTTGGCGAATCGGAATCGCTGACAACGCGAACCGCCGGGCCGTTGGCCCTGAATGATCGATTGCGTGCAGTACCCGGGCCAGCGCTTCGCTTCAGCCCGGGCTGGCAGAACGACTGGGCCTTCGGCCCAAAGTCACAGAGCGTTCATTGTTATGCAACCCTGCCACCGTTGCCGATCAGGCAGACCGTTTTTCAGCGTTCCACCATTCGGCGTTTTCGCATTCTGTGGCCAGCGATTTCAGAGCAACGTCTTCCAGAGATTTCTGGATTTCTGCTGCAGAAAGACCTGATGCATCTGTGGATTCTGATGTCTGCGAGGTCAGAATTGCAGTCGCTTTGAGATCTCTTTCAGAGCCAATTGCTGTAACCGTGGCTTCCGTGTCCTGAGCCGCCTCGCCACGGATTTGTGCGTCAGTGCGATTCGAATCTGAAGATGTGTCAGTCTGTGACGCGGCGTTTGCCGTAACAGCAACCTCTCGATGATTCTGCCGCGCGGCTTCCGTTTGAACCGCAGAGGACACCATCTGAGTCTCAACTGCTGGTCCCAGTTCAGGTGTCTCCAGAGGAGCGACTGCAGCCACAGTGATTCGAGTTGGAAGACTCCACGCCAGGGAAGATCCATCTGCCAGGATGGCTCGTACCCAGATACGCCACCCACCGGCGGTCAGGTTGGCGTTGTAAGACGACGCGAGAACACCACCCACTGGAACAACCGTGTCAACGATGATTGTACCGTCGTCTTTGGTGAAG
>JBKDKA010000048.1:0-77555 GCA_046345315.1 Planctomyces sp.
GAAAAATCCAGGCGTGCGGATTACCTGGGTCTGCGATCCCGATGAGGAACGCCGCACGAAAACGGCAAAAGCACTGGAGATCCCTGAAGATCATGCCACCGGTGATCTGAGACAGGTACTGAACGATGACACACTGACGGCAGTAGTTGTCGCAACTCCTGATCACTGGCATTCCATCGCTGCCATTATGGCCTGCAATGCCGGTAAGCATGTTTACGTCGAGAAACCAATCTCTCATAACGTTCGCGAAGGTCGACTCCTGACGGAAGCCGCAGTCCGAAACAAAGTGCAGGTTCAGCATGGAACTCAGAGTCGCAGCACGCAGATGATGATCGACGCCGTTCGCCTTCTTCGAGAAGGGCTCATCGGTGATGTTCTTGTTGCGAAGTGCTGGAACATCCAGCGTCGAGGCTCCATCGGACGCGGCATGGACACATCGCCACCTCCGGGTCTCGACTACGAAACATGGGTCGGCCCGGCAACGATGATCCCCTATCGAACAAACCGCGTCCACAATCGCTGGACATGGTGGTACCACTTCGGCACCGGGGATATGGGCAACGACGGAGTACACGATATTGATTACACACGCTGGGGTCTGGGAGTCGATACGCATCCGTCCCTGATCGTGGCCGTCGGCGGAAAGTATGTTCAGGATGATGATCAGGAGTTTCCGGACACACAGCAGGTGACGTTTGAATATCCGGGTGACGGTGGCCCAGGTCATCGTCGAATGCTGATCTATGAACAGCGATTGTGGAGCACCAACTATCCGCACAATGTGGACAGCGGGGCGGAGTTCTACGGCCGTTCGGGCCAGATGTTTCTCAGTCGTCGCGGAAAGATTCAGGTCCTCGATGAAAAGAATCGTCCGGTCACGATTCCCGTCTCACCGGGACCGCAGAATGATGCCGCTCACGTGCAGAATTTTCTCGCTGCCATCCGCGGTGAAGGAACACTCAACGCTGATGCTCTGACGGGGCATTTTTCGACATCACTGTGTCATCTGGGCAACATTGCAGCCCGAGTCGGCCGATCTCTCCGGTTTGATCCGAACACCGAACAGATTGTGGGCGACGAAGAGGCCGGTCAACTGACTCGTCGGGAGTATCGTGATCACTGGGCCAGACCGGCAGACTCCTGATATTCGACCACATTTTGGTCCCCCGCACCGGATGAATCCGGTCACCTGAATTCGAGCACCAGAACCTCAATGCCACAACCAATCTCGGCCGATCATCATTTCAGTCAGTTGCGACGCTGGCTGGACATGGAAGGCGAAGCAGAACGAGCTCGCCTGGCTGAACGCAGAAAGACTCGATCTTCTGAATACGCGGAACGTTCGGGAGATACACTACTGGATCTGGTGATCCGCAGTCACACAACGGGACTGGGTGGTCGCTATCTTCTGACTCTCGCCAAACGCAGATCTCCCGATCGAATGCCCTGGCATCGGTTTCGAGTCGGAAGCCCCGTTGTACTTTCAGAACAGAGTGACAGCGATGGTGAATCATTTTCCGGCGTCGTCAGTGCTCGCTATGTGGACTGCGTCGAGGTGGCTGTTGACGACTGGCCCGCAGGCGATCGCTTTCGACTCGATCTCTCTCCCGATGAAGTGACTCGCAAGCGTCAGGCAGCGGCGCTCAATACGGCTCGAAAGGCAACTGGCCGACTGGCACAGCTTCGCGACCTCCTGCTGGGCGAACGTGAACCGGCATTCCGGAAGGCACTCCGACCGGATCCGGCCATTCCCTTCCGATTCAATGCATCCCAGAAGGACGCCATTCTGCATGCACTTCGAGCCGAGGATCTGGCGATCATTCACGGCCCGCCAGGAACAGGAAAGACAACCACTGTCGCTGAGGTGATCCGCCAGCTTGTCGCTCGGGGCGAACGTGTTCTCGCCTGTGCGCCAAGCAACACCGGAGTCGACAATCTGCTGGAACGACTGATCGGTCTCGGTGAACCCGTTGTTCGACTCGGCCATCCGGCTCGCGTCTCAGAAGACCTTCGAGAACATACTCTGGATGCGCTCGTCGAACAGCACGATGCCATGATTCTTGTGAAACAGATCATGCGTGAGGCTGAACAGATTGAACGAAAAGTTGAGCGATACACACGCGCTCGGCCGGCACCAGGCCAGAGAGGTCAGCAGAGACAGGAGGCACGGGAACTGCGCCGACAGGCGAGACTTCTCGAAAAACAGGCGGTCAGCGATGTTCTGTCCGATGCTCGAGTCGTCTGTGCAACAACAACGTTTGATGATTCTGTTCTGGAAGATCTGCATTTCGATGTGCTGATCATCGACGAGGCCTGCCAGAGTGTGGAACCAGGATGCTGGGTGCCACTGCGACACGCGGATCGAATGATTCTCGCAGGTGATCATCTTCAGCTGCCCCCGACGATTCTTTCTGCTGCCGCAGCAGCGGAAGGATTTGCCATCAGCCTCATGGAACGGTTAGTGAACTCCCACGGAGATTCGGTCACTCGACAGCTCACGGTTCAGTATCGAATGAACGAATCGATCATGGCCTTTTCGTCGAACCGATTTTACGGCGGATCACTGATCGCTGACGAAACAGTTCGACATCATGTGCTTTCGCAGCTTCCATCGGTTCGAGGCACTGACGAGGATGACCATCCGGTCACATTCATTGATACGGCAGGAACAGGATGGCAGGAGGAGCAGGAGCCGGACGGCGAGAGTCGGCTCAATCCCGACGAAGGACGACTCGTCCTGAAACAGGTCAACCATCTGTGTGACATCGGGCTCAGCCCGGCAGACATTGCCGTGATTGCCCCGTACGCGGCGCAGGTCCGATGGCTTCGCCAGAACTCCATTCAGTCGTCACTGGAAATCGATACGGTCGACGGCTTTCAGGGACGCGAGAAAGAAGCGGTTGTGATCTCCCTCGTAAGATCCAACCCGACAGGGGAAATCGGATTTCTGTCAGACGCACGAAGAATGAACGTGGCGCTCACGCGTGCGAGGCGCAAACTGATTCTGGTCGGAGACAGCGCAACGCTCGCGTCGGATGCTTTCTTCAGCTCGCTCCTCGAATGGATCGAATACCACGGGACTTACCGATCCGCCTGGGAGTTCATTGACTGATCGACGATTGTCTGACACCATCTCTCAAACTGAACAGAGGAATAGCAAGCTGCAGAGAGATCAGGGAGATTCAGACATGTTCACCACAACCGATCGTGTTCATCAGAATCGAGTATCGGCCAGTAAACAGGAAATCTCAACGAGCGATTCTGTCACGGGATCGCTGCGGCTGCGCTCGTTATTCTGGGTGAATCACACCTCGCGGCTCTGCCCCCTATTTCTGCTGACTCTGATCATCATCGGCTGTGGAAAACCTGCCAGCAACAGTCCCTCATCGGCACCGGCCTCCGGCAGCAGTACTGCGACTGACGGAAACTCGTCACCCGCAGCACCGTCGAACGTTCCTGAAGCAGACGAGAAGAAACAGGTCATCGGTGTTTCGCTGCTGACTCTTGATAATCCGTTCTTTAAGGTCATCGGGGACCATATCACTTCCGAAGGCGAGAAGAACGGATACACGACGATTGTTGTGAGCGGTGAAAAGGATGTCGCGAAGCAGAGTAATCAGATCAAGGATTTTATCACTCGTCGCGTTGCAGCCATTGTTCTCAGTCCGTGTGATTCCAAATCCATCGTGCCAGTAATTCAGGAAGCCAATGCCGCCGGCATCCCTGTGTTCACGGTCGATATCCCCTGCAATGAACCAGGCGTCAGTATTGCAACTCAGGTTGCGACCGATAACTTCGGCGGTGGCCGTGAAGCGGCACAGGCAATGATCGAAGCGCTGGGTGAAGCAGGGGGCCGCATCGCGGTGCTCCATTTCAAGCAGGCGGAGTCATGTCAGCTGCGAGTCAAGGGGTTTCGTGAAGCCATCGATGCTCACAACGCGGCGTCACCCTCGAAAATTGAAATCGTGACAGAACTTGAAAGCGGTGGAGACAAAGACGCCGGTTTCCGAGCTGCACAGGATGCGATTCAGGCCCATGCAGATCTCCGTGGGATCTTTGCAATCAATGACCCGGCGGCGCTGGGGGCACGAGCGGCACTAGAGAAAGCCGGCAAACAGGATCAGGTTGTGATCGTCGGTTTCGATGGCCAGCCGGAAGGGAAGCAGGCGATTCTCGATGGCCGGATCTATGCCGACCCGATTCAGTTCCCGGATCGAATGGGTATCCAGATCGTCGAATCGATCATTCGGTATTCGAAAGGTGAAGAGCTTCCGCCACAGACACTGATCCCGACCAGTCTATATCGGAAAGCCGACGCAGAAAAAGAACTCGGCAGCGGTGGTCAGTCAGTGGCGAAGTAGGACTTAACAGGACAGCGACAGGTCACGTGGAACGCCTGGAAAACACAAACCCGAAGCGCCAGCGAGGATTCTGATGGAATTTGTTTCCTCGCTGGCGCTTCGGGTTAATGGTGGCGGCGAAAATGGCGCTGTCCAGTTAAATCATCCGCAACGAGAATGACCTATGCTGCTGGAGATGCTGCAGATTGTAAAGACGTTTCCGGGAGTACAGGCACTCCGCGGCGTTGACCTGCAGCTGAATGCCGGTGAGGTTGTCGCGCTGCTGGGGGAAAATGGTGCCGGCAAGAGCACTCTGATGAAGATCCTCAGTGGTGCTCAGACGGCAGATTCGGGAACAATCCGAATTCAGGGACAACCGCTGGAGCTACGCTGTCCACAGGATGCACGTCGAGCCGGCGTTGCAATGATTCATCAGGAATTCAGTCTGATCCCGGCTCTCTCCGGAGTCGACAACCTCTTTCTTGGGCAGGAACAGACAACCTGGGGATTCCTGAAACGACGTCGGGAGTTTCTCCATGCAAAGAATCTCCTGAAGCAGCTCGGCGCAGATTTTGATCCCGCTCGACCTTGTCGTGACCTGTCGACAGCACAACAGCAGCTTCTTGAGATCGCCAAAGCGATGGTCTCGGATTCACAGATCATGGTCATGGATGAACCCACAGCAACGTTATCGCGTCGTGAAGCCGAGCTTCTGTTTGAAGTCGTCGAAGAACTCCGACGACGCGGGCTGGGAATCATCTATATCAGTCATCGGCTCGACGAGATTCGCAGAATAGCGGATCGCGTCGTGATCCTGCGTGATGGTCAGAACGTCGGCGGCGGTCCCGCAGATTCACTCGATCGTTCAGAAATCATCCGAATGATGGTCGGGCGAGAACTGCTTGATGAATACCCCCTGCGAAAATTGGAAACGCCCAAAGACACAGGGAAGGGATCATCCGATCCCAGCACACCAGTTCTGCGACTTGCCGTTGAAAATCTCGGTCGCACTGGAAATGTTCCTCCCGTGTCGTTCAACCTTCAGGCGGGCGAGATACTCGCACTGACTGGTCTGGCTGGTGCTGGTCGAACAGAGATCGCCAGACTGATTTTTGGAGCCGATCCGGCAGACACAGGACGCATCGTGATCGACGGCAGAGAACGACAGATCCGATCACCTCGAGACGCCATGGCCGCCGGAATCGGCTTTCTCACGGAAGATCGTAAAACTCAGGGACTCGTGCTGAAGCATTCTGTTCGTCACAACTACAGCCTTCCGAACCTGAATCGGCTTTCGGCCTTTGGCTGGGTTCAGCGTCGCGCAGAGCGGAGTGAACTGGAGCAGTTCGTTTCGGCGCTGACAATTCGGATCCCGGGAATCGAAGAATCTGCCGGCAATCTTTCCGGCGGCAATCAGCAGAAAGTCGTGCTGGCTCGATGGCTGGGACGACGCTGCGATATTCTCATCTTCGATGAACCGACTCGAGGAATTGACGTCGGCGCTCGCCACGAAATCTATCAGCTGATGCGAACGCTGGCCGACGAAGGAAAGTCGATCCTCATGATCAGCTCGGAACTTCCGGAGGTTCTCGGAATGGCCGACCGAATTCTTGTCGTTCGGTCCGGTGCGATCGTTGGCGAATTTCGATCACCGGAATCGACAACACAGGAAGACATCATGAAACTGGCCATCGCATGAAACGCATTCTGATTCGATTTCTGACTGACTATGGAATGCTGGTCGTCCTGACGGGACTTTGCGGATTCTTCAGCATCGTCACCTGGTCAGAACAGTTCCCGACGGGCACCGCTGCCGCTCGTCAGATTGCCGATCTGATTCAGTCGTCACCGAACAGGCTGGCTGCTCCCGCGAAAACGAATGTCCTGATTGTGGCACGCAACCAGCCGGTTGACCTTACCTTTGCAGCAGAACTGAAATCACTTCTGCAGGCTGAACAGATTCAGACGATGGGTGTCGTGAATGGAGAGCCGAGAGACGCGAGAACGCTCCTGCAGAAAACGAATACTGCGGGAACGCCGGTTCACTTTATCGCGATGACACAGGACGCGGCATCGTGGCTGGTCTTTCGGGATCTCTCCACAGACTTTCCGGCACTCGGGCAACCTCAGCTTCTGAGCCCGATCAGTTACGGCTGGCCGAATTTTCTGAAGTCAGAAAACCTGATCAACATCGCCAACCAGATCGCTGTGATTGCCATCATTGCGATCGGGATGACGATGGTCATCGTCTCCGGAGGAATCGATCTTTCCGTTGGAAGTCTGATTGCATTCTCCGCCGTCGTCTCTGCCCGATGGATTCGCGACTTCGCCGGTGCTGAATCGGCCGGCGTGACCGGGATGATCATCGCCTCCGTCGTCGCCGTTTCGGCCTGTGCCGCTGTGGGACTGTTCTCCGGCCTGATGATCACACTGTTCGGAATCCCGCCGTTCATCGTGACACTCGCCATGATGCTGGTGGCCAGCGGAACAGCCTACATCCTCGCCGATGGTCAGTCGGTGTATCAGATTCCGGAGTCATTCGTCTGGCTCGGACGTGGTACGGGGTTCGGTGGAATCCCGCATTCGGTCACACTGATGATCATTCTCTATGGAGCAGCCCATATCCTGATGTCGCGAATGAAACCCGGGCGTTACCTGTACGCTGTGGGGGGCAACCGAGAAGCGGCACGCCTTTCCGGTGTTCCCGTCACTCAGGTCCTCCTCTTCGCCTATCTCTCGAGCGCTGTTCTGGCAGGGCTGGGCGGTGTGATTATGGCGTCTCAACTGAAAAGTGGTTCACCGACATACGGCAACATGTATGAACTCTACGTGATCGCGGCGGCCGTCGTGGGAGGCACCAGCCTGAGTGGTGGTGAAGGTCGGATGCCCGGTACACTTCTGGGGGCCTTCACGATCGCCGTGATTCAGAACGGAATGAATCTTACGAATGTGGAGAGTTACACACAGAAAGTTGTTCTCGGGCTCGTTATTCTGGGAGCCGTGATGCTCGATCTGTTTCGCCACCGAAGTTAATTTCAGACATTGTCCGATGAGTGCAAAACGCATCCGAACTCATTCCACGCAGCCGTCAGAATCACCGACTGCTGAGGTGACAGTTCCGACAAATCCACTGACCGCACTTCTGAAACACGCTCTGCTGCTGCTGATCACGGGCTTCGCCTATCTCCCCGCGATAACTGCTGGTTACATCTGGGATGACCCGGCTTACGTCACTGAAAACCCGGAGCTGAAGACGTTTTCCGGACTGAAACGGATCTGGTTGACACCGGGCGCAACACCTCAGTACTACCCGATGGTCTTTACAACCTTCTGGGTGGAGTATCAGCTCTGGGGACTGAGTGCGCCCGGATATCACATCAACAATCTGTTCCTGCATGCCGGCAATTCCATTCTTCTTTATCTGCTGCTGGCTCGCTTCAGATTCCCGGGAGCACTGATCGCTGCAGCCATCTTTGCTGTTCACCCGGTGCATGTGGAGTCTGTCGCGTGGATCACTGAGCGAAAGAATGTCCTCTCCGGATTCTTTTATCTCCTGGCATTTCATTCATTCTGGAGCTTTCTCGAGTCAGGAACCAACACGCCGGAAACTCGTCGGAAACGAAGGCGTTTCTACGTCGCCGCGTGTCTCCTGTTTGTCGCGGCATTGCTGAGCAAATCCGTAACGGCTTCTCTTCCCGCAGCGATTCTCGTCGTGATCTGGTGGCAGTTCGGCCGGATCACATGGAATCAAGTCCTTTCGGTAACACCTCTGATGTTGCTGGGGATCTTCGCCGGGCTGCATACCGCTCAACTGGAAGCAGAACACGTCGGAGCTGAGGGAGCCGAATGGAACTGGTCGGTCTGGGAACGATGTCTGATCGCCGGCCGTGCCCTGTGGTTCTATGCCGCAAAGCTTGTCTGGCCTCATCCTCTGATCTTCATCTATCACAAATGGAAGATCGATCCGGCATCACTCGCGCAGGCTGTCTTCCCGGTTACGGCGGTGCTCCTGCCGCTCGTTCTTCTGGCAGGAAAGTCTCGCTGGGGTCGAGGCCCGCTGGCAGCTGTCCTGCTGTTCGGTGGTACGCTCGTTCCGGCTCTGGGATTCGCTGACGTTTACCCGATGCGGTTCTCATTCGTCGCCGATCACTTCCAATACCTTGGCAGCATTGGAATGATCGTGCTGCTCAGCGGCGTACTGCTGAAGATCGGCTCCTGGCTGAAGGCCAGCCGAAAATCAATCATCATCACTGTCAGTGTTCTGGTCCTCTTATTCGGAGGAAGAACATTCGTTCGCTGCTTCGACTACAAGGATCGTGAAACACTCTGGACAATAACGCTGCGCGACCATCCGGAATGCTGGCTCGCATCGCTTCATCTCGCCGAAGTTCGGATGGAACAGGATCGATATCTGGAAGCCCTGGAGTTCCTTGAGCAAACTGTTGCAAATAAGCCTCCGGAGTCATTTGAACCCTCGGAAATGTCCGACCTGTACCTTCAGATGGCAACCTGCTGCAGAAAGCTCAACGACACAGAGAATGCAGAAAGGCACACTCGAAAATCACTCGAGTGCCTTCGCCTTGCCATCGGTGATAAATTTCAGGATCAGTCGGTGATTCATTTCAACCTGGGCGCTCTCCACCGCAACCTCGGAGAACTGCCGGAATCAGCTGCGGAGCTTCGGCGTGCGCTCGAGGTGGAACCGGAAAACGCAAATTCTCACCTGGAACTGGGCAGCGTACTCCTGCAGCAGCAGCTGTATCGCGAATGCCTGCCGCATTTTGAGAAGGCCATGAAGGGCCACTCAAGAAACCCACACCTTCATTTTCAGATGGGGATGGCCTGCCACAAACTCCATCAGCCGGATCTGGCCTTCACACACCTTCAGACGGCATTGAAACTGAAGCCCGATTTCGAGTTTGCTCGAGCCCTGATGAATGAAGTGACAGCAGAGCTGGAAAAGTGAAGCCGTCTCAGGCAGCGCGTCGTTCTGCACTGCGAGGACGAGTCAGCACGGAACTCTCGCAGATTTCTGCTCTGATCGAATCCTGAATTCCTTCGATGCTGCCCCCGGCAGAATACCTGAATTCGAGCGATATCTGATCGCCAATGGAAACTTCCAGGGCCTGCGGAATCGGGAGGATCAGTTGATTCATGAGCCAGTTGATCCCACGTCCTGCACGGAGATCAAACGCCAGAAAATTATTCGTCAGCAGACTGATTGCGTTGAAACATCCCGACCTTCTGACGGGAAGATTCGCCTTCACGCAATACTCTGACACGAAATCAGTTTCGTAGTCAATCGTTGCATAACTGTACGGATCTGCCAGCCAGCGATCCTGCATTTGAGGGCCCGGTGGTTCAAAAATCGGAACCGGTGCGTGATATCCTGAAAAACAAAAGTCCTGAAAAACAGGCTGTACAACCAGAAGTGATGTATCCGGGATAAACTTAGGCAGCGGTCCGCCGAATGCTCGAAGATACCGATCTTTGAAGTCCCGGATGACCTGCAGCTGTTTCTCTCTCAACAGTCCGACGTGCAGCATCTCGCAGATGACAACATCCACAGGTTCCGGCGGAAGAAACGCCATCGCATCGGCATGCACAACCTGAACGCGATCTCCGAATTCATTCTTTGACAGAAATGATCGAGCCGCATTCACCAGCGCCGGATTGCGTTCCACACACCAGACCTTGCGAGCTTTCCTCGCGGCGAACCACGATAGTACGCCGGTGCCGCCACCAAGCTCCAGCACCGTCCCGCCTTCGGGAACAACCAGATCAATCGCTTCCTGAAACGGAAGCATACGTGACTGGTCCCGAAGCATATTGAAGTGGTAATGAAGAGGAATGAACTGCCCCAGAAGATGCTCTTCCGGCGTTTCCGATAGCTTCGTCGTCAAGCAGTGCGTTCCTTCTCAGATGCTCTCAGCTCACCCTATTACAGGTGGTTTTAAAACCGGGACTGGCTCCCGACGAACGCGATCGTTTCCATCAGTGTCTGCAACTGTGCAGGTTGCCTGTCCCGGTTTCGAAATACGCGCCACCTCCGGAAATCGGCTCGGGGCAAGGGATGCTAAGGAAACATCAGGAACGCCACAAGATCGCTGTTTCTGCAGCGATCCTGTGGCAGTTTCGGCAGATTATTCTGAAATCTGCTGCTGATCGACCGAGTTCTGAAACGCTCGAGCACTCTTTCGAGCCGCGTTGGCACGAGAATCATCCCGGCTGCTGACACCTTCCAGCGCCTTCAGCTGCATGCCGTTTGCCACGCCGAATACACCCAGCCGATTGTCACCCGGTACAAGGTTTTCATTCTCCTTCAGCAGAAGAATATTGCTCCGCAGCAGCTCTCGGGTCATTTCCAGTTTTCCTTCATCCAGATAGCGAGTTGCCAGTTTATTCTGTTCACTCGCAACCAGAGCCACGACGTCAGCCATCACGACTTTATTCAGGCTGGCGTTGACCTCCTCGTCAGAGCTGCTGAATCGAACATTTACCGCCCCGGAAAGTTCTCCCGGGATCGCCGTCACATCGGCAGGTTCATTACCTGTCCCCTTACCGGCCACAATTCCGGTCAGCTTTACCTGAACGCTCCCCAGGTCCCGAGTCGCTCCAGCTTCTCCTCCAGTCAGTTCCACTTCGATCACGATGTGCTTCTTCTGCTCGCTGTAGATCTGAGCCATGCGTGTCGTAATGAGCTGTCCGTTGATGTCAGCGTCGTTACCCAGAACCCGAACCGGACGAATGCCCTCCGGGATCGTCACCTTCAGGTCGATTTCCTGAGCGACTACGGAAAGCACCGAACTGAACTCGCGGCGGAAGATATCCGCCAGCTCCGTCGCCTGTTCGATGAAGTGATGATTGCCACCGCTTTTCCCGGCCAGCTGAACCATCAGGTCTTCGTTGTATCCCAGCCCCAACCCCATTGTGGAAACACTGATATTCTCCTTCAGAAGCGATGCCCCAAGGTCACCCAGCTCTCCGGGAGATGATGGACCGCTGTTGGCCAGACCGTCAGACAGAAGAACGATCCGGTTCACGCGTGTTTTATCAAGGAATTTGCGAACCTCCGCTGCACCCTTGCTGACGCCCGCAAACAGTGCGGTGTTTCCATCCGCCTGAATACTGCGAATCACTGCAGCGACCGCTTCCCGATCCGTCAGTCGAGTTGCCGGATAGACGACCTGAACTCCGGAGTCGTACGTTACGACAGAAACGATGTCATCCGGGCCGAGCATCTGCAGTGCATCGATAGCAGCTTTCCGTGCCTGTTCAATCTTCTCCCCCTGCATGGAGCCGGATTTATCCAGAACCAGAGACAGGTTGACCGGCGGGCGTTTCGCATCAGATTCTCGTCGATGTCCATCAAGTCCGACTCGAATCCATGTCGTCTGCTTTTCACCGGCTTTCAGGACCGATCGGACGGGCTGCACGTTCAGCGTCACCGGCAAACCGTTTTTCGCGGTTCCGGTCGCTTCATCTCCCGTCACCGTCGGCTGTCCCGTTGAGACAGCAATCAGCCCGACGAAAGCAATGGCCGCTGCCCCCGACAGCAACGAATTTCCGACAACCGCGCGTTTCAGTACGTTCAACATCCGACACCATCCTTTCCTGCAGACACTCTGGATCGAACCACACCGGTTCTCTGCGGTATTAGAGTGACCAGCCACGATTCAGTGGTCAGAAGGATGTCAGATGCTTGTCAGAAATTTGTGAGCACCCAGCCAAGGAGCTACTTCAGAACTCTGGCAACCCGCTGAAGAGCCTCTTCGACGTTCGCTCGGCTGTTGAAGGCACTCAGCCGGAAGAACCCTTCACCAGCGGCACCAAAGCCACTTCCGGGAGTTCCAACCAGATGAGCCTTCGACAGCAGGAGATCAAAGAATTCCCAGCTGCTGAGTCCGGAAGGCGTCTTCAGCCAGACGTACGGAGCATTCACGCCGCCGTAAGCGGTGATCCCCACTGACTCAAGCCCCTTTCGAAGCAACGATGCATTCGTCATGTAGAAGTCGATCAGCGCCTTCATTTCACGACGTCCCTCCTCCGTATATGCCGCAGCGGCTCCCTTCTGAACCACGTAAGACGCACCATTGAATTTGGTTGACTGACGACGATTCCAGAGCTGATGCAGCGACACCTTCTCACCATTCGCCAGTGTCGCTGTGAGACACTCCGGCACAACGGTAAAGGCGCAGCGAACTCCAGTGAATCCGATGTTCTTGCTGAAGCTTCGAAACTCGATCGCGACGTCACGAGCTCCCTCAATCTCGTAAATACTGTGAGGGATGGACGGATCCGAAATGAACGCTTCATATGCAGCGTCGAACAGAATCAGCGACCCGTTCTTCCGAGCATACTCGACCCATTTCTGAAGTGTCTCCCGCGTTGCGACGGCTCCCGTTGGATTGTTGGGGAAACACAAATAAATCAGGTCCACACGTTCCTTCGGGAGGTCCGGGACGAAGTGATTGGATTCGTTGGCGGGAAGATAAACCAGTCCGTCATAACGCCCGGAGGCATCCGATGCCCCGGTGTGACCTGCCATGACATTGGTGTCGACGTAAACCGGATACACCGGATCAGCCACAGCAATCCGATTTCCATGACCAAGAATGTCCAGGATGTTCCCCGTGTCACATTTCGATCCATCAGAGATGAAGATCTCATTCGCCGAAACGTTGACTCCCCGAGCCGCAAAATCCTGCTGAGCAATCGGCTCCCTGAGAAAAGCGTAACCCTGTTCCGGGCCATATCCCTTGAAGGTGTCGCGAACAGCCATCTCATCAACAGCCTGATGCATGGCTTTCACAATCGAAGACGGCAACGGTTCCGTGACGTCACCGATTCCGAGACGAATGATCTTTGCCTGAGGATTTGCCTGAGCGAACGCGGAGACTCGGCGAGCGATCTCAGGAAACAGATATCCGGCTTTGAGCTTGAGGTAGTTTTCGTTGATCTGAAACATGGACACGTTTTCTTTGCAGCAGCTTTGTACCGAGGAATGTATGTTTTTCAGACCGCTTTTCGTCCGATCTGATCGCGTTCCGTTTTGTGACGACTGCGCGAGCTTTTTTCAATCAGCGCCCGAGCAGAATTCCGAGATACTCTTTCATCAGAGCGCTATTCAGACTGAACGCGTTCCCGCTGGGAATCATCGCTTCAATCAGCTCCCCCGACGTCGGTTCTCCTCGCGAGGATGAAGACCGAAAATCAGCTGGCAGGGGCGACGGATAAAACCCCTGTTTCCCGGCAAGCCGAAGTGCTCGCGGAAGATGCCAGGCCGACGTGATCAATCCGACTCGCACATCGTCTTTCGACTCGCCAAAGCGTTCTCCCAGAGCAATCATTTCCTCGGAAGTGTTTCGACCGCCGAGCTTCTCGATGGCGCTGTCCGGAACTCCCAGCGACGTCAGTATCAGGCGGCTGACTTCGGCAGGATCAACACCACTGGAATCCATTGTCTCGATACGCTGGCCGGTACAGATGAGCTTTTTCGTCAGGCCCTGATGATACATCTGAGCGGCAAGCAGCATGCGATCGCCGGAACCATTCCCCTGAACCCGGCCGTTGGCTCCGACACCCCCACCGCCACCAAGAAGAACAATGGCTTCAAAGGGCTCCTCTTTGAGCGGATCAATAGTCAGGTAAGGCCCCTCGAGACTTTTTGCCAGCCGATCGGCAACGTAGCCGCTTCCGATGATGCTGAAGATCATCCAGCAGACCATCAGGCACGCAGCAGCGGCTTTCTGACGGATGGCAACGGCCCACGACGCTGAAAAAAGCAGAAACAGCCAGAGCAGTCCTGCAGGCATCACGACGATCGTCGCAATCTTTTCTGCAACCATCCGCCCGAGCGCTGCATAAATCGATCCGATTCCCACCAGGCCGGTGATCAGGAATCGAAATCCGACGTTCGCAAACGATGCAGAACTCATTGAACCAACCCGTCATCTTCCGTGAATCATGGATCCGGATCCCGGCCGACAGTTCAGCCACGTCTCTTCTCGACAGGATCTCACTACCCCATCAGTTCCGGAATCGGGCGACCGTGATTCACAATCGGCGTCGGTCGTCCGTTGAAGTCGTTAATCAGCGTCTTCGCGGAGTCGATCCCCAGATGATGATAGATCGTGGCAAGGAAGTCCTCGGCACTGCAGATTCTTTCAATTGAGTCTTCACCGCGCTTGTCGGTCGCGCCTATGAACCGTCCGGTTTCAATACCTCCACCGGCCCAGATGTTGCTGAACGCACGAGGCCAGTGATCGCGACCGGGCTGCTGAGTTCCCGCCGGTGCGCTGGCGTTCCCTTCGCCCGTACTGGCCGCATAATTGATCTTCGGTGTGCGTCCGAATTCACCGGTCACAACAACCAGAACGCGTTTGTCGAGCCCACGTTCATGGATATCTTCAATCAGCGCGGAGACCGCCTGATCGTAAGCATGAGCCCGAAACCGCATCGCATCGAACACATGATGATTTACGGCATGATCATCCCAGTTGGCAACGCGACCGCACAACGGTCCGTTCAGACTGGTGGTGAGAACTCCCACGCCGGCTTCCACCAGACGTCGAGCCATCAGCAGCTGCTGCCCCCAGGTATTTCGACCATACCGATCCCGAACGCGATCCTCTTCTTTTGAAAGATCAAACGCGTCCTTCGTCTTCGGATTCGTCAGCAGTGTCATCGCCTGAGTTTCGAACTCGTCCAGAGCACCCAGTTCTCCCTGACGATCGAATGCACGCTCCAACTTGTCGAGATTCTGTCGGAGGCTGGACCGACGCCCGAGCCGGCTCACTTCACTGGAGTCCGTCAGGCCGATATTTGGAACCGAAAACCCCGGTGCATTCGGGTCACCAGTGACAGAAAATGGCGAATAAGCATCACCCAGATACGCTGGCCCGTTGTACTCCAGAGGCGGATTGATCCCGACATATTCTGGCAGAATCTCCGACGGATGCCGATTTCCTGCTCTCAGATAATTGGCGACACACATCCAGTCCGGGTAGCGCGGTTTGGGTTTGTCTCGCGTATCCGGATCTCCCGAGAGCATCTGCATCGATCCCGCCGGATGACCACCTGCCCCCTGACGCATCGATCGAAGCACCGTGAACTTGTCGGCGATCTTCGCCTGCATCGGAAGAAGTTCCGTGAACTGCATTCCCGGAATCCTGGTGTCGATCGTTCCGAAGGGCCCGCGATAATCGATGGTCGCGTTGGGCTTGGGGTCGTAGGTGTCGATGTGCGAGCAGCCGCCCGGCTTCCACACCATAATGACGGCTTTCTTCTCGCCGCTCCGGCCCCCGGACAGATCACTGCCTTGCACCGCGGAAAGTCGCAGCAGTCCAGGCAGGCTGAGACTGGTGAATCCACCGAGCCCCATCCGAAGAAAACTTCGTCGGCCGGAACTTCCGTCTCGTCCCGGCCCCGGGCAAAACACTGTCGACGCGTGAAATGAATCGCTCATCATCAGAGCCCTGATCTGTCTTCCGAATTTCTTCGGAACGCACCCATGAAAACGACATGAACTCACCAGCCGATTGGCCGATGAGAATTCTTATTTCACCAGTATTCGAATTGGTTCCGAAATCACAATATCCGCTGTGTCGCGTGGCTGAGCAGCATCAGTCGCAGCTTTCAGTTTTGCTGCAGCTGCCGCTACAGCAGCTTCAGCAGACTGCTTCTTCGCGGTGGCCTCCGCAATCACTCGATCCGCTTCAGCCTTCTTCTCTGATTCCACACCAGCCAGCGACTCTGTCAGTTTCTGCAGTTCCGCACTGACAGTCGAAGACTGCTCCGAAGCCAGACGATGCTCCGTCTCCGCAGCGGTGACAGCATTCGGATTGTATCGGTACTTTGCAACCGCACTGCCGTAAAAGGCAATCAGATATTCACCCGGAGGCGTCCCAAGTGCTTTGGTGTCCAGCACCGCCTCGGAAGCATCGGTTGCCAATGAGATATCAAACTGAGGATTGCCTTCAAACCCGGCGCCCGATGTCTTCAGCTGCAGAACCGTTCCGGAAAACTCCGATCGTCGGGTGTGAACCAGTGGAATCGTCAGCTTTTCCCCGGCAGGAACTTCGTAGGTCTTCTTCTCAGTGGCTGCAATCGTCACCGGAGCAAACTCTGAATCCGTCACAGACACCGGAAGCCCGGTGACAAGGCGGGGACTCGGAATCTCACCCCACGAATCGACGATCGGCCACGCATGAGTGGCCATGTGGACCGGCCGCTGAGTCTCCACTCCATCAACAAGCGACTTTCCAGAAAACGTCACTTCGCCACAGGTTCGAGGAGCATTCTGATCGGCCGAGATCAGCATGATGCCTCTTGTCTTGCCCTTCGGAATTTTCAATCCCTGAGCGGTGACACCATCCGGCAGACCATCCATGACCAGTTCGATATCGCCATCAAATCCATCCCGACGGACGGCGACAACTTCCAGAGCCATCGTCATGCCCGCTCGAAGCGCCAGAGGCTTCGACAGTGCATTACGGTCACCATTCCGGAGCTCCATGTGCAAGCCCCAGGCGGCCACAGCAAAATCCGGCGCGGCTTTTCGAATGACCAGTCGATAAACGTTTCGTTTGTCGTTTCGAGTTCCACCGAAGAGATCCGTCAGCTGCAGGCGGTACCGACCGTCCTGCGGAATTTCGAGCTTTCCGATAATGTCCGGCGATCCACCATCATACGGAGGACCGTCGTAGGCGTACCCGTTACTTGATGGTCGGATCGGAGCTGCAATATCGGTGAATTCAGCAACGTCAGTCACCTTCTGTTCTGAACCTTCACCGACCACCTGCTGAACAATCACGGAGGCATCCGTCGGTCGACCGAGACGCTCGGAAGCGACCTCAACCCACCAGACGTCTCCCTTCGCTGCAGTGAACTCGAACACATCCACATCCGCAGCAGGGAAGAAGCTTCCTGAAACATCACAGGGCAACGTTACCTGCTGAATATGTTCGACATCGTTGTTGGGCTCCGTTTCTGCCACGGCCGCAGTTGCTGGCAGTCCTGCCGGTGGCCACGAAAACGAACTTACCGTTCGTGTCGAGGCAAACTGAGGCAGGGGAGCCTCCGCCGACAGTTCCTGAAGGGACAGCCGATAGTAAAACGCGGGGCCACCCTTGAATGTCAGTTCGTGAACCTTGATCGTATGGCGACCATCCGCCTGAGCCACAAAGTCCAGCGTGCCGCCACGTCGCTCCACAACCAGATCCTGTCCCGCAGAGTCACCGATGATCAGGACCGCATCAAGCTTCGAATCAATCCCGCGTGACGCCACATTCACGACATATCGATGGCCCTTCACAGCATCGAATGAATAATAATCAACCGCCCGATTGGTCATCACAGCATTGCAGATGGAGTTCACCGGGATCGCCATCGCTGTGGCCAGCGTGGTGTTCGGCGCGGTCTGAACAACTTCCGGCAGAGTATCCACACAGAAGACTCGGGATGATGTGATACCAAGCCGAGTCATCAGTCTGGCTTCATGAATTCCCGGGGGGCAATCGGCTGCGATGGTCACGACCCATCGATCAGGAACTGCAACACCAGCCGCGTCAGTCTTTCTTACTGCGGTCAGCCCCGGGTGAGTGAATCGCAACTCCGTGGCATCTTCGACATTCTCCCCCGTGACAACAATCTCAACCTGTGTTCCGACTCGACCGCCCATTGGCATTGTTGTGAGCAGTCTCGGCAGCGGAAGACAGACCGACTGAGCATGCACGGATGCAGAGCCGAAAACAGCGACGCTGAGACAACCAACAAGCATCAGTGCCTGTGGACTGAGTTTCGCCAGAGTTTCAGCAATGCGATCAGCTATGCGATAGTGAATCAAACGCGCCATCGTATGTCTCGATATCAGTTGTCTGGAATTGTTCGTCATCACGGACAGATTCCCGTTTTGGATTTTCAGAGGCTCCGACAAAACCGGGACAGGCACCCTTCAACCAACGTGTGCTCGGGAGCCAGCCCCGGTTTTGTCAGCCTTATCTTTAGTCAATGATTGAACAGAAATTCTTTTGAGTTGATCAGAGCCCAGATCAGGTCCTGAAAATTGTCTGTCGCAGCACGAACGGGATCCACCGGATTCCCGGACGCATCCAGTCGAGGCTCCGACAGATAATCGATCGCCGTTTTCAGTTCATCCGGCCGCGGCTCACGGGAGAATGCAACGAGGTATACTTCCCGAACGCGATCTTCCAGCGGCTGATCCGATTTCGAAAGCTTGTCAGCTCGACCACCAGCCACAGCCAATTTCCCTTTGATGTCCGCAGCGTTCATAAGATGCAGGCTTTGAGCGAGACTCGATGACTGCACTCGTTCACACTCGCAGACGCTCTCGTTTTCCGGCCGACCGAAGACCTTGAGAAATGGCGAGGCGTTGTTATAGCTGTTATCCGGAAGCGCGACGGCTCGTGTACCCGCAGGAAGATTCGGAAAATCCGTCTGAGCTCCTGTCAGATCATCCATCGCATCCAGCATGACCTCAGCCTGCAGTCGCCTCGGATAGAATCGCGAATAATTCTGCTGATCGGCCACGTTGTGGTCGTTCGGATCAGAACTGAGCTGATACGCGTGCGACTGCGTCAGCACTTTCACCAGCTGCTTCAGATCAAAACCGCTTTCGATGAACTGCTTCTCAAGAGCCGCCAGAAGCTCCGGGTTCGTTGGGGGGTTTGTATCCCGAATGTCGTCTTCCGGTTCAATGAGACCGCGTCGAAAGAAGTGCTTCCAGTAACGGTTTACGAGGGCTCTGGCAAAAAACGGATTGGAGGGAGAACTCATCCAGTCCGCAAGCTTCAGTCGAGGATCCTCGTCAGCGGCAATCGCTGGAATCTGATCTCCCAGAGCCGCAGGCTTCAACGCGATTCCGGTCCGAATGTTGGTCGACACGGCAATTCCGCGTTTGTGAAAAATCAGATCTTCACCGCGAGTCGCTGACGGTTTTCGACCAACCTGAGAGAAAAACGCCGACAGCCCGTAGTAGTCATCCTGGCTCCAGCGTTCAAACGGATGATGATGACACTGAGCACACTGCATGCGGACACCGAGAAACAACTGAGCCACATCTTCCAGCTGCTGCTTCGGTTCTTTGACTCGCTTGTACCAGGCAACCGGCGGATTCGCGATCACTGTCCCTGTCGCTGCCAGCAGTTCGCGAACGAACTGGTCATAAGGTTTATTGGCCAGCAGGCTGTCTCGCACCCAGGCATGAAATGCAAAGTTTGAAGTCAGGTCGCTGGCGTCATCGCGGCGATTCTTCAGCAGCGCCGTCCATTTGTTGGCAAAATAGTCTGCGTAATCCGGCGTCCTCAGAAGCGAATCAATCAGTTCTTCTCGTTTCTGCGGACTGGTGCTGTCCAGAAACGCTCGAGATTCCTCAGGCGTCGGCAACCTCGCGGCAATGTCCAGAGTGACACGTCGAATGAACGTGGCATCGTCGCAGACGGGTGATGGTGGAATTCCGATTTCCTTCAGATTCGCAAAGACAAGATCGTCAATGAAGTTCTTTGACGGTGGAACGGTTTCCACCGGAGCCCCCAGAGGCACCGAAGCGTTGAAGACCGCCACGCGACCCTGATATCGAACCATGACCGCGACTTTACCCGGCAGATCAAGAATCCGAACAACACCGCGTTCGTCGACTTCGGCCATCGCTCGATCGTTCGACTCAAACAGCGCTCGAGCCGTCACGTCTCGCTCCGATCCGTCCGAATACTTTGCGATCGCTTTGAGCGGTTGTTCGGCCCCTCGCTGCACAGTGCCGCGGTTCGGTTGGACTTCAAACGATGTCAGCTTCGCTGCGTGATCACCATCCCATTGAGCACCCTGATGAATCCAGTTCAGAAGGCTCTGATAAGCTTCGGAGTCTCTCCCCATTCTGGCACCACCACCATGCGGCATCTGACCAGACGCTTTTCGCAGCAGAAGACTCTGTTCAGGAGATGCAGCGAACAGCCTTCGCCCGCGATTCTCTTTGACCAGATGTTCGAAGTCTTCTGCCGGTTCAAAGCCCAGAAGTGACAACTGAAACCCGTTCTGGCCTCCCCCTGCCTTGGCGTGACAGACACCCATGTTGCATCCGGACTTGGTCAGCCACGGCACCACGTCGTTCACGAAACTGGCAGACTTCTCCGCACCTTCAGACGAAGCTGTCGAAGTCGCATTCGCCGGTTCCTCAGACTGCAGCGGCTCAGGCATCAGACCCTGAGTCAGGATCAGACTGCAGACAACGACCAGAAAGCTGCGGAAGGTGGAACGCGCGACGATCGGTCTGAATGGGAGGATTCTTGCCATAGTCACACGCAGGCACTGAATTCGAGGGTGGGAGGTTTCTGAGATTGCTGGCGAAGCAGAAACAGTGAACCGGTGAGCGTTCTCAGGATGGCGATTCAGGAGCAAAAACAACACCGTACGCAGACCATTCATGATAAAAACTACCACGCCAGGGAGTCCATCGCCAGAATCGCTCTCAATTTGCTTCCGGCCAAATTCCTTCTGTGACGGCGGAATCGATTGTTTCAGGATTGCATTTGGGACGCTTTCAGGCATCACCGGAGTGCTCTGCATCCCCTTCGGGCAGCATTTCTGCGAGTGACCAGCAAATCACCGAATCTGTGCCCGCTTCCCGTGCGCCTGGTGCCAGTTCCCGTCGCCCGTGTGCCCGCTTCCCATCGCCCCTGTGCCTGCTTCCCGTCGGCCTCGTGCCGGCGGAAGCCATAATTGACAGCTACCGCCAGCAACAAAAACAATTTCGTGCCCCCAGCTCTCCGTCCGGTTCATCCGGGCGGAAGCAGCGACGCACCTTAACGCCGCAGAACCGAAATTCCCGGATTTCCCGTGACAGGCTGGTTGCAGCTTTGTTCTGTGCAGGCGTTCCCGATAAACTCCCGAGCTCTGAAACTGACTGTCAATCTGTTCTGTTCGGTGTCGGGTCCTGCAATCTATGAAATTTTGTCTGGTCGATCGGATCGTGGAGCTTCGTCCGGGTGAAAGCATTCGGACCATCAAGAACGTGTCGCTCGCGGAAGAATACCTTCAGGATCATTTCCCGGGGTTTTCCATCCTGCCGGGAGTTCTGATGGTGGAATCCATGGTGCAGACCTGTGCGTGGTTGTCACGAGTCACCGACAACTTCCTGTACAGCACAATTCTTCTGAAGCAGGCGAAAGCCGTCAAATTCAACAACTTTCTCAAGCCAGGCCAGACACTCGAAGTGTCAGCCACTCTGAAGAAGGCTGACGAACAGACTGCTGAGTTTATGGCATCCGGAACTGTCAACGGCGAATCAGCGGTGAGCGCTCGACTGGTGCTCTCCCGCGAAAACCTGGCAAGTCGTAATCCTCAGCTTTCAGACAACGATCAGCGAATGATCACAGCGATGCGCGAACTTTACCAACAGATCCGTGCTCCCGAAATCGCCGTCTAATGCATTGTCAGTCAACAAATGATGGAAAACGAAAGTTGGTTCCTGTGTGCCACTGGCTATGCCAGTGTTTTTGAACCAACAGCACTGGCATAGCCAGTGGCAAATATCAATGGATCGTTACAGAGCAATATTCTGACCCTCGAAACACGTCGTACTGTTCGCGACCAATGAATATCTGACTAACCTGATTGAGAGGCTCTGACAAAACCGGGACTGGCTCCAGTCAAACAATAATGTTCCTGCAATTTCAGCAGACGCAATGGTGCCTGTCCCGGTTTTGTCAGGCGCGTGGTTTCTATTTTACTGAGGACTGATCTGATGACTGTTCAGGGGCGAGTGGCTCTGGTAACCGGTGGAAGTCGAGGCATTGGGCGCGCGATCGTGGAGTCACTGGCTGCGAACGGTGCGAAGGTAGCATTCGTTTACAATTCCAATGCTGCCGCAGCGGAGCAGGTCGTCGCAGAACTGGCCGCAAAGGGCCATGAAGTGTGGGCGATTCAGGCGGATGTGAAATCCAAACCGGCCGCTGACAAAGTGATCGCCGATGTCGTTGAAAAATGGGGAAAGATCGAAATCCTCGTCAACAACGCCGGCATCATCCGCGACGGTCTGCTCGCCACGATGGACGCTCAGCAGTGGCAGGATGTCATCGACACCAATCTGACCAGCGTCTTCAACTTCTGCCAGGCTGCGACACGACAGATGATGTCACAGCGATATGGCCGCATCATTAACATGTCGAGTGTGGCGGCAGACGTTTCCAATCCGGGTCAGGCCAACTACGCAGCCAGCAAGGGCGGCGTTGAAGGGTTCACTCGCTGTATCGCCACCGAACTGGCTCGCCGTGGAATCACCGCCAACGCGGTGGCTCCCGGGTTCATCGAAACCGACATGACCGAAGCCGTAGTGAACGCCGCCGGTGATGAGATCAAGAAGAAGATTCCCGTCCGACGCCTGGGCGCACCCGACGATATCGCCAATGCCGTTCTGTTCTTCGCTGCCAATGAGTCTTCCTACGTGACCGGTCAGATTCTGAAAGTCGACGGCGGATTGACACTCGGAGGTCTCTGATCCGACGACAGACGGTTGAACACACGAAGCCCGACGGGAAAACATCAGGAGCGGTCAGGTTCGCTCCTGATGGATGTTGATCCTGAATCGGTCGAATCAGAACTCACCGGCCCGGGCGGAGGTGTGTATGTCTGTGATTGCGTCGCCTTCCTCGGAGTCAGGTGTCACGTCGCCCACACTGCTCGCCCGTGTCACTGCGAAAGATCCGGCCGCCTGGCAGATGCTGGTGGACCTTTACGGACCATTGATTCTGTACTGGATCCGTCGGCAGGGGCTGAGCGAACACGATGCTGCGGATGTTCTGCAGGATGTATTCGCCGGCGTGGCGACATCCATTCCCCGCTTTCAGCGCAGCAGGGAAGGTTCCTTCCGAGCCTGGCTCTGGGTGATTACTCGCAATCATCTGGCACGGTTCTTCCGCACTCGAGCCGCCAGCGTGCAGGCCGCGGGTGGCACCCAGGCGTGGCTGAATCTGGCGAATCTCGCTGAAGCGCTGTCGGATGATCCGGATGAACATACGGCTCGGCCGGTTCTGAACGAACTGTATCAGCGAGGCCTGCAGCTGGTGCGCAGTGAGTTCGAAGATCGATCGTGGCAGATATTCTGGCTGACCGTCGTTGATCAGGTAGCGACCGCCGACGTGGCGGTTCAGTTTGGCATCACCGCCAACGGCGTGCGACAGATCAAGTCGCGAATCCTGCGAAGACTCCGCGAAGTACTGGGTGAATTGCCGTAGACACACAGCGCGATTATGTGCAGTGAGCGGAACGTATCGCGGTGAAGATACAGTTCCGTAGGGTGTGACCAGCGGAGCGCAGGCACACCAATTTGTCGTACCTGCAAGGTGGTGTGCCTGCGCTTCGCTGGTCACACCCTACGAGAATTCACTGGAACCGTAAAAAATGCTGTCGCGCTCCGGGAATCTTTGTATACGTGGTTTCAAAACCGGGACTGGCTCCCGTCGGGCAGGAACTTTTCCACAGACTCTGCTGATGCAAGGGTGCCTGTCCCGGTTTTGAAACGCGATCTGCCGTTTCCCGCCCAACAACTCAGGTGAGCCGACCTTATGACCAACGAACCGTGTCTCAGCGAACAGGACCTGAAAGCGTTTTCCATTGGTCAGCTCGATCCGCAACGGTCCGATGAGATCGTCGCGCACCTGTCCGTGTGTGCTCGCTGCGAAGAAACTGTCGCAGCACTCGATGATACCGACGATTCACTGCTGCAGGGAGTGCGCGAAGCAGCGATCCGGCAACCGCCGATTGCAGTCAGCGAATCTGCAGCTCAGCCAGATCCCGATGCTGCCGTTGCAACGAGCGAACAGGAACTGCTGCGGAGCATTCCGAATCCTTGGACGTCCGCACCGGAAATCGCCGCACGGATCCCAATGAACGAATGGATTCGCGACTACGAACTGCTCGAACCGCTCGGACAGGGCGGCATGGGAACGGTCTACAAAGCCATGCATGCGAGGCTGAACCGTCCGGTGGCCATCAAGCTGCTGCCCGCTCGTCGACTGCGCGACGCCGCTGCAGTGGCTCGGTTTGAACGCGAGATGAAAGCCATCGGATGCCTGGACCATCCGGCGATTGTGCGAGCCACCGATGCAGGCGACGCGGAGGGAACTCATTTTCTGGTCATGGATTTCGTCGACGGCATCGACCTGTCACAGGTGGTGAAACTCACCGGACCGCTGGATGTGGCCAGTGCCTGTGAAGTTATCCGTCAGGCCGCCGCGGGGCTGCAGTATGCCCATGAGCAGGGACTCATCCATCGCGACGTGAAACCCAGCAATCTGATGGTCACTCTGGTTTCCGGTCATTCCGGTTCGGGTGCCGGAACGGAGATCATCGCCTGCGTGAAACTGCTCGATCTGGGACTCGCGTTGTTCGGTGCGGCCAGTGAAGCCGTGGATGAACTGACCACCGTGGGGCAGCTCATGGGAACGCTCGACTACATGGCACCCGAGCAGGCCGATAACTGCCATGACGTCGATGTGCGAGCCGACGTTTACAGCCTTGGGGCAACTCTGTTCAAACTGCTGACCGGTACCGCCCCGTACGAAACATCGGAACGGCAATCACCGTTGCGCAAGATGAAAGCACTGGCCACCATCGATGCGCCCCCGGTTCAAAGTCGCCGCCCGGAGTTGCTCAGCGACATCGCGGAGATTACCGACCGCATGCTGCAACGGGAACCAGCTCAGCGTTACCAAACCGCCGCTGAGGTTGCTCGAGCCGTAACGCCGTTCTGTGCCGGCCATCAGCTGGTTGAACGAACAAAACATGCCCTGCGATTGCGAGCAGAACGTGTCGATCCTGATGCGATTCGGTGGGGCGAGACTCCCGCCGAGCCGCATGATGCGATCCGGGAGGGCGAGGCTCCTGCCGAGCCGCCCACACCACGAAGCTCGATCCCTCCAGCGGCTCAGCAGGAGCTTCGCCCTCCCGGAATGACGCTGGGCATTGCAGGCAATCAGAGCAAACCTCCACAACGCCGAAACCTCCGAACCATGCTCGCAGCCATGGGATTCTTCATCCTGCTGGCGGCTGGAGTTTTGTTTCGGATTGAAACGGACCGCGGGACGCTGGTGATTGAATGTGCCGAAGACAACGTGCCCGTGGAGATTCGCCAGGGGAACATCCCGGTCAAGCAACTTTCGGTATCGGCCGGAAAGAACCAGGTCACGTTACGCAGCGGCGAGTACGAAGTCGTCCTCCCGACCGGATACGACTCACTGCACGTCGAATCCGGCAAATTCGAACTGCGGCGAGGTGATCAGTGGGTGGCACGGATTGTTGAAGAACCTCGCACTCAGGCGAGCGGAGGACGTCAGTCCTCCGAGTTGTTCGGCGACGACAACGCGTCTCAATCAAAACAACCGGAAAGTGACGTCTCCAGCTCTCCGGATTATTCAATGCTCTCACTGCAACAACTGCAACGACACTATTCGGAATTGCACTTGGAATTCATGAACCTCAACGAAAAGTACTCTCCGGAACATCCAAGATTACAGGATGTCAGACGCAAACTTGAATCAGTAACCGAGAGACTCACAAAGCTGAAGGCCGAAATCAACGGCAGGACAGAAGGCCGCGGCATCAACGCCAACGGCAATCCTGATCAAAGTGCTGTGCTTTCCGGAAACGAAGGCAGTTCTTTTGTGAATGCGGACTTGAGATTTCTGGATCCGCTTCAACAAATCGAATTCGAGGCCGAACGGGATCGGTACGCGCTGGTATTGAAACAAATATCAGAGCTCCGTCAAAAGCGTGAAATGCTTTTGAATCAAACACCGAGTAGTGAGGGCAATGATTCCGCCGGTGCCTTGATAGCGGCACAAGCGAATGCCGAACAGCAATTGAAAGCAGCGTTGAAGGAGGCCGACGAACTCCGTTTGAAACTGGATTCAATGCTCGAACCGGTGCGGTTGGCGAAGCAGATAGAGGAACTGCTGGCGGTACACCCGGAAGAAAGCGCAGCGAAAGAGTTCCAGACGCTGATTCCGGAAGATCTCATTCGAAAGATTCTGAAAGATGCGGAGGAAGCCGAAAGAATCCGGCGCGAGAAAAACCCGGAGAAAACGTCGCAGGTGTTTACAACCTGGCCCGAGTCACTCTGTCGACAGATTCTGGACCTTCGCGAAGAATTTGAATCCGCAAGTGGCAGGATGCAATCGCGCCGGGCGTCATATCGTAGTGAAGGGTGGACATCTCTGATCTCACAGCCTGAGCACGCTCAAACGTTCATTGAGGAGGCTCGAAGGTTCGTTAACGATCTTCAACGCGACCATATCGAATGTGAGCAATACCGACAAAGTCTTCGAAAGGCTGTAGCGGAATTGAAGGCGGCTGTTGCAGAGGAAGAATCAAAGAGAACGGACGCGGCAACAGGATCGATGTCAGTTGGACGAGCCGACGATTCGGCAACAGAAGATTTATCCGCGGAGAACCCGGCTTCACCCACCTTCCAGGGCCGTACATTCGACCAGTGGAAATCCATCCTGACGACCGAACGAAGCGATGAGGAACTTGCGAAGGCGGTTGAGGCGATCGGGACGCTGGGCCGAGGATCTCGCGAACCGGAGGCCATCGAACTGATTCTGAAGGTGGTTGAGCAATTACCGCCGGTCATATTAGATGTCGATAGTACACCGAAATCCGTGCTGGCCGCGGTCCGAATGATCCGAGCATTCGATGTCAAAGCAGTGGCGACAGCGCTGATTCCGGGATTCAATGATCGAAGTGACCGCCTTCAGGCTTTTGTCGTGATCGGTCTGATGACTTTTCCGGATGCTTATTCGACGCCAACCAAAGAAATCGTGAGGCTGGGCGAATCATTGCCAATCCGACAAGCCATGATTTCCAGTGAGGCGTTTGCTCTGGACCTGACCGAGGTGATCGAAACGCGCAGCGGCCTGAAAACCGGCGATCCGGCTCTGACGCAACAGGTCTTTTCTTCACCTCGGTTTTCATACAGCGACATGGTGCCAATCTACGCGATCGGGATGATCTTCGAGCATGTCGGAACGAATAAGCCAAGCCCAGAGCTGGAACAATTCCTGACACGCCTGCTGGATCATCTGCGACAGATGCCTCAGGATCAAAAGCTGCCTTGGGAAGCACAAAATGCAGCATTGATTCTGGCCCGAGTGTCACCCGAAGAAACACTGGCTGTGATCTTTATTCGCAGGATTCGCGAGGCGATCGTTTCGGCAAATGATCTCATCGTCAATCCCGGTGGTTTCGCCCTCAGAAACAATTCAGAACTCATAGACTGTTTCGAGTGGCTCCTGATGTTAGGTGCGCATGCTGAATCCGCAATACCGTTTATGCTGGATATCATCGGGAAGCCGGCGCCCGAAGGAACAAGGGGAGTCGTTCTGCTTCCGAATGAGATTTTCCACGAAGTCGGCTTATTTTACCTTGTAAAGCTCAACGATGGCGACGAGGCCGCAGCAAACGCAAATGTTGCCGTCGTTCAGACGAATTATCGAGGATTCGCTGCCAACCTGCGTTTACTGGCGATGGAGGTGATTGTGTCCAGTGGTACGAAGGATCCCAAAGTTCTTGACCTGCTGCGAGCCGAACTCAAAAAACAGCTCGGACAGGAACCGACTGATGGCCCTCAGGAATTGCTGCCGGGGCGGGACTTTTTACTGTTGCGAGATGACCCGAATGCCGTGTGGAGGGGACCAGGGACGACAAAGGTTCCGGAGATGGCATTGTCAATTGGGGGCGGTGGACTTGGCGGTGTCGCTCAATTTACATCGGCGATACCAACCTCGCCACTCGACGTCGAGCTGGTGAACTCAACCCTGCTGGCGTGGAAATCCATTACCGGATCCTGGCCGCGATTTGCTGAACCCAGCCTGGGGAAGCTCGGCAACCGCAGCCCTGAGGAGCTCGGCCAGACGGGAACAACGCCCGAGAAGACGCTGGAGTTCCTTCCGAAGTTTCAGGCGGTTGCTGGTTTGCAGCCGTAGCCGTCAGTTGTTCGCTCCGCCGGGGTGAACCCGGCGGAAGCGAGGGCGGCGCGGGGTGGGTGTCGGGAGCTGGATGTAGCTATCAATTGTGCGCTCCGCCGGGGTGAACCCGGCGGAAGCGAGAAGGCGCGGGGTGGGTGTCGGGGTAGCTGGCGGTAGCCGTCAGTTGTGCGCTCCGCCGGGGTGAACCCGGCGGACGCGGGGCCACCTCTCATGTTCCATTTTCCGCCGGGTTTATCCCGGCGGGAATCACAAATGAAAGCTACAGGCGAAGCCACCAGCCCAGGTTTCGGCCTCCGCCGGGCTTGCCCCGGTGGAGCCAGCGAGTCAATTCAGCTCATCAGGACAAATGCACCCGAATCGCTCCTCGATCATACCCGCCAAAAGTCCCGACATAATAACTGAACTTCAACCACGGCCTGTTGTCATATACCTCCGCCACTCGATTCATCAGCAAGATCGCCACAGACTGAGGTGACTCCGTCACGGCCACTCCCAGTAGAATGTGAATGTGATTGCTCAACAACCCGATTCGGGACAATCTCCATCCCTCATTCTTCGCCGAGGAACGAATGCTGCTCTGAATCTTTGACAGCGCCACTTCGCGGATTTCATTCCATCCATCCGCATTCTCCAGAACGACGTGCAGTGAATTCAGAAATTGACCGTGCGTTCCAATCCGCAGCCGCGCGAGGTCGACGGAATCGTCAGAGTACTGGCAGGCTTCCAGCAGGTCCTGAACCCGAGGGTCGGCCATTGGATGTCTCGATGTCTGCCGAGCAACATATTCATCGAGCACCGACGACTTCGCATCCCCGACACTCTGGATGTGATAGTTTCGTCGAAATGCCTTCGGTAACTCATGTCGGATCAGATACTGCAATCGCGCCTTGACCGTTCGCACAATCTCCGCTGGCGCAGTGGAGGGCTGTGTGCTGAGGAAGAACTGAACGACGTTTGCGGATCTCTTTGTTGAGGAAAGAATCCGTACTCCGTCGAGTTCCGTGGTGGCAGCGAGCCCATCCGACCAGGTTTCTTTTCCTGGAAGTGGAGCGGTGCCAAACAGGGACAATGACCAGTTCAGCTGGTACGCGGCGCGCGTATTCTCGGGGGTGTAGAGTGGCGTCATGGTGTGGCTCAATGGTGGTGAAGAGTCGCTGATTCCGCCGGGATGAACCCGGCGGAGATCCGGGCTTCCGGACAGGATAGCCTGCTGTAGCTGCCAGTTGTAGGCTCCGCCGGGGTGAACCCGGCGGAAGCCGGGATTGAGGGCGGAGAGCGATGTAGCTATCACTTGTGCGCTCCGCCGGGGCGAGCCCGGCGGAAGCCGGGATTGGTGGCGGAGACTGTTGTAGCTGTCATTTACGGGCTCCGCCGGGGTGAACCCGGCGGAAGCCGCGCCAAGCCGGCGATGAAGATCACGAACTCTGAATTCGAGCTGTCGGGTTCACCGACAGACTCAATTCGCCGACGCCTGAGAGATCTGAAGTACCGGACGCAGCTGCTGGCGACGAGTTTCGACGATCTGCAGTGCTTCCTGAACTTTTGCTTCCGCAGCGGCAAGTTCCGTGGCCGCTGCCTGTGCTGCCTGCTCAAGCGGGGCAGTTTCCACCTTGATTGCCTCGACCTGTTTTGCAGCTTCCTCCATTTGTGTCTGAGCTGTCAAACGAGCCTTGTCGGCGGTTTCTCGATCCAGGCGAGCCTTCTCCATCAGCTTGACCATTTCCGCCAGCTGCTCTTTTCCAGTCACGGCTGCCTTGTCAGAACGGTCTGCAATCGCAGCGAGTGATTCCGCTGACGCTTTAATCTCCGCATCTTCAGGAAGAAGTGCCAGAGCGGCCTGAGTCTGCGTGACGGCAGCCTTCAGCATCGGCTGTGCTTTCTCCAGCTGTGCCAGAGCCAGCTGCTGCTCCGTCATCTTCTGCTCCGCAGCCTTCATCTCTGCTTCAAGACGAGTCGCCAGTTCGGCACTCTGAGTCATCACAGTCAACGCGTCCTGGCGAGCCTTATCCACAGTGGCGACAGCCTGCTGTTTCTCCGTCACGACGGCAACAGCTTCCAGCGACTTCAACTGAACTTCGTCACGGGATTTCTTTGCCTGATCGAGAAGCTTCAGTTCATCCCGAAGAGCCACATAATTCTTCCAGCGGAAGACAAGCCCTTCCGCTTTTGCTATCTCGGCCTTCGAATTGTTGAGGTTCGTCTCAGCTGCAGCCGTCAATGGCTGAAGAGCCGTCAGAGCAGCCGTCTCCGTGTCCACAGCAGTCTTCGCCACAACAACGGCCTGTTCATCCGCTGCCACCTGAGTCTTCATCGCCGCAACGTCTGTCACCAGCTTCTGAACAGCTGCACTCAGGGTCGTCAGGCTGGCTTCCTGTTCCTTGAGCGTCACTTCACGAGCATCTGCCTGCTCCTTCAGCTTCGCCGTCAGTTTCGTGAGCTCAGCGTCTGACTTCATGGATTCCAGAGCAACAGCTGCTTTCTCTGCTGCAGAACGAAGCTCCGGAATAACCTTCTGGAGTGCCGCGATCGATTCATTAAGCTTCGTTTCGGACTGCTGATCCGCTGTCAGCTTCTGCTCAGCAGCCACAATTGCAGCCTGCTGATCAGTTACTTTCTTCTGAGCAGCCGCGAATGCAGTTCCTGCGGCGTCAGTCTTCTGCTGCTGGGCCGTCTGCGCTGTCACGGCAGCGTCATAAGCAGCCTGAGTCTCAGCGAGCTTCTGCTGCGCCGGGGCGATCAGTCCCTCAGCCTGAGCCACGCGGGTTTCAAGTGTCGGCGGATTGGTGCTGAGGGAGCCGATTCGAGCACCGTCAGCAGCATTCCAGACGCGAACTTCGCCGGTCCAGTCGCCCGCGATCGTTCGATTCGTTTCGTCACAGTGAGAAACCTGAAGTGCGAGATCGTTGAAGGCTTCAAATGCGAGAAGAGCTCCACCTTCCTGATTCCACAACCTGGCCACCTTGTCGCGACCACTGGAAACTAAACGGCCATCACGACAGAACTCAATGGAAAACACGCCACCACCGTGAGCTCCCCACGACTTGATCTGTCCGCCATTCTCCATTTCCCAGAGCCGGATCGTGGTGTCTTCGCTGCCCGACGCGAGAACATTACCGTCGATTCGCCACGAGACTGAATAAACCGCAGCTGTGTGTCCCAGCAGAGTCAGGTATTCGCGACCAGTGTGAGATTCCCAGACATGCAGACCACCACTGCGGTCTGATGTCGCCAGAAGCACGCTGTCCGGGCTGAATTCAAGAGAGTAAATCCAGTCCGTATGTTTCTTCACCTCGTAAACCAGCTCTTTGGTCTGTGTGCTGTAAACACGAACGACCTTCTGAGGACCACCGACAGCGACCAGAGTCTGATCGGCGCTGATGTCCGCCGCCAGCACTTCGTCCAGCTCGTCGCCGATTTCCATCATCCGCTCACCGGTGCGGACATCCCACACGACCGCCAGACCTTTTGCGGCGCCATGACCGCCCCCGGCGAGCAGCAGCTGGCCGTTACGACTGAACTTCAGAACACGAGCCTGTCCTTCAGGGAAAGGAAGAACTCCGAGAGGCTCCATTGTTTCGCTTTGGTAGAGCACCACCTGCTTCTGGCCAGCAACGGCGACCAGTTTCGCCCATGGGCTTGTCGCAATCGCCGAAACCGCCGTAGTCATGGTCGTCTGAACAACAGGCTCCAGATTCAGAACATCCGGCATCGGCGCAGGGCCTTCAGGACGCACACCCGCCGCAACATCCACGCTCAGACTCGTCGACGGCTTCTTCGGCAGCATGACCTTGCTGGATGCAGTTTCCGGCGCACCGCTTTCAATCCACTTGCGCACAGTGTCCAGCATCGCATCCGGCAATTTGTCTGCATTCGGCGGCATGAACGGTTCACTCTCGTGATTCATCAGCCGGAACAGATAGCTGTTCGACGGATTACCAGGTTCAATCGCAGCTCCGGATGCTCCCCCCTGCATCAGACTGGAGAATGAAGACAGGTCGAGGTCGGAGGTCTTTTTATTCGTATTGTGACAGGAGAAACATTTGTCCCGAAGAATCGGCTTGACATGATCTTCGAAGTTCACTTTCTCTTCGGCTGCGGCAATGCTGCAGTTCGCAGGCAGAACGATTCCGAGCGTCAGAAGGGTCCATCGAGACAACAGTTTCATCACAATGATCTCCGCATACAGCAGCCAATGGTCACTCACAGAACTTCAGCTGCGAGTGGTCAGGTCGACTGCAGACCTGATATCTTCCGTAATCGGCAGTCTCTGCCTGTTCAGGGCAGATTTACTTTCGGGCTGTCAACAAACGACATAACTCAGTGATTAAACAGGAATTCGCGAGAATTCAGGATCGACCAGAAAATGTCCTCAAGGACTTCCTGAGGGTTTTCCTGTCCGGCGGTGAGTTCCAGAAGCTTTGTAAGTTCCTGTTCTGTTGGCTTTCGAGTGAAACATCGGACGTAGATTTCAGTGATCACATCTGTGGGTGTCTTGCCAGCCTGGAGCATCGCAGGAATCATGCCTCCCTGACGAATCTTCAGGTTGGAGGTCTCACCGTTGATCAGATGCAGAGCCTGAGACAGATTCGGTTCCATCTTCACTTCACAGGCACAGACGCTTTCGCGTTTGGCACGCCCGAAAGTGGTCAGGAAGTAGGTCGACGTATTGCCATCGGCGATGTGGACCGCACGAGCACCCACGGGCAACCCAGGAAACTTCTCCTGATTCGCAGTGACAAGATTGATGCTGTCCAGAAGAACTTCCGCCCGCATACGCCGGAGTTCCGACTTCGCGAAGTTGCGGGTGTCCATTTCGTTTGTCGGGTTCGCAATCGTCGACAGCTGGTACGTCCGCGACATGCAGATGTCACGAACCAGCAGACGGAAGTCAAAGTTATAGGACGTAAACCGCTTTCCAAGTTCGTCCAGCAGCTCTGCATTCGCCGGCGGATTGCTCACTCGAACGTCGTCGACTTCATCGATGATTCCTCGACCGAAGAAATGAGACCAGACGATGTTCGCCAGATTCTTTGAAAAATAAGGATTCTCCGGTGACGCCAGCCATTCCCCGAGCACCTGACGTCGATCGCGTCCCGCCAGATCCGGAGTCGCTCCACCAAGGAACTTTGGCGGCATTGCACGCCCGCCAACCAGATGATTCACTTCGCCGCCGCCTGAGTTGAAGATGATCACTTCTCGAGGATCTTCGCCCTGCTTACGACCGATCTGAGCGAAGAAGGCAGCGAAACTGTAGTAGTCATCCATCGTCCAGCGATCGAACGGGTGGTTGTGACACTGAGCACACTGAATTCTCATCCCCATGAAGACCTGAGCAGCGTTTTCCGCGATCTTCAGCGTCTCTGTTTCAGTCTGGTAGTAATTCGTCGCCGGGCTGGCGAATGAACCACCTCGGGATGAAATCAGTTCCTTCATCATCACATTGGATGGAGTGTTGGACGCGATTTTTTCTTTCAGCCAGTTGAAGTACGACAGCATCGGCTTCGTGGCCACACGATTATCGATCGTTCGAACCTGAAGGATTTCGGCCCACTTCATCACCCAGATATCGACGAATTCTTTTCGGCTGAGCAGATTGTCAATGACCTTTTCGCGTTTCTTCGGATCGGTGTCCGCGATGAAAATGGAATGCTCTTCCGCCGATGGCAGCGTTCCCGTCACGTCAATGAAGACTCGACGAAGGAACTGTTCATCACTGCACACGTCTGAAGGAATGATCCGGAGTTTTCGCAGCTTGTTATGAACAAGCGTGTCAACGTAATTGAACTCGGGAGTTTTCGGATCTTCGTACTGAAGTCCCTTCGGAAGCACAATAAAATGGGACCCGACGGTGTGAGTCCCGAAACGTGCCATGATGAAGGCTTCACCACGAGTATGTGCCGTCACGAGCCCCGTCTGAGAAATCTCTGCTGATGTTTCGTTATTGGAACTGAAGTAGGCCAGCGAAGTGACATCGCGGTCAGTCCCGTCAGCGTATTTCGCTCGAACAGTCAGCTTCTGAGTCGCGCCTTCTCCATCGAGAACAGCTTCCTTCGGATAAATCTCAACGGAAGTGCACTCCGAAACCGGTCCCGGATCATTGGGAGCACCTGCTTCGAGCCAGCGAATGAGAGTCTGACAGTGTTCGCTGTCTATCCCGAATCGTTTGCCACCGGTGTGAGGCACAGTACCAACGCTCTTCTCAACCAGCAGACTTTCTGCCGGCAGAGCGAGGTTGATTCTTCGTCCCGGGATCTCGCGGGTCAGACGGTAATGATCACCTTCCGGATCGAAACCAAACAGAGACAGACGAAATCCGTCCTTGCCTCGTGCTGCGCCGTGACAGCTACCGTTATTGCAGCTGCTCTTCATGAATACCGGCATCACATCCAGTCGAAAACTGATTGGCGGGTCGACCTTACAATTCTGAACTGTTACCGGGACGTCCTGCGTTTTGCCTGCGAAGGCCACATGCAGCACTGTTGTTCCATCATTCACCGGGAAGAACGTCGTTCCATCCCGACGCACCAGTGATTCATTGTCCAGAGTCATCGTCGCCTGATCCGTCACGTCAAGTGTCAGACCATTCGGCAGCACTGCCTGGACCACAATCAGCTGCCGATCACGCAGTGCAGAAAGATGGATATCCGCCGGCGAGACGGTGATTGACGCCGGCTCCGGGGCTGGAGCAGCCGGAGTCTCCTGGGCTGCAAGCCAGCTCGGACTCAGCCACAACGTTGAAAGCAGCAGCGTCGGCACAAGACTCCGCACAGAAACCTGATTCGCAGAGACATTGTTCATGAGAAACTTTCGAATGATTCCGAGACAACAGAAAGATCAGGTTGAGGGATTGGTCAGGCTGAAATCTGTTGTGTGACCCTGTGTTTGAAATTTGCCGGAAGAACCGTTGTGGAACGTTTGATCTGTCTGTGACGCCAGATCAAGGTGTATCGCCAGATCAAGGTGCCGGTGTACCGCCTGTCCGTTTCTGCGCTTCGAGCCGCAATTTTTCGAGACGAGTCAGTCGCTTCTCCACCGGTGCTGCCGGAGCGGCTGCAACAGGCATTGGCGCCGCAGGTGTGGCGGCCGGTGCCGGCGTTGCAACGGGAGCCGGAAGTGGTTTATCGATCCGCAGTTCTGTATCACCAATCCGAGCATGCACAATCGGTTCCGAATTGTCGGTGACCACGACCTGACAGAACAGATTCTTGTGAGTGCCTTCCGGACTGTCGGTGGCTGTCTTCACCTTGAAGACCAGCTCCTTTGTTTCCGGAGTGATCTGCAGTGGTTCTGCTGAAACCTTATGTGGGAGCCCGATGAGGGTAACAGTTGCGGGTGCCTTCAGTTCCTTCAGCACCTGCACATCAGCCAGTACTTCGGTTTCCTGACCCAGTTCAACGGATGCTCGCTTCAGAGCAATGCCCACAAATGGTTCGGCGATTTCCAAAGTCGCCATCTGAGATGCTGTCCAGGCCGCACCGTTAACATTCGATGACGCAATCGCGTACACAGGCCATTTTCCAAGTGTCGCGCTGCCGTTCGCAGTGATCTGATAGAGCCCTTCCGTCTGCCCCTTTGGGATTGAAATCGCACTTGCGGCTCCGATCCCCGGTGGCTGATACGGGAACTGCACCTGAATCTCCTCGTCCCAGCCTTCCTTCTTCTTCGCAACAATCTTCAGGTTCATCACGCCATCACGCACGATCGGTACCTGAGGCTGAACGAACTCGATTGTGAATGGTAGTTCGTCGACGACCGCGACCGGGAGTCGTTCAACGTCCTTCCATGAGTAAAGAGACTGTCCTGGTGCAGCAATGACGAAATCGGCGCGATTCACGAAACGACCGCTCACGCTGAGATTCGGGTCTGTTGTCTTCATTCGAAAATCAACCAGAGCACCTCCCAGGGGAGCATCCGGAGCGGCTTCGAAGATGATTGGCATCAGATTCTGATCCGCTCGCATTGGTTGAGCGATGATCTTCAGTCCAGGAGGCAATGGAAGTTCCTCCAGAGCCAGTTCACCTCCGAAGTTGATACGTTCTGCAGAAATCAGTGAGCCGAATCGGCCTCCTCGCGGAACATAGATCTGCTGGCGAGACTGGGAATACCGCGCCACTCGTGGTATTCCGAGATTCAATGAAGGCTTCACATCCTGGAACTCAATTCGATACGTGAATCCCGCACCACCGCGACCAAGGTGATCAGTGACTGTGCAGAGGTATTCTCCGTCTGCAGGAACCTGAAATCGCATGTAACTGTCTGGTCCGCGTGAATCATCGTTGCCGCCAATCCCCTCCCCGCTGGCCTTGTAGAGGCTCATCACAGGATCGATGGCAGAACGAATCCGGCGACCAAGACACTCCACCTCGAAGACCTGCCCGGCTTTGGCTGTGAAGCGGAAGACATCCACATCACCGGGTTCCTGAAGAATCCCGTTGAAGGAAGAAGGAAACGCAACGACCGTTGCCTTGTCGAAGGCGTTGTTGGGTTCCACTTCCAGAGCATTTGGATGTGGCGATACTCGAACCACGTGACCTGATGGTGCTGTCCCACCGGCATCTTCCGGGAATACAAGAGTTTCGACCGAGCCGTCCGCTGGGAGGGTCACTTTCTTTGTCATCGGTCCGGTGGCATCGCCGATGAAAGTCAGTTCGACTTCCTGACCTGCCTGACCGCCCGCAGGATGAACTGCAATCGGACGAGGGAACGTTCCGACATGCAGGCGGTAGCGACATTCACCATTTCCGCCGTAACCGCTTTCCCGCATCTCAATGATGTATTTGCCGTCTTCAGGAACCACGATCGACGTCACTGCATCCTGTCGCACAAGTGGCGAATCATCGACGGCAGATAGTTCGAAACGACGTTCGTCCAGAATAGCAATGTAAGGATCGAACAGTGTCTGACCAAACCGCATGGCTTCAACTTCTACAGCCAGTCGCTGGCCCTTTTTCGCCTCGACGACGAAATAGTCCACGTCTTCATTTTCGACGACACCGACAGCGGTAACATTGAGCGGAATCGGCTGCGGCGATTTGAAGTCTGTATTTGGTTCCTTCTCGTCGACTGCCGGCAGAGCGCCGACGAAGAACGTACGGTACTCGGAAATCCCGGATTTCGTTCTGACCTGAGCAGTGTGTTCTCCCGGACGACAATCCGGGGCAATGCGAACCGTCACATCAATATTGTTGGCATCAGCAGGGACGATCTTCAGGACTTCGAAGCCAGGTTCGTAGAAGAAGATTTCTGCGGCATCATCGAGCCGTGCGCCGGCAAACCGGAAGACCTGTTCCGTGCCTCGCTGTCCACCACGGGGAACGATGATGGTCAGAGCAGGGTCGGAAGCCTGAACGGATTGCCCAGTGAGCACACTGTGCCCCGAAAGATCAAGGCCGTTCCAGAGGAGTAAACCCGGCAGCAGTGTTCTCAGGAATGCATTCTTCATGAAGTGTAACTTTCGACAGCGTTCCGGAAATCAATAAGAAGTCTGAATCTGAGACAGCCTGTGTGCGAACTCAGCCGCAATCCGTTCGAGTCTCAATCGAGGGAGATCCTGAGCTTGAGTTCGTGCTCAGTCAGGAATCAGGACTGACGACACGAACTATGGATTTCAGGACAGAGGCGTGCCGGGAGGTGGGAGCAACAGCGGGATCCGATCACAGAACCTGCTCTCACGCTCACAGAAGTCGAGCCTCGCGAGAGATGGCTGAAAGACGATCGGTGGGGTAAACGGAAGTTGAGCGAGGAAGGGTCTCATAAATTCGCGAGTCACGATTGCTCGGCTCGCTGAAATGGCGATTCCGGAAAATCACCTGAAAAACAGACTCCAAACACCAGCAGAAAACTCTGCTGCGCGATGATGCTGCTGTCCGGCCCGAAACACCGGGGATCCACCCCTATCCGTTCACGGAGTCTTCATGAATCCGCGGCTGACATTTCCCTATGCCAGCATTTCGCTGCGAACCTTGCCGCCATCGACGATTTCGATCGGCCGGTCGCCCGGAGCCATCAGCTCCTTGTCGGCTGTAATTCCCAGGCAGTGATAAATCGTGGTTGCCCAGTCTTCGACGTTCAGCGGCTTGTCTTCAGGTTCACTCGCTGTTGAGTTAGAAGAACCATAGACGAATCCACCTTTCACACCACCACCAGCCATTACCACGCTGAACACCTTCGGCCAGTGATCTCGGCCGGCAGTACCGTTGATCTTCGGCGTGCGGCCGAACTCACTGGCGATGCAGACGAGCGTATCCTTCAGGCGACCGCGTTCTTCAAGGTCTGTGATGAGCCGTCCGAATGCCTGATCAAGCGCCGGTACCTGTCCGTTCATTCCACCGGCGATGTTGTCGTGCATATCCCATCCGCCGTAGGTCAGTGTGACGAACCGTGAACCTGCTTCGATGAGACGGCGAGCCATCAGCATGCGAGCACCAGCAGTGTTGCGGCCGTACTGATCGCGAAGCGAGTCCGGCTCTTTGCTGAGATCGAACGCTTCGCGTGCTGTCGGGGAGCTGAGCATCCCGTAGGCTCGCTGATAAAATGTATCGACGGCATCCAGCGAGTCAGCTTTTTCTCGGCTGACGAAGTAGTCATTCACCGCATCGAGAGCTTTTCGACGTCGAGAGAACCGATCATCGGTGACTCCGCCCGGCAACTGCAGGTCACGAACGGTAAACCCACCATCAGCAGGATCTGATCCCAGACTGAAAGGCGCGAACGAAGAACTCAGATAACCCGTGCCGGCAAATTCGTTTGGCTGCCCTGGGATACAGACGTACTGTGGAAGATTGTTGCGAGGGCCAAATTCGTGACTGACAACGCTTCCCATGCTCGGATAAGAAAGCGCCGGGCTTGGCCGATAGCCGGTGAACATGTTGTGCGTTCCGCGCTCATGGGCCGCTTCGCCATGAGTCATCGACCGGCAGATTGTGATCTTGTCCATCACTGCTGCAGTCTGCACCCAGCGTTCATTGATGAACACACCGGGAACCTTCGTTTCGATTGAATTCATCGGGCCCCGGTATTCGATGGGGGCGTACGGTTTTGGGTCGAAACTTTCCTGGTGAGCCATTCCTCCGGGGAGGAAGATGAAGATCACTGATTTTGCAGTGCCCTCTTTGCTCTCGTAATTCTTGATGTCCCCCTGAGCGGACTGCATTCGCAGATACTGTGCGAGCGTCAGACCAATGCCACCACAGAAGCCAACATGAAGGAAGGACCGTCGTGACGTGCCAGAGGACATACGAGACACTCCAGGGAAGGCGCTTCTCCGGGCAGGGAACAGTCTGCCTGACAGGAAGCGAGAAGGTGGGATTCAGCAGAATTGAGATTCTGTGCGGCTAACATGCCGCGTCAGGAAAACGCGACGTCCGCCTTCATTATTGATACAGCTGATTCCGCGGATTGTCAAGGAGATGGATTTCAATATCTCACGATCAACAACTTCTTCCGCAGGCTTCGCAGGACTTTTGTTCAAAATTTCACCACAATCTCTATCGTAATGCCTGTTTTTAATTCAGAGTCGCCACCGGAAAACACACTCGTTCAGCGTCTGCCCGAAAGCGAATCGCTCTCAGGGGGAACTGTCCGTTCCCGGAATTCTGTCGCTCTGGAGATGGACAGGTCGTCGAATTCCGCACACATTGCTCACTCGTCAAAGTCTGACATAAGCCATTCGGCGACACCGTCAATCCACTCGATGGACTGACGAATCAACGCACTACAGATCCCGAACGGGGACCCGACACAGAGCGTGCTTTACCTGTTTCCGGAGATGATTCCATCATGATCCAGCCATTGATGCTGAACCTGCCAGCGATACAGAATCAATCGACCAGTGACGATTTCCGCCAACCGGTCACCCGCCCCCGGACGATCAGATCAATGTCAGTAAAAAGGCTCTCTGCAGTTGAACGATTCGGCTCATTCAGAGCGACTCTTCCCGCTCTTCTGCTGATTCCGTTCCAGGCACTCCTTTTTTTCGTGCTTCAGAGCAGTGCCCTGTCTGCTGAACTGAGTCCGGGACCTCGGATCACAGAACGGCAGCCGTGGACTGCTTCGAACATCAAAGGTGTTCCGGATCCTCCGCCGCCTTATGTCGTGGAACCTGCGTTTCCGGACCTGACATTCACCCTGCCGCTCGAACTTGGCTCAGCTCCCGGGCTCGACAGAATCTTCGTCGCAGAGCAAGGAGGAAAGGTCCTTTCCTTCCCTCGGGATTCAACTGTCAAGACACCGGATCTTGTCATTGACCTGAAGCAGCACCGACCTGAAGTCACGGCTCTTTATTCGATCACGTTTCATCCGGATTTTGAAAAGAACCATTACATCTACCTGTGCTATATTACAAAGAGCGACATACCGGATGGCAGTCACATTTCGCGATTCACGGTTTCGGCAACACAGCCACCGGTGATTGATCCTGCGAGTGAGGTTCCGGTCATTCAGTGGTGGTCCGGTGGGCACAACGGGTGCAGTCTGAAATTCGGTCCGGACGGTTATCTTTACATTTCCACGGGAGACGGCGGTGGTCCGTCACCTCCGGATCCGCTCCTCGCTGGTCAGGACGTCACCAATCTTCTTTCTGCCATCCTCCGAATCGATGTGAATGCCACCGAAGGAGACCGCGGGTATCGAGTGCCACCGGACAATCCGTTGATCGGAATCCCTGGTGCTCGCCCGGAAATCTGGGCTTACGGATTTCGCAATCCGTGGCGAATGAGTTTTGATCCGGCGACCGGCGATCTGTGGGTTGGTGATGTCGGCTGGCAGCTCTGGGAAATGATTTATCGAGTGGAAAAAGGTGGAAACTATGGATGGCCCATCATGGAGGGGCCTCAGCCGGCGCTTCCGGAAAGCCCTCGCGGTCCGACACCCATTCTTCCACCCACTGTGAGCCATCCTCACTCCGAGGCAGCGTCAATCACCGGCGGATACGTTTATCGCGGTTCACGATTGCCGGAACTGAAAGGAGCATACGTTTATGGCGACTTTCAGACGGGGCGGGTCTGGGCACTGCGTCATGACGGAAAGACTGTCACCTGGCAGAAAGAGCTGGCTCAGACTCCGCTGGCGCTCGTCGGATTCGGCGAAGACACCAACGGCGAACTTTACCTCGTTGATTACAACCGAACTCAGACGATTTACCAGCTGGCACCGAATCCTCAGAAGGAAACCGCATCAAGTTTTCCGCTGCGACTCAGTGAGACGGGCCTGTTCACAGACCTCGTGAACGAAACTCCGTCGCCCGGTGTCACCGAATATGAGATCAATGCTCATCACTGGGCTGATGGAACATCATCTCGCCGCTGGCTGGCTCTTCCCGGTGATCAGCCGGTTTCTGTCGAAGCGGATGGTGGATTCGTATTTCCCGACGGAGCCGTGATCGCAAAAACGGTCAGCTTCGAATCGAACAGCAGCAAAGAGCAGACTCGCAGACGACTGGAAACTCAGATTCTGCATCGCGAGCAGGGAAGCTGGCGTCCTTATACGTATCGATGGAATGATGGTCAGACGGATGCAGAACTCGTCCCCGCTGCGGGAGACAGTGTCGTTCTGAAGTTGCCGACCGGGATCAGCTCAAACGGCAAAGCAGAGGAACATGCAGCATACGAACTGAAATGGCGATTCGCTGCTCGAAGCGAATGCCAGCTTTGCCACAACGCCTGGATCGACAAGAAAACCAGCATGATGGGTGTGCAGAGTGCTTCACCACTCGGCTTTAGTCTGATGCAGCTGAATCGCGTACTGAACACCAGCGGCCCCGAAAAGAACAATCAGCTCACCGCGATGAAAGATCTCCGATGGCTCACCGGCAGCATTCCGGAGAAACTGGATGAGGCTTCAAAATTCGTGAGCCCGTACGATGAACACGCCAGCCTGGACGCTCGTGCTCGTTCGTGGCTGCATCTGAATTGTGCTCACTGTCATCAGCCACATGCAGGAGGAAGCGCAACGATTGAACTGATGTGGGAAGCAAAGCTCGAAGAGGCGAAGCTACTCAATGTTCGTCCGTCGCAAGGGGCATTCGGAATTGCTCATGGGAAACTGATTGCACCGGGAGACCCGATCGGTTCCATTCTGCACTACCGAATCGCGAAGATGGGCGGCGGCCGAATGCCGCGTCTCGGATCAGAAGAAGTTGACGAGCGGGGAGTGGCATTGATCCACGACTGGATTGCCGCCATGCCGGCAGCAGACACATCAGCTACGCCAACTTCTGAACCGTCTTTTGCCATACACAACGCAGCCACAGAGAAGTCGGTTCAGGCGCTGAAGTCAGATGATCCGGCGACGTACGAATCCGCGATTCGTGAGCTGACCGCGACGACGCGAGGGGCCGTGAGATTATCCGGCCTGCTGCAGAAGAAGGAGCTCACCGCAGCGGTCACGGTGGCGGCACTGAAGGTGGCAACAGAGCATCCGCAGTCGGAAGTTCGTGATGTTCTGGAACGATTTGTTCCAGCAGCGATGAGACAGAAGCGACTGGGAACATCCATCAACGTGGATGAATTGCTGTCCATGGAAGCCGATCCGGAACGTGGTCGACAATATTTCTTCCGTGAGGGAGCTGCTTCGTGTCGCAGCTGTCATCGAGTTCGTGATTCTGGTGAAACGCTTGGTCCGGATCTTTCGCAGATCGGGAAGAAGTATCCGCCGAAGGAGATGCTTCAGCATGTCCTCGAACCCTCTCGATTTATCGATCAGAAGTATGTACCGTGGATTCTTGAATCGCGTGACGGATTCGTCCACACCGGACTTCTTGTTGAAAAGACCGAGAATCATGTGGTGCTCAGGGATGCACAGAACCGCGAGGTTCGAGTTGCTGCGGCTGATGTCGAGACACTCGTCTCGCAGCAGAAATCGCTGATGCCGGAACTTCTGCTGCGTGACCTCACGCCGCAGCAGGCCGCAGACCTGATCGCCTGGCTCTGTTCGCTGAAGTGAACTGATCGGAATCAACCATGGCGATCAACGGAAATCTTTCGAAGCTTCTCTGTCCAGGTCCCGTGTCGCGGCGCAGTTGTCTCGAAATCGGAGCACTCGGGCTTGGGATGCCGGGGCTGAGCAGTCTTCTTCAGATGAGAGCTGCGGCTGCGGCTGCGGAGCGAGAGGGACAGAAAGATCGTCCTGAGGAAACATCGATCATTTTCATCTGGCTTCCCGGCGGACCTCCTCACATGGAGATGTACGACATGAAGCCGGACGCACCTTCGGACTACCGAGGGCTGTTTCAGCCGATCAGTACGAATGTGCCGGGCTTTGATGTCTGCGAATTACTGCCGCTTCATGCAAAGTGTGCCGACCGTTACACGATCATTCGTTCCGTCGCGCACGACTTTTCTGATCATGGCGGTGGCCACAAACGCTTCCTGACCGGGCGCATCCCAGCGACTCCCGATGGATTCGTCAATGATGCTCCCGCAGCAGGTTCGATCGTGGCTCGCTGCCGAGAGACTCACCAGGGTGCACTTCCAAACTATGTTTCCGGCACAGAACCCGGACGTGCCGGCGTCGATGTTTACAGTTTCGGCGCAGCGTATCTCGGCCCGTCGTATGTGCCCTTTAACATTCCCGGCGATCCCAGTGATCCGAGGTTTCAGGTGACGAATCTTTCGCTCAACAAATCGACGTCAGCGCGACTGAGTGATCGTTCCGCACTCCTGAACAGTTTCGACGGTCTTCGACGACAGATCGATCAGACCGGCCTGATGTCGGCGATGGATGGCTTCAATCGGCAGGCGATCTCACTGCTGACCAGTGATGCTGCTCGAAATGCGTTTGACCTTTCACAGGAACCTGATTCGCTTCGTGATCGCTATGGCCGCCACGCATGGGGTCAGCGAGCTCTGATGGCTCGACGGCTTGTCGAAGCGGGATGCAGCTTCGTGACGATGGTGATGGAGAATCCCTATCAGTCGGGAATTCGCCAGCTGAAGGCCGGCACGTACAACTGGGATTCCCATGCCGTCAACTGCCACATCTTCGAAGATGCTCGGATTCGTTTTCCAATTTACGATCAGGCTGTCACCGCACTTGTGGAAGACATTTACCAGCGGGGGCTCGACCGAAGGGTTCTTCTGGTCGTGACGGGTGAGTTCGGACGAACACCGCGAATCTCTCACCAGAAGGGGACGCAGACCAAAATCATGCAACCGGGGCGAGACCACTGGCCGCAGGCCATGTCGATGCTCGTTGCAGGTGGCGGGATGCGAACAGGGCAGGTCGTTGGATCCACGAATTCTCGAGGTGAGGAGCCGAGGGAACGGCCTTTGACGCCGAATGATCTCTGGGCAACGGTGTACCGTCATCTCGGGATCGATTACGAGCAGTCATTCCCTGACCACAACGGACGCCCCATGCCGATTCTGCCATTCGGATCGCCGATCTCCGAACTGCTCCCTGTATCGTGAATGCCGGCATGGCTGTTGCTCCGGTACATCCAGGAATCAGGACTTCCGTCAATCCCGCGCAGGCGGGATGCCAGATCATGACACCGGATTCCAGTCTGTGCTGTTGTTTGAAAAGCACTGGCGTAGCCAGTGGCATACATCAATTGATCTTTGACAGAGCACAAACGAATTGGCCGGAACTGTCAGAGAGTGACAGTTCCGGCCATCTTCAGCTTGGTGCAGAATTATTCAGCGTGCAGAATCATTCAGCACTTCGAAACGGCACACTGATGAACTGGTTACCGTTGGCGGTCTTCAGGAACATCAGCACCTGCCCCTGCTTTTTGGCCTCAGCCACCGCCACCTTCACGTCGTCCACGCTGCTGATCTTTGTGCTTCCGATCTTCAGGATCGCAGTTCCGGCGGAGATCCCAAGTGTCTGTCCCAGACCTCCACGGCGTACTGACGTGACAACGACACCAGTCGGCTGGGGAAGATTCAGCTGTTCAGCAATCTCCGGAGTCATGGGCTCAACTTCGACCCCGAGCTCCTCGATGAGCAGTCCGGAAGATGCTGCTGCACCGGAACTCTGCCCCTCCGCTTCGGCGTCTGATTTCTCTGCGAGCAGTTTTTCAGGGAACTCACCGACTGTCAGTTTCAGTTCCTTCTCCTGACCATCCCGCAGGATCACGATCGGATAGGATTCGCCGATCGTGAGTCGTTCCGCTACAGCGATCAGCTTCCGGGAACTCGTAATTTCCTGACCATTCAGGCGGATAACGACGTCTTCAATCTGAAGCCCTGCTTTGTCAGCGGGAGAATCCTTTGTGATTTCGGCAATCAGCACACCATGCGGCGAAGTCATCTTCAGTGCATCTGCGAGATCAGCATCGATTTCCTGAGGCATCACCCCGAGATATGCTCGACGCACTTTCCCATTCTGAGTCAGCTGATCACCAACCCAGCGAGCCAGACTCACCGGCACAGCAAAACCGACTCCGTCATAACCACCACTGCTGGTTGAGATCGCCGTGTTGATACCGATGACCTCACCACGCAGGTTCACGAGTGGCCCGCCGCTGTTACCCGGATTGATCGCAGCATCTGTCTGGATGAATTCCTGCCGCATCCGGCTGCCCTTCAGTCCGCGGGATTTGGCACTGATGATTCCCTGTGTCACGGTCCTGTGCAGACCGAAGGGGCTTCCGAAGGCCATGACCCAGTCGCCGATCTCCATCTGTTCATCGTCGCCGAGTGGCAGCGACGGCAGCTGCTCGTTGACGCTGACACGAAGGATCGCCACATCAGCGCGGTCGTCGACTTTCACTTCGGTTGCACGAAGAACGCGCCCGTCGCTCAATTGTACTTTCACTTCGTCAGCCCCCTGCACAACATGAGCATTCGTCATGATGATGCCGGACGGATCAATGATGAAACCGGAACCTTGTCCGACAGATCGTCGTTCCGGTGATCCGGATTCCTGTCCGGGAACGCGATCCGGCATTCTCCCGAAGAAGTCTTTCAGAAATGGATGGTCTGCAAACGGGTCACCTCCCAACGAATCTCCCAGTTGTGCCATGGAGGGCTGCCGCACCTTCCCGATGGCTTCGATGGAAACGACAGCAGGAAGCGTTTTCTTCGCAACCGCGCGAAACGCTCCCGAAATCTCATCGGCTCGTGCCAGTGCCGCAGTGTTCGGCTGTTCCTGAGCGACGAGGGATTTGTGAAGCGTGAACGGGGAGCGGGCGATCATTGAACCAAGAGCGACAACGGCCACGGCGCCGCAAAGAGTCCAGCGGATTGTTTTCATGAACGAAGATCCTTTCCTCGGATGAACAGTTTGACTGAAAAGTTTCGGAAGGCATGTCATCTCGGTGACTTCCAACGTCCCGAAATTCTGCCTGCCGGATCAGTATTCGACTTGATGCAATTTCCAGAGAAGTGGTTGCCGTCGACGGAATGCTTCCGAACAATTTCCGCGAGAATCTCCGTGATCAGCCGAGAAAGTCATCTTCCGGATTTCACTGAGGCAGAGTTAAGGCTGCTTCATGTTCAACACAAACCATTTCCAGATCATCATTTACGACACAGAACCTGAACTGCCGCCGTCGATTTGTACGGATTCCGTCAGGAGAACCTCTGGTCAGACAAACAATGGATTCCACCGTCGAATGTCTGTCGATCGATTTACTGTCCTGGTACGAGAGGTCGTGGAATGTAAGAATTCGTGGAAATCAGCTCTGATACGTTGATGGATTTCCTCAGAATGAGAAGTGGTTCCAGGACACCTTAATCCGGAGAAGATTGAGAACAATGTTGGCAAGAGAAGCGAACGGAGACCATAAAATGCGAGAACTTTTGAGGGATTCAGGCACCAGGGAGACATGGAAAAGGTCATCATTCATGCATCGCTTCCGTCGGGAGTCAGTGCATTCCGAAAATTGTCCTCAGGAGGCTCGCTGGAATGCCCCACAGATCGTATCATTTTTCCGTTGAACGACTGCCCATTGAACGACGGCCCATGAGACTCGTGATCGCCTTCATTTCTTGCCAGTATTCTCCCACCTGAGTGATTCTGAAACTTGACTGAACGTTCCATCGCCGACATCGAAGAAATCGTGAGTCGGTGTGAAATTCGAATTGGTTATCAGTTCACGGACAGAAAGCTGCTCCGACGATGCCTCACGCATAGCTCGTCAGCTGAAACTCGCCTTGATTCCAACGAGAGGCTGGAGTTCCTCGGCGATGCAGTGCTGGGGCTCGTGATCTGTGAGCTTCTGTTTCAGAAGTTTCCTGACCATCGCGAAGGCTTCCTGACACAGATGAAGTCGCAGTTGGTGAGCCGAAGTGTCTGTGCAAGGATTGCTCGTCGTCTCGAACTTGGAGATCTGATTCTGGTGGGCCGAGGGCTCACAACGATTCCGGATTCCATTCTGTCCGCTGCCGTGGAATCGCTCATCGCGGGAATCTATTCAGACGGTGGCATCGAAGCAGCTCGGGAATTTATTCTTCGCGTCTTCGAAGAGGAAATTCAGCAGTGCAGCTCTCAGGAGACGGAGAACTACAAGAGTCTGCTGCAGGAGCGAATTCAGAGAAACGGGAATCAGACGCCGGATTACGTCGTCGTTGACGAACGTGGTCCTGATCACGCTCGCGAATTCTGCATTTCCGCTCGGGTCGGTTCAACAACGTATGACCCCGCCTGGGGAAAGAGCAAGAAAGAAGCGGAACAGCAGGCAGCTCGCCTGGCGCTCGAATGCATCGCTGCAGCCGAAACAGAACAGCCGGAAACGGACTGAGCAGCAGTTGCTTTGTCACACCTTGATTGCCGGATCGTCATTCCCGCGCAGGCGGGAATCCATTGCCCCAGTGTGGATTCCCGCCTGCGCGGGAATGACGCAACAACCCTGTTTTAGCTCTGACAAAGCACTACTCGTTGCAGAACACATGGTTCCGGTGAGAAACGCCTCAGAGAATGGAGCAATAGCCTTCGAGCTCGCAGTTCAGCAGATCAATCATCTGACGCAGACGTCCGACGGCTCTTCGATCAAATGTCAGCGCCAGGCGCGGCAGCTGCATCAGATGAGCATCGTCAGCTTCCAGCCGATGAGCCTCCGTTTTCTCTATCTTTCCGCTCAGGCAGATGTCACTGAATTCATCGTTCAGCCGCACAATCAGATCTGCTGACGGTTCGACATGAAGACGCAGGACCAGTCGATCACGAATGAAACGCATGCTGTTGTAGACGCTGTAGAAGCCAAGAATTTCATCGACGGCCGTTTCCACATTGTCGGTCACTCGAAACAATGAAAGATCGGCCGGAGAGATCAGTTCATTCGCCAGAAGTTCGCTTTTGACATGGCTCATCCATCCGGACCAGAAAGTCCCGCCTGGTTCATCGAGCATGATCAGCGGCATCAGGTCTCGTTTGCCGGTCTGCACCAGTGTCAGTGTCTCGAATGCTTCATCCAGCGTTCCGAAACCACCAGGACATGAAACAACAGCGTGAACTTCTTTGACGAAGAGCAGTTTTCGAGTGAAGAAGTACTTCAGGTTCACGAGCTTCGGATCGCCGGCGATCACTGGGTTCGCAGCCTGTTCGAAGGGCAGCATGATGTTCAGCCCCATCGCCATCTCGCGACCGGATCCGCGATGAGCGGCCTCCATGATGCCGCCGCCGGCTCCCGTCACAACCAGCCAGTTTTCTTCTGCCATTCGTCGGCCGAATGCTTCAGCCTGAGACCAGTTGGGATGATCCTGACGTGTTCTGGCCGAACCGAACACAGAGACCTTGCGATTCCGGCGGTAGGGAGCGAATACTTTAAAAGCGTATCGAAGCTCTCGCAGTGCACGGCTCAGGATTTTCAGGTCGCCTCGCGACGCGCCATCCTGCTGAAGCTTGTCCGCCGTCGTCTTGATTTCTTCGATGAGTTCCGAATGCAGACGAAGTTCGTCCATGTGTTCGATGACACTGGACTCCGAGGCATTCGGGTGTTTCAGGTGCTGTCGCTCAGCCATTTGGCAGACTCCTTTCACTCGCGGCAGTCAGATCACTTGCGGCAGTCAGATCAGTCGCGGCAGTCAGAATGCGGCGTCTCAGGACAGGAGTGCCTGCATTGCTTCTTCACGTGTGTCATAGATCGCCCAGATCGTGTCCAGTGCTGTGATTCGAAGGAGCTCCAGAGCCATTTCGCTCGCACCACACAGCACCAGTTCTCCGCCTTTCTTTTTCACAAATTTGTGGCATCGAAGCAGCAGGGCCAGAAACACTGAACCGAAATAACCAACGCTGCTGAGATCGACCACGACCATCGGCGCTTCCTGTGCGTTGAGTGGTTCCATGACGAGATCAGCGGCCTGCTCGACAAGATCCCAGCTGAGCGATTCCACGCTGGACGCAGGCTTCAGAACCACTGTGTTGCCGTGCCACTCGATCTGAAAACTATCCAGCACCTCGGCCATCGGACTGCCCTTCCATAATTCCACAGAATCTGAGACACAGACGTCGGTCATCCCTGGAACATTACGACTCGTCAGGGTTTCTACCACAAATGTGGGCTTGTGTCCCCTGTTTCTGAAACAGGAACTCAGCCGGTGTGGGTCAGCAATCCTGGTTTCTGCCGTCACCCTGTGGAGGAGAATTCTCCGAATGTCGGCTCGGAATCAGGGAAATCGCCTCTCGCGAGGGTGACCTTATGTGCAGTTATTCAGGATTATCTCAGGGACAACCCGACGGTGCTGGTGGCCGGACTTGACAGAATCAATGGAGCCGCGTGTAATCTGAGGCTGTGGAGTCTGGGTGGTCTGCGTCAGAACTGGGGAAATCAGTCTTCCAGTTTTGAAAAACAATTCAGACTGAGAGATCGCCGCTTTGAAACGGCGGTCAAGTAAAGAAAAATGGAGGATTCTCCAGAGAATTTCAGTTTCGCAGCGGGGGCTTCGACGCTGAAAGAATCGGGAGAATTACAGGAGGTTGTCGGGAAGAATTTTGATCCCGACCGCGTTTCTTCAGCGAATGAGGAAAAACAATAGACGTGAGTCGGCTGACTGGGGAATGAGGCCGGCTGTTGCCGATCAGAAAGATTAATCGGCGAATCCAAGATGGGTCTGACCGGGGCGCAAAGAGATCGTGCGATCCGGTCATCTGAATTTGAGGCAGTGCCATGGCTGGGCGCGAAGCGGTTCGCGTGGTCGTGACCGGAATCGGTGTGGTTTCACCCATCGGTATCGGAAACGACCGCTTCTGGGACAGTCTTCTGCACAATCGTTCCGGTATTGACTACCTGCAGTCAATGCCGACCGAGGGGCTACCTTCGGCGTTTGGTGCTGAAGTCCGCGATTTTGATCCGTCGCTTCATCTGCGAGATCGAAAATTTCTGAAGGTGATGTCTCGCGATATTCAGCTCGGTGTCGCTTCCGCGAATCTTGCCGTCAGCGACGCTCGAATTGCTCGCGGTGACATCGATCCTGAGCGTTTTGGTGTCGAGTTTGGTGCTGGTCGAATGACCTGTCACCCGTCAGAACTTCTGGCGGCTGCCGCTGCCTGCTCAGGCGAGAATGGATTTGATCCGAGCCGCTGGAGCGATCAGGCCATGTCGCAGATTGCTCCACTCTGGCTGCTCCGACAGCTGCCGAACATGCCCGCATGCCATGTCTCCATCGATCACAATGCAATGGGGCCGAACAACACGATCACCAGTCGGGATGCATCGGCACTGCTGGCCTTGTCGGAAGCTGTCCGTGTGCTCGAAGCTGGCCGCGCGGACTGCATGATTGTGGGCGCCTGCAGTTCCAACATTCACCCGGTGGACATTGCGAAGTTTCATCGCTTCGAGGGTTTGTCTCGCCGAGCTGACGATCCGTCACGAGCCTGCCGTCCGTTTGACTTCGAACGTGATGGAGCGGTCGTGGGAGAAGGTGCCGCATCGTTCGTCATCGAGACTTACGAGCATGCAGTTCGTCGTGGAGCAAGCATCTACGCGGAAATCCTCGGAATCGGTGCCGGATGTGACGGCAAGGGTCACGCCAACGAATCCGCAGGGCTCGGACTTGTTCGAGCGATGCAGTCAGCAATTCAGAGATCAGGTATTCGCCCCGAAGAACTCGGCCATATCAATGCTCAGGGAAAGAGTACGCAGGCCGATGACATTGTTGAGTCAAGGGCGTACCACCGGGCTCTTGGTGATTGTGTTCTGAAGATTCCTGTGACGGCAATGAAGAGTTTTGTCGGTCATTTTGACGCGGGCGCCGGAGCGGTTGAACTGGCAGGAACTCTGCTGGCTCTGAAATACGGAGAGGTTCCGGCCACGCTCAACTACGAAATCCCTGATCCTCGTTGCCGCCTGAACATTGTCCGCGAGTCACCTCGCCGGATGAACACTCGGACAGCAATCAGCGTCAATCGCACAGCAACCGGTCAGAGCGCCGCTGCTGTTCTCCGCGCAATCTGAGTCTGCAGCGTCGGCATTCCGGCTGTTCAACAGACAGGCAGAAGTGTGCGCCAGGTTCGCTCCTGCAGCAGTCATGCGCTCTGCAGCTTTACGTGCCGCGAAAATCCCCGCGTCATGGCAACTCCGGAATCACCGGATCAACCGATGCAGATTGCCCCGTTGACTGCCGATTTCCGGCTGCAAAAGTGTGCGGAATGCAACATTTCTGAATATTCCGTCCGTCAGATCAGAAAACCGTGACCTATCTTCCAGAGAGATCATTACTCCATGACAGTTTTGTCATTGCGCGATGACACCTCGAAGGATCGGACAAATCGCTGTGAAATCACGAGATTTGTTCCGACCGACCTGAGAGAACGAATCGTCGGAAAACGGAATTCTACGGAGCGGACCGGACATGATTGCCCCAGCAAAACAAGCACGATCGAACAGCAGTGATTTTGAAGCCCTCAAGGCTCACATTCACGGGAAGCTTGTCGAGAAGCTCGACCTGACTAGACTTTCTGAGCTGGAAGGAGACTCACTCCGTCGCGAAATTCGGGTTGTCGTGGAGCATCTCTGCGACACAGAAAACCCGATGCTCAATCGTTCCGAACGAGAGCGACTTGTTGAAGAAGTTCTCGATGAAGCATTCGGATTTGGTCCGCTCGAACTGCTGCTCAAGGAAGAGGGCGTCGCGGACATCATGATCAACGGCCCGAAGAATGTGTTCATTGAAAAAGGCGGACGCATTCAGAAATCGGATGTGACGTTTCGCGACAACGACCATCTCCTGCAGATCCTTGACCGGATCGTCTCCAAGGTTGGTCGACGAGTTGACGAAACCTCTCCGATGGTTGACGCTCGACTTCCGGACGGCTCACGACTCAATGCGATCATTCCACCGCTGGCTCTGGACGGTCCGTCACTCACGATTCGCCGATTCGGATCGAACCCGCTCACACTGGAAGACCTTCTGAAATTCGGAGCCTTCACGCCCGAAATGGTCATGTTTCTGGAAGGCGGCATGAAGGCTCGCCTGAACATGATCATCAGCGGCGGTACCGGTTCCGGTAAAACGACGCTGCTGAACACGCTTTCGAGCTTCATTTCGAATGAGAATCGAATCATTACGATTGAAGACGCGGCGGAACTTCAGCTGCAGCAGGAACACGTCCTGCGTCTGGAAACACGACCACCGAATATCGAAGGCAAAGGCCGCGTCACTGCGACGGACCTCGTGAAGAACGCCCTTCGAATGCGGCCCGACCGGATTATCATCGGGGAATGTCGAGGCGGCGAAGCTCTGGACATGCTTCAGGCCATGAACACCGGTCACGACGGATCGCTGACGACGGTTCACGCCAACAATCCTCGCGATGCGATCTCCCGAATTGAAACGCTGATCAACATGAGCGGCATCGAACTGCCGCTCATCGCAATCCGCAAGCAGATTGCATCCGCAGTGCATCTCATCATTCAGGCCAACCGACTTCAGGGTGGTCCCCGAAAGGTGACCTACATCACTGAAGTGGTCGGTATGGAAGGTGAAACCATCGTCATGCAGGACATCTTCCGATTCGTTCAGGCGGGCATTAACGAAAACGGCAAGGCGTTCGGGCATTTTGAATCGACAGGTGTTCGTCCGAAATGCGTCGAGCTGCTCGAAGCATCAGGTGTCAGACTCCCGGCAGGTCTCTTTGCTCAGAGAACCATGCGGACTCCGTAATTCCGGGATCTAAAGGTTCATCTGAGATTGTCCCGATTGTTTCATTCTGAGCATCAGATTCCCGGAGAGTTCAGGAACAAGAGTCACTGAGGATCATTATGGAACCCGTTACCATTATTCTGATTGCTGCGTTCGTCGGAATGCTGGCACTCGTGTTCGGCATCGGAATGATTCTGCAGGGACGTTCCGATAACAGCGTGGAAGCTCGACTTTCAGCATTCACAGGAAAGTCCGCACCGACTCGCAAAGAGGTCACCGAGTCGCTGGTTCGTGACGGTATGGAAAGCGCCAATGGAATCGTGACCGGGATCGTTCGGAGATTCGAACGGCTTCCGATGTTCTTTCGGCAATCCGACTGTCCGATGCGGTTTGAACAGTTTCTCCTTCTCTGCGGGGGAACGGCGCTGCTGGGGGCCATGCTGACCATGATCTTGCGAGCTCCGGGACCGCTGATTCCTGTCGGAGCAATCTTCGGGTTCTGCGGACCATGGATCTGGCTGCTGCTTCGTCGACGTCGACGTTTCAATCGTTTTGAAAAGCAGCTCCCGGATGCACTGGAGCTGATGGGGCGAGCTCTTCGGTCAGGACACAGTCTTGCTTCCGGACTGAGTGTCGTTGCGACAGAGATGCCGGCACCGATTTCCACGGAATTCCGAACCGTGTACGAAGAGCAGAACATGGGAATCTCCATCGATGCCGCATTGAGGAATATGCTGGATCGGATTCCGAACGTGGACCTGAAATTCTTCGTCACCGCGGTAGCCATCCAGCGTCAGGCCGGGGGTGACCTTGCAGAAATTCTGAACAAGATCAGCAGCCTCGTTCGTGATCGCTTCAAGATTCTCGGTCAGGTCAAGGCACTGACCGGTGAAGGTCGAATCAGCGGGGTCGTTCTCATGGGGCTGCCCGTGGTTCTGTTTCTTACGGTCTATTACATCAACCCTGGCTATGTGATGGTGCTGTTTACTCACCCGACCGGACAGAAAATGATGTATGGCGCAATCTTCCTTCAGATTCTGGGTGCGATCTGCATCAAGAAGATCGTGGATATCAAAGTGTGAGCCTGCACAGCAGAGCCTGCTGGAGGGCAGATTCAGATCAGGAAACTGATACCGGGCATGGAAGCCGGCAAAAAGGGATCTTCGGAGATACCTTCGCGGCAGTGACCGCGACATCTCACTCGGTCGGACATCGGACAGACAATCATGAATCCTCAGATAATCATCCTTGGGGCGACGTTCATTGGTGTGGCATCGGTCTGCTGGGTACTCAGCACGATCTTCACGAAGAAGCAGTCTCGGGCTGCCGAACGTCTGGACGATATTCGTGACCCGTTCGCTCGAGCGAAACGAGAATCTCAGCAGAAGCAGGCCGGTGCCGTCAATAACATGCTGGAAAAGGCAGCTCCTGCACTGTCGGCTGCTCTTCAGCCGAAGAGTGAGATGGAGCAGAGCAATCTGAAGATTCGCCTCGCGAATGCCGGTTACAGCGGTCCCTCGGCGTCGCGAAATTTTCTGGCAATCAAGTTCACGGGACTGATGGCAGGGCTTTTCTTTGGTGGAGGGTACGCTCTGCTCAGGTCGTCACCCGGTTCCAATTCCTGGATGTCACTGGTGATCGGCGGCGGACTTGGGTTCTATCTGCCGGAGCTCATTCTGACTCTGGCAAAGATGGATCGTCAGACGAAAATCTTTCGGCAGTTGCCGGATGCACTCGACCTGTTGGTCGTCTGTGTGGAAGCTGGTCTTGGTCTGGACTTAGCGATGCGGCGCGTCGCAGAAGAGATGGCCGACGGTGCTCCGGAAGTCTGCTCTGAACTCGCGACGGCCAACATGCACATGCAGATGGGAAAGCCTCGACGAGAGGTCCTGAGAGATCTTGGGATTCGAACAGGCGTCGACGATGTTCGTGCTCTGGTGGCGATCCTGATTCAGGCCGACCGGTTCGGGTCATCCATCGCCCATGCGCTTCGAGTTCAATCCGACACGATGCGAATCAAGCGTCGACAGATGGCGGAAGAGAAAGCTCAGCAGTCTGCGGTGAAAATGATCTTTCCTCTGGTGCTCTTTATTTTCCCCGGGATTTTTGTGGTGCTGGTCGGCCCCGCCGGAATCCAGATGATGGAGAATTTCAAGTAGGATTGACGCTGGTTCGGGAATTGGTCACTCTGACGTCAGGTGCGAACTCTGCGGAGACCATTGTCTCTGTCGATCGAGTTCACAATCTCTGAGGCAGTTCCCGAATCATGCCGGCTCTGAATCGATTCCATCACCAGCCCTATCCGACACGTCCTTCACGGAAGCCAGTTCGGAAGACTCTGACTCTCGCAGATTCGGATGGGTTCGATTTTTCACGACTCCACACTCACCTTGGTGTTCGGCACGTTATTCTCGTGCACGGAACATTCATGGGCCACGATCCTCTCGGACTGGCCGGACGGATGCGTTCGGCTGGTGATTTCATGCCGTCAATGGCTTCGCGATTCACGCGAATTGCCGATGCACTGCAGGAGAATTCACGTCCACTGACGATGAAAGTCACGAAGGACGTCGGGAACTACACGCCGGAGTTTGAGGAATCATTTCAATCCATCGTGGGAAAGGTTCCGGATGTCCGGATTCTTGTTCCCGGGTGGAGCAGCCAGAACCATCATCTGGCGCGAGCTGAGCTGGCTGTGCGTCTCTTTCTTCATCTGGATTCACTGGACCCGGCTCGGGATGACACCATTCTGCTCTGGGGACACTCACACGCCGGCAATGCGTTTGCCATTCTGAGCAACCTGCTCGCGAACGATCGGAAGGCCGTTGATGAGTTCTTCGATGCTGTCGGAGAACGACCTGAGAATACGTGGAAGCTGGCGCGACGAGCACTGGAAATGGCCTCGTCACCACATCCGCTTGCCCGGCACGTACTCATCGCTGCCTTTGGAACGCCGGTCCGATATGGCTGGGATTCTGCTGGTTATCGGTCGCTGGTTCATGTCCTGCATGACCGACCGTTCTCCCGGAGCGATACCGGTGATCCAGCCTCCGGGAGTCAGACAGAATTCGGCGATGACGATGCCTCGCAGACAACGGATCATCTGTGGACAACGAAACCACTGTATCCTCCTCATCTGCCTCACGAAACTGTCGCTGCTGTTTATGGTGACTGGGTTCAGGCATTCGGGATTGCAGGAACTGACACATCTCCGCCACCCATCGACGCAGATGCCTCGAACCGCCTCGGAAAATTTCTGGAACATTCATTGCCCGACCCGGAGATCAGTGCCGATCTGCGACTGGTCTTTCCGGAGGAATTTCGTTTTCTGTGCGCACGATGGAAAACCGGAACTCGCTGTCACGACGACGGACTGAACCTTCTGGTCGATTATACTCCGTCCGGCATTACCTCGCTCAGTCTGCCGATAGAGAAGAGTTTACTGGGACACGGCGTTGCAACGACTGCGGTCTGGCTTCCTGCTCACCTGCGACTTGTCACTGAAAACCTCGAGCAGATGGAGCCGAATTGATGAGACAACGTCGGCTCCTTCCAGCTAGAATCCACCGCGAAAGCCGGCGTCACTGATTTCATCCTGCCTACTCACAACGCAGGGGTCAGATGAAGCTGTATTAGTGGTTCCCGGGTTTGAGTTCGGGATGACCTTCCTGACCTGACCGCAACGAATTCCTGAAGACCAGAACAATGACAAAGGAAGAATTCAGCAAGTGGCTGGAGAAACGCGTGACGACTCAGAACCGGCTGGTTCTGGCTGCGGCATCTCTCATGGTCTTTTTTGCTCTCGTGGCAAATTACCTGGAATACCGTGTGCTGAAGTTTATGGTGTCGTACTATGTCGGCTGGCTTGGTGAGTGGATTTACGCTCCAGTGGCTCTGATGATCATGGCATTGATCACTGCCGTGACCTGGATGCGAATGCGCGCAGCGCTCGCTGATGATGTTCACATCTCAATGGTGAACGAGTTCGAGTTGCCCGTACATATCGCTCCGACGATGGGTGCCGTCTGGACTTATGCTCTGGGCAGTCTTGAGTCTGATCGAACGTGGATCGAACGGATTGTGGGCATGGGGGCATTGCCGCAGCGGCTGATCTGTGGTGCTGTCTATCTTTTTCAGAGAGTCCAGCAGTTCGGCAGTCTGGACGTGGACGCATGCGGTTCGATCATCCGGCTGCTCTACAAGCATCATGAACGGGTTGAGATCACGACAATTGCCAGGAAATTTTCCGACCTGAATCTTACCGAGGTCCTTCGCGATCTTTCGCTGATTGACGGGATCACGTTTCTGACTCGGCAGAATGTCGGAGTCAGTCTTGCGCCACGTCTCACGGAAGAACTGAATGGCATCACAGAACTGCCACCGACGACATCGTTCTGAGTCCGCCACCGGCGAAAACAGCCCTCAGGAGCGGCCTGATGGATGGCAATCTGGATCAGCCACCTGACTTTCGCGAAAGGCGGAAACCTGCGCCTGACGAGACGTCACGTTCCGGATCCACGCCGGCACCGTAAAGACGAATCATTTCGTCAGCTGCGTGTCTGCGATGTGGATGGCCTTCAACATTGCTTTGGCTTTGTTCAGAGTTTCCTGATACTCAAGCTCGGGAACGCTGTCTGCAACTATCCCGGCACCTGCCTGAATCCAGATGTTTCCGTCCTTCATCACCAGCGTTCTGAGCGCGATGCAGGTATCCATGTTCCCTGTGAAGTCGATGTAGCCGACTGCACCTCCGTATGGTCCTCGTTTCTGTGGTTCCACGGAGTCGATGATTTCCATCGCACGAACTTTGGGTGCTCCGGAAACAGTGCCTGCCGGAAGTCCGGCTCGAAGAGCTTCGATCGCTGTCAGCCCGGGACGCAGCTTTCCGCTGACGTTGGACGTAATGTGCATCACATGGCTGTAGCGTTCGACGAGCATGACGTCAGAAAGCTCCACGCTGCCGAACTCGGCAACCCGCCCGACATCGTTGCGAGCCAGATCGATGAGCATCACGTGTTCTGCCCGCTCCTTGGGGTCTGACAGCAGCTCCTGCTCCAGTTCTCGATCTTCCTGCAGTGTGCGGCCACGCCGTCGCGTCCCGGCCAGAGGACGAATCGTCGTTTCTCCACCATCCACGCGGACCATGATCTCCGGTGAACTGCCCACCAGATCCACTTCGGGAGTTCGCAGCAGAAACATGAACGGGCTGGGATTGACCATCCGCAGCGATCGATAAACATCCAGCGGCTTCGAGCGACTGCGGTGAGCAAATCGCTGGCTGATCACTACCTGAAAGATATCACCGGCCCGAATGAACTCTCGACATGACTCGACGGCCTGATGAAATCCCTGCGGAGTGAAATTGGATTCCGGCAGCGTTGAAGGCTCCGTCTGAAGGTTGACATCCGACAACTGCAGCTGATTTTCGCTGCAGGCAAGCTTCTGACAGAGTGTATCCAGCCGATCTTCTGCGAGTCTTCTGGCCGTCACAAGGTCGTGCGTTTTAGTATCCGCCAGAGCGATGACGAACACAAACTTCCGCACGTGCTCAAAGACGACCATACTGTCGTAGAACGCAAAACACAGATCCGGCAGGTTCCGATCATCAGCGGGACAATTCGGAAGGTTTTCGGTGTACCGAATCACGTCGTATGCCGCGAATCCGACAGCGCCACCGGTAAACCGCGGAAGTCCCGGAACGTGTACAGAACTGTAGCCGGCCAGAAGCTGGTCCAGTTCCTTCAGCGGGTCTTCGCATTCCCTCTGGTCAACAGTCCGATCACGTTCACGAATGGTGATCTGCCGACCACGAGCCGTCAGTGAAAGAAACGGATCACTTCCCGCAAAACTGAAACGGCCAACGCGTTCCCCACCGACCACGCTCTCGAACAGAAACGCCCAGTCGCCGGCTGCAATCCGGTGATAGGCTGAAACCGGAGTCAAGGTGTCTGCGGTGAGCTGACGGTAGACTGGTACAAAGCGAGCTTTCTCAGCAAAGCCTGCAAAATCTTCGGCTGATGGAAGTGAGGTTACCGACATAAGGTCCGCATTCCGAATCTGTCGTGAGTTCTCTGAGCACGAATGATGCCGTCTGCTGCGTCCATGCCCGTCTCCGCTGCAATTGCCCCGCAGTGTAAAACGGAATCAGTCACCGGGCACAACAGAAGCCGATCCGTGGCCGTTGATTTTGGTAAATTTCTGCTGAACTGAAACTGGGCCGAACACCGACTCATTCGGTGCCGTCTTCAAGCAGGCTCAGAATCTGAACTGATTCCGTGATCTGCTCCAGAATCGGACGAATCTCCTGCAGTTCATGATCCGTGCCCTGCCACCATATGAGCAGCGTCATGTCGGAAGATCGGACACTGCTCAGCGACGCCGTGTTCAGCAGTTCGAGGCAGGAAAACTCCAGATCCCTCGCATACGCGGGCATCTCTGAGATTCTGATCTGCGATGGCGATTCATCAAGTTCGTCGTATTCTTCCCGAAACGCTTCGATGCACGATCTGACCACATCGGGCGGAGATGGGCATCCTGGCAGAATTCGCAGAGTCCAGAAGCAGGTTCCGTCCGATGTGACCGTAATGACGATATCGCCGTCGGCATCCGTTTCCTCTGTAATCTCCCAGATATCGGGATAGAGAAACCGAATACCATGAGCCTCATAGGGGGTCAGGCAATCGGATACGTCCAGCGTCATCAACAAAGTCCTGATGTCTCAATGAGAAAAGGGACATTGAATACCAATGTCCCTTCCGTTCAGATGATTTCAGATCGCGCCGTGCCGAAGCAGCTTCCGATCAGACTTTCTTCTTCGCTGGTGCGATGTCCCGCATTTTCGCACCACTGACCTTGGCAAAAAGTTCCTTTGTGCCGTCTGCAGCGAAACGCACGCCGACACGGGTCGGTTTTCCGGTCTGCGGACAGATGAGCATCACGTTGGATGCGTCAATCTTCAGTTCCGTGTGCAGCCGACCGCCCTGAGGACTCTTTGGGTGACCGCGACGAACATGCTTGTAGACTCGGTTTACACCTTCTACTACAAGCTGTTTATTTTTGCGGTCTACGGAAAGTACCTTGCCGCGAGTCTTCGCGTCGTCTCCACAGATCACTTCTACGAGATCACCCTTGCGGATGTGCATTGTCCCAGAACTCCCGATTCCTCACACCAGACTGCGGCGATCAATCGCCGAATTTTCCGAAGCGGGGCAGAATGACAAGTTTTCAACGCAAAATCAAGTCCTCGATGCAGAATCCCCGATTCTGACCCATTCCCGGAATCACTCAACAGCCCCATTCCATCGTTTCTGCCTGCTGATTTAGCGGTTTCAGAACATTCTCACGATAAAGGCAGCGAAAAAACGGCAGACTACCAATCCATTGTGACAGCAGATTCGGGTTGGTGGCCGCAGAGTAATCATCAGGGCTAACGTCGTTCAGCACCACCGCCCTGACCAAAAGTCCCCGCCGCGCCGCCACTTCCAATGAAAGCAGTGTATGATTGATCAGTCCAAGGCGATTCGCGACGACGAGCACCAGCGGCGTATTCCACGTCGATGCGAGATCAGCGACGGTGAGACGATCTGACATCGGGCAGAGCAGCCCCCCAGCTCCTTCCACAACAACCAGATCGGCTTTTCCCTGCCATCGGTCAAGCCCGCTGATCAGAAGCTGCTCGTCCACAGCTCGCCCTTCCTGAACTGCTGCCAGCGGCGGGGCCAGTGGAGCATGAAAACGCTGCGGGCACACAAGATCCGGATCGCCGGAATGGTCGCAGGCCGCAGCAAGCGAATCCACGTCGGCCCAGTGAGGCATCCCCTCAGCAGAAAATTCGGCGCCGCTGCAGGCAGGTTTGTAGGCACCGATCCGCAGGCCTTCGGAGATCAGCTGTCTAATCAGAATGCAGCTGATCCAGGTTTTGCCAACCCCGGTGTCAGTCCCCGTAACGAGAAGTGTTTTCATGAAATGCTGCTGATGCCGGTGATCAACCTGGAATGGAAACGTGTAACGGAAGCTGGCCGGAGTTTCAGATCCGACAGGTCGACGGACGATTGACGCAGACGTTGAGCTTTTCGACGACGCTCTGAACGACAGCCAGCGAGTAGCGTCCGGGAATCAGATCGACTCGAGTCGCATGAATGGCGTGATTCTGCTCGTCGTAAAACTCCCCGGTGCTTTTCAGAGAACGCCGCACCGTCTGAAAATCCGCCAGAAGATCCGTCATGGCGTGGCCTTCTGTTTCGCGAATTCGGCCTGAACTTCTGGAGAGATGCAGAATGACGGTGCAGTCGTTGTCGAGAATCACCAGTTCGGCGGTGGACTTCAGCTTCTGCTGCATTTCCGTTTCAATCAGGCGATCCAGCGATGCCTCGATCCGAACAAACCCGAAGAGCTCTTCGGTAGCGGGATCAAACACCGGGACACCGGCAGAAAGAACACTGGTCGGTGCCTTTCCGGGGACACCGGAGTTCTTCGATGTGCTCTTCGTGGTGCATTCAGCAGCGAGCGACAGATGGACTTCTTCAGGATTCAGGTCCAGTGCAGTTTTCATGCATGGTGTCAGGGATCCGGATGCCAGTCGACTCGCCGGTATCGAGCGTACGCTGGCATAATCAGTGCTGTGCCGTTCCGCTCGAACCAGTTCCTTCCACTTCTCGTCGGTTACCTGACAGAATGAGACCGAGGCGAAGTCACAGTTTGCCCGAAGCAGTCCCTGAAAGATCTGAGACAGGCGGTCTCGCCATGCCTGAAGTTCCGAATCGGATGAGCTCCGCAATGCTTCAATGACCTCGTCGATGGCCGGAAGACTTGCCATGAAACGAACGTTTCTTTCGAGATCTCGCACGGATGTCTGCAGCGATGTCCGAAGTTCACGCCCTTCACTTCGAGCATTGTCATAAAGTTGTCGATGTTCACTTCGGCCAGCCATCCATCGCTGAACAGCATCGGCAAGTTCCACGGCTGTCTGGTAGCGAGAATGAGGCTGACGTTCCATCGCGCGAAGACAGATCATTTCCAGCCCCGACGGCAGATTCGGACGGATGCTTCGCGGCGATGGTGAAGGATTGTCGGAGATGATTCGAAGAAGTTCCTGAATCTTCACCGGCACTCCATCGCGAACGCTGCTGGCCTGATGGGGAGCCGCCCCGGTCAGCATCGCAAACAGAATGGCTCCCAGACCATAGACGTCTGTTCGTTCATCGATGCTGTCGAGATCACCTGCGGCCTGTTCCGGGGCCATGTAGAGCGGCGTGCCGATGACTTCACCGGCGAGCGTCGTGCCAAATGCCGAATTCCCTGCAATTGAACTTCCGACGGGGCCGCCCGGAACTTCCACTTCGGTGGACATCCTCGCAAGTCCCCAGTCAAGTACGATCACCTGACCAAAGTTGTCCAGCGCGACGTTCTCCGGCTTCAGGTCTCGATGCACGACACCGCGGGAATGAGCATAAGCGATCGCCTGGCAGACAGAGATGAACGCCGTCAGCAGAAGATGCTGATCCATGGATACATCTTTTCCGGCATCCAGACGTTCATGATAGTCCCGAATGGCGTGAACCAGTGTTCGCTTGCCGACAAATCTCATCGCGTAAAACGGCTGGCCTGTCTGACCATCGGTTCCGAACTGATACAGCGGAACCACGCTCGGATGTTCCAGATGCCCGGTGATCTGAGCTTCACGATGGAATCGCTGCCAGGCTCTTGGATTCTCCGCAGCTTCAGCGTTCATTTCCTTGATCGCGACCATTCGATTCAGATTCTGATCGACGGCCAGCCAGACTGATCCCAGACCACCTTCACCCAGCTGTCGGATGAATCGGAACTCCGACGACATGCGACGACTGGAGACCCCCGGTTCCGTGGGCACTGGAAAAGTGCTGAGATTCAGCCCGGCCGTTTCGAGCAGGGAGGAACCGGCATGGCTACGTGAAAACTGCACCCTCGCAACGGACCTTTTCAGACGATCGCGAGCCTCCGGTGACAATCCCTGACCAGTGGATTCATCGCCGATATTCGTGCGCTGCGCCATATCTGCGGTGGAATTCTGAATGAGTCCGGACAGACCGGCATAAGCCTGAAGATTGCTGCTCTTTCGCAGCGCAGCTTCCATTGAATCTTTCTGTTCCCGGTTCAGCGATCCGGAGAGCGATCTGGAAACCAGTTCGGAATATTCACGATCAGATGCCATTCTTGAATGTCCCTTTTTCTGCGCCCGTTCGGCGACTGCCCCCGCCCGTCATCCCGGTGACACTGTCAAACCACCGAGCAGAGACGCATTTTGCAAGTGCCAGCCGAGCACGATGCAGGCGAACCCAGAAGTTGGATGGTGAAATGTCCAGCTCCCGACAGATCTGCTCGGAATCCATTTCTTCCATGACACTCAGAACAAAAACATCAGCCTGACCGTCCGGAAGCGTATTCAGGCAGCCTTTGACAACGTCCCACAGTTCACGAGACTCAACGCTCTTCTCGGGGAGGGAAAACGCAGGAAGGTCGGTTTTCCACTGGCCACGGGCATCAAAGTCATCACTCTTCTGGTTCTCGTCCGCTGTTCTGAAACGATCGCGATCGAATCGAGCTCGTTTACGCACGTAGTCGACCAGCTTCCGCTTCAGGATCCCCAGCAACCAGGCTCGTTCCTCACCTTTGCCATGATACCGATCCAGAAAACGAATCCCCGCAAGGAAAGTGTCCTGAACAACTTCTTCCGCCGCACCGGCATCCCGAAGTCGCAGGTTCGCGTATCGAAAAAGATAGTCACCGTGTGCGTCGACCCAGGTGGACGGATCAAGCACAACCGGCTCCGGTCGTGGATCAGCTTCGGGCTGCGAAACGGGTTCTTTGGCTGAGTTTTCCAACACAGGTTCGGTCTCCAGCGGAGGTCGTCTCAGCCTGCTGCCCCGGAGCGATTCTCCGAGGTCGGCAACTTTCATTCTTCCTTTCGGTGAATGCAATCCCGACTGTGACGACTTTCTCTGCGTCCCGGAATTCTAACGCTGCGCCAAACTCCCTCGCCACAGGACGCTCCCATTTCAGATTTCCTTTCAGGAAGTCCGTGCCGAATCGACAAATTCACTGAAATGTCTGATCCTGATGCCTGTACAGCTTGATGTGCCCGGCAGTTCATGATCGAACGAAATGTCGGATTCCGGCTTCAGCGCCAGAGGTGATTTCAAGACCGGGACTGGCTCACGACGGACGCGAAGTTTCCCGCGAATTCCGTCGCTGCAGCGGGGCCTGCCTGTTCCGGTTCTGGAATGCAACCTGCTGCTCTGTCGAAGATCAATTGATGTGTGCCACGGGCTACGCCAGTGTGCCAGTGTTTTCCAACCAACAGCACTGACATAGCCAGTGGCACACCAGAACCACTTTTTGCCTTCCATCATTTCATGACTGAAAATGCACTACAGCTTCGGAACCCGCACCAGCAATTCGGCGGGACGGCAGACTTTTCCGCTTCGAACAACGATTTCGACAGCTCTTGTATTTCGAATATCGTCCAGCGGATTCGCGGTCAGAATTACCAGGTCGGCGAGCTTTCCCGGCTCGATCCCACCCAGATGTCGCTCCTGCCGAAGCACGGTCGCATTATTCTTTGTGGCCGCCTGTAGTACCTTCGCAGGAGGCAGTCCGGATGCGACCAGAAGTTCCAGCTCCGTGTGCATGGAGTATCCAGGCGTCACATACGGCTCCGGGGCATCCGTCCCCACAAGTAAAGGAACTCCGGCGCGGTAAAGTTTTCCGGTCAGTTCCTGAAACTTCGAGAACTCCCGCCGACGCTGTTCTTCCGTGCCGCCCTGAGGACATCCAGCCCGCAGCAGGTACTTCGGCCAGAATTCCCTCAGCCGAGCTGGTACGAGCCGATGATCGTCGTGGTTCTGAATCTCCGGAAGATCGCTGAGCAGTATCATGTTGCGAAACACGATCAGAGTCGGATCGACCCAGGTCTGACGACGAGACAGCTCGGCAACAAGTTCTTCACAGAGCGGATTCTGCAGGTCGACATAACCACGATGCCCAGGTGTCTTCGTGACTTCGGGAGGAATGATGAAATTGAAGACAGACCAGATATGTTCAAGCCCGTCGATCCCATCGGCAACGGCTTCCTGTGCAGGATACGCTCCAAGGTGTGCCGTGACGAAAAGGCCACGTCGATGACTCTCGTCAATGATTGCTCTTCCGACGTCACGGCCTGTACGCGCATAAATCTTCACCGTTGTCACTTTCCATCGTTCCAGCTCGTCAAATAATGCAGGAACAGAAGCCGGATCGGTGACTGCTCTGCCTACGTCTCGATGAATGGGCGGATCAGCATCCAGAAGCGGACTGCAGGTAAAGACTCGAGGACAGAAGTCCGCGTGCGATTCCGCGTACTGCGACACCAGCGTCGCGGCAACCACCTCATCACCGGTACTTCGCACAGATGTGACACCGGCCGCAAGATACAGAGGCAGAACTTCGACACCCGTCACCTGAGCAAAGTCCAGCACATGAACGAGGTGCACATGGGCATCAATCAGGCCGGGAATGACGTACTTTCCAGTACCATCAATCCGAGTCGCCTCAGCAGGTACGGCGACCGCGGCAGCGACAGAGTCCGCTGAATGAATCCGATCACCATGAACCACAATGGTTCGCCCGGAAACCATTTCTGCTCGGGACGAATCAAAAAACGAACAGTTCTCGATGACCAGCCATTCTTCGCCACCGACAGCGCGGATCTGATGCAGCAGCATCATGATCCCAACACCGATCATCCGCGTGATGATCCGACCGAATCGCTCGTCCAGCCACTGGCTTACGGATTTCAGCTTCATGAGCGTTTCTCCGCTGATCGGTTGAGGCCGTATTTGCCATACTCTCGTGAGCTCAGTCTGAGGATGTTCGTCGCTCGGCTCATGATGCCGAGGTGACCGGACTTTCAGAGCTTTGAATCCCGCAGAGCAATCGCAGCCGCTTTGACTTTCTCTGCTGCCGCTTCCGTAATTCCGGACAGCAGAGGAAATTGTCGTCCGGTCACAGAGATCCCTGCGAGCGAAACGGCTTCGTGCAGAACTCGAATCGGATTGATTTCGTTTCGTAGAGTCTCCAGCGGGAGGAAGATCTTTCGAATCTTCTCTGCCAGATCGTAATCGCCTTCACAGATGGCTTTGAGCATTGTCTGTGAAAGCGCCGGGTTCACGCAGACACAGCCGGAGGTATAACCGTGCAGTCGGAATTTTGTCAGGTGGATCAGAGCCGGCTGTTCACCGATGCCGCTGCAGATCAACTTCGGGTCAACCAGCGTGACAAGCTTTTCTAGATATGGGTCATCAGCGGTGTCCTTTCGCACGATGGCATACTTGATGAAAGAGACCAGCCCGTCACGAACAAGTTCTGCGGCACCTTCCGGGCTGATGTACCCTTCCTCCTTGATGTAGAGCACCGCAGGGCGCCCGATGACTTCAACGAACCGTCGAAACCCTGTCATGAGCCCGGGTTCGGTCATCACGGTCTTTGTCGGCAACACCATGACCGTCGGGAATGATGTGCCGCGAAGCAGATCGGCCTGATCCATCATCATGCCGTAAGCGGGGCCGACCGAAGGAATCACGACTGTCTCCGGTCGACAGCTGGTCTGCAGAATCTCAATCAGGTGTCCGTACTCGCTGGGCCGAACATTGTAAAGGTTTGCGTTGCCTCCGTAGAGCAGCATCGAGACGCCGCCATCTTCGAGATATCGAATCATCCGCTGATTCTCTGACGGACAGATCCGTTCCTGGGAATCTCTCGCCAGAGGCGGTACTGCCAGAACAGACGTTCGAAATCGCGATGAATCAAACTTCGCAGAAGCCATGAAACGAGTCTACCTGAAAGAAACGGACGGCGAGGTGCCAACGGATGCAGCACGGAGAGATCAAAACGTACCCTGCGCCCGTTTTTTTATCAGGCAATGCCGTCCCTGTCACGGGATCAGCCCCGAGGGCGTTCAGAGTGTACTCCACCATAAGCGACAGCTCCTCTTCGATCGCACCAGATCCGGCTCTTCGGAAGAATCAGCTGGCGTGAAACCCGCTGAGTGCTGAATGCCGCAACAATCCTTCATGTCAGGACCACACAGATACGACGCGAACCGTTCGACGAAATACTATCGCACGTGCCCATTCACGCTTGTGAATTCGTGAATCGGACGGAAGGCATCCATCTGCTTGTTGCCATTCCGCAACCAAAATGATGACTCACAGCACCACCTCGACACGATCCGGCTTGAATTTGGGGGCTGAGAAGGGCAAACGTCATTTCACGACACAACCATGTCATTTTTTCAAAGCGGTCTGCTGTTTAAGGATGCATCGCCGATGCTGCTATATCGCATTTCAAAACCGGGACAGGCACCCTTGCAGTTGCGGTTTTGCAGGAAAACACCGCGTCTGTCGGGAGCCAGTCCCGGTTTTGAAACCGCCTGTACTGAAAGCCTCATCCGTCGAGCTTGAATTCATCACCAGAAAAACAAACGCAACAGGGCCGTCTCATTATGTCCACAGCAAATCGTCCAAAACAGATCACAGCCATTGAACTACTGGAACCAATGATTCTGATGTCAGCATCTGCAGCCGAACTGACTGCAGCAGATCTGTCTCAGGGAACAGCTGGAAACGACGTACTGATTTCACTGACACCAGACGAAATGATCGACGGGGCTGCTGGACACGATATCCTGATTGCTCTCGGAGGCGGTAATGTCGTTCGAGGCGGCAACGGTCACGACACACTCATCTCTGTCCGTGGTGACAACGTTCTTGACGGAGGTGCCGGCACTGACACTGCGATCTACTGGAATGGCAACCGAGCGGACTACAACGTAACCGATCATGGATTCGGCATCATCGAAATCTCCGGCAGCAGGCACTCCGACTTTCTGACCAACATTGAGCAGGTGCAGTTCCAGGATGGTACCTATTCTTTGTCTGACCTGCTCAGCGGCAGAACCAATGAACCTGCACTCGGCACCGACACACTGGACGCAGAAGCTCAGACAATAGATTCCCTGAAAACTCCGACCGAAGGAAGTGACGTCCTGGTCACAAACGAAAACGGCGAATCCATCGACGCTCTGGGTGGTGACGACCTGGTGGTGTCACTTGGAAATCAGAATACGATCAAGGGCAGCGCCGGCAATGACGCTATTGTCTCTACAGGTGGAAACAATTTCATTGATGGCGGTGCAGGCAAAGACACGGTGGTCTACAGCAAGGGAAGCATCAGCGACTACTCCATCTCCTCTGATGGTGACGTGACAAAAGTGAGCAGCATTTATGGCGAAGACACTCTGAAAAACATTGAGCGATTGTCTTTCTCCGACGGAGCTCTTGCAATGACCATGCAGAGCACCACGGGCTCCGGCACCACGGCAGCAGACGCAGCGAATGACGATGCTGCAAACGACGAAGTTGTAGTCGAGGAAATCGAGCTGGATGGTGAATCATCAGAACCAAACAGTGACAGCTTCTCCTACGACTTCAGCTACTCCAGCGACCTTGACCTGAGCATCGATGCCGACTACGACTTCAGCTCGTCTTACAGCGATGGTGAATATTCTGTCGAGAGTGACGTGGAACTCGAACTGTATCTGCAGGCAGAACAGGAAGCAGACCTGTCGATCGACACTCCTCATGTTGATCTCGACCTGAGCTATGAGAACTCAGTTCACCTTGGAGTGATGATCAACAATGAACTTGACCTCACGGTCAGCGGTCACGACGTTGACCTCAGCATCGACAACGAATTCGCTCTGGGACTCGAAGTTGAGCACGAACTTGATCTGTCGGTTGATACGCCTCACGCCAGCGTTGACCTGTCCGTTGACAACGAAGTGAAGCTGGGAATCGCGTCGAACAATGAAGTGGACCTCGCTGTCAGCGGTCACGACGTTGACCTCAGCATCGACAACGAGTTCGCTCTGGGGCTCGAAGTTGACCATGAACTCGACCTGTCTGTAGATACGCCTCACGCCAGTGTAGATCTCAGCGTCGAGAATGAACTCGAACTGTGCCTCAAGTCCGATACTGAACTCGATCTGTCCGTCAGCGAAGGCAACGTGGACCTGAGCTACGAGAACGAATTCAATCTGCATCTGGAAGCAGAGACTGAGCTGGACCTTTCAGTCGACACAGAGCATGTCGATCTGGATCTGAGTTACGAAAACGAACTGGAACTGGACGTTTACTCTGACACGGGACTGGACGTCAGCATCTCCGGCCATGACGTTGAGATCAACTACGAGCACGAGAGCGGCGTCGAGGTCGGCATTGAAAACGAGTTCAGTCTGAATGTCGACTACAACAACGACAACAAATCAGACCTGAGCCTGGACCTCAGCACCGACTTTGAGTCTGACGTCGACACGGCGACAAACTACCAGTACGACAGTGATGGGAAATACTACTTCTCCACCGAAACCACCACTGATACCGATTACGACTACAACTACAGCTACGACGACGGCTACACCAGCATCGACATCGTCAACAATTACGACACTGACTACAACTACAGCTACGATACGGAAAACGGAGTGAAGTATGATTACTCATACGACTACTTCTACTCGTACGACAGCGGAAAGCCATCAACGAGCTATACTCTGACGTACACAATCGCCTACTCATACAGCATGCAGGCCGGATATAAGTATCACTACAGCTACTGCTATGAATACGGCGACGGCCGAGTGAACTCCTACAGCTACGACATCTGATCGATTGAGACCGGATTGATCTATAGAATCCAGCCACGGCCGCAGAGCCCACCAGTTCGGCGGCCGTTTCAGATGACAATGCGATGAAGCCCAATTCACTGTCTTCGTTCGGGCACACTCGTTTCGTCATTCCGCGTCGAAATCTGCGAAAGACCTGAAGCTACAATGTTTCCGGTGAGCCGCAGTCTGCTGTCAGCCGCTGCTTCATGCCTCGTCGTCGCAGTTCTTCATTCAGGACGCTGCGATAGTGGTTCAGGCGGACGTTTCCATCGTCCAGAGAACCGCCGAAGGAACGTGTCTCATCAAGATAAACGCGAGGCACTGGAAACTCACGAATCCTCCAGCCCAGATCGACCGCCTGCACCCAGAGCTGGAGTGGCATCGCATAACCATTGTCTGTGATTTCCAGATCCGCGAGGGCGGAAACGCGATAGGCCTTGAAGCCGCAGAATGCGTCCGTAATCTTCAGGCCCAGTTTCTCCCGAAGGCAGGCGGTGATTCGCGAGTTGATCCGGCGACGTTCTTCCGGGGGGCGAGTGTTGTCGTCAAACTCCGCCAGATAACGGCTTCCGGAAACCATGTCGACCGGAGCTGTCGCGTCATCGACCAGAGCCGCGATCTCATTCAGAAATGATGGTTGATGCTGTCCGTCGCAGTCCATCGTGACGAGAACTTCGTAGCCGTTTGTCAGAGCATACTCAAACGCAGTCTGAAGAGCCGCCCCGTAGCCACGGTTCTCCGGATGCGTTCTGACGACAACCTGAGGAAACAATGAAGCAAGTGCCGAAGCTGTTCTGTCTGTCGAACCGTCATTCACCACCAGAACATCAGAAACATGCTGAAGCACTTCAGTCAGTACGGATGCGACATGCGATTCTTCGTTATAGACGGGCAACGCTGTCAGCAGCCGCGGTATCTCAGGACTCATGACCGGAACTCCGGAAGAATATGTCAGCAGCGTTCGACTGCCCCAGACGGTAAACAGGGAACAGAGTCCCCGAGAGAATATCAGGCACTTCTTCCAGCCGGACTTCGCCAGTCGAATTGGAAACAATTGAGGTCATGATGCTCTGCGGTCAGTCATCGAACGACGCAATGACGCCAAAATGCCCGACACTGGAGGGACGTTCGAAACCGATCTCCTGACACTCTCAGTCAGCGATCAGAGCGATTGTAGGTCCGGTGCTGTCAGAGTGACAAGTTTCTGCCTGTCATTTCCTTTGAATCATGCTCCTGCCTGATGGACAAACGTGTCACAGACTGCGTTTCTTCCGTTTTCGCTCCTGTTTCACCCTTCGAGGCGTTTCCCCGCCATCGACAGTCTCCTTTTTCGCGGCATTGTCTGCCTGGATGGAACGGATGAGATTGAAAACTCCTCCGGCGATCTCCTGTCCCGATGCGGGATTTCCCGGCTGTGCGGTCGCGCGAATCAGATCCGCAACAGCCCCGGCTGCTGAGACTGGTTGTGACTGCTGGTCAGGTGCGATCCTGCGCGCCAGTTCATCCAGCAGATTCATCCCTGCTGGCATCGACACCACAGGCTCTTCAACGGTTCCTGTGACCTGCAGCGGCATCGGTTTTTCAAACATCCGGCTGAACAGAGTTGGTTCTGCTCCTGGCACAGCGGACGGCATCTTTCGAAACTGGAGTGACAGGTCGATGGATTCGTTCATGGAAATCATCCCGGACGATTCAATGCAGAAGTCCCCTGCAATCTCCGGAAGCAGAAACACCATTCCACTGTGGCTGATCCCGTCAGCACTGACTCCAAATTCAACGACAGAATCCTTCAGCACTTCCAGCTGCAACGGGCCAGCGACCTTTGCAGCGACCGGACTGACTGCCGTTGCCAGTCCTGGGACTGCCGAAAGCATCGGTATCTTTGCCGCGAAATCCCGTCGAAGCTCCGCGTGCAAAGAGTGAAACTCGACTCGCCCCGTCAGAATCACCGGGCTTGCGATCGTCCTCACTGAGCCATTTCCGCTCTCCGCAACAGCATCCTCAACAGTGGTCGTGGCGTCTGCGGCCGCGGCGTCTGCTGAAACAGCATCGTCCGCAGGAAGTAAATCTGTGGTTGCCAAGGCATTCTCGCTGGCAGTGAGTACATCTTCCGTCGCTTCGCTGACAGATTCCGGCTTGCCAGTTTCCTTTGAGGAAGAGGATTCCACGAGAACGCCCAGGCCCTCGTCGGGGTTCGAATTGTCGGAGGCAACAGGAGTCTCCGGAACGGCTGCGATTTCCTGAGCAACATCCGGGCTGTTCAGTGGCTGATCAAGGGGAAGGTGGATCCGGTTCACATGGACGGAGGCAGAACCGGTCAGTCGTGTTACTTTTGCGAGGATCGGTGCCACGAGCGCCAGATTCTGTTCCGTGTGAGATTCAGCGAGTGCCAGATGATCTGCAATCACGATCGGATCGATCGTCAGATACCGCTGGCCGGGAGCTTCTTCTCGAATCTGACCTCGAATATTCAGATCGGCAAGATCGACAATCGGAAGCTTCCGCCAGGGAGCGATCACTTTCAGTGATGCCTGTTCAAGGCTGAATGCACACTCACTTCTGCCGACTCCTGTGCCTGCCAGCGAAGGCCATTTTCCGTCTTCGTCCAGATGGACGGTGACTTCCGGCTGAACCAAAGTGATTTCACCCGGATCTGGATCTCCCGTCAGGAAGCCCAGCAATCCCTTCGATGTTCGAATTTCCTTAATTCGAACGATGAGCTTCCCCTCCGGCCCTGTCAGTTCAATTCCCTGAAAAGTGACAGGGCGAAACCAACCACCGGTGGTCCCGGTAATCACAGTTGAAAGGCCGAATCGACCAAACGCACGATCCAGCCCTCCATGAAGGAGGCTTGACTGCGTCAGAAACGGTGGTCCGCTGAAAACGACAAGCAGTCCCAGACAGCCAATGAACGAAGTGGCTTTCAGCGTTCGATTCGAGCGTTTCTTGATGCCGCCGGCTGGTTCCGCCACTTGTGTTACAGCATTTGCTGATGGTTTTGCACCGGCGTCAGATACAGCTTCATCCATGACAGAGCGTTCCCGAAAAAGGAAGTGCCTCGAAAAACCCGAATCCATGTGGACAGGGCTGAATGTCCTGCGGAATCGCATTCATTGCGATGTTTTACTCATGCCCACCGCCTTGAATTGTACCGAGAATCCGTCTCCCGTCACATCTGTTTTTGATCAAGGTAGAACGCAGCCCCGCTGTACAGTAATATTTCTGAGGCACATCGAAATGAATTCCTCGTGCGACGGTGCCTGCAGAGCGGTTTTCGCCTTTTGGTCCTGCCTACAGTTTTTGTCCTGCTTACAGAGGATTCGATCGTGAAGTCAATGTCTTCGGTTCACATAGAGACCCCGCACACCCTCCGTGCTGCCAGGCTGATCCGCATGACGACCGCAATCTGTTTCGCGTTGATCATCGCGCAGTGTTTTCCGGGATCGCTGATGGCTGCCGAAACATCCGTGGCGGGCGGAAAAGTTGAAGCGATCACCGGGGCAGATGGCACTATTGATATTCAGATCAATTCGAAACCCTTCGCGACTTTCAACACCAGTAAATCGCTGCCAAAGCCATTCCTCCTGCCCGTACGCACAGAAGCCGGGATCGTGATGAATCGAGCTCTGGGCGACACTTCCGATGCGGATCATCCGCACCACAAAGGGCTCTGGCTTTCGATTGACGAAGTCAACGGACAGAGATTCTGGGCGGAAAAGGCAAAGATCGTGAACACCTCCGCGAAGTCGTCGACTGCGGGAGATTCAATCGTTCTGGAAGTCGAAAACGACTGGGTCAACAGTGACGGCACCACCGTCGAACTGCACGAGTCGACTCGAATCACCATTCATCCGAATCGTCTGCTTTCCTATAACATCCGACTCACAGCGACCGACCATGAAGTGACTTTTGACGATACGAAGGAAGGCCTTCTGGGATTTCGAGTGGCCCCTTCAATGAAAGAAAAGAACGGCGGGTCTGTCGTCAGCAGTGACGGCAGCCGTGGCACGAAAGACTGTTGGGGAAAGACATTTTCGTGGATTGATTATTACGGGACGGTGGAAGGAAAGATCGTCGGTGTCACTCTGATGGACCATCCCGGTAACTTTCGTCCGTCCCGCTATCATGTTCGCGATTATGGGCTTTTCTCGATCAGTCCTTTCGGCGAACATGCTTACACAAACGGTGCCAATGAGGCAAAACCTCATCGACTTGCGAAGGGTGAATCAGTCAATCTCATCTACGGTGTCTATTTTCACGACGGTGACACCACCACCGCTGATGTTGCAGGCACCTACGAGAAGTTTCTGAAATCGACTCAGCACTGAGTCCATCTCCTTTCCAGAGAACACATCAGAAATCTGCTTCGCCGCAGGAATCGGTTTCAGCGGGACAGCAGGCAGAACAAAAATCGGACTGACGGAGGCATGGATGCTTTCGCAATATGAAGCGCTGCCACATCGAGGTCGTCTGGTGACGATCGCGATGATTGTGTGCATCAGCGCTGCGATCACATGCTTCGGACTGCTGGCACTTCTGCGAGCGGATCAGCTTTACGGCGAGTCGCAGCGATTCGAAAGGCAGCTTGTCTGGATTCTGATTTCCTGGCCAGCCATGTTTGCAGTGACTCGCATCCCCTATCGATCAATCCGCCCCTTCAGTTTCGTATTTTACGTTCTCTGCGTCGTGCTGCTTGTCGTGACGCTGTTCATGCCGCCGGTCTATGGTGCGAGGCGATGGATCCCGCTGGGGCTGCTGGATTTTCAGCCGAGTGAACCGGCACGACTGTCGGTGATTCTCGCGCTGGCGTTTTACCTGATGCACCGAGATCATCATCGAACCGTGTTGGGGCTCATCGCGCCGATGATTATGACCTTCGTGCCGCTGCTGCTGGTTCTGAAAGAGCCTGATCTGGGTACGGCCATGCTCTTTCTTCCCGTTCTTTACGCCATGCTGTTTGCTGCCGGGGCGAAAACAAAGCATCTCCTTGCGGCGACCACGATGGGAATTCTCATGCTGCCGGGGCTCTGGTGGCAGATGAGCGCAGAACAGAAGTCTCGTGTTGTGACAGTGTTCACACAGAATGACGGAGGCACAGCACCGGCTGGCGACGGATTTCATCTGCATCAGTCAAAACAAGTGATCTCACTGGGCGGACCGCTCGGCAGCATCACTCACGATGAACCGATCATCGACGATCCAGCAGCATGGCAGCTGCCGGCAGCAAGAACGGACTTCATCTTTTCAATCATTGCAGAACGCTTTGGCATTCCGGGATGTGCGATCCTGCTGACGCTTTACATGATGCTCCTGCTGGTCGGACTTCACGTGGCCAGACAGACGCAGGAACCCTGGGGAAGGCTGGTTGCCGTCGGGATTGTCACGATGATCGCGACACAGGTTGTCATCAACACCGGGATGACCGTCGGACTGATGCCGATCACCGGCATCACGTTGCCTCTCTGCAGTTATGGCGGCAGCAGTCTGCTTTCCACATGCATCTCGCTTGGACTGTTGATCAATATCGCGATGCGGCCGGGGTATGAAGTCACTGGTGAGCCGTTTGCATTCGGAATTTCGTCGACGCGTTCGCTCTCCTGAGCGAGCTTCGTCCGGCGAACACCGATATGAGAACACTCGAAAAGCCGGGTTTACACGAATCGACGCTGCCCTCATCGAATCTGTCGGGGAGACCGCCAGGCGACAATCAAGTTACGCCACCGGGTTCATCCCGGTGGAGATAGGCTTTTGCACTACTCCGAATTCGATTTCAGGTGCGGCCAGCGGTAGTGCAAAAGCCCGTAAACCACCGGGATAAACCCATTGGCATCTACACAATTACGCAGTTGAGATGATGGGCAGGGGTAGTTTGATCTTCGCCATGAGTTTCTTCATAGCACCGACGTCGATGTGCTCCAGGGTGTCGAGCATGGCCAGTAGTGAACACAGCCAGGTCAGCAACGCAGGAGCCGTAGCGGACCGGGATCGTTTCATCTGCCGACCGCTCAGGCGTACCAGAATCTGTTTGAATTCGATCGCACTCGGCGAATCGTCGGCCATCAGATGCCAGACAGTCACGGCCGCCATGGACACCACCAACAGACGTCTCGCAATCGCCTCCCCAGTTTCCTGAAGCCAGTCCTCAAGCTGAAATCCATGACTTTTCAGCAGCTTGAAATAGCTCTCGATCTGCTAGCGCCAGTAGTAGCAATGGGCCAGTTTTACTGCGTCCGCCCACTCCGCAGGGACGTTCGACAGCAAGTACCACTGTGCCAGAACCTTCCCGTCTTCGTCCAGCACAAGAGTCAGTATCAACCGCATGGGAAGAGGCCGTCCCCGTACTTCTACTCGCTTCTTCCGGATTGACTTTCGTGCGGGGCGGTACTGGATCACTGCCGCTTCGGCCACCTGCAGGCTCGCCCTGCGACCGTGATACAACGCCGGTCCGGCTTCCTGAAACGCGTCCTGACGACACACTTCCTCCCGAACGTCACTCAGTTTGACGCGCTGTCCATCGCACAACACCTGACGATCATCGGCGCGAATCAACACTTTGTGCCCGGCAGCGTCCCACGTGCGATAACGCCCGACGGAATCGGCTTCACGATCAATCACATGGACAATTGGACGGCCGAGCTTCCAGTGAGTACTGGCCTGCATCGTCGGGAGGATCTGGTCCGTATGCATCACGGGCAAAGGAGCCAGCTTCCGTGTGCTGAGGATAGCGCGTCCGGTCTTCAGATGCATCTCGACAGGAGCCAGTGGTGTTCCGTTCTCGGGATTGATCGCAAGCGAAGTTGTCAGTTCATATCCGATGTCGTGTTTGCCGGAGAGTTCCGCCAGGTCTTTACGAAAGTCGTGTCCGGGGAAACTGAGTTTACTCCAGTCGTGTGCCACAAGCACGAACGGAGCATCGGACTGGCTGATCTGCTCGCGTGCATAGTCCCGCAGCGGCACAATCAGTTCCGATAGTTCCACACTCTCATTGTTATAAAAGCGCCACGCCGCCTGCGTCGCGGCAAACGAGGTTTTCGAGCTGGGCCAAGCCTTCACTCCTGCCGCCAACGGCGACGCCACCTGCATCTGTGAACGAACAAGAGTCAGCCAACGCTTCCCAAGACACTCATCCTTGAGCTTGATTTTCATAGTCACGGAAAGTCTGACAGAAAATCACTTTTGTGTAGATACCAATGGGGTGAACCCGGCGGAAGTGAAGGCGGCGGTGGTGGGTGTGAGGGAGCTGATGTAGCTATCAATTGTGGGCTCCGCCGGGGTGAACCCGGCGGAAGCGGGAATTGGGGGCGGAGAGCGCTGTAGCTATCACTTGTGCGCTCCGCCGGGGTGAACCCGGCGGAAGCCGGAATTGGGGGCGGAGAGCGGTGTAGCTATCACTTGTGCGCTCCGCCGGGGTGAACCCGGCGGAAGCCGGAACTGAGGGCGGAGAGCGGTGTAGCTA
>JBKDKA010000049.1:0-10867 GCA_046345315.1 Planctomyces sp.
TGCTGCCGGCTACTTCGCCCTTCTTGCCGCTCGCCAGCGTGTAGTAATAAGTCTGGTTGACGGCTCCGATGGCCGATCCGACGTCTTCCAGTTCCTGATTGACGTTGAAGCTCAGTTCCGTCAGTCCCACGATCATTCCGACCACGAGGATCGTTCCTACGAGAACCAGTTCGGCAGAGACGATGAAGCCGTTTTCGTCGTTCTTCAGTGCGGTGAAAATGTTCTTTGTCATGGCGGTCACTCCTGTTTCGATGGTTGCTGAACCACTGACAGCCGAATTGTTTCGGGATCCGACTGTCTTTACTTTTGCCTTCGTCACACTAACGACTGGCTGATAACTTGATGTAAAGCAACCTGAATGCCAGAGTGAAAACTCTGTCAACAATTCTTGACATGGCCTGTCCGAGATGCGGCATAAACAAATGGTACGAAAGCACTTACAGCATCACCTGTGACGTAAAGATTTTTTCTGAGCCCTGACCGGGACTCGGGAGCACGATGCCGAAAGTCAACAACCGGCAACCATGTTCAGAGCGTCCGGGATGAGTTTGGAGCGAGAGAACTCAGGGAATCTCATTCAGTGCAACATCGAGCATCATTTGATGCCGGTACGCAACAGAAATTCAGGTGCGGTCCTGATCGACTCGGAGGGAAAGGAATTCCGAACAGAAGAACGCGAAGGAACCAAACATCAGAAGGCAAGGTTCCCCTTCGCTTCGTTCCCAATCGCGCACACCTGAGCAAAAAGGTCCGAAGATGTCAGCCCCCTGCCTTCCGCCCGGGCTTGCCCCGGCGGAGGCGCCAACTGACAGCTACAAAACCCGAGATCCATCCCCTGCCTTCCGCTCGGGCTTGCCCCGGCGGAGGCGCCAAATGACAGCTACAAAACCCGAGATCTACTCCTGCCTTCCACCCGGCTTGCCCGGGTGGACTCAACAACTGACAGCTACCACCAGAAGCCCCAGCCAAGGCAGATCTCCGCTCGGGCTTGCCCCGGCGAAATCAGCGATCGCGACGAATGCCCCGAGCGTAAAGCCAAAGTCATCCGCTCACTGCCAATAGAGTTTCCTACCCGCAAAGGGTGACAGAAATCGTCAAGTAACTGCAGTTTCTGGATTCGATTCTGCCCGCAGTTGTCGAAAAAATCATCGCCCACCGAGCAGAAATCGCGGCTTCCTGCTGAAACTCAACGTCCTTCTGTTAGACTTTTCAACGGAAGATCCGCGAGAATTCGCTACCCGAGCACTCAAGCGAAATCCCGCGGAGTGTCCGCGGAAATGAAAATGAATCATGTCGTGAACGAGTGAATCAGGCAGGGCCCACACATGCTGGAAATCAAGAGTCCTCGACAGCGTGGTCGACGAGCCATTCTGAAGGCGGGTGTTCTGGGGCTGGCAGGATTGAATCTGGCCACTCAGAGCCAGCTCATCGCCGCCGGAGCAGCTCGAAAGACCGGAAAAAGCGTGATCCTGATCTGGCTCGACGGCGGACCAAGCCAGCTGGAGTCTTACGATCCAAAGCCGGAAGCTCCCATGGAGGTTCGTGGCCCGTTTTCAACAATCAATACAAAGCTCCCCGGCGTCCAGTTTTCCGAATTGTGTCCGAAGCAGGCGGAGTTGGCAGACAAAATCTCCGTGATTCGTTCCATGCGGCACGGTACTGGCGATCATTTCGCCGGAGCTCACTGGATGCTGACCGGCCGATTCGGTGCCACAACAGCATCCAAAGACATCCGCTATCCTTCACTCGGTTCATGCATCTCAAAAATTCGTGGTTCGAATCATCCTGCACTTCCCGCTTACGTCGGCCTTCCTTCGGCACAGAGCGTTTACATCTTTCCCGGATATCAGGGTGCTGCTTACCTTGGCGGTTCGCACAATCCGTTCGCGGTGAATGACGATGTTCGTTACCTTCACCATACAAGCAAAGTGACGGTCGAAGCGCCACCGTGTCTGAAGAGTTCATCCGCAATGGATCAGACCCGTGCCGTCGAACGCAGCAGCCTGATGAAGTCGCTCGACCGCCTTCGTCGCGACGTCGACAACAGCGGCATGATGAATGTGATGGATGCTCATCACGAATCAGCCATGTCGCTTGTCTTCGGCGGTGCCGCGATGAATGCCTTTGACATCTCGAAGGAATCACCGGAAGTCGCAGAGCGATACGGCAAGAATCCATGGGGACAGTACACACTGATGGCGCGTCGACTGGTGGAAGCAGGCGTTACGTTTGTCACAGTCGATATGCCGCACTGGGATCATCATTCTTCACTCGTCGCAGGACACGCTCCCAATATGCAGGTCATGGATCAGTGCGTTGGAGCTCTGATGACGGACCTGACCGAACGAAACATGCTCGATCAGGTCCTCGTCCTCGTCATGGGAGAATTCGGACGCACGCCACGAATCAATCAGGGGCTTCCCAATGATCCTGTCCCTGGACGCGACCATTGGGGCGATGCATTCTCCGTGATGCTGGCCGGGGGTGGCATTCGGCCGGGGGTTGTTGTGGGATCCACCAATTCACGCGCGGAGTATCCAGTCGAACGAGAACTCAAACCGGCGGATCTTCTCGCCACGGTTTATCGAGTGCTCGACATCGATCCCACGATCCACTTCCCCGACTTCGCCGGACGACCGGTTTCGCTCGTGGAGAACCCCGAAGGCATCCGAGAACTCCTCTGATCTGTCAACTGGACTCGTATGCGTGCTCATTGACGAACCGTCAGGTTTCGTTAACGCTTCTTTCGACGCCTTGCTGTCGCGTCTGAGATCTGTTCCACTGAAAGTACCAAAATGCTGTTTCGATTCTTCGTTGTTCTTGCCCTCACTCTGTCCTCAGGACTCAGCACTGTTCAGGCAGGCGACACGGTTCTGTACGAATCGGAGCTGATCTTCCCGCCGGAAGATTTTCACAATCATTCGTCCGGCATCGTGGAGACGCCCGAAGGTGACCTGATCACATGCTGGTTTCACGGCAAAGGTGAACGAACCGATGACACGCTCGTCATCAGTGGCTCAAGAAGAAACCATGGCGAAAAGTCCTGGTCGGCTCCGTTTCTGATGGCTGACAACAAAGGTCTGCCCGACCAGAACTGCACGCTCTTCATCGACGCTGACGGAAGACTCTGGATGTTCTGGATCTCCGCCATCGACAACCTCGTCCGAAGCTACTTCCTGAAGTATCGCTACTCAACCAATTATGAGGGAGACGGTGCACCTGTCTGGACATGGCAGGACGCGATCTTTTGCCTGCCCAAAGACGCCGAAACGGCGTTCGCAGAAAACCTCGAAAAACGCGTCGCATTGCTGAAGGAAACTAAAGAGATCAGCGAAACACGTAAGGCTGAGATCTTCAAGAAGCTGGAGGAACGTAAGGATGAGTTCAACGACAAGCTCTTTCAGCGTCTCGGCTGGATGCCGCGTCAGCCTCCGATCATGCTGACCGACAAGCGAATGATGCTGGGGCTTTATTCCGATACGTTCGACTGTTCGATGTTTGCATTCACTGAGGACGCCGGTCAGACGTGGGAATTCAGTCGGCCGCTCGGCCAGAGCGGCATTCAGCCGTCAGTGGTACGCCGAAAGAATGGCAATCTGGTCGCGTTCATGCGTGATTCACCAGTCGTTCGCCGAGCAGAATCTTCCGACGGAGGGATGACATGGAAGGAAGACCCTCTGGATATTCTCAATTCAGGTTCCAGCGTGGCGGCGGTGGCACTGAAGAATGGTCACTGGATTCTTCTGGTCAACGATCTTCCCCAGGGCCGCCACGTGCTCACAGCGTATCTGTCGGATGATGAAGGAAAGACCTGGAAGAAGAAAAGAGCACTGGAAAACCTCCAGCCCGATATGGGAACAGGCTCCTATCCGACGATCATCCAGACGAAAGACGGCAGCATCCACGCAACTTATACTCACGAAGACAAGAAGAACTTCGACGGAAAGACGATCAAGCACGTCCGGTTCAACGAAGAATGGATCCTCGCCGGCCCCTGAACCTCGGGCCGCTGTTCCCTATTCCCTGTCTCACTGAATCGCAGCTGCGTGGCGTCGGGCTTCCGGATCACCGGCAGCCTGAATATTCCCGCTGGCAGGATCGATCAACAGCATCACCGGATGCCCGATCGGTCCGCCGGTGGTTTTGATCCGATGACCTCGTCGAGCCAGCTCTTCGCGAGTTGCTTCGCTCACTGATTCATCGATCGTCAGGCCTCCGAGTTCCATCATGGCGGCAGTTCGATCGGGATTCGGATCAAACGAATCCTGAAGGTGGCTCGTGCTGAAACGGTGCGCAGTGACCGATTCAGCGGGAGTCATACCGAAGTCGATGTGGTTGACGAGAACGTTCAGCGTCGTCTGATCCTGAAGATCTCCACCGGCCACACTGATCGCGATGACTGGTTTTCCATCTTTTGTGACCAGTGTCGGAGTCAGTGTGATCCTTGGCCGCTTGCCTGGTTCGACACGATTCGGATGCGCTGCATTGGTATTCAGACTGCGGACACGATTCCCGGTGTTGACGCCGGAAATGCCGGGAGTATTCGTGAGCATGTTGCAGCTGGGTGTCGCCGCGATCACGTTGCCCCATCGATCTGCCACGACGCAGGTCGTTGTATCCTGCTTCGGAATTTTCTCATTTCGTTTCCCGGGCTGATCACTCTGGTTCGTTCCGGCTTTGGCGTTCACGGCGTCAGCCAGAGGATCTCCCGGACGCCGTTCCATGGATGCTCTCGTCAGATCAATCAATGATCGACGGCGTTGAGTATACGTGTCAGACAGAAGTTCCTTCATGGGAACACTGGTGAATCGCGGATCACCGTAGAATTCGTCCCGGTCAGCGTATCCCAGCTTCATGGCTTCGGTAATGACATGAATTGTCTCGGCGGAAGAATGCCCCAGACTCTTCAGGTCAAAACCTTCCAGAAGTTCGAGGTTCTGGCAGAGCACCGGGCCCTGAGTCCACGGCCCGCATTTGAACACGGTGTAACCTCGATAGTCGGTGGAAACAGGATCTTCGATCAGTGTATCATGCTGTTCGAGATCGCTCTTCCGCAACCAGGCTCCTGTACTGACATACCACTGTTCCAGTTCGTCAGCAACATCACCTCGATAAAAGCGGTCTCGTGCGGCAGTGAGCTTCACCTCGCGAGTTCCGGTGGTGGCCTTCTCTGCGTCGATCAATTTCCTCAAAGTCACCGCAAGTCGTGGATGCCAGTCCGCGTTTCCAGCATCCAGCAAACGCAGTGTCGGAGTGACGGCAGTCTCGAAAGAAACTGTTCCATAGACTCGCAGCAGAGTCACCACCGCGTCGACGGCGGATGGAACGGGAGCTGCCTTCATGCTGCCACGAAACGGAATCCCGTTTTCATAGAACCAGCGAATGGCTTCGGGATTTCGAGGTGCTCCGCCGATACCGCTGATGGATTTCACGCTCTGAGTTCGAACATCGTAGACCAGGATGGGAACCTCACCGCCGATGGCGAACATCCCATAATCCGTCACCGCAAGCGCAAGAATGGTTGCCGCAGCGGAGTCAGCCGCGTTGCCTCCCTGTTCAAGAATCGACATTCCCGCAGCAACCGCATCAGCGCCACCCGCTGCGACAGCTCCACCTTTTCCGTCGGCTTTCCACGAAATGGTTTCGGATGACTGGTCCGAAGCAGCAGCATTCTCAGATAACGCTGCAGCCTCGATGAAGATCGACATGGCACAAACCGCCAACGTGGCGATCGAAGGCATCAAACCGCCGGCTACAGCTCGGAAACAAAAGGTTCGAAAACCAGGAGCTCGTTCACACAGAGCTCCACGAAAGGCAGTCCAGACAAGCATAGTTCAGCTCCTCATAAAAACTTTCGCTGAGTTTGCCGGGTTCACCGCCGAGAGGGAAGCGTTTCAAACGTGACAAGGCTGCAAATTCGTAGGCGATAAATTCGTAGGGTGTGACAAGCGGAGCGCAGGCACACCATCCTGAACTCGCCCCGCCCGGCAAAACGACGACGCATCGGTTGAACACGACCGTTTCGCAAGACGCCAATTCGTCGCGAAATTGGTGTGCCTGCGCTTCGCTTGTCACACCCTACGACATGTGTGGCATTTTCATAGATGTGACAAGCGGAGCGCAGGCACACCATCCTGAACTCGCCCCGCCCGGCAAAAACGACAACGCATCGGTTGAACACGACCGTTTCGCAAGACGCCAATTCGTCGCGAAATTGGTGTGCCTGCGCTTCGCTTGTCACACCCCACGGCATGTGTGAGATTTTCAGAGAGTGCACCGCCGTACGACCTTCAAAACCAATTCTTCCCAACACTACCCGGATGAGGTTACAATGATCTGAGCGACACGCTTTTCGAAAGCGGTGGTTCAGCAACGCTTCTTTTCTGTCATCCATCATCCGAGCTCGCCAAGGCAATCGTCAACATGATCGACCGTCGATCGACACGCCGCAGGATGCTGGCGATTTCCGCCACTGGAATGTCCGCTCTGCCTATGGTGTCCGGAACACCGGTAGGCGCCGCGACACCTTCAGGAATCTCAGATGTGAGCCAGGCCGGCTCTTCGAGTAAACAACCCGGAAAAGCTCGTTCGACGATTCTCTTCTTTCTTTGCGGTGGAGCGTCACACGTTGATACGTGGGACATGAAGCCGAATGCTCCACTGGAATACCGCGGCCCGTTTCAGGAAATTGCGACGACAGCACCGGGAATCACCTTGTGCGAGCATCTGCCGCTGCTGGCTCGTCAGGCTCATCACCTGGCTCTTGTTCGCTCCATCTCTGGAACCGTCAACACCAACGACCATCACGCGGGCTACTACCACAACCTGACGGGGCATCCTGCGGATCCGACATTTCAGATCCTCGGGAATAACCGGACACCGATGCCTGACGACTGGCCGTACATGGGAACGGTTGTGGCGTCGAAGCGAGACCGGCATCCGTATCTCCCCAATGCGATTACGCTTCCTCATAAACCAAGCAAAGCTCCCTATACGCGTCCGGGACAGTTTGCAGCAAGAATCGGAGTCGAACACGATCCGCTGTACCTGCAGGGCAGCCTGAACGAACCGCTTCGATTTCACGCGCCCTCGCTGGAACTTTCTGCGGGAGTGAATTATGCCCGAGTCGACTCACGCCGAAGCCTGCTGAATGCGATCGATGATGCTCGTTTTCGTTTCGATGGTGCTCAGAATGCCGCGATCTGGAATCGTCAGCAGCAGCGAGCCTTCTCACTGCTGATGTCGAGCCGTACGACAGCGGCCTTTGATGTCGGTCAGGAACCGGAGGACGTTCGGCGTCGTTACGGTTCGACGGTGAACGGAATGAGCCTCCTGCTTGCTCGAAGACTGGTGGAGGCTCAGGTTCCGTTCATTACGGTCTTCTGGATGGAAGACGAACAGCGGCTCGCGAAGAAGTGTGCCAGCGAAGGTGCCTGGGACACTCACGGAAACAACTTTCGATGTCTGCAGGAGAACCTTCTGCCGGAGTTTGATCAGGCTTTTTCGGCGCTCATCGAAGATCTCGCTCAGCGGAACCTGCTCGATGAAACGCTCGTGATGATCACCAGCGAAATGGGTCGAACACCGAAGATCGGTGATCCGCGATCCGGAGGAATTTCCGGCGCAGGCCGCGATCACTGGACACACTGCCTGACGGACATTCTTGCCGGAGGTGGCATCCGTGGCGGGCAGGTTTACGGAAGCAGTGATCGACTTGGAGAATACCCGGCCGACAACCCGATCACCCCGGCTCACGTGGCTCACACTGTCTACCACGCCATGAACATCCAGAACCTCGAAGCCTTCGACGAACAGGGCCGCCCGTACCAGCTGCTCGACATCGGCCAGCCGCTTTACTCATTGTTCTGATGGCAGCGCAATTCAATCGAGAGCCTCATTCTTCGTGTCCTTTGTGATCTTCGTGTTTGAAAAAAGCAGATTGAACAGAAAGAACACGAAGAGCGCGAAGGGAATTGCAGGAAAACACAGCGGAGTGCCTAGCAACAGCTGAATTCCCCCCCAATTCCGTCATCCCCGCGCAGGCGGGGATCCAGATAACAAGCATGGATTCCCGCCTGCGCGGGAATGATGAACACACATTCAATTCGAGGAATCAGAGAACTGCAGCTTTGCACAAGCCTCGCCCTCCTGGAATTCAGCCACGTCAAAAAGCTCGTTCTTCGTGTCCTTCGTGATCTTCGTGGTGAAAAACAAACTTGCCACAAAGACACGAAGATCGCGAAGAGAATCAATTCGGGAGGGCGAAGCTCCTGCTGAGCCGCTACTCCCCGTTCACCATGACCAGCCCAAGCGGCTCGGCAGAAGCCTCGCCCTCCCGGAATTCAGCCACGCCGGAAAACTCTTTCTTCGTGTCCTTCGTGATCTTCGTGGTGAAAAACAGATCGAACAGAAAGGACACGAAGAGCGCGAAGGGAATCAATTCGGGAGGGCGAAGCTCCTGCTGAGCCGCTATCAACATTCACGATGACGTGACAAAGCGGCTCGGCAGAAGCCTCGCCCTCCCGGAATTCAGCCACTGCCTGATGTCGGTTTTCGGGTCTTGTTTACCTTCTGGGTGATTCATCGAAAAGGTCATCACCAACTTTCTGTTTCTGGTTGTCCGTCGATGCTTCGGCCTCTGGTTTCAGAAACGCGGCCATCAGTGCATCCGTTTCGCTTGCAAGTGCAGGATCCAGTTCTCGGACAGCTTCCAGAATCTCCGTCCAGCGTACCGTCCCGTAATGCCAGCGGAGCAGGGCAAAACCCTGCAGCTTGCCGTTTTCCTTCGAGCGGTCTTTGGACCATTCGACGATGGATTGTGCGTCTCTCGACGGCGACCGCAGGCTGGGACTGTTGGCTTCGATCTGTGCAAGCGTATCCCGAATCTGCTTGAATGCAGCAGAGGCCGATTCACGGTCGCGTTGATTCCCCAGAGACGTAATCAATCGGAACTGTGACTCCCTATCATCGCCCGCCAACCTGTCTTCGAAGAGGGAATCAGTTTCAACGCCAACCCTTTTGTCTCTGCCGTCATCAACTGCGGGAAGAGGAGTCTTTTCATCGCTTCGTCGAAACTCATCCGACGTGCTGTCAAACATGTCATCACTTCGGCGTCTTCGATCCGGCTCGAAAGTATGTCCACCCGGGGGATACGCGCCTGCGTCAACGAGCGAACGGCCAGTGCTTTCCCCGCCCGGAAACCCTAGTCCCTCTGCGTCGTTCTGAATGGTTTTCAAACGCAGGCCGATGATGTCGTCTCGCAGGGATTTGCGTTTATCCAGTTGTTCTCGTAGTGTTTTGACTCGCTGTTCGACTTCGACGAGCTCCTTCTCCCGCTGCTCAACGTCGCGATCAAACTGCGAATTCAGTTGCTCCTGAATAATCGCAGTCGCAGATTTGCGGGATTCGTCGTCTTTGGCAGATTTCAATAACGCAATGCCTTCCTGAAGTTTCTTCGCCGCAGCAAGCTCTTCGGCTGGAATCGGTTCATAGACGGTTTGAACGACGGTCCGCCTCACCTCACGAGCCCGCATCGGGGATTGAGTGTTCGTCCCCAATGGTCGCCGAGTCGGACGAGAAGGACGAGATTGATCCTCCTCAGAACTCCACGCCGGTTCACGGTCCAAAAACGCCTCGTCCGGCACCGGTTCGAAGCGAGGAGGTTGGTCTTTCGGGGCATCCGATTTTTCGGGCCCTTGGTCAACATACGGTGGCAAAACGTCGACTGGTGTTGATGTCACATTGTCTGTCCGTCGATCGAACGTCTGTTTGTCGTTGTCGAAAACTGCGGGCTTATCCTGAGCACTTCCCGTCAGAGGAAACAGCGAGGCCATCGCGAACGCCAGAATCGCAGTCGTCTGGTTGAAATGGTTTCGGGATTTCATTGATCAGAACTCCTGTTAACGCAATGAAGTCAAATTCTGTTAGTGATCGTAAGCGATCCGAAAAAGAATGCACCCGCTTCCACCCGGCTTGCCCGGGCGGTGCGAACAATTAACGGCTACAACTCAGAACCCGATACCAAAAACACTCTCGCTTCCGCCCGGCTTGCCCGGGCGGAGCGAACAAATGAAGGCTACCCTCAGAACCCGACCCCACAACACTCTCGCTTCCCCCCGGCTTGCCCGGGCGGTGCGAACAACTGACAGCTACACTCAGAACCCAATCCCAGAAACACACCCGCTTCCACCCGGCTTGCCCGGGTGGTGCGAACAATTGACGGCTACCCTCAGAACACGACCCCAAAAACACTCTCGCTTCCACCCGGCTTGCCCGGGCGGTGCGACCAACTGACAGCTACACTCAGAACCCGACCCCACAACGCACCCGCTTCCGCCCGGCTTGCCCGGGCGGAGCGAACAACTGACAGCTACCCCCAGAAACCTATCCCAAAACACACCCGCTTCCGCCCGGCTTGCCCGGGCGGTGCGAACAACTGACGGCTACCCTGAGAACCCAATCCCAAAACACACCCGCTTCCGCCCGGCTTGCCCGGGTGGTGCGAATAACTGACGGCTACAAACCAGAATCTGAACCATGCACGATCTCCGCCGGGCTTGCCCCGGCGGAATCCACGAGTACCTCGCTGCGTCCGCCGGGACAAGCCCGGACGGAGCGCTGAATCATGATCTGTGTTCGTTTTTGTAGCCATCAATTGGCGCCTCCCCCGGGGCAAGCCCGGCGGAAGGCGGGGCGGTGGTCGTTTCTGTAGCTGTCAGGTGCGGACTCCACTGAGATAAGCTCGAATGAAATGACTTTCTAATTCGAAAAGATCACACCCGCTTCCGCCCGGCTTGCCCGGGTGGTGCGAATAACTGACGGCTACAAACCAGAATCTGAACCATGCACGATCTCCGCCGGGCTTGCC
>JBKDKA010000050.1:0-55331 GCA_046345315.1 Planctomyces sp.
AAGTTCCGCCGTCAACCTGAACCCATGGGAGCATGCTGAGCAGCCATCTTGGCGTGATGGACATCATTCGTGGTGATGTCTTTGTCGTATTCGCCAGATTCCGCGCTACCGCTGTCGTTACGCTGCGCTGAAGCAAACTGTCTGTCATTTCAGAGGAAACTTTCGTTAATCGTTCAGTGTGATCATTGTTTGCAGATGCGATCGTTTCAAACGAGCGATCGCCATCCGCGGATGCAGTCTGTCAGTCATCGCCCAGGTTGAACGGATATGGCGAAGGTGGTGCAGCGACCGGTGGAGTCTGCGGAGATGTGTATGGCTCAAAGAGAACCGTTGAGAGATATCGCTCTCCGGTGTCCGGAAGAATTGTCACAATGTTTTTTCCTGCAAACCGAGGCTGAGCTGCCACCTGAAGCGTGACCGCCATTGCGGCTCCACAGCTGATTCCACAGGAGATTCCCTCGTGAGTCATCAACTTGCGAGCGGTCAGTATCGCGTCATCGTCACTCACCGTCAGAATCTCATCGATCACCGATCGATCCAGAATTGACGGAACAAAGCCCGCCCCGATGCCCTGAATCTTATGTCGACCTGGCGATCCCCCCGAGAGAACCGGGCTGTCAGACGGTTCGACGGCAATCATGTGAACCTTCTTCTTCTGTTTCAGGAATCTGCCGACTCCTGTGATGGTGCCACCAGTGCCGACACCACAGACGACGACATCGACTTTGCCTCCGGTGTCTTCCCAGATCTCCGGGCCGGTCGTGTCAAAGTGAACCTTCGGATTCGCTGGATTGTCGAACTGTCTCGGCATGAACCAATCCGGCCCCGCAGCAAGTTCTTCTGCGTGACGGATAGCGCCCTTCATGCCATCAACGGCTGGAGTCAGAACCAGTCTGGCTCCGAATGCTCGAAGGAGTGTGCGACGTTCGCGTGACATCGATTCCGGCATGGTCAGCGTGAGCGGATATCCGCGGGCAGCACAGGCGAAGGCAAGTGCGATTCCGGTGTTGCCACTGGTTGCTTCGACGACCTGCATCCCACTTCGGAGTCGGCCGGTTTTCTCTGCATCCCAGATCATGGCTGCGCCAATTCGGCATTTGACGCTGTATGCGGGATTTCGCCCTTCAATCTTTGCCAGAATCGTTGCCCCGAGGCCCTCGGCCAGGCGATTGATGCGAACCAGCGGAGTTTTTCCGATCGTCTGGAGATTGTCTTCGAATATGGACATCAGATTCCGGAGCCTCCGTCAAAGTTTTCACGACTCAGTTTTGCCTGCGAAACATTGCTTCCTGGTGGTACGCTGCGAGTCAGCCAGACGTTTCCACCGATCACGGAACCTCGTCCAATGGTGATTCGTCCGAGGATTGTCGCCCCGGCGTAAATCACGACATCGTCCTCCACGATCGGATGCCGCGATCCGCCCTTGAGAAGAACACCGTTTTCGTCAGTGGGAAAGCGACGAGCACCGAGTGTCACGGCCTGATAAAGTCGGACACGCTCCCCGATGACGGCCGTCTCCCCGATCACGACACCGGTGCCGTGGTCAATGAAGAAGCTCCCCTGAATGGAGGCTCCCGGATGGATATCGATCCCGGTCAGTGAGTGGGAAATCTCGGAAATGATTCTCGCAACCACCGGAGCACCCAGTCGGTACAGGGCATGAGCGAGGCGATGATGAATGACTGCTGTCATTCCCGGATAACATGCAAGAACCACATCGACGCTGCCGGCGGCCGGATCACCGTCAAACGCAGCCTGCAGATCACTCTCCAGAAGATCGCGAATTTCCGGAAGTGTTCGGGCAAACTCAGTGACGAGTCGGACTGCTTCTGCACGATAGTCGCCAGCAGCATGAGGCTCAGTCGTCTGGTATCGGAACTCCCTCTGAATCTGATCAATCAGATCGTTCAGGCACGACTGCAGCGTATGACCGACAAAGAAGTCGACGCCGTTCGCAGAGAACTCTCTGCCAGAGAGCCGATTGGGGAACAATGCGGCGCACAATCCCTCAACGACAGCAGTCAGGCTTTTTCTCGAAGGGAGTTGCGATGCCTGCCGAAAGAGCTGGTTGCCTTCGCGAGGCGGATTTCTTCGAACTCTGAGTTCCGCCACGACAGAATCAACGATGTGATCGATCCCTTCAGAACCAGCATCGAGGCTCACAGGCTTCTGATCGCTCAGATTCGCAGATGCCGGTGTATTCGCAGATGACGGTATGTCGGAAATGCGAGTACCATGTGCGGCGAGGTTGTTTTCGAGTCGTCCTCGAATTGGTTCGTGAATCGAAATCCCTGATGGCATCGTCATCCGCAGCTCCGTCGAAATCCGGAATAACCCTGTGGCATGAAATTCTGTGGTTCTGCGGAGCAATGGCGTTGATCTGTGATGACAGCGCCACATACAGGCAAAAAAAAAGGCCAGTGCACCTCGTTAAAGAGATGCACTGGCCTCCGGTCGCTCCGGTCAGCTCAGAATTTCTGCGACGCTGAAGATAGTAAAAGAACGTAAGATGAGTTGTCAAGCTGGTGGCATCAACACAACACCTGCATCGGTAATTCTCAAAAACGATTGCTTCATCATTCTGAGGTCAGAGATGAGGAGTTAATGCAGCGGGGCCATCAGGGATGTTGCTCGCGTTAGAGGAGCCCGTGCTGTTGGTGGGCGATTCACCGGATGACAAGATGATGTTTGATTGTTGACAACCACGAATGAGACGAATTCCACGAATGGGGGCATGATCTGCGTTAACGAACGCATGCTGATGAAAGTGAGTTTCTGAAGCCTGTGAATTCTTCAGGGCGGTGTGTTTTCTGATTCATGAGCATTCGTGTGATCCGTGTCATTCGTGGTTGTGAAGATTTTTGAGACATGTCGTGCTGGAGTGCAGGTTGTCATGGAATTGCTCTTGTTGCATTTCGTGTCTTAAGGGGATGGCCCCGCTTGTTCGCTCCGTTTTTTGTGACTCCCTCTGAAATCATTCAGAGGCATTCACTCATTGATCGATCCTCGGCAGGCGGAAGCGAGCCCAGTCGATGCCGAGTTTTCTCATGCGAGCTCGAAGTGTGTGAGGGTTGATTCGAAGAAGAGCGGCGGTTCCGTTGGCACCTTCAATTCGTCCTCGCGTCGCTTCCAGTGCCGTTTCGATCTGTCGTCGCATCCCGTCATCCAGTGACTCGGGGATGTTCACAGTCGTTCTGGGTGATGTTTGCGGTAAGCCTGATTCTGAGCCGGCAGGAAAGTTCGAGTCTGTGGAATCCGGGTTTCGGGCGGGGCTGCGATCAGTGACTGCCGTGTGGGGTGTTCCCATGGCCGCCTTGATCTCCAGTGTTTTTCCTTCGCCAAGAATCACCGCGCGATCAATCACGGCACCGAGTTCCCGAATATTTCCGGGCCATTCGTACTGAAGAAGAAGTTTCAGGTCGGATGCTGATGCCTGAACAGCCGCCAGACCGAAGCGGGTCGCGGCTTTTCGAATGAAGTGATCGATCAGTTCCGGGATATCGTCCAGTCGTTCACGAAGCGGAGGTATCAGAATCGGGAAGACGGCGATGCGATACCAGAGGTCTTCGCGGAATTTTCGATGAGTGACCATCTCTGCCAGATTGCGGTGAGTCGCCGCGACGACTCGAACGTCCACATGAGTCGCGCTGGCACTGCCGACTCGTTCCACAAATCCATCCTGAAGGACTCGCAGAAATCGAACCTGAGCGTCGGGGGGGAGTTCACCGATTTCGTCCAGAAACAATGTCCCTCCGTCGGCACGTTCGAACCAACCCTTCCTTGCTTCCACGGCACCGGTGAAACTTCCTTTCTCATGGCCGAACAGCTGTGAGTCAATGAGCTCAGGAGGGATGGCACCGCAGTTTACTCGAATAAACGGACCACTGCTTCGGCCACTTCCGTGATGGATCTCTCTGGCAATCACCTCTTTGCCTGTGCCGGTTTCACCGAGGATCAGGACAGGGACCAGCGATCTTGAACACTGGCGCACTCGTTCGAAAACGAGTTTCAATCCTGTGTCAGCCCCGATAACAACATCACTCATCTCCTGTCGGCCAAGTCGAGCAAGCAGGCTGCGACGATCTGCTTCAGCCGCTTCTCGCAGGACAGCCAGTTCATGCAGTCGTCTGTCGTTTTCCAGCGCAACAGCGAGCGGCTCCTGAATGACCATCAGCAGATCCTGATGCTTCACCGTCAGCTGGTTCTCCTTTTCCGGAACCATGGTGAACATTCCCAGCGTGCCATGCGGGCCGCAGAGAGGCGCAACGATCAGGCCGGACGTGTCTGAGGCAAGGTCATGAATGGGCTGAAACGGAGGAGATTTCTGCTGTTTCGGATCGACACGCACGAGCTCACCCTGCCTGATCCACTGCATCAGCTGGCGAAACTGTTTTTCCGGAAGGTCTTCATGCAGTCTGCTCGCCGCCGGAAAAACGGTATCCGGAGTGACGCTGGCAACGGAAACTCGGGAGTGTTCCTGATCCAGCCAGTGGATGACAACGCCGCCCAGAGGCACCTGCTCCCGCAGCATCCGAAGAAAAGTATTGGCAGATTCACTGATCTGAATATGGCGACAGGCCTCCCGCCACATTTCGAGCAGCAGGTCCTGAAATCGTTCTGCTCGGACTTCCTTCATTGCCTCACCTGACATGATGTCCCGGAATGCCATCATAACTAACGGAACAAGCCGTTAGATATAACGGAAAACCATCTTATAAAAAAGTTTCCCACATCTGAATGGGTAGTTTTCGTATTTTTTCGCTGAATTCGCATTCAAGGTGCTGAGTCGACAGAGTGGTTTGCATCTTCCATGCCGAGAGAAGGGGAAAGCACAATGAAGAGGGTATTCTTTTGCCTTATGGTCATCGCGACTTCGATTGTCGGTGCACAACTGTTGAACGCGGAGGATAAGTCACCCGTCGTTGAGATTCGGGATGAGAACCTCCGCAAGGTGCTTCTGGAAGAGAAGAAGCGGCGACAGAAGGAAGGCGATCAGATCACACAGGATGACCTGAAGAATCTGTATACATTTCATGCGGAAGGCCGAAGCATCGGCGATCTGAGCGGACTGGAACACTGCACAAATCTTGCGGAGGTCCGGCTCGGGAAGAATCAGATTCGTGACATTTCGCCGCTTGGCAAGTGTGTGAATATTCAGTCGCTGAGTCTGCAGGAGAATCAGATAGAGGATCTCACGGGAATCTCCGGGCTCGTCAAACTTCAGTACCTGAACATCGAGAAGAATCAGGTGAAATCGCTTCGGGGAATGGAAGCGCTGGTTGCCATGACATCGCTCTATGGATCTCACAACCAGATTGATTCGCTGGAGCCCATCATCGGACTGAAGAAGCTCTGGACTGTATCGTTGAATCACAATCAGATTCGTGACATTGCACCGCTTGCGCAACTTCCGAGACTGGAGACCGTCGGGCTTGCTCACAACCAGATCGAAGATATCTCGGGTCTGCCGGCCGGCAGGACGACCTATACAACATATCTGCAGGGAAACAAAATTCAGGACATCTCACACCTGGCCGCGCTCGCTGCAGGAGACGCTCAGGGTGAAAAGCGATTCGCTGCATTCTGGAAGCTTTACCTGGCGGCCAATCCACTGAATGAAGAATCCCGGTCAAAGTATCTGGAGACGCTGAAGGCGAGCGGAGTCAGACTCAATCTCGAGTACGACAAATAATCAGTCAATCAGTCGCCTGACCTGCCGCGCTGATCTGAAGAAGAACAGCATGTCGGAGCACCCGCAGATTCCGGATCGGATCTGAGGGGTGCTCCGATTTTTTTTTCCCCGTGGAACACGCCGCCGGAGACTCCGAGACGAGAACCCCGATCCCGTGCCGGAATCCCGTGACAACGAGCGCGACGCTGATCACTGTCTCCGAATGGCTCGCCGCAGAAATGACTGTGAGATCTGCTGCCGCCTGAATTCTCCTGATGAATGGCATGTTCGTTGCAACATGCTGTACCGGCTGCATCGTAACGAAGTCATCGATGAATCTTCTGTGATGACTGCGATGTTCAGTATCGGTTTCCTGCGTCAGCGGGAAAGGACGGGAGAAGCATGAAGAAGAAAATTTGTGATGCTGGTGTTGGTTCGTTACTGTCAATGATTGCGCTTGTCGGATTCATCGCAGGTTGCGGTGAATCAAAGAAGCCATGGGAGATTGTGTATCCGGCAAAAGGAGTCATCACGCTCGATGGAAAACCTCTTGGCGGTGCGTTGATCGGATTCGTTCCAGAAAACAGCGAAGTGCCGAGTTCCGTGCGTCCTCAGTCGACCTCGAAAGAAGATGGCTCCTTCGTCGTCGGAACATACTCCAGTGCTGATGGTGCGCCGGAAGGAAGTTATCGGGTGATCGTGACTCATTATCCGATCGTCGGTTCGAAGGACAATCCGACGAATGGCCCGAATGACCTGCCGCCGAAGTACGCCCGTGCGGAAAGCACAGACCTTCGGCTCGAAGTGAAGGGGCCGTCCACGGAGTTTGCATCGCTGGATCTGAAGAAGTCGCAGTGAAGTTCCTCGGAGCGAGTCCGAGGGTGAACTGTGTCAGTCTGTGTTCGCGTTTTGTCTGTAACTGCTTTCCACTCGTTGTGAGTGGTTCCCTGAGTCCCGTGTGGCGGAGGCGAGTTGCCTCAGCTGCCGGACGGAAAATGAAAGAAACTGAAATGAAGAAGCTGTTTGTTGTTCCGAAGATGGTGGAGCGTGTGCCTCAGCAGCGTTCCGGATTTACACTCATTGAACTGCTGGTCGTGATTGCCATTATCGCGGTGCTTGTGTCACTGCTGCTGCCGGCAGTGCAGCAGGCTCGAGAGTCGGCTCGACGGACGCAGTGCAAGAACAATCTCAAGCAGATCGGTCTTGCATTTCACAATCATGAAAGTTCGTTCGGTACGGTGCCGTCTAGTCTGCGTCCGACGTCGACGGGGCAGGGCACGACTCGCGTTGCCGCTCTGACGAAACTGCTGCCTTATCTCGATCAGGCGAATATTTACAATCAGTACAATCAGTCGATCAACTGGAGCGTTGGTGCCAACGTGCCTCTGTCGAAGCAGGTCATTCCGGTGTTCAACTGCCCATCGAATCCGCTCGCAGGAAGCATCGACGGAATCCCGGACAACATCGCAGCGTGGGCTCAGGATACTGCCGCTACGACTGACTATTCGCCGGTGTACGGGATTTCTCAGCTGGTCTACGACAACGGTCTCACGACACTGCCAAAGCCGGCTCTGTTCACTGACCCTGGTGATTCGAATTACAGATACATCAAGGGTTTCTTCCCGAAGAATGCGGAACTGAACGGCCAGAAGGGAACACAGTTCCGTGATGTAACTGACGGTCTGTCAAACACGATTGCTGTTGTCGAGTCTGCTGGTCGGCCGGCCGTATGGAGAAAGAACAGGCAGTTCGGGTCTCTTCCGCTGGATCGCGTGAACTCCGGTGGCTGGGCACGTCCGGCCAGCGATATTCTGTTCTACGGACAGAAGGCTGACGGCAGTGATCTTCTTGGTACTGTCGCGCTGAATGCGACGAACGGACTCAACATCGGACCGAGTGCGGCGAACACCAATTACACATCTGCAACGTATCCTTACACGGTCGCTCCGTATGCCTTTGGGGTGCATGGGACGGGCGCTGTCTACGCGTTTCACACCGGCGGTGCTCAGGTGGTGCTCGGCGATGGCTCTGTCCGATTCATCAGCGAGAACATCAGCTTTAACACGTTCCTGTCGCTCCTGACGCCGGGCGGCGGAGAAACTGTCGGAGAATTCTGATCGCTGGCCCGAATCGTATCACTGATCTGTGGATGGCACATGACTGCACCGCATGGTCAGCCCGGTGAATCCAGCTGAATCCACGAGCGAAACAGGTTCACGACGAGCCTCCTCTGACAGCGAGCACTGCCGGATTGAATTCCGGAGGTGCTCGCTGTTTTCGTTTATGGATCTCTGACGGCGGTCATGTGTCCTCGATCGGCGAAATCTGCCGGAGTTCCATGATCTGATCCTGATGGTTCCCGGGTATCCCCGTGACGGAAATTCAGAAAACCGTGAAATGCAGCAGTTGTTCCGTGCTATGTGATGGCCTTGTCAGCGGGACCTGTGTGTTAGCTTCTTTTCCTCCGCTGAAACCCACGAATCTGAAATTGTCTTGGCGCGGTATGAGATATGCCTCGTGTTGCGAACGTGGCAGGTGATACCCGGAACGGGCACCCTCATCAGCTAGGGCATCGTTGTCACTCAGGTCGTCAGAGAGCCCTGAGATCAGAAAGTCAGGAAATGAAAACGATCCATCGGAATCAACGAGTTTTTGCCGCGGTCAGTCTGCTGTGCCTGCTGGTGACGGGATGTGGAAAGTCCGGCGCGCCAGAAGAGGGCCCGGTTGCTGGTTCAGCATCTCCTTCAGCCAGCGGGGCCGCCGAACAGCCTGCTCAGCAGGAAGCCGCCGCCGGACCGGTGACGATTCTCAACGTGTCGTACGACCCGACACGCGAGTTTTACAGCGAGTTCAATCAGCAGTTCGCAAAGTACTGGAAAGAGAAGAAGGGGCAGGACGTCACAATTGAGCAGTCTCATGGCGGTGCCGGAAAGCAGGCTCGAGCTGTGATGGACGGGCTTGAAGCGGACGTGTTGACTCTGGCCATTGGTTACGACCTTGACGTGATGGCGGACAAAACAGAACTGCTGGCAAAGGACTGGCAGTCGAAGTTCCCGAACAACAGCTCGCCTTATTTCACGACGATTGTCTTTCTGGTTCGAAAGGGGAATCCGAAGAACATTCGTGACTGGAGTGATCTGATCCAGCCGGGCGTTGAAGTGATCACACCGAACCCGAAGACCTCCGGTGGTGCGAGGCTGAACTATCTCGCTGCATGGGGATACGCACTGCAGAAGAACAACGGCGATCAGGCGAAGGCTCGCGACTTTGTGGCCGCCATCTACAAGCAGGTACCGGTGCTTGATTCCGGGGCTCGTGGTGCAACAACGACATTCGTTCAGAGAGGAATCGGTGACGTACTGCTCACCTGGGAGAACGAAGCGTTCCTCGCTGTCAATGAACTGGGATCTGAACAGGTGGAACTGGTTGTTCCTTCCATCAGTATTCTTGCGGAGCCACCGGTTGCTGTCGTCGACGCAAACGCGGCGAAGCACGGGACCATTGAAGTTTCGCAGGAGTACCTGAAGTTTCTCTACTCCCCGGAAGGTCAGAAACTGGCGGCGAAGCATTTCTATCGCCCGATGTCACCGGAACATGCATCCCCGGAAGACGTGAAGCGGTTTCCGGCACTTGAACTGTTCTCCGTCGACAAACTGTTCGGAGGATGGAAGAAAGTTCAGGCTGAACATTTCGACGACGGTGCGATCTTCGATCAGATCTATCAGCCCGGTGCAGGCTGAATTCTCGAGGGGAGCAGTGGACGTGTTTGTCTGTTGCTCTCGCTGACAATTCGGATTGATCTTTCATCTGTCGGACGCGAGAAGGTGACAACATCATGCGACTGACGTTCAGAAAGTACAGCGTCCTTCCGGGCTTCGGACTGACGCTGGGGCTGACGGTCTTTTATCTGACGCTTCTTGTTCTGATTCCGCTTTCCGCTTTGTTCGTGAAAGCCGCAGGACTCACACTCGAACAGTTTTTGAAAACTGTCACGAATGCGCGGGTTGTTGCTTCGTATCGACTCACATTCGGGACAGCCTTTTTCGCTGCCGTCGTGAACGCCTTCTTCGGCTTCATTGTCGCCTGGACGCTTGTGCGTTACCGGTTCCCAATGAAGCGAGTTGTGGATGCGTTTGTCGATTTGCCTTTTGCGATGCCGACCGCGGTGTCAGGCATTGCCCTGATGGCGATCTACTCCCGAAACGGCTGGATCGGTGCCTGGCTGGAGCCGCTGGGCATCAAGGTCGCCCTGTCACCCATCGGGATCACGGTGGCGATGGTCTTCGTGGGTCTGCCATTCATCGTCAGAACGCTCGAACCGGCGATTCAGGATCTCGATCGTGAATCCGAGGAGGCATCCGCGATCCTCGGTGCGAACCGTTTTCAGACATTTTTTCGTGTCATCATCCCGGCACTGCTTCCCGCGCTGCTGACGGGTTTCGCTCAGTCTTTTGCAAGGGCGATCGGAGAGTATGGCTCCGTCGTCTTTATCTCGGGCAACATGCCGATGCGGACGGAGATTTCGTCGCTGCTGATCGTGACGAAGCTTGATCAGCATGATACGGCTGGTGCCACTGCAATTGCGTGCGTCATGCTCGTGGCATCATTTGGTCTGCTCGGAGCTGTCAACTCGGTGCAGTGGTACATCAGCAATCGTGCACGAGGAGGCGTCTGAAAATGAAAGCCACAGAAGATCCGCTCTGGGTCCGAATGCTGCTGATTCTGACGACACTGACATTCCTAACGCTCGTGCTGTTCGTGCCGCTTGCTGCTGTGTTCACGGAAGCACTTCGAAAGGGATTTGATGTCTACCTGAAGAGTTTTCAGGATCCGGCAGCATGGTCTGCGATTCGTCTGACTCTCATTACAGCTGCTGTTTCCGTGCCGATCAATCTCGTGTTCGGTCTGATCGCTTCCTGGGCGATTGCCAAGTTCGAGTTTCGCGGCAAAAGCCTGCTCATCACGCTCATTGACCTTCCGTTTGCAGTGTCACCCATCGTTTCCGGACTCATATTCGTGCTTCTGTTCGGAGCACAGGGATGGCTTGGACCGTGGCTGATTCGACACGATATGCCCATCATTTTCACTGTTCAGGGCATTGTGCTTGTGACTGTGTTCGTCACGTTCCCGTTTGTTGCTCGGGAACTGATTCCACTGATGGAAGAGCAGGGCAGTGAAGAAGAGCAGGCGGCGATTTCACTTGGTGCCAGTGGCTGGCAGACATTCTTTCGTGTGACGCTGCCGAATGTGAAGTGGGCGCTGCTCTACGGTGTCATTCTCTGTAACGCTCGGGCGATGGGTGAATTCGGAGCCGTGTCTGTAGTCTCATCACAGATTCGAGGTCGAACCAACACCATCCCGCTTCACGTGGAGATTCTCTACAACGAATACAACTTCGTCGCGGCATTCGCCGTGGCGTCTCTGCTGGCACTGCTGGCGCTTGTTACGCTGGCGCTCAAAACGATCGTCGAGATCCGTCTTGAGCGTCAGATTGCCGAATCACAGTCCGCACATCAGGAGTCTGTCGTCCATGAACATTGATGTGAATCACGTGACGCGTACGTTTGGTACCTTTCGTGCACTTGACGATGTGAGTCTGAACATTCGGGAAGGCGAACTGGTGGCTCTACTTGGGCCGTCGGGGTCCGGGAAAACAACACTCCTTCGAATCATCGCCGGTCTCGAAACAACAGATCCGGATTGTTCCGGCCGAGTATCATTCAACGATATCGACGTGACGAGTGAAGCCGTTGGCAAACGCGGCGTCGGATTCGTGTTCCAGCACTATGCACTCTTTCGTCACATGACCGTATTTGAGAACGTTGCATTTCCACTGCGGGTCCGTCCTCGGGCCACGCGTCCCTCGGGAACGGAGATTCGACGTCGCGTTCAGGAATTGCTGGATCTGGTGCAGCTCGGCGGACTTGCGAAACGCTTTCCTGCTCAGCTGTCCGGCGGACAGAGGCAGAGAATTGCACTCGCAAGAGCTCTCGCTGTGGAGCCTCGGGTGCTGCTGCTGGACGAGCCTTTCGGAGCACTGGATGCACAGGTGCGGCAGGAACTTCGGTCCTGGCTGCGACGACTTCACGACGAAATTCATGTCACAAGCGTCCTGGTGACTCACGATCAGGAAGAAGCTCTGGAAGTGGCAGACCGCGTTGTTGTCATGAACCGTGGTCGTATTGAGCAGGCTGGTTCACCGGAGGAAGTGTTTCATAATCCAGCGACGGAATTCGTCATGAAATTCCTTGGACAGGTGAATGTCTTTCATGGTCGCGTCGGTGGCGGGAAAGCGCACCTTGGCGAAATGTCACTCGACTTTCCCGGGTATCCGCACTCCGAAGAGCGTGATGCAACGATCTATATGCGGCCGCATGAGCTGGAGATTCATCGTGAATCTGTCACGACACCCTGCTTTCCGGCCCGAGTGGTTCGCATTAACCCCGCCGGGTCTTCCGCGAAAGTCACACTGCAGACGGGTGACGGACGTGATCTGATGGTGGAGCTGACTCTGGATCGGTATCACCACCTGAACCTGCGACGAGGTGATGATGTGTTTGTGAATGCCAGAAGTTCCCGTGTGTTCGTTCCTGATTACCTTCCGGATTACGCGATCTGAGCCATCGGTTCCTGGTGGCGGGGTGCGGGCGGATCAGCCTGGGACCTGGAATCTCCGGGGAGCAGTCTGTCTGAGTTTTCGCCTCGCTGTGTTTCAGCAGGTTGGTCTCAAGAGTTCAGAGAAAGATCGGCGATCATGTCTCGATCACAGTCGGATGGTTTTCAGTCGGATGGTGACCAGAGTGCAGGCCGGTCTTCATCGCGCGACGCCGGAATGCAGATCGTAGCTCAGGCACTTGCCGGGCTTCGATACGGACAGGTCACCGTCATTGTTCAGGATGGTCGGATCGTACAGATCGATCGCACCGAGAGAACTCGACTGACGGCTCAGGAATCGTCGTGAGGGGGAAGAATCGGAGATCTCGTAAACTCGGACCCAGCCGACAACCGTCGAATGCTCACGAACGAAGAGCAAAGCTCCTGCTGAACCGTCATTCATGGGAATGATCGACTGGTTGAAGCGGCTCCGCAGGAGCTTCGCCCTCCCTTTTCAGCAGATTGTCCCAGATTCCAGCCCGATGTTGTCGGATTTATTCAGGTTCTGAAAACGGATCGACTGAGTTATTTCGCTGTAGAGATCTTTCCGATGAGAAACAGGTCCGGATGGTGTCCGAAGTATTCCCCCTGAACTGTCCCGCCGCCTGTTTCACCACCAAGCAGGTAAATGCGATCCCCATCGACGACAGACATGGGAAGATTGTTATCGATTGGCAGCAGATCAGCCGTACCGAAGAGATTCTCCTTCGTGTCATAGACGAAGACGTCATTGTGGAGTCCGCTTTCCTGGCGTTTCTGAGATGCCTTTCCGTATTTTGGTCGGAGCGTTCCCTCTGGACCCATCACCCAGGAATATTGATGACCTCCGGGAAGAATGATCCATCGGTCCTGAAACACCAGATTGGTGCTCTTCGGGAAATTTCCGCTGGACACAGGCAGGTCGCGAAGACGTGACCACTTGGCAGTTGCCGGATCGAACATCCAGTTGTCAGCGACGGAGCAGTAGCCGTAGGCCATTCCGTCACGAACGACATCCCCTGTCGCTCCACCGATCACAAAGATGCGTCCATTCACCACCTGAACTGCGTGAACGAATCGTGGTGTGCCGGGACACTCCGGGCCTTCCGTCCATCCTCCGGCAAGATTTGCCATGTCCAGGATGAGCATGCGAGCTCCCAGTCGCTTATGGTCTCCGGCTCTGTCTGCTTCCGTATAGAATCCTCGAACTCCGTCGTAGTCAGCGCCACCAATGACGTAGATCCGGGAGCCGATTGTGCAGGCGCTCGCGGAATTCAGCAGCCAGGGGAGGTCCGGCAGCTGTTGCCATTCCCAGTTGTCTGACGCGTTGCGGCTGAGCTTCCATCCATCCCGAAATGTGAATGGTTCGTCATAACTGAAACCGCCCCAGAGGCAGATCGAATCATTGAATTTCGCGGAGAACAATCCCTGACGAGGGACACCCGGGAATTCAGGCAGTGCCATCCATTTTGCGGAAGGCTCATCGACATTGATGCCCCACACTTTCTTCAGAAATCCACGAGGATACTTTCCCGGTTTCTGCCGATTGTCTTCATCGAGTCCCCCACTGCAGAACCCGCATGCGGTGATCAATGTTCGACCAATGAGCCCGCCGTCGCTGTCCTGAAATCCCTGAGGCAGATCTTCACCTGTCTTCCATTCAATCTTCAGCAACTGCTGGAGCTCTGACTGTGGTGCAAAATCATCTGTTCCCTGGTTTCCGGCGAACGATGATGGCTGTAACAGTGCGTGGGCAAGAAGAGCAACGAGGAATAACAAAAACAATCTGTGGAGTGACAAATCCGGTCGCTTCAATGAGTGAGTGAATCCCGGTCGTTCCGGCATCAGGAAAATTCTTTGCGCTGCGATCTTAAGACGATTCATGGTTTATTCCTCGGGATCGACAGGTTTCAAACGAGGTGTCCGTTAATTGGAAGTGTTCTTCGCGGGTTCTGGTCCAGCGCGATGACCGACTTACTCCGGTTAGTGTGTTTACTGGACCTCGGGATTCTCGAAGCGACCTGACAGCGATAACATATCTTCCTGCTCCCTGACGTTCCGAGAAACGGTGATTCTGTTTCCGGGATGCACTTCATTCGAGCTTTCAGAATTGACTGATCATGAGCACTGCATCGCTGGAAAGCGTCATCGGTAAAGCCGCCCCGGACCTGATTCTCCCGGATCAGAACGGAAAGAGTATCCGATTGTCTGACCTCTGGAAACAATGTCCGCTGACGCTCATTTTTGCTCGCCATCTGGGATGTCCGTTCTGCCGGGAACATCTGATGGAGGTTCAGCGGGATATCGATCATTATCGTGCTGCGGGAATGGCTGTCGCTGCCGTCACGATGAGTCCTCCGAGTGACACACTGGAATTCAGAAACCATTTTCAGCTTGCATTCACGATGCTCTCTGACATTGATCAGGAGGCTTATCGGGCCTACGGAGTTCGGCGTGGAAGTCTCAACACAGTCGCTGGCCCGGCGCTCTGGTGGAAAGGCCTTAAGTCGTTTGTCAGTTTTGGCGGAGGCAAGCCAGCCGGGGATCCATACCAGCTGCCAGGATCCTTTGTGATTGATGTCGACGGCGTATTCCGGTTCGCTCATTACGCGGTTGATTCTGCAGACTGGGCTAAGACAGTTGATCACCTGAGCGTGGTGTCTTCGGGAGCAGCAGTGCAAAGAGGCACGAACTGATGACGCAGACGGCGAACACAGTGAATGCCGTCTGAAACTGTTGATCGGTGTTGCAGTAGTCCGTCAGTCCGGCAACGATCATTCCGCCGAGTCCCCAGCTGACACCCATTGTGATGGAACTTCCGATGCGACGATTGGAAGAGAGCAATTGCTGACCGAGGCTGATGAAGACGGGCTGTGCCATGCCAAGTGTCAGTCCGGAGATGAACATTGCGGAATAAAGACCGTAACGATTGACCAGAGGGAATGCGATGACGCAAGGCGCTGCGATGATCGGAAGAACTGTCAGGGTCAGTCGCTCAGTGCGGTGTGTGACGAAAAGGGCTGCGATCAGACCACCGAGGCCGATTCCGAACATGAATGAGGATTGCGTGATGCCGATTGCATCGCTGTGTTCTCCGAGTGACCTCATCCAATAGGCAGCGACCACCGGGATTCCGGATGCCGGGACGACTCGCAGCACTCCGGTCAACAGGAGCAGCCCGATGATTCCCCTGTTTTCCGACAGGACTTTCCAGGGTGGAACTTCCGTGTGCTGCATGGCCGTTGTGGGCCGTCGCGGGGAGTGATTGAGCCTGATGAATCCGGCGAGTATCAGCAGGAATACCAGCACGGAGACTGTGCCCGCAGTCAGTCCGATGAGTCCATGGTGAGCAACGAGCGTTCCCGAGATCGCCGGGCCGACTGACTGACCCAGAAATCCGGCTGTTGAAAACAGTGACATCGCTCGACTTCGATGATCGGGAAGTGCATTCCCCGCGCGAGTGGCTCCTTCGGGATGAAATGCTGCGATGCCTGTTCCTGCCAGCAGGAGCAGTGTGAGTGTTGTTGTGATGTCTGATGAAAAGGCGATCCCGCCCAGGCAGAGCCCGGAGATGATCGGCCCCCACCAGAGCAGCCATCCGCCGGAAGTCGTGTTACCAATGAGTGCGAATCCAAGCTGCGACATGGAGGTGGAAAGCATCCAGATCATCAGCAGCCAGAAGGTTCCCGTGGCGCCTGTTCTGCACTGGACTTCGATATCCGGCCACAGCGGGCTGACCATCCCGGCTGTGACATCCACAAGAAAATGCATGGCCATCAGGACCAGCAGCGCGTGGAAGCCTGTGGTCTGTTCAGCCGATCGCATGGAGTTTCATTCAGTCAGGAGTGTAATGCCGGAGGCTTCAGCGGGATGGGGTTGAATCGAAGGATCTGGTCAGAGGAGAGTCAGCGGATTGGTTCTGTTCTGCAGAGGGAGCGAGGTTTCGCTTCCAAGTCGGTGTGACTCGAAGATGCCCGCGATCATTTCGACCGTCCATCGACCGTCGTACATGCTGCAACGGGGCTGTTTCTCCGGGTGTTCGATGCAGTCCAGCAGGTCGTTCACTGCGACAACATTTCCTGCTTCCAGACCACTGTTCGTGATCACTTCCGGCTTGCCGACACCCTGCGATGTGATCCGGACCCAGTTCTTTCCGCTGCGAGCCGGCGACCAGGAAGGATCCTGAAGCACGTGGCATTCTCCCGGAAAGCCTGTGAGGTACTCCAGAATGCCCGCTGAACCGAAGATCTGAAGGCCGAACCGCGAGGGGGCTCCACCGGTACCACGACGAGATGCGAAGTAACCGCTCACGTGTCCTGGAAGGCGATACGATGCGGTGATCGAATCCCCTGTCAGCGGACCGATGCCTTCATTGCCGTCAATTACATCCGCCTTGACCGCCGGCCGGCCATTGACAGAAACGGTCGAGCGACACGATGCCGGGTCTCCGGCAAACGCACGCATGAGATCCAGAGCGTGGCTTCCGAGCACCCAGAGATCCTCACCGCCTCCTCGCCGAGGGTCTTCTTTTCCGCGAGCACGAATTTCCAGAACCTGACCGATCAAACCGTTCTGAATCTCCCGTCGAGCGACTGCGAGCGTCGGTGCCCAGCGCGACTGATGAGCAATAGCCAGTTTCAGGTGCCGCATTTCGAATGCCTGAACGATCTGATCTGCTTCCGTCAGATTCCGGCAGAATGGCTTTTCCATGTAAACGTGACAGCCGTGATCCGCGGCTGCGATGAGCATTTCATGATGCTGGTCGATCCATCGCGGACCGATGGCAAGAATGTCCAGCTTTTCCGATTCAAGCATCTTCCGGTAGTCGGAGTATGTGGCTTTTGCTCCGGTTCGTTCCTGCGCCAGCATTCGGCCTTTTTCGTTTTCGTCAGCAACGGCCACCAGTTCTGCCCGGTCAATTTCTTTCCAGACCGTGTCGACTCCGTGACCGTAATCGCCTTTGCCTGTGCGTCCGATCAGGCCCACTCGATATTTGTTCGTCATCTCAGGCATGTCCTCAATGAGAGCATCATGAAAATCTATGGGCTGTGACTCTGAACTTTGAATGGTGGCAACTATCTCTGCGACTGACAAGCAATGCCTTCAGGATGGGGGCTTTGGGCTGCTTTGATGCCACGGGTTGTCTCGGGTGTTCGGTTTGGCGTCTTCTCGCAGCATTGGAGTTTCGGTGCAGCAAAGGAGCCGTCAATTTCATGTCCGACTCCCGCCTGGTATCTGGCGTCTGATAAGTCCTGTTTACCGAAAATTTCTGAAGCAATAGACTACAGAATCAGATCTGGATACGGCACAGGGAGAGAAAAACTCCTGACTGTGTCCTCGATCGATCAGAATTGCTGCATCGCAGGCAGCAAAAGGCGGTCAATGACTGAGCGCTGCAGCATTTTCTGAATGCATGAACGGCAATCAGTCGGTTACTTCAAGGATGAAGTTTATGTCTGCGTCGGTTGTCTTCGAGTTGTTTCGTCGCATGTCGATGTTGTCCTTTCAGGTGGCGGAAGTGGCTGATGCGACTTCCGGCGGCAGCCCTGCAGAGCCGGCTGCGCCAGCGAAGGCGCCCAATTTCGTGGACACACTCTGGAACAGCGTCAAAGAGCCATGGACCTTCGACACACTGATCTCCAAGCTCAGCGAATACGGTCCGATGCTGCTGAAGGCCGCAGCGGTCTTCATCATCGGCCGAATGGTTGCTCGAGTTGTCACTGATGCTGTGGGGCGGGCAGCCACTCGGGCTCGCGTTGACGAAACACTGAGTCGTTTCGGCTGCAACGTGCTCTACATGGTTCTGCTGATGATCGTCTGTATGGCGTCGCTGGAGAGTCTTGGAGTTGACACGACATCGCTGAGCGCAATGCTGGCGGCAGCCGGATTCGCCATTGGTCTGGCTCTGCAGGGAAGTCTGGGGAATTTCGCATCCGGAGTTCTGCTCGTCTTTTTCAAGCCATTTCGAGTGGGTGATTCGGTGGAAGTCGGCGGCGTGCGCGGCAAGGTCGTCGACATTCAGATTTTCAGTACGATGCTTCTGACGCCGGATAACGTGCGGATTTTCGTTCCGAACGCCTCGATCACGAGTGGAACGATTCAGAATTTTTCTGCCGAGACGAAACGGCGCATCGATCTGATTGTGAGTTGCGGCTACAACGATGACCTTCGTGAAGTGAAGGCATTTCTGAGCGAGCTCATTGAAGAAGACGAAAGGATTCTGCTTGATCCGGAACCGGTCATCGCAGTTTCAGAGCTGGCCGAGAGTGGTGTGAATCTCGTCGTGAGACCCTGGGTGGTCGGCAAAGATTATTGGGACGCGAAGTTTGACCTGACTGAAAGAATCAAACTTGGGTTCGATGAGCGTGGCTTCACGATACCGTTCCCCTCTCGCGATGTTTTTGTGCATCACTCGGGAACCTTTGGTCAGGCTGCCATCGATGGCGCCAGTGCCGCGGCAGCCTGATGAATTTCATTCAGAAATGCACAAATCCCGGCTTCTTATTTTGAGTGTGTGTTCCGCAGTTTGCCTCTTTTGACTGCGGAAAATCATTGGAATCTTTGTCTTCGAATTCGTCTTGAGTAAATCAACGCTTTTCTGCGATGCTGTGCGTGAAATCTGCGTTCTGAATTGAAGAGCAGGGTGGCTGCCGTATCCCTGCCGGTTTTTCCTGTCACAGTCTCATCCTCTCTTGTTCGGCTCGGTTGCGTCTCCTGAAGAACCTCATCTGAAACCGAATCTGACATCCCACCGGCTGCAGTTTCATCGCTTGAGTTATCCCATGCTGCTGAAGCGTAAAACGTCGCGAAGATCAGCAGATCGCAGTCAGCGATCTGCTGTTTGTCGGGTCATTGCGCTTTCCGCGTTTTCGTTACTGGCGATGCTTCTCTGGAATTCTTCGACTGGACTTGCGTTTGAAAAGAAACAGCGGGCTGTCGATCCGGAGGCTGCTGAGTCAGGGCAGGTGATTTCGGATGTTCGGGTTGAAGGCAACGAGACCATTCCCGAATCCGTTATTCTTCAGAAGATTCAGGCACAGCCGAACCGCCCTGTGACAGAACGCATGATCCGAGAAGATATCGGATCGCTGCATCGCACTCGGTGGTTCTTCAGCGTCAATCATCGAATTGAGGAGACCTCTGACGGCAAGGTTCTGATCTTCACAGTCCATGAACGTCCGATTGTCCAGAAGGTGACCTTCATCGGAAACAAGAAGGTCAAGAAGAAGTATCTGGAGGCATGGACGGGTCTCAAGGCGGGAAGCCCGTTTGATCATCGTGCCAACAATGAAGCGGTTGAGCGAATCATTCAGGAATACAAGGAAAAGGGCTTTTATTTCGTCAAGGTGACGCTGGAAAAGGGCGGGAAGCCCGGAGAACGCGAAGTTGTCTTCCGCATTGAGGAAGGCAACAAGGTTCGCGTTCAGCACCGCACCTTTGAGGGAAACATGTTCTGGTCGGATGGCGACCTGAGAAAGAATCTGCAGTCCAAGGAGGCGCTGCTGGGCTTCTTCGGGGGCTTTTACAAACCGGACATTCTGCCGTCTGATGTGGAAGCACTGAAGCAGTTTTACCGGGGTGTCGGATTCTTCGATGTGGAAGTCGTTTCAGTTCCGAAGATCTCGAAGGATCGCAAATCGGTCGACCTTCACTTCAAGATCGTCGAGAACTCCCGATACACAGTCCGAGAAATTCGTTATCAGGGAAATTCGATCATCGCGACCAGTCAGCTGAAGGGAGAATCGAAGCTTCTTCCCGGTCAGAAGTTCAATTCCCATCCTCTGTCCAAAGATGTCAAGAGGATGCTGAACTACTACAGCGAAATGGGGCACTATTTTGCTTCTGTGGAACCCGTTCCGCACTTCACTGAAGAACCCGGCGTCGTCGATCTTGTGTTTGAAATTGATGAAGATCGCCCGCGTTACATCCGCGACATCAACGTGCAGTATGACGGAGATTACCCTCATACCAAGCAGACCGTAGTGCTCGATCGATTGCAGATGGTTCCCGGTGATCTGGCAAACCCGAATCTGCTTCGACGAAGTCGGTCACGGCTCAATGGCAGCGGGCTGTTTGAACCCGGGCTGGAACTGGAAGTGACTCCTGTTGAGCCGGGGCAGATGAGCTTTGCTTCCTCGACTCAGACGTTTCGCGGTCAGAATCCGGCGTCTGATTCAGCAGATCAGTCCTCCTGGGCCGGTCGCTTTGAAACTCTGACACAGCGCTCCGCTGATTTAACTGCCAATGGTGTCTACGAATGGCTGGACGAGTCATGGTTTGAGAATACATCGCTGAAGTCTGAGATTGAAGAAGACCACAACGAATCAGACACTGCGGAAGCGCCTGATGACGCGGCAGTTCAGAGTCGGCCGACTCGGAAGACAGACCGGGCGGCAGAAACCTCAAACAGCATGTCGGAAGAATCCGAGTCTTCCGAGAACACTGAGGAGTTCAAGGCAGAGCCTCGAATTTCTTCCCGCCGAGCATTTGATGGTCAGTCGGAGGACTTGTATTTTGGTGGTCATTCCCTGACCGGAGGTATGTCCCGTTCTTCGTCACACGCACCTGCTTCCACCGGACTGGCGAGTTCTGTCGTTCCGGGGGGCCCTCAGGAAATTGATTCGTCCATCATTGCTTCTTTCCAGCATACCGACGATGCGTTGTCTGAAAACGCTTTCGCAGGTCGTTCTTCAGATGCCTCTGGCGATTTCACTGAAGTTTCCGAGCTCACAGGGCATCGCCTTGTCAGTCCGTCACAGCTGTTTTCGTCGAGTGAAGACCTGTTTCTGACAACAAACCAGACTGACCTGGAGGCTCCGATCATTCGAGCACAGAGTCCGGGCGGTGTTCGAGATCCTGCGGCACCCGGAGCGAGAGATCCGGTGCTCGAAGGCAGTCCTTATCGCAATCAGTTCAACACGATTCCTCCAGGCTGGGTGGATATTGATGTTCGAGCGGCAGAGGGCCGCACCGGAAGACTGATGTTCGGAGCCGGTGTGAACAGTGACGCGGGGCTTGTTGGATCGTTTGTCTGGGATGAGAGTAACTTCGACCTCTTCCGTCCGCCGCAGACGTTTGCTGATATCATCGAAGGTCGAGCATGGCGTGGAGCCGGACAGCGTTTTCGAGCTGAAGCGGCGCCTGGGTCACAGGTCAGCAGATACGCGGTCAGCTGGACAGATCCCTATTTTCTTTACAGCGATTACAGCCTGACAGTCAGCGGTTTCTATTTTAATCGCTTTTATCCGGACTGGGACGAAGACCGTGTTGGTGGTCGAATCGGCGTTGGACGCCAGTTGACACCGGAGTGGTCAGTCAACGGCGCGCTTCGTCTGGAGAGCGTCGAACTTAAGAACCCCAGAGCTCCGACCCCTGCCGTTCTTGCTCGAGACGTCGGACAGAATTTCCTGTCGACAGGGCGATTCTCTGTGACTCATGATACACGAGACATGAACGTCATGCCTGGTGAAGGTCACTACGCCGATGTGGCCTACGAACAGGCATTCGGAGATTTCACCTATCCAAGATTTGAAGGTGATTTTCGACAGTACTTCACGATTTACAATCGCCCTGACGGATCAGGTCGTCAGGTGCTGACTCTCGCGGGAAATCTGGGATGGAGCGGTGACGATACTCCGGTCTTTGAAAGGTATTTCGCCGGAGGATTTCAGTCTTTCCGCGGGTTCTCATTTCGTGGCGTGACACCTCGTGAGGGCGGTGTGTCCACCGGTGGTACGTTTCAGATGCTCGGCACGGTTGAGTATCGTGTTCCGGTCACAGCAGACGACATGATCAACGTCGTCGGGTTTACGGATTTCGGCTCGGTTGAGCAGGAGATCACACTGGCGAATTTTCGTATGACCGCCGGTTTTGGTCTGCGAGTGGTAATCCCGGCCATGGGGCCTGTACCGCTGGCCTTCGATTTCGCGTTCCCGGTCAAATCTCAGAGCTTCGACGACGAACGCATCTTCAGTTTCTACGTCGGAATCAATCGCTGATCCGTCATGATCCGAGTGACGAAGCTGGCGTCCATCATTCTTCGAATAGTTTGCTGCGATCACAGAGATCATTCGTTCATTCGGTGGCGACGTCAATCGTCACAGGAGCATGATCGCTGACCTCGATGCCACCCTGCCGATGGATTTCTGAGGATCGCACCATCGAACGAGCGGCCGCATTGCAGAGCAGATAGTCAATTCGCCATCCCCGGTCGAGTTCCCTTGCTTTTCCACGATTGGACCACCACGAATAGGGGCCCTGAACGTCACCATGATGTTCCCGAACGAGGTCATGCCATCCGGAATTCAGAAGACGCCCGAACCATGCTCGCTCGTGAGGCAGAAATCCGGACGTCTGCTCGTTGGATTTCGCGTAGAAGATATCCTTTTCCGTGTGAGCCACATTCAGGTCGCCACCGAAAATGACGGGACCTGATGACGCCAGCGGGGATAACCAGTCAGCGAACAGTTTCAGCCATTGGTCCTTGATTTCCTGCCGATGAGCCCCGGAGGAGCCGGATGGAAGATAGACTGACATCAGGTTGATGTCGCGGATGTTTGCGGAAATCAGGCGTCCTTCCGTGTCAGAACAGCCGGATGACAGTTCCGTGGTCCACGAATCGATCGGGAATCGTGACCAGATCGCTGTGCCGGAGTATCCGGGTTTCTCTGCAGGATTCCACACGAAGTGCCAATTCTTCGGGAGAGTGAATTCCGAGGGTAACTGCTCAGGGCGGACTCGGATTTCCTGAAGGAGTACTACGTCGGGGGAAATTCGGTCGAGATGCGACTGAAAGCCTTTCCGGATCGCAGCTCTCAGACCGTTAACGTTCCATGTCATGATGCGCAAGTGCTTTCTCTCCTTCATGTTTCATCTTGCTGTTCCATCTGACCGCGATGTCAGAAACCGGTCAGATCGTTTTCCAGGGGGCGGTTCTTCCTGATGCAAATAGAACGGTTTCTTGAACAGAGTTCGGGGGCTGAGCGGAAAAAACAAATGACGGAATGTCGAATGAATTTTCTGATTTTGTCGGATTCATCATTGCTTTGTTTCCGTGGTAAAACAGATAATCTACGGGTTGAAAGCAGGGGATATCCAGGCCGACGTCCTGAAATCTCCGATCAGTTCGTGGTCTGCGTTACAGCGGCAAAGATTGCCTTCCTTGAATTGAAGGTAGGGAGTTAAGAAAGCATGAAAGTCACACATCTTCTGTTACCTGCGGCAGCATTGATGCTGGCAAGTTCGGTAACGATGGGTTCCATGTATGTCACAATCAGCGCGGCGGTGGCGCAGGGCAACGGTACTGAAGTCGATCAGGCTGAAGTCGAAGTCTTGTCACCTCCGAGTGAGGCTGATCGCGGTGAATTTTCTCCGCCACAATCGGATGCTGCGGCGACGTCCGTTGATGCGAGTGCGGTTGGTGGAGACGTGGCTGGTGCAGCGCGACCTGCCGGCGCAATCAGTGCTGCAGCTCAAATGTCGGCAGGAGAGTTCGTCGATGTGACCGTCAGCACGGACGGCAATGTCTCTGGTCGTCTGAAGCAGGTCGGTGTAAATGAAGAGGGTGACGGCTTCCTCGATGGTGCCAGTGTTCAGTTTTTCAAAGGTGACGTTGCTCTTCCGCCAGTGACTTCAGATGCCGATGGTGTTTTTAATGTGCCAGGAGTTAGCCCCGGGATCTATTCTGTTGCAGTCAACAGCGACCGCGGGATTGCAGTTTACGGCGTACGGGTCGTTCCCAGCGGCTCATCAGATCTGACACCGGTCGATTTCAGTGTCCCGACTGTCCATCCCAGTGATGTTTCTGCTGCGAGGCGAATCATATCCGAACTCTATCGTGAGCGCGGTGGGGCAGTTGCATCGAAAGACCGTGGTCAGCAAAAACGCATCGGTGCGTTCGTTGAGCGTGATCTTCCGCAGTCTGATGAAGAGCGGATCGTCATAGACTCCGAAGGAACTTTTGAAGGCCAGATGAACACAACGGATCCGGATACGCTCGAGACTCGCTCCTTCAGTGATCTTCAGGTCTACGCAATCCTCAATGGAGATGTTCGTGAGCCAGTGACGGTTGCCGCCGATGGATCTTTCCGACTGACAGGGCTGAGCGAGGGGCCATGTTCTCTCGTGGCAGCTGGGAGGGATGGTGTGTTTGCAATGGGTGTTTATCTGACGACGACACCTGATTCTTCGGACGGGAATCTCGGGACCACGAAGTCAGACTATTCTCCTGTTTCTCTGAAACTGCAAAACGGCGTCAGGTTTCGAGGCTTGGTGTCAAGAAATGTTCCGCCCTCAGCATTGGGCGCTACCGGTTCAGGTCAGCAGCAGAATAATGGCAATAATACTCCGCCGGCTTCGGTGCCTGCGAATCCATTGCAGAATGCCGGATTGGGTGGCGGCGGTGGCGGTGGCTTCCCTGGAGGTGGTGGTGGTGCGCTTGGTGGTGGCGGTGGTGCACTCGGCGGTGGCGGTGGGCTCGGTGGCCTCTTGGCAGCTGGTGCGGCCGGTGCACTTGGGTTCGTTGCTGGTGACAACCAAAACGATCCTCCTGCAACTAACTGATCGGGAGTGATGGTCCTCGTGGAATCGCCGATTTAAGCGGTGCCGCCGACAAGGCAAAACTTAGTGAAGACAGCGTCACAGCCGTGGCGCTGTCTTCTTTTTTTTTGCTCATGGCGATTCGAGTCGCCCGAAGGTGTACCGGATGAAACATGCTCGAACAGCACCGAACACGATTCTCTCTATTGTCTGAGGAGTGTCTGGATTCGGCGAAACAAGATTTCATGGAAAACAATCCGATGAATTAATGGTGCAAGCGGTTTCAAACCCGGGACTGGCTGACATCGGATGCAGTTGCAGCGGACTGGTACTGAAAGATGATGGTTCTGGGACAACAGTTCCGAGGAGACAGCTGAAAGGTAAACTCTCTATTCGTGCTTGCAGCACGAGAATGGCATGGGTGGGGTGCCGGAGGGTGCAAACCGTCGCAATGCTGAGCCGCTCAAGTAAGCAATGAGTGCGTTTCAGTAATTCTGAGCGCGGAGCAGAACGCAGACCAACTCTGATTTTGGTGACATCTCAGATCTGTCATTTGATTCAATATGGCTTCAGCGTTGCCACGTTCTCAGATTTCAGGGATCAGGGATTTCAGGATCCGGCTGAGCTTCCTGCCACCTTCGTTTGCGACAGCAATAATTCGAGCGATCTCAGCGGGTTCCAGTGCGTCAGGCAGACACATGTCGGTGACGACGGAGAACGCGAGCGTGCGAAGTCCTGCGTGGGCTGCAACGATGGATTCCGGGACGGTTGACATGCCGACGATGTCCGCCCCCATCTGTCGCAGCATTCGGTACTCGGCTCGCGTTTCGAGATTCGGGCCGGCTACAGCAACCAGAACGCCCTTGTGGGTCTGTATGGATTCCTCCAGTGCGACCTGACGAGCTTTTCGGATCAGTTCCTTGTCGTAGGGCTGACTCATGTCGGGAAAACGAGGGCCAAGTCGATCATCGTTGGGGCCACGAAGCGGGTTATCGGGCAACAGATTGATGTGATCTTCGACAATGACGATGTCTGACAGCTGATACTGAGGATTCATGCCACCGACAGCGCTGGTCAGAATCAGGATGCTGATCCCCATCTGTTTCATTACGCGTATGGGGAATGTGACTTCCCGAAGGGAATAGCCTTCGTAGTAGTGAAACCGTCCCTCCATCGCCATGACTGGAACGCCAAAGAGCGTTCCGCAGCAGAGCTGTCCGGCGTGGGAAGGAGATGTGGATTCCGGAAAATTCGGAATCGATCGGTACGGGAATTCCGCTTCAGAGACAATCTGTGAGGACAAGTCCCCCAGTCCGGTCCCAAGGATCAGGCCGATCTTCGGACTGCCTTTCCAGCGGGACTGAAGCCAGTCGCAGGTTTCTCTGACTTCTTCATAAAGGTGTTTCATCAGCCTGCCTTCACTTCACACGACATTCAATGGATCATGGAAAACCGCAATTGCATATCGCGAATGAAGAAAGGGCGATCCGTTCAGGAACGCCCTTTCCACTGGTTTGATCAGATCACGACATGACACTGAGTCGCCGTGGGTTCTGCTCTCAAAGATCCTGGGAGGCTCCGCTGCAGCCTGTAATCAGAGATCTTCGTCTTCGAAGTCCTCTTCCTCTTCATCGTCGTCGAAGTCATCATCGTCGTCGTCGAAATCGTCGTCATCTTCATCGTCGAAGTCATCGAAGTCTTCGTCTGCGTCGTCTTCGAGATCTTCATCGTCGTCAGGATCGTCATCAACTTCTTCGTCGTCGAATGCGTCGTCTGAAAATTCTTCATCATCGTCGCCCTTCAGCACGGGACCAGACGTCCGGACTGCTGCAGAAATCAGATCATATCCTGCAGCATCCAGAAACCTCTGCCCGACGACTTCGTCCAATTCTACAGTAGCAACCATGACCGGAGACCTCGCGTAAGTCCTGAATCTTGAATGGCTTGAGTGAGAAACAATGGCATTTCTGACGTTTGATAATCAGACACAGAATCCCTTGTCAACCCATCATTCGGGTAGTCTGGCGATAAATTGCGGAGCTGACGTTTATGGGAAAATGGTCTGTCCTGTTTTCGTCCGATTCGACATCGTACTGCAACTCTCCGGGAGTGCTGCGAGAGAATTTCCTGTAGTCGGTGGCTCTCTGGTCCGTTCGAACCCAGTAAGTGTTCTCAAGATCGTCACATGAGTGAAGTTTTCACTGATCGAGTGATTGTTCGAGAAGGAGAATACTGGGTTGTTTTTCGGCGTCGTGAATTCGGGCCGTTTGATTATCAGTGGAGTTCCGATCTCCGTGGAATCGCATTCACATATCAGGGAATGAAATTCGGGGAATTCTGCAGTGATGAAGAATTCTTTGCTGATCTGCGTCCTTTCGGTCTGCCGATGACGGTCTGCCGTATTGCTGCATTGATCGCCGGAAATCTGGCTCTGGTGGTCGGCTCCGAAAAGAGCCCTGAATGCAGAGAAGAGCAGCTCCGAGAGCTTCTCCGAAAACATGGTTTTGCACGGTTTCAGGTCACCACTGTCTGATCATTCGATCGTCTGGTGAATTTCAGTTCGTGATGTCACTGGTCGCGAAGGGAGGCTTCATCAGAAAGCCGAAGTGACTTTCGAACTGCCGCTGAATCATTCAGCAGAATCTTCAGTTTCGGAATCTGCTCTTCAGAGATTGCTGATGACAGCTGATCCAGATAAGACCGTGCAGACTTCAGAGCTCGGAGAACATGGTCCTTGTTGCAGGTCAGAATGTCTGCCCAGATGTCTGCTGAGCCTTCTGCAATCCGCGTCGTATCTCGAAATCCCGATCCGGCGAACCTCAGCATGTCGATCGTCACTGCACCTGCTGCTGCAGAGGCCAGAATATGAGGAAGGTGACTGGTGCATGCCAGTATTCGGTCATGTTCTTCTGCCGACATACTGATCACATGACTTCCGAGCGTCTTCCAGAATTCAGTGACTCTGGAGATATCTGAAACAAGAGATGTCTCCGGCGTGACCACACAGACGCGACCCGAGAATAAATCCGCTTTCGCAGATTCAAATCCTGTCTGTTCTCCCCCGGCGATCGGATGGGCTCCGACAAAGTGTTTCGCCGAAACTCCCCTCCTTTGAAGCTGGGTGTAGATTGAGGACTTCACACTTCCCGCATCCGTAATCACGGCATTGGAGGAGTTGATTTCCGAAAGCTGGATGACTGCTTCCGCGATCTGTCCGACAGGAAGGCAGACAATCGTCAGCGTTCCGTCAGAATGACAAGTCTGATCAGCTGAAGTGCTCCAGGAATCGATCAGTCCCAGGCTCTGAGCCTGTTTCAGTCGGTCCGAGTTTCGGCCGATGCCCGAGATTCGGCAGGAAGGCATGCGTTTTCGCACAGCTGCAGCGATGGAGCCGCCGATCAGGCCAACTCCCCAGATGCAGATATGTGTTTCTTCGAATGATTCGGTACCTGGCGTCATTCCGGGGATGATAGGTCTGCACTCACATGCTCGCAATTCGGGAGTTTCGAATTTCAGGCAGTGAGCCGGGTTTCTGCAGAGAAGCGGCGTTGACGGTTATTCGACCTGTGACACTGTTTCTTCACCTGCGTACCCGAGTGGTTTCAAAACCGGGACTGGCTCCCGACGGACGCCGTGTTTTCGCAAAGACTCTGCAATTGCAAGGGTGCCTGTCCCGGTTTTGAAATGCGATCTATGTCCCTGTCAATAGTTCAGTCACGGGTTCACTGTCCGCCAGACGAATCGGGCGGCCGATTGGTGTTCGGATTTCTTCACTGCTGTTGATCCCAAGATCCTTCAGGACTGTGGCGCAGAGCTGCGGTATGGTGACCGGGTTTACGGGAGTGACATTCTTTGAGTCTGGGACTGCAGCCGGGCTTTCTCCAACAACTGCTCCTCTTCGAAAACTGCCCCCGGCAATCACACCGGAGAACCATTGAGGCCAGTGATCTCGGCCGGCAGCAGCATTCAGCTGCGGTGTCCTGCCGAACTCACTCAGGCAGAGAACGATCGTTGAATCCAGCAGATCCCGCTCTCTCAGTTCCCTGATCAGGGTTGCCATGGCAGGATCAAGTATCCGGCACTGCGTTACGTGACCTTCATGGTTGGCTGTATGTGTGTCGAATCCCGGCAGGTGAACCTCAACACATCGAACACCGGATTCGACAAGTCGTCGTGCCAGCAGACATCCGCGACCGAAAGAACTGTCACCATAAGAGGTTCTCACGGAGGCAGGTTCTCGTGCCAGGTCGAATGCTGTCAGCTGATCAGAGGACATCATTCTCAGTGCACGGTCGAGTGTTGACTGATGGAAGGTCGAGTCAGATGCGATCAGTCGGTTTGCTCTGAAAGTACCGCTGACGATTTCCAGCCCCTTCAGTCTTTGTTGATGTCTGTGCTGCGAGACTCCCGGATCGAGATTGCCCGGATTTCGCCCGGGATCCGAAACTCGGAAGGCATCCCATTCGCTCCCGAAGTAACCTCCCTCCGAATACGATCCGTCCGGCATCAGAGAGATGTAGGGAGGAACATCTATGTCAGTCGTCGGCAGCTGATGAGCTGCAATGGCTCCGAGCGTGGGATACCTGATCGTCGGCTCCATGCGATACCCCGTCCTGACAAATGCAGATCCTCTCTCATGATCGCCTTCTTTCGATGTCAGGGATCGAATCACGAGACAGGACTGCATCTGTTCCGCCATCTGCGGAAGCAGCGATGATATTCGAATTTCAGGAACGGTTGTCGAAATCTCTCCTGCTGTGCCGCCGTGGGCACTGTCGCCATGGGGGTCCCAGGTTTCCAGCTGACTTGCTCCGCCATTCATCCAGAGCAGAATCAGAGATTTTCTGCGCTCCGTCCCGCGTTTTTCAATCTCGGCGCCCTGCAGACGTGGTTGCCCGATGATGAGACCGGAGCCGGCCATGAGCTGAAGCAGTTGGCGTCGAGTCCACTGTCGGTTTATATCTTCTACGGACTGTTTCATTGCTGAGCTCGTGGGTTTGGCGTGGAGGCTCTGACAAAACCGGCACAGGCACCCCTGGGTGTCACCTTTCTCAAGGATTTCAGATTCTCGGCGGGAGCAAGTCCCGGTTTTGTTCGGCGTCCTCAGTAATTCCATGAGAACTCCGGACTGTTGATGAGCGTCCAGAAGATGTCTTCCGTGACCTCTGCCCGGCTGACCGCCGGAGTTGGATTCATTTCAGGCTCCTCTTTTGTGACAGACGTTGTCTCAGGCAATGGGTTATCAATCGAGGACGCCACAGTTGTCAGATCGGAGGACATCATGGACAGAAAGAAAAGAGATTCCTGTCGATAGGGGCGTCGGCAAAGACAGCAGAGGAAGCTGTTTTCAATCAGCGTTGATGGATCGGTAGAAAAGGAAACCAGTTGCTGCGGACCGGAGAGGAATTCGGCGGCGACAAGTTCCCTCGTGAACTTCCCGTTCATTCTGAGAAGTGCCTGTGAGATTGTTCCGGGCTGCTGAGTGAGCTCCTCTTCGCCGGCGTCACCATATTCATTCAGAAACTCGTTCTCGCTGCCGAACTTTCGCAGTCTGACAAAGAGATGTGACTGATGATCAATCGTGCGGAGGTGTGCAGCCTGAAAGAGCGACCCGATGACCTGTTCCGGCCTGAGTCGAATCAGCGGGAAAACCGACCACGCATCAACCTGCGATGCATATTCTGAAGCGTCAGCCGCCTTTGATTCCGAGGAAAGACGAAACACCTGTGACGCAGCGATCGAACGAATCAGAACACTCAGTCGGTCGTTCTGCTGGTGGCAGGACTGGCCCAGAATATCGAGCGGACTCAGTCTGCTCTGATCCGGATTCGGAAGATCGTCAATCGGTTCCTGGTATGCCTTTCCGAACATCAGTCCCCAGACTCGATTCGCAATGGCTCGGTGAAAGCGGGAGTTTTCCGGTGCAGTGACCCAGTCTGCGAGCTGACGGCGAAGAGACCCGGATTTCGGAAGCGTCTCCGGCAGGAAAGGAACAGCAGGAAGAATCATTCTTGCATCCGATTCCGATTTCCCTGGATCTGTGACGCGATAGCGGACTGGTTCACCGTTCTCTTCGCGAAGGCGATCCGTCACTCCAGCCAGGGAGACATCTGCCTGACAGAAAAATGCTGCCAGACCTTCAAAATCCTTCTGTTTCCATTGAGGGTCAAACGGATGATCGTGGCATTGAGCACAGTCGATTCTCTGGCCCAGAAAGGTTCGAACAGTCCGACCGGCGAGTTTATTCTCGTCGATGTCATCATCTGTCACTCGTGCCACAGTGATGAAGTTTGTTGCCGGCTGGTCAGTCCAGAGTCCCGTTCCGGAGATCATCTCGCGGGTCATCTCTGACCACGAACGATCTCTGCGAATCTGATCTGACAACCAGGACTTCAGGCGATCGCGTCGAAAAATAATGAACGGGCCCGTCTCCGTGCCGACCAGACTTCTGGCAAGTCGTTCCGCAAAGTAATCCGGGAAACGAGGATCCCGAAGTAGTTTTACTGTCCACCGGTCAATCCGATCTGCCGCCTGATCTGCTTCAAAGCGACGAATGTCCTGCAGGGATGGAATCGTTCCGACGAGTGCAAGGTGAATGCGCCGAAATACCGTCAGATCATCGGCCGTCTTTGCCACGGAGACGGCCTGCTCCTCCCAGTGACGGCGGAACCATTGATTGAGTTCAGTCGCCGTCTGCTGAATTCCGTCATCGGCTGAGACCTGTTGAGGCAGAGGTCGGACATTTTCGGTCTGACCTGATAATCTGATGATCTGAAACGTTCCCCAGGTGACCGCCATCGCGGTCAGAACAAGAGCTGTAGTGGACAGGGAATGTCTGGAATCTGTTTGCAGCATGGCGTTGGGTAGAGATGGTTTCAGAACCGGGACTGGATCCCGTCATGCAGATGGAAGGGTGCCGGTCCTGGTCTTGAAACGCGATCTGAATCCTCTGCTGGATTCTGTGATCATCGTCGTGAAAACGATTGTAACGAACCGACTGTTGCTCAGGTTGCTGAATCCAGCGATTTGCAGCACCAGCGTTTCTACTGGTCTCCTGTGAACAGAACTGGCAAACGGTTCGCTGGAGTGGTGTTCGCCGAACTTCGCGGAATCCTGGAGAATTTCTCAGATAATTCAGCATCCTCAACGAAAATGCTTTGAGTAACTCATGTTGAACGCTGGAGATTTAAACCCAATGAGAACTCCAACAGAATCGGTTTCTGAGACCGAGGTTTCCGTGATGTTCTCGTCAGATCTCAATTCCCCGGCTTTCTCAGATCCTTTTCCACAAGAGCATCCGCATGATCAGATGGGTCACTCTGAAACTTGTCGTCCATCTCTGATGACTCGCTGTCGCACCGGTCTCCGGCAGATAACCGCTTTTGTTTTTGGTACACTCAGTTTCTTCATCGGCGGTTTCTGTCTTGTTCTGGTCCTGGCAATTCTGGCGACCGTTCCGGGTCTGAATATCCTTGTGCTTGGATATCTGGTTGAGGCGCAGCGGCGAGTGGCGATTTCAGGAAGGCTGCGAGATGGGTTTCCATTGCTCGTATTTGCTCCGCGCCTCAGTGTGATCGCAACGTTCATTTTTCTGATGCTCCTCCCGATTCGAATTCAGGCGACTCGCATCAGCAATGCGATCGTAGTTCTGGGCGAAACGGCGCCTCAGGTGGAGCAGATGAAGTTGATTCTTCTGGTTCTGCAGTGTCTGCTTTTCGTTCATCTGACTGCAGCTCTGACAAACGGGGGACGAGTCCGTTGTTTCCTGCGACCGATCAGAAATCTTCGACTGTTCCTCCGGCGAACACTGACTCGGGCCGGGCGTGAATCACTGAAAGCTGATCTGGCAGCGGTCATCCATGTCCTGAATCCGCTGTCACATTTCTTCCTGGGGCTGAAAGCGATGATCGGGGCGGCGATCTGGCTGCTCATTCCTGCTGGTCTGCTGGTGACGTACTCGAGACCGGATCATGACCGGCCCGTTTACGGAGTTCTGGCAGCAGCAGGTGTGCTGCTGATGGTGATTGTCACAGCATGGTTGCCACTGCTGCAGGTTCATATGGCCGTTTCGGGGCGCTTCACTTCAGTGTTTTCCGCAGGCACGGTCAGAAGAATCATTCGAAGCTCGCCGTTTTCCTGGCTTGTCATGACCGTGCTGCTTTATGGAATGACATTTCCACTCTATCTGACACGAATTCGACTGCCACCGGCAGATGCCGTCTTTGTGCTGACACCGGTGTTCATCGTGCTGATCTATCCGGCACGCTTGCTGGTGGCGTGGGTGTATTATCGAGGAGTTCATCGGAACCGGGAAACACCCTGGCAGATCCATCTTCCGGTCCGAATGTTCATGCTGCCCGTTTTGGGAGCTTACGCCTTCCTGCTGTTTCTTACACCATACGTCAGCGAACTGGGCAGGGCAGCTCCGATTGAAAATTCCGCTTTCTTCAGCCCGGTTCCTGCCGTCGGATTTTTTTCGTCCAGCCGAAACTGATCCACAAATGGTTCGTCAGGTACAGCGCATTTCAAAACCGGGACAGGCACCCTTGCAGTTGTAGATTTTGCAGGAAAACATCTCGTCCGGCGGGAGCCAGTCCCGGTTTTGGAGCCAGCTAGCTGTAGGGCATGACACCAACATTGACGGGACTGCGGTTCAGAAGACGTTGCTTCCGCCGTCATTTCGCTTGGAGATTCCTGCCAGTTGGCGATCGAGCACTTTCTGAGTCATCTGAACGAATTCCCCTTCATAAAGGGATTCGGTGACCCATGCCGATTTTCCATCCTGAATTCGCTCCGCTTCTGCGGAAAGTCGCTGCATCCATTCCGGCGGTTCGATGCCGGATCCGATTCTCGACTGCATGTACTGCCCGATCTCCTCACGGAATTCAGCAAAATGTGACGCTGCTTCATCGGCCGTCGATCCGGAGCCATCCGGAATGCAACGGGCAACACGAGCTGTGAGACGATTCTGCACGAGCGCTCCCACGATGCGTTCGCAGATATGATCGTGCAGGGTGGGAAGCCGGACTCCGTACTGAGTTTCCAGCGCCTGAAGCTCTGAAACAAACGACCCCGCTATCTCCCGAGTTTCGTCTGCCAGATAATCCTCAACAACGGAGGCCAGTTCCATGCTGCCGTTCCGCACCATCGCTTCGTGAGCAATCTGCCATGGAACAGTGTTCCAGTCGAAGCGATCGTAGAGCGACTCAAGTCGTACGAAGTCAAGCAGGCAGAAAAGGCGGTTGCCGTAGTCGGAATAGGTCGTGGTTGTGTTGTATTCCAGAAAGCGTTCAAAATTGTCGACCACAGCTTCGTAGACAAATTCGGCAAGTTCCACTGCGTCATCGCGATCAATGACATCGGCTTCGATATCTTCCAGAAGTCTGACGGTCTGGTGAGGTGCAACAGACTGTTCCAGCTCCTGAAGCAGAGATTCTGCACCGTTGTGAACGATGGCACGCGCATTGCCGAGAGTCAGCATGCGAGTGTGAAAGAGGTCGTCTCCGTACTTTGTGATAAAGTCCCGGACTTCCTTCGATCGCTCTTCATCGTGCAGATCTTCGATTACCGATAGCCGCATCGAACTGCTGTGGCGCATCCAGAGGTCTGAGTAGGCGTCCAGAAGTTTATGGAGTCTTCGGAAGACTGCGTTGACCGGCTGAGCTGATCGAGTTTTCCACTTCGATGCCGACTGAAGGATCGCCTCAACGGAGCTTGCAAGACCCATGCGATAAAGCCGGTCAAACTCCGTCACAGCCTGTCCGAGCGGACGGGATGTTCGTTCCATCTGAAGTGCAGTCTGAAGCAGCTGAAAAGTTTCTTCGAGCATTCCCATTCGAGGGAGCTGACTCAGCAGAACTCTCAGTACCGCCTGAAGCGTTCGGGCTTTCAGAATGGCTCCCGGTTGTCCGCCATTCTCAAAAGGTACATAGAGCAGAGGTCGTTTTCGGAGTTCCCGACAGAGTGCCGGAAAGTGTTCTCTGGCGGCTGCTTCATCTCTCGCGAACACTGCTGTCAGAACGACGGACAGTTCGCGATTGAGCGATCGTGTGTCTTTGTCGCCGGAAACTGGTTCGGCGAGTACCGCACCGATAAGACGTTCTGCCATCAGATATTCGACGGCCGTTGAAAGAACGTTCTGCATCAGCAGAAAACGGCACTGGAGCTGAACGTCGTACTCGAGATTCGCCTCAAGATCCGACGAAAACGTTGTGATCTGGTAATCCTGCACTTCCTGAACCAGGTCTCCGAGGCCCGTCAGAACCAGTCGAATCGCCGACAGCCACTCCCGGAAATTCTCTTTCTGCTCATCTCCGATTGACTTGCCGGCACCTGCAGACCGGGAAACTGATACCGCCGCAATTCCCCACAAAGATCCGACTGAATGAAGAAATTTGAGTCGTGGTTCGATCCGTCGATAAATTTGCTCAAACTCTGTTGTACCCGGGGCATAACCTTCATCGACTGTATCGGAGGCATTGCCGTCATCGGTCGAGTCACGATAAGTCACATTGTCCCACGCTGCCTCAAGAACGTCAGATTCCTCTTCATCTTCGTTATCAAACAGGTTTCGGAGGTCCAGAGATTCAGCAGGGTTGCTTTTGCCCGATCCCGGGCGATCGGTTCGACGATGCAGCTCCACGAATTCATTCAGCGAAGGCACTGACCAGTAGCTTCCGGCGTTTGCTTCAAGCAGTGCAAAGAGTCGGCGAAGCAGGCTCCAGCGCACGTCATCATCGGAAATGTCGCAGATCGAATGCATCAGCCGATGGAGCAGAACATGGATCGAATGGCCGCCGTTTTCCAGTCGGATCGTGTCGGCACGACTGAGCCACTGGATCAGCAGCCCCATCGCTGCTACATGGTCTTTTCGTTCCAGCAGTGTGTTCACTACCTGTGCGAAACAACTGGTGACGTCAAACTCTTCGACATGCTTCTTCCAGAAGGAAATATCACCGGCGGCTTCTCCGGCGGTTCTCCATTCCGCCAGTGCTCTTGCAACCTGTGTCGCTGCCTGAACCGACTGCATTCCATGGATATGGGTTAGATCTGTCACGGTCGTGGTGGCGTATCGATCCCATTGTTCTGCCAGTTCCCGGAACTCCGACAGCAGCTGATCACGGATTTCGTTTTTCCCTGCCGCAGACGCTTCCGACATGATCAGTGAGCAGGCATCAAAGATCTGCTCCATGAGCTCCAGAAGTACCTCCACGCGGTTGTCCGGAATGGAGTCTTCGCGGGCGAAGAACAACGGAAAGTGACCCTGAAAACCAAGGATATTCCACGGGTCGATGATTGCTCCGCAGTGAATTCCGCAATTCAGGAGTTCGATGACTTCGGTCATCTGGCGGTGAGCATCTTCAAAGTTGCCCGCACGAACCTGTCGTCTGATTGTGACAATCGCCGACTGAATTTCTGATTCAAACCGAGCTGAAAGGCAGGGGATGACAGAGGCCTCTTCGCAACTGGCTTTCTCATATCCCATGGAGGCAAACATCCATGAGAGATGCCTGTGCTGAACCTGATCTGCGCCGTACTTGGATAACTGCATGTTCAGTTCGTGGCGAACATGTCCGAACGGCTGCCTCGTTTCTCCCGCAAGTCTGCGAAGACGTTTCCGGTTTTCCCCTGTTGTAAGTGACAACAGGGTTTCATAGAAGTGATCTCTCTGCCTCGCGACGATCGGAAGGAGTGTTGTGAGTGACACGTCTGAGCTGTAAGTCTGCGGGCCCGAACCACTGATTGCGGATGCCATCAGGATGGTTCCGCAGAGCACGACAGAGGCATCAAACAGTCGGTTTTCAGCAGAATCACCGCTGTCAGCGTCGGCCCAGTCTGCAAGAGAGTCGAGAATCAGCTTGCGGACGACGAACCGACGATAGAATCCCTTTGTGTCGATGAATTCCGGATCCCATTCCCCGAAAACATAGTTGGTTCTCTTGTTCACCGGATGCAGATGATCGTGAGCTCGGACATCAAGTGACAATTCCGCAAGGCGATCCATGGAGAAGTGAGATGGCTCCGTCAGTTCTCCCGGCAGAGATCGCATGAAGTCAAGGGCTGCGGTGATCAGGCGAGAATAACGTCCGACAGCGACACCCGCATCACTGAAATAAAGAGGATTTGGGCAGAATCGCTCGTGTTCATAGACTTCCATTCGACGGTCGTTTTCGAGGACCGCTACGGGCCGATATCCGGCAAAGTGGTTGAGCGTCTGCAGACCTGCTCGAACGATACGCGGTCTGTGCTCATCCGACCAGGGTTCACCCGCCTGCAGGACCGCCTCAAACATCTTCGCGAGCAGAAACGGTGTGAAGAATTCTTCCGGGGAGAGATGTGCCAGCAGGTCCCGATGATGATCTCTGTAGGCCGGAAGTACGACATCAAGTGTGATGCGAACAACGGCTTTTGCCTGTTCAACATTCGTGAAGGCTGCCTCACCGGATTCGGCAACGCGATCAATACTGACCAGAAGATGATCCCGCAGCTGATCAGGGGAAGTACACAACCCCTCAGTCCGAAAGAGCTCATTCAGGCATGCCCGAAATCGACCACTCGGCGCACCGTGTGAGAAATTCAGGTACCCCAGAAGATCCCGCATTTCGGAGGAAGGCTGAACAGTTCCTGGATTCACATCAGAAGGCATCGAGTTTTTCGCGTCGCTTCGTGCAGAGAGAAGAAGACGTTTCCGTCAGGATATCAGGTAAACCGGTATTTTACGGAAACTGTCACCGGGTGCCATGCGGCGGAAGTGATCACCGACCCGTTCGAGGCGAAGTTTCGGCACCTCGTTCATATATTGTTGACCGTGATCTGCTTCGAGGAAAGCACTTAACGTGCAAATTCGGTGTTTCTGGTTTCTCGGAGCACAGTGACCTTGATTTCTCCCGGGTACGTCAGTGTCTGTTCGATTGCCGTGGCGATGTCGCGGCTCATCCGAGCGGCTCGACGATCGTTCACACGTGCAGAATCGACGATGACTCGGATCTCCCGCCCGGCCTGAACGGCGAACGCATGATCAACACCCGGAAAACCACAGGCGAGTGTTTCGAGCTCCTCCAGGCGACGAACGTATTTCTCGAGCGTTTCGCGACGGGCGCCAGGTCGTGCTGCAGAGACAGCGTCAGCGGCAGCGACCAGAACCGTATAAATATGCTCCGGACGAATGTCATCATGGTGGCCGGCGGCTGCATGAACGACCTCAGCACCTTCACCGTATCTCTTCAGGAGTTCCGCTCCGACGGCCGGATGTCCGCCCTCCATCTCGTGGTCAGCGGCTTTTCCGATATCGTGCAGAAACCCGCAGCGGCGAGCCAGTGTTCCGTCCAGGCCGAGCTGCTCTGCCATCAGGCCGGTCAGATGAGCCACCTCAATGGAATGCTGTCTGACATTCTGGCTGTAACTGACGCGAAAATGCAGCCTTCCCATCAGATCAAGGATCTTTTCGTGCAGTCCTCTGACTCCGGCTTCTTCGCAGGCCTGAAGTCCCAGTCGACGAATATGGTCTTCCATTTCCTTCTGCGTCTCAGCGACGATTTCCTCGATCCGGGTCGGATGAATTCTTCCATCATGGATCAATTTTGCGAGCGAGAGCTTTCCGACTTCGCGGCGAACGTTGTCAAACGCGGAAACAATCACAACTCCCGGCGTGTCGTCCACGATAACGTCCACTCCGGTTGCCTTTTCGAAGGCCCGGATGTTTCGTCCTTCGCGTCCGATGATGCGTCCCTTCATCTCGTCGCTCGGAATGTCCACGGTTGACACGGTTGTCTCGGATGTGTGCGCAGAGGCGTAACGCTGAACTGCCATTCCAATGATTTCACGTGCCTGCTTTTCACACTGAGTGCGAACTTCAGATTCGTGCTTCATGATCAGAGTGCCGGTCTGTTCGGCAAGGTCGCGGTCGAGTCGCTTCAGGAGCAGGTCAGAGGCTGCCTCCCGACTCAGACCACTGATCTGATACAGCTGCTCCTGCTCTTCCTTCAGCATCCGGGTCAATTCAGCATCTTTGGCCTCAAGACTTCGAGAGCGGTCGGCCAGCTTCTGCTGAGTGGTCTGAAGCATGGCTTCTTTCTTCCGAAAGGAATCATGCTGTTCTTCGAGGTGAGCCTCACGTTTATCAAGCTCACGTTCGCGCGTTCGCTGCAGGTTTCGCTGCTCTTCCAGCTTTGCTTCCAGCGCCTCTCGGCGGCGAAGCATCTCTTCCTTGATTTTAAGTTCCTGCTCCTTCAGGAGGTTGTCAGCATCGTGCCGAGCCTGTCGAAGAATCTCGTCGCGATTCTGATAGGCACTGCCTTTCAGAATCCGATCGACAAAGAAACCGACAACAACGCCGAGAACACCTGTGACCAGTCCGACTATCAGCGATTCGCTCATGGAATCGTCCTTCTCTGCTCAGATAAAGACGGTCCCTGCATCCTGAATATCAGGAATGAATCGAGAAAAATAAGCGAAGCTTCTCAGAAGAGGCTTTCAGCAGGAATCGCAGCAGAGCTGTAATGGCCGCACAGATCCGTCGCCTGTTGTGACAGGCAGCAGTATTCGGGTGCGATGCGCATCTGCACATTCGCCGAGAGTGTTCCTGGGGGTCCGGTGGACCTCAGGATATCATTCTTCCCAATTCCCCATGTGGTGTGGTTCCCACCGCAGATGAACGGAGTTTCTTCCGACACCGCGTGAGTGGCACCAGTAAGGCGGCTGCTCGTCAGCCAGACAACGGCGACAAGAACCGACCAGAGGAAAAGTATGAGCCCGAAAATCAGCATTTGCAGTGACAAGTCAGAGTGAGAATGTCAGTGGGATATGAGTCAGCCGAACGATATCCTGTCGCTTGAATCTCCCGATTCACAGCAGAGCCCGGGGGGTCTGTTGTATCAAAACGACCTTCAGAAACTGAATTTCAAAGGAAATTTCAATTCTGAAAGACACCTCTACATGCTACCAAAGCCTCGCCTGCGGTCAACCTTCTGAAGAATATGCCTTTCCATCCGCTTGAAGAGCACATACGTCGTGAACTGCAGCGAATGCGGGTTTCCGCTCCGCTGCTCCTTGCGGTTTCGGGAGGAGCTGACAGCATGGCCATGCTGCACGGCATCCACGGTCTCCATGATCAGTTCTCCGGAGTTTCGATTGCTGTTGCTCATCTGAATCACGGCTTAAGAGGAGATTCCGGTCGAGCGGATGCAGACTTTGTGCTTTCCGCGTGTCAGCGTCTGGCTATTCCGGCGTTTGTGAAGCATCTGACCGAGGATTGTCTCGCCAGACAATCGCGGGGAAGTCTCGAAGAAGCCGCCCGAGAAGCTCGGTATGAGTTTCTGTCTCAGACTGCTGTTCAGAACTCCATTCCGTTTGTTGTGCTCGGCCATCATGCCTCAGATCAGTCAGAGACGATTCTCTTCAACATGATGCGAGGTACGGGACTACGCGGGATGCGTGGAATGCCGTTTCAGCGTCCGCTGAACGATTCTGTGAGCATCATTCGCCCGATGCTGACTCTCGAGAAATCAGTGATTGATGACTATATCGCGTCTCACCGGATTCGTTTTGTGACCGATGAAACCAACTCCGACATGAAGATGGCTCGAAATCGTATCCGGCATGAACTTCTGCCAAAGCTGAAAGAGCTCATTCATCCGGGGGCTCTTCGATCCATCCTCGAACTCTCACAACAGGCTGACGAACTGCTCGGCGCATTCGATGAAATTGCCGACCGATTGCTCAAGACTGTTCTGCTGGAGTCTCAGCCGATTGTTTGTCGTTTGACCACGGAACGAATCGGGGAGTTTCCCGTGGCCGTGATCCGACACGCGATGACATTGCTCTGGGCTCGGCAGAACTGGCCACGACGAGATATGTCACGTCGCCACTGGATCCGGCTTTCGGAGATGCTGACGAGCGATGCAGTTTCAGGAATGGATTTTCCTGCCGGCATTCGAGTTGAACGGCGAGGTCATCTTGTCGTGATTTCGCGGAATGCTCGCTGAAAAGAAACAGAGCCAGTCGTGATCGACTGGCTCTGTGTGGCGAGAGATATCGTTCCGGTTCAATTGCCGTCAGTGGCCGGCGTTCTCAGTTGACACCTGAACGGCCTTGTATCCACCCCGAGCACGGAAGTAGAGAATCAGCATCAGATAAAGGACAGCCATCGCGGCCGGAACATAGGCGGTCAGTTTGAGTGCCATCTTGCCGCCATACACGCCTGCATCGCCCACAGGTTTGCGGTCGGTGTCAGCAGTCGTTTTTGCGGTGCTCCACCAGTCAGCGAGAGCCTTGATGTTGCCCTTTTCGTCGGACAGTTTTCCGTCAGCGACAAGCTTCATATCGCGGTCGAGCTCCGCGCCACCATTCTCGAGGACGCCGACTTTGGCACCATCCAGTCCGGCAGCCTCATAGCCCATAAAGCGACTTGGTTTTGCGGCCTTGTAGCGTTCAAAGGTTTCCTTTGATTCGGCCAGCTTTGCTGACGCGTGATAGTCCTGCTTGAATCCGATTGCCGGTCCACCCAGCAGACCAGCAGAGAGCATTCCCGCGCCACCCAGCATACCAATTGCAATGGCACCACCTTTCGGGAACTGCTCAGAGACGACACCCAGCATGGTCGGCCAGAGGAATGTTTTGCCAAGAGCATAGACTGTGGCAGCGACCACGCATGCCGTGACCGATTCTGCACTTCCCAGCAGTGTCAGACCAGTTGCTCCCAGAACACCGCTGGCAAACAGCAGCCCCAGCGGGGAAATCTTGTGGACAATTGGTCCGGCAACGAAACGAAGGGCGAACATCAGCAGAGACGTGTAAACAAACAATGCGAGTCCGTAGGCCGGGTTGTTCATGATCGATCCCGTGATCTTGCTGATCCATGAGTCCGTTCCCAGTTCCACATAACCGACCATCCCGTGGATCACCAGCAGCAACAGCATCAGCGGCGCAAACAGAGTTCCCAGCATTTCGCCCACGGAAACCCCGGCACTGGCAGCTTCCGATTTGGGAAACTTCTGTCCCAGCAGCATGAGTCCGTACAGAATTACAGGGATCATGAAGAGCGACATCTGGATCTTCCAGTCGACGGCGGCGCGAACGATGGTGTCACCGTTTTTGACTTCAGCCATGAAGAAGGATGCCAGGCCGCCAAGGACCAGTCCGGCGGGCCAGCCCGCGTGAAGAATATTCAGGTAGTGAGTCTTGTTCGTCGGGAACAGGGTTGCAGTCAGCGGGTTCACAACGGCTTCGCACAGACCGTTGCCGATCGCGAAGATAAACATTCCCCAGAACAGGCAGTTGAACGCTGCATCCTTACCGCCTGATGCAAAAGCTGCAGGAGCGGAATACGTCAGCACGGCGGAAATCACGTGGCACAGAAACGCAGCCGCCATCAGTTTGCCGTAGCCAACTTTGTCCGCAATCAGAGAGCTCAGAATGATGACGATTCCGAATCCCGTCAGGCCACCCCCGGTGATTCCACCGAGTTCTGTCATCGAAAAGCCGAATTGATTCGCCCACTGACCCAGAATACCACCTCGAACCGAGTAGCCGACCCCGGCAGCGAGAATCGCCATAAATCCTGCCCACAGCAATCGTTTGGCATTGGGTGCGGCAGCACTGTCTTCACCTGAACTCATTCGAGCGATCCCCTAAGTGTAAAAACCGATTTAACCGGAATTCTGTGACCTGCACAGCGACGTCAGCCTGTCTTCCCCGTCAGGAACAGGTCATGGGCTGGCATTCTCAGAATGCTGATGACTCCAGCCGAATTCGTCTGGTTCTGCCGCACAGAGCAATACGAGGTCGTGAGTCTACTCCGGGTAAACAGGCATTTCCACATACTGAGCCCCTGTTCATTTATTCATTTCACTCCTGATCCATCTCCGGACCTCATTGTCAGATTTTCTGAATGCTTTCGCAGAAACGAAGTTCCGTGCCTCATTGCGAGATGACTTTCTGCAGCAGTGTTGTTTCGTTAAGTCAACGGCCTCCTGCGACCGGGGGGATGCCGCGGATGAAAGCTGCACTGCCGAAATCAGCTGTCGAATCCCTGTCCATCGAAACTCTGTTTTCGCAGAAATGTCAGCAGCACCATGATGAACACAAACAACATGACGAACACAAGTGCAGAAAATCCTTGAGTACTCGTTGATCGGGAGCACCGAAGAATGACACCCGCGAAGCAGCCAGGAGACGAGTTTTCACAGTTCAGTCAGTCTGACGTCATTAAGGTCGAGAAACCGAGCCTGAAGGTATTTGCTGCCTGGGTGGCTATCTCAACGTTGATGATGTCTTTCTGGATCGGGCTGACTCTGTGGATTTTTCTGTGTTGAACAGTCGCACTGCGACGTGTTTAGAAACGGAATCTCGGAGGGGGATGAGTTTTCTGCAGAGATGAGTTTTGCTGCTGTGCTCCACACCAGCACCATGCCGAACAACCTGGATCAGCAATCGCACCATTGAATGAAGCAGCAGTGAATCCTCATCTCTGTGAATCTCACCCCCGCCGATGACTTCCAGTAGTGGCAGTTTCTGCCGTACACGAACTCCGATACGCGTTTTCCGCTCAAGTCCACCGCTGAATTTCGTCGAATTGACAGGAGTTCGTTCCCCTGAGAACTTCGGGCTGTCGGAAAAGTTCTGATGAATGGTGAAATCAAAGAAGTCTCCGGGCCGACTGCCGGGGGCAGTGACGGCCAGATGAAAACTGAACGGGCAACAGAGCCCCGAAAGTCGTTTTCTCTGCTGGCTGCAGAATTTCGACAGCTTGTGCTTCAGTGTCACGATCGAAAAGTTCTCGCAGAGACAACGCTCACTTACATCGCTCGCAACTTTCGGCCCGCGATCGTTCGGTTTGATATTCGAGCGGGCTCAAAGACTCAGACCAGGATGATCGTTCTTCCTCCGATGTCGCAGGAACTCGGTCAGAGGTTTGCCGATGCCTAGATGACGCCACTTGCCATCGAGGTTCAGACCGAATCAAAGCCGGTGCCCCGTTACTCCGCGTTCAGTCGTGAGGACCATTCGTTAACGGTCTTTGCGGTCCCCTTGATTGACCATTCCGGAGTTGCGGAGGGGGCACTGGTTCTGCTGATGCGTGGCCGTGTTGAGAATGCGGAACTGTTGCTGTCTCAACTCGATATGCTGGCCGGGAGTGTATCGCTTCGGCTCGCTGATCTGATCTCGGTTGTTCCGGATGCATCAGGGCCGCTCAACAATGAATCGCAGATGACAGATCACCGCCCTGACAGGCAGGCTGTTATCGAAGCGGCTGTTATCGAAGATAGTGGTGCGAAGTCTCCGTTGATCCAATCTGTATCGGCCTCCGCTGATGCGGAGACCTTGCGACCTGCTGAACTGCCCGTTCCTGCGGAAACGACTTCGAGCTCATCGCTCCGGGAGTTTGCCTATTCGCTTGTCAATTCTCTCTGCAATCAGCTGCGTGCCGAGCAGGTGGGGTTCGGTCTTCGCGAAGGCGGTCGGATTCGCGTTCTTGCGGTTTCCGGACTTGCTGAGGTGAAATCTGCCAATCCAGGTATCTCCATGATGCAGCAGGCGATGGAGGAGTGTCTGGATGAGGCACACCCGATCGTCTCCCCGACTCCGGATTCGGAGACTGGTGCCCGTAAATTCGTTATCCATCGGCGGTGGTCTTCAGAAACATCGGGCGCCTGTGTTGCATCGATTCCGATTACTGATGCACAGGGTGTGATGGCGGTAGTGAGCCTTCGACTACCTCCCGGGCGAGCGATGAGACCGGAACTCGTGTCTTCCATCTCGACGGCTCTTCAGAAACACAGTCACTCCATTCGGCTGCTTGAAAAGGTGTCCCGTTCTCTGACTTCTCATCTCAGGACGGCAGTCGCAGACAAACTGCGACAGCTGACCGGAAAAAACTCTGTCTTGCAGAAGACAGTTGTGGCATTCGCTGCTGGGTTGTGCCTTTGGTGTCTGTTCGGGACGTTGACTTATCGTCCGATCTGCAACGCTCGGATCACGGCGGAAAATCTTCTTCAGATGACCTCCGGATCGGAGTCGAAGCTGAAGGTCGTTCATGTCGTTTCGGGAGAGAAGGTCCAGGCCGGGCAGCTTCTCGCAGAATTTGAGACGGCGGAACTGGAACTGCAGCTTCAGGCCCTTCAGCGGGAGATTGCTTCCACAGAAGTCGATGTTCGTCGTGCCATCGACGCTCGCGACACGGGAGCAGCAGCTCTTGGGCGAGCCCGGATCGGTGTGCTGATAACTCAGGCTGCGTCAGTGGAAAAGCGAATTGAACGAGCTCGTCTGAGAGCTCCTCGTGACGGCGTGATTGTTCGCGCGGATCTTGAAAAACGAGTCGGGCAGGTGTTCACTCCCGGAGAAACAGTTCTCGAATTTGCTTCAGAGGGCGGCTGGATTCTGGCGATCGAGGTTCCCGACGATATTGCAACGCTTGTGCAGTCCGATCAGGCCGGAATGTTCGCAGCCTCATCCTTTGCATCGGATTCGATGCCGTTCCGAATTTCATCAATCGACGGTACGGCACAGGTGATGGAAGGGCGCAACGTATTCGTTGCAAGAGCGCAGCTGGATGAGCAGCGCGAGTGGATCCGGTCGGGAATGGAAGGGACAGCGCGTGTGACGACAGTCCCCAAGCCTGTGTGGTGGGTCGGGCTGCATCGGCTGATTGACTGGTGTCGACTGAGCTTCTGGGTCTGATTCATCCCGATTACAGATTATGACATCATTAACCGTTCAGCAAGATTCATCATGCAGCCCTCAATGCGGCTCGCAGGGTGGCTGCGTCACTGACGACAACAGTCCTGCTGCTCGGCTTCGGGGACTCTCGTTTGTCGTTCGTTCTGATCTTCAGGTCACTCGCCAGCTTCATCGAGGTGAAGCCGTTTACGTGGTGCATGACCCCGTTTCATTTCGAACACATCGATTGTCACTTGAGAATTACCGAATCTTTGTTCGTCTCAATCCGTCTTTAAGCATCGGCGAAAACTTCGATCAACTGGTTCGACAGACACATCTGTCTGCTGATGATCAGGAATTCTATTTCCAGCTGATCGGGCAGCTGCACCAGCTGGGAATTATTGTTCTGCCAGTGGCCAGTGGTGCGAGACTTTTCGATCAGTTTCAGAAGCAGCAGTCGAAGCGATTTCGAGGGCGCCTGACGGGGTTTCTGTTTCTTCGAATTCCCCTGGCTCATCCGGATGCGTTTCTGGCTCGAACGGTCAGTCGGGTGCAGTTCCTCTTCAGTCCTGCCTTTTTCGTCCTCTGGGTCATTTCGGGGCTTGCTGCAGCGGCGCTGGTCTTCAGTCGCATCAGAGAGTTCGGAATGCCGCTGAACAGCATTCTGGCGACCGAGAACCTTCCTTTTCTCTGGCTGTCATTCGTCGGGCTGAAGATCTGGCATGAACTGGGCCACGGCTATGCCTGCAGAGCCTTCGGCGGAGCGGTTCCGGAAATGGGGCTGATGCTCATTGTGGGGACTCCGGCCGCCTATATGGATGCAACAGCGGCGTGGAGTTTTCCGGAGCGTCGAAAACGGCTCATCGTCATGCTGGGAGGGATGTACTTTGAATCGCTCATCGCGATCCCCGCTGTATTCGTCTGGGCGTTTTCATCGAGCCCGATGCTTTCCTCCTGTGCCTATCAGCTGATCCTGATGGCGAGCCTGATCACGGTGCTCTTCAATGCGAATCCTCTGATGAAGTACGACGGTTACTTCATCACCGGCGAACTGCTTGGAATTCAGAATCTTCGGAGTCGGTCGGATCTTCTGATTCGTGGCTTTCTCAAGCGTCTGTTTCTCGGCATCGAAAGTCCCTCCGCGACGTCAAGTCTCCGCGAGACTGTGATTCTCGCCACTTATGGCATCGCGTCATCGATCTATCGATTCTTTCTCGTTATCGCTATCGCCGTGATGATCGCGCAACGGTTTCCGCTGATCGGAATTGCCATTGCCGGATTTCAGCTGAGCTCTACCGTCTTCGGATCAGCATTCGCTCTCGGAAGATATCTGCTCACGGATTCGCAGACAGCGCCTGTTCGTCGCCGAGCGGTTCTGATCGCTGTTCTGGCGCTGATTGTTCTCCCATGCTCGCTGCTCGTCGTGCCGATGCCCTTTGGTGTAGTGACACAGGGCGTTGTGGCAGCGCAGACCGAGTATTACCTGAATGCGGAGACGCCGGGAAATCTCATCGATTCTGTAGTGCTGCCCGGTGACCATGTGGAAGCCGGCAAAGTAATCGCGCGACTGGAGAATGCCGATGTCGCTGATCGATATCAGCTCACTCGAGCGACGCTTCAGGAGGTTCTGCTGCGATGGGATATCACACAGAGTCGAAGTGTCGCCGAGGCTGCACGCCATGAACCGGAGATCAGAGAACTCAAACATCAGCTTCTGGAACTGCAGCGGCAGATGTCAGGACTGCAGGCTTCGGCGCCCGGGCCGGGAGTGGTTGCAAGAGTCCTGCCGGATGAGCGACGCGGGCAGTTCGTTCGTGTCGGGGAGACAGTGGCCATCGTGATCAACGGTAAGCCGATGCTGAGGACCTGGCTCTCCGAGGATCAGCTCGGAAACATTCGACGAGACATCGGAACGCAGACTGAGTTCAGGATACCCGGCCGTTCCGGACAGACTCACTTTGCCCGAATCACGAGAATTGAACCAGCATCAGAGCTGGCATCACTGAATCAGGCGCTGACTTTTCTGGCGGGTGGAGAAATCATTCTCAATCCCTCAACAGGACTTCCACGAGATCCGTTGTTTCAGGTTGACCTTGAGCCCATGGACGAATCTATTCTGCATCTTTCGTCGCACGGCACGCGGATCAGTCTGAACCTTCCTCGTCGTTATGTTCCGGTGGCCTCCTGGATGCTGCAGAAGGTAATTCGATTTGTCAACAGGACGCTGATGGCCTGACATCGTCTGGTTTTCGGGATCCCGGGAGAATTGTTCATGAGCCGTATTGTCATTACGCTGGCCCTCGTTGTCGGGACGTCTTATTTCGGATCGACATGGTTCGGCATGAACTCTTCAGCGGACACTCGCAGTCCAGGGCGACCGATTCCGGTCAGAACGCTTGGTGACAAGGACAAGCCGCTTCTTGGTCCGGCTTCCGAGTCGGGTGGATCAGACAGTGCTCTGGCCGGGCCTGCGGTGAGTTCATCGCATCCGCTGTTATCAAATCCACCGGAACAGTCGCAGTCAGGAAACGTTTCGCGCCAGGAACTGGAATACGATTCTTCGATTCTCCGAATTCGAAGCCAGCTTCACGGAATTGCTCGACCGCAGAAAAACGCTGTGATGACGTCCCTTGTTCCCGGCCGGATCCTCACGATTCATCGAGAAGAGGGATTCAAGGCGGCAGCCGGTGAGACACTGATTTCTCTGGATGATCGTCTGGTTCAGGCTCAGGTGAATGCGGCTCGGCTCGAAGCGGAGCAGCGTGCGACAATCCAGCGCACGGAAGCTGCCTTTCGTCTGGCGGAACGACGACTGAAGCGTCTTGAACAGGCAGGTCTGAAAAATGCCTCCGCAGCTTTTGAGATCGAAGAGGCGAAGTCACTTGCGGAACAGGCAGAAGCTGACCGTGACGCAGCACGAGAAGCAAAAGCCCTGGCAGCGGCGTCTCTCAGGATGGCTGAAGAACAGCTCCGAAGAAACTCGATCTGTGCGCCTTTCGACGGTGTCGTCGTGCAGGTCCATCAGAAAGTCGGGGCGACTGTTGATTCGACTCTTCCGGTGGTAACACTTTCCGATCTCAGCGTGCTCGAAGTCGAACTCTATGTGCCTGTTGATCAGTTCGGCACGATTGCTGCTGGTCGGACGGTCAGAGTCATGGCAGGGGCACCTGTGAACCGAGAGCTCATGATGACAGTGAAGTCAGTCTCCCCGGTGATTGATTCTGCAAGCGCGACCTTCCGTTGTCTCCTGATGATTGAGAATCAGGATCTGAGTCTGCCGGCAGGGTTCTCGGTAACGCTCAGCGAGTTGCAGACGGAAACGGCAGATGCGCAAGCCGGAACTTCGGCCGAACCAAAGGTCCCTGTATCCGAAGTCACTGGGGTCTCTGAAGTATCGGGGCAGCAGGGGGCCGGAAATGCGGCTCTTCGATAGTCTCAACGGGGAAGTGAACTCAACCGTTCGCCGTTGACCGATGCTTTACCGATCGCCGGAACGAGGCTGTTCCGTGTTCAGTCGTTATCGATCGGGCAGACTCGGATGAGTTCTTCCAGTGACGTCTCGCCGGCGATGACTCGGTTCCATGCATTCTCACGGAGCGTCTGCATTCCCTGCTGCACCGCCACTTCACGAATTTTTCCGGCGGCAGTTCGCTCCATGCACATCTTGCGGATGTGTCCTGTAGTTTCCAGAAGCTCAAAGATTGCGATCCGTCCCGAGTATCCGGAGAAGTGGCATTCGCGACATCCCACCGGAAACTTCAGAGTGCCGCCGGAGGGCATGATGAGGTCCGCAGGCAGTTCCTCCGATTCCGGCTCGCGTTCGACGCTGCAGCTGGGGCAGAGTTTTCTGACCAGACGCTGTGCCAGCACACCTTCGACAGTACTGGCAACGAGATAGGGTTCGATGCCCATGTCGACCAGGCGAGTGAAAGCGCTGGAGGAGTCATTGGTGTGAATTGTGCTCAGGACCAGATGACCGGTCAGCGACGCCTGAATTGCACTCGTGGCGGTTTCTGCATCTCGAATTTCGCCGATCAGAACCACATCAGGGTCGTGTCGAAGAATACTTCGAAGTCCGGCAGCGAATGTCAGCCCGATCTGGCTCTGAACCTGAATCTGGCTGATCTGCTTCAGGTTGTACTCGACCGGATCTTCGACGGTGATGATTTTCAGATTGGGGCGACGGATTTCACACAGTGAGCTGTAGAGAGTTGTCGTCTTACCGCTACCCGTCGGACCTGTTACCAAAAGGAGGCCGTGAGGTCTTCGGATCAGACGATCCCAGGTCTTTCGGAGATGTTCCGGGAACTGAACGGCATCGAGGCTGAGCACCGATCGAGACTTGTCCAGAAGTCTCATCACGACGCCTTCACCATGCAGCATCGGAATGACAGAGAGTCGGATATCGATTTCCCGTCCGCGGACGAACAGCCGGATGCGTCCATCCTGAGGAAGTCGTTTCTCGGCGATATTCAGACGAGACATGATCTTGAGTCGACTGACAATGGCCGCTCGAAACCGTTGAATTTCCGGAGGCATCGGCTGAATTCTGAGCATCCCGTCGACACGATAGCGGACGCTCAGGTTATCTTCTTCCGGTTCAATATGGATGTCACTGGCTCTCTGTTCCACCGCTTCCAGAATCAGTTCATTCACAAGTTTGACGACGGAAGACGCTTTGGAAGCATCTTCGATTTCGTCGCCCGCCGCTGCCTGCAGAGCTTCCACATCATCGGCAGACATGGCGACCAGTTCCTGAACAGTACCGCCGCCGACTCCAAGAGCGTTCTTCAGCTGCCGCTGGATCTGATCAGGATTCGCAAGAACTGCGTCCAGATAAAGCCCGGTTCGCGAGGTCAGATCGTCGAGTATTTCGAGATTCAGAGGATCCGCAACCGCGACGCGGACGCGCTGGCCGTTCCGCGACAGGGGGAGCACCGTTTCCCGAAAGAGTTCCTGCCCCGGAAACAACGCAAGAAGCTGTGCGTCGACCGAGAAATCCTCGAGCTCGACGAACTCCATCCCGAATCGCGTCGCGAGTTCGCGTGTGGAGTGTGGATTTCCGGAAGATGTGTTCGCTGGCCGTATCACGGTCTGCTGTCTCTGAGGTGCTGATCAGGTCTCGGAATTCATGCATCCTTATTATGCGCTGACAGACCTGAGAAGGCCGATCTGCTGCGAGTTTCTCCGCATCTTTCATGCGGATCGTGGAAACCTGTGACGTCAACAGGACGATGTTTCCGAAATGCAACGTCGAACAGACTGTAATCGCGTTTATCGACCACTCTGAGTTCTGGATCGGTAGTACTGCAGCACTTCGGGAGAAACCGGAGCGCTCGATGCCGGCGTTGAAGCTTCACTCGTTCGCCCGGATCTGCTTTGTGATCCAGCGGCATTGTTCTCGACAGGCCGAGAACTGCGTGATCCTCGTTGATTCAGATCTGAGGCAGGGGGCGCAGAACCTGACGGACTCGAACCCGAAGCCCGGGAAACTCGCGGCGATTTCATCGGTTCCGGAAGTCGCCGCGGCACATCTGGTGACGGCTTCTTTCCGCCGAGGAATCCTTTGAATTTCTCCGATCGAGTCTCATTGCGCCGATCTTCTGGACGTTCCGTGACGGCCGCGTTCTCCTCTTCAGATTCGAAGGCAGCACGTACAACTCGACTGTTCGGATCAGGAATGTTGCCATTCTGCACTGCGCGGGTGTTCTCACCGGAATCGGTCTGAGCTGATGTCTGCTGGATTCGAGGCTTTCGCAGCGTCAGTCCGGAATGACCACCGGAAGTCGTTGATTGCGAATCTTTTTGCGAACTCCGGGAACGTGAGATGTTGCCTGATCGTGCAGAGACAGTGTTCACCTTGTCGGAGGCCTGACCGGCTGAGTCTGATTTCTGCTGTTCTTTCCTGTCTTCAGCGGCACTGAATTCGGGATCCGGAGATGGTCCTGTCGGATCGTACTGCCCGGCCAGTTGATCGCCGAAGCTGAAAGCCATTGGAGGCATATGAATCAGATCGGTTTCTTTCGACTTGATTTCTTCGGCGTGACCGTCGCTGTCGAGAACGATCGGCGTCAGAAAGACGAGAAGTTCCTTGCGCTTATGGCGGTTGAGATCGTATCGAAAGAGTCGTCCCAGAATCGGGATGTCACCGAGCCACGGAACTTTGCGTACCACATTGGTCTGATCGTTTGTGATCATACCTCCAAGAACAATCGTCTGCCCCGATTGGACACTGACTGTCGTGTCTGCGGTCGTGATGTCCTTGATGGGAGCTTCAATCACATTGCCGTTGGTGGCATCAGTAAAGATCGGTACGCCCGTGCCCGGTGCCAGGTTGAAGGCACTCTTCTCTGCGTTGACGTCGAGCTGAACTCGTCCATCGGGACTGATTCGCGGCGTGACTTTGAGGATGATTCCGGCCTGATCCTGTCGAATTACTGGATTGGCGCTTCCGACTGGTGTTACGGAAACTCCGTCCACAACAGGGACCTGCTGTCCGATCTGAATGAATGCCTGATGATTTTCGACAGCTCGAATCTGCGGTCTGCTGAGAACATCGATGTTAAACTGAGCATCAAGTGCACGCAGCAGAAGATTGACCGATTCAGAGCCTGCTGAAAGCACGAGCCCGCCGAATCCCAGATCGCCATTCACTCGCCCAACACCGAAGTTGGAAAGTCCCTGTGGCCCCAATCGAGTCGGGTTTGCAGCGACGTTATTTCCAAGGGGCTGATTGTTGAAGTTGAAGCCCGGTGCTGCGGTCCGCGAAATAATGTTCTGATTGGTTGTCTGAGTACCGTTAGGAGCTGTTGTCGTCTGCGAGACTGTCACGAGTTTATCAACGACACTCCGATCAAACAGAACGGAGTCCTGAAATCCCAGCTCGACGCCCAGTTCATTGGTGTTTCCAAGCTCAACTTCCACGAGAAGAGCCTGAACAAGAACTTCGCGAGGAGCTCGGTCGAGGTCGCAGATCAGCCTCTGAATCATGCTCATTTCTTCGGTTGTGCCGCGAACGAGCAGACTGTTGGTCGTTTTCTCCGCAACAACTTTCTGGCCTCCGGAGTCAGAGCCTCCGGAAAGGCTAGCTCCGTCAGGGCTGACCATACCGGTGCCACCCGAATTCTGATTCAGGAAGCTGGAGATGGCCTTCGCGACATCTTCTGCCTGAGCATGACGAAGCTGATAAACATAGGCGTGGTCATCGCCGGCTGCGATTCCGGAACCCAGCAGAAGGTCTCGGATCCGGCGAAGATAGCTTCCTGTATCCGTCACAATGACTCGCCCGGAATTCGATAGTGTCCGAACCTGACCCAGGGGACTCAGGAGTTGCCGGATTTCCTCCACAGCCTGTGACGGATCCGTATTACGAAGTGGGATCGCCACGGTGGCGAGCTCATTGCGTCCCAGCTTTTCGATCATGTGAATCGGAACGAAGGGGATCAGATTTCCCGGAATCTCCCCCGTTGCATTTGTCAGTGTGAGTCGATTTCCTTCTCGAATAAGAATTCTGCCGTTCTGGATCAGGTAGTCATTGAAGATATCCAGTGCCTGAGTCGGAGTGTGACGATTCTCATCGAAGTATGTGAACTCACCGTCCGGTTCGCAGGCGAAATGGACAGCATAGCCGGCTTCCTTCGAGAACGTTCGAAGCACAGTACCCCACGGAGCGCTCTGAAAATTGAACGACCAGATCGGAGATTCGTTTGATGAGAGCAGTGTGTCCGTTCTGATGACAGGAATTGAATCACTGATGGCAAGTTCCGGCACGCCGGAATGGCCGTCGTTGATCGGCAACTGTGGTCGACCGCCATTGGCATTGATCAGGCTATCGGATGACTGAGGAATTTCGTGTCCCTGAGACTGTGACGACAGACCAGTGGAGGCATCCATTCTGATGCCGGGTGCTCCGCCCGACGTGCCGGGCCCAGGGAAAATATGCACAGGTGGAGTTGACTGAGGATTGTTCTGTGCCGGGAACTGAGGTGAATTCGGTACCAGGGAGATTTCGGGAATCGTCGGAACCGGTGTCGTCGGGCTCGGAAACTGCGGACCCTGAGCCAGCACAGTCTGGCTGAGCAGCAGCAGGGCAGTCACAGGCTGCCGGATGGAGCGAAAGGAGCGAAACACAGGTTCTTTCCGACGGGAGTTCAGAAATCCCGAAGTTGTGCCACGAAGTCATCAGGCCGCAAATTCGCCCTGACCTTCCTGTTCGTCACAATCGGCACTTCCGTCACCAAATCTCGACACTGATCCGAAGTTTGACTCATGTTTTCCACGGACTGCTGTTCAGAAATCGAACCGGCCGAAAATGCTGAAGTTTCAGTGTCGTGGTCAGCATTCACTCGATGAGATCACTTCGCATCTGCGTAGCTCGTTGCGCTGCGTCGCAGTTTCTGACTGTTTTTTCGGGGACAACTGGACTTACCCACGAATAGTGGGCGCTTGGTTAAGTTTATGCGGCCTGTTCAAACTGTATCGGCGACAGGTAATCGATCGCCGAGTGTCTGCGGACGCGGTTGTAGAAGACTTCGATGTATTCAAAGAGACTTTGCATCGCCTGCTCTCTTGTTTTGTAATGCTGGTGATGCACGAGTTCCTTCTTGAGAGTTGCGAAGAAGGACTCCATCGGGGCGTTGTCCCAGCAATTGGCTTTCCTGCTCATTGAACAAGTGACGCCATGTTTTGCCAGATGTTCCTGATAGTGTTCGCTTGCGTACTGCACGCCTCGATCAGAATGAGCAATCAGTCCATTCTCAGGCAGTTCTCGTCGAATCGCCATCTCGAGAGCATCAACAACCAGTCGACTGTCGATCCGCTCAGACATCGACCATCCGACAATCTTTCGAGAATACAGATCCTCGACGGCTGCCAGATAGAGCCACCCTTCATCAGTCGGAATGTAAGTAATATCCGCTACCCACGTCTCGTTCTTTCGAGAAGGTGAAAAGTTCCGGTCGACGATGTTTTCGGCAATCGGGTGACGATGATTGGAATCCGTGGTCGTCACGCGAACCTTTCTGACAGTTCGTGCCTGAATCCCTGCAGATTTCATGCATCGGGCGACTGTCTTGCGGTTGCACTGATGCCCCTGAGCAACGAGTTCCTGATGCATTCTCGGTGCTCCATAGGTGTCAAGATGTGGCCGCTGATGAATGGCGCGGATGTGGCTGATCAATTCTTTCCGACGGAGACTCTGTGAACTGGGTGGACGCTTCTGCCATGCATAGAAACCGCTTCGGGAGACCTGAAGCACGTTACACTGCACCGCGATCGGCCAGATCTTTTGATGCTTTTGAATGAAGGAATATCTCATCGCGACTCCTTCGCGAAGAAGACCGTCGCCTTTTTTAAAATGTCCCGTTCCATCTTCAGCCGCTCGTTCTCGGCTCGAAGACGAATCAACTCAGCTTCCAGCGCTGATGGCTGCGCTGGACTGGCCGGAACGCCTTTAGTCTCGATGCTCTTCTTCCAGTACCGCAGCAGATTCTCATGAATGCCCAGCCGGCGAGCTGCCTCAGCCAGACTGAGCCCCTGCTGAGTCACCATCTGCACGGCCTGCTGCTTGAACTCCACGGTATAACGACGACGGCTACCGCCTGATTTCCCTGATGAACCCTTGCTCATTCTGCTCACTCCTCTCATGAGAGTTTACACTCTCCTGTGAGCGCCCACTATTCGCGGGTAAGTCCACAACAAATTACCTGAAAATCTGCTGCTGCGGGGACTTTTCGTGACCTGTGCGGAATGTTTTTTTTGTGTGTTCATGTTGCCTGATTTAACCGCCCAAACATGAGCGTTTGCCCAGAAGGTTATTCGCGAAATTCAGCGCACG
>JBKDKA010000051.1:0-4275 GCA_046345315.1 Planctomyces sp.
AAAGAGTATTTCGAACGAGCCCCGTCGCCTGAATTTCAGAACATGGTAAAGACTGAAATTCCTGTCGGGCATTCAGGGTTTGTAATTAGTGTGATTCGGGCTATACGTGGTTGTCGCTTTTTTTTAGTCCGTGCCATGCCGGGCGAATCAGCGAACGAAGCGACTGGAATCAACGTTCGATCCGAGCTTACGCACGGTTTCGGTTGTACGTCACTTCCTGGCCTCGGACGCTGTCGTTGACTTTTCCGTCACAGAAGACAGTCTGTCCCATGACCCAGGTGCGGACGGGCCAGCCGGTCAGTGTTGTTCCGTGCCACGGGGACCACCCGCACTTGGTGAGCTGTTCTTCGTTTCGGATGGTGATGGATTTCTGAAGATCCACCAGCACCACATCGGCGTCGTATCCCTCGCGGATGGCACCTTTGTCACGCAGATGCCAGACTCGCGCCGGACCGGAACACATCCATGAAACCACTTGTGAAATCGTGCAGAGACCGAGGTGAACACAGTTCAGCATCAGTGCCAGAGAGTTCTCCACTGCCGGCAGACCGGAAGGCGATTTCGGATAGGGTTGCTGCTTTTCGGAAAGCAGATGCGGCGCGTGGTCGGTTGCAATGACCTCGATCGTACCGTCCAGAAGTCCTCGCCAGAGCTCTTCATTGTCGGCTTTGTTCTTGATGGACGGGTTCATCTGCACCAGTGAACCCAGCCGGTCATAATCGTCGACGTTGAAGAACAGATGATGCGGACAAACCTCTGCGGTGATCAGCGGACTTCGACTTCGGAGGAACTCAACTTCCTGAGCAGTGGACACATGCAGTACGTGAAACTGATGGTTGTGACGCACCGCCAGATCGATCGCTCTTTTCGTCGCGATCAGTGCCGCAGCATGATCCCGAATCTGACTGTGATCAGCGTAGCGGCTTCCGCCATTGAGTGCGGCCGCGTTCTTTTTGACCGTTGTTTCGTCTTCGCAGTGAGCACAGATGGGGAGCGTTGTTTCTGCAAAGATTCGTTCCAGAGCCTGCTGGTCATCGACGAGCAGGCTGCCGGTGCTTGATCCGATAAAGATCTTGATCCCCGGAGTACGCTCAGCCGCTCGAAGAGCGTCGATATTGTCGGGAGTTGCACCGATATAAAAGCCGAAGTTCACGCGACAGCGTTCGGCTCCCGATCGATTCTTGATCTCCAGAGCTTCCAGTGAGGTGGTCTCCGGTTTGGTATTCGGCATTTCGAGGAATGTTGTGATTCCGCCGCGAGCACAGGCTCGACTGCCAGTGATCAGATCCTCCTTCTGAGTCAGTCCGGGATCACGGAAATGAACCTGATCATCGATCACACCGGGGATCAGGTGCAGTCCGCGAGCATCCACGACTTCGTCAGCGGTCGCTGAGTCTGGTGCACCGAGACTGGCGATTCGTCCACCATCCAGCAGAACATTCAGTCGTTCCACAGAATCCGGAAGAACAACCTGAGCGCCACGAATCAATGTCTTCATTTGCCACCGTTCTTCTTCACGCTGGGTTCAGGTTTCTGTGCTGACTGCGCTTTCGGTTCAGCGTCACGTTTCTCAATGCGGCCGAACATGTGACCTCCCACAGGGCCATGCTGCCAAGTGCCGGCATAACGGTTTTCGTAGAACAGAACTCGAGCCGAGAATTCGTCACCGAGCCCAGGCAGCGATGCCTTCGTGAGTGTGACCATCGGTGTATCTCCGGCCCATTGAAGCGGAACAGTGATGGGGAGCGTCGTGTCGACGTTGCCGTACTTCACTCGCGTCGTGAACGTCCAGATGTCATCTCCGGTTTTCACAACGCTTTCAATCTCGTAGCGCTCTTCCTTCAGAGCATTCCCGTCTGACTGGCCATCGACCGTAAAGGAACCAATCAGGACCGTACTCGCCATTTGCTCCGAAAATGCAGCCTCACGAGCGGCAGCGACGTCTGCCGCCGGGTCGTCTGAAAACGCCTTTGAGCTAAGGAGTGAATTTTGCGGCGCTAATTGTGTCAGGAAAATCATCAGGAAGCTGATGATCGACATTGGAATGCTCGGGCATCGAACAGGAGATCGATCTGATCTGCTCACGGCCTTGTCTCCTTCTCATTGATATCGTCAAAAACCAAGTGTGCATCACGGCAGCGTGAACGGACCTGCTGGTCGATCTATTTCTAAATCAGCACGCAAATCCAACACATTGTACGGCACCACGGCGGACCTTCCAGCATACCGCAGCGTTCGTTCAGGAGGATCTGGCAGGAACTTGAATTCCCGTGATTTCATGCGAACGATACAATCTGGCACAATGAAGTGTGGTGATATTTCGGTAAATGAGATTTTCCGCGCTTCCGTCAGAAAAACATCATCAAGAGTCGAGTTGAGAAGTCCAGCCGGAGGCGGGATTGAATTCATTTGCAAAGTCAGCATCGCCGTTTTGCGTGATTACCATTCTGATGACCTTCGTTTTCATCGGGCATTCGGCGATTGCTCAGACATCGGCCAACAGTGCCGATTCAAATAACGCAGTGACCGACGGCATCAGCGCGGTATCCGACTTACCAGAATCAGCATCCTGATCAGCACAAACATCTGGGCCAGCACCGGCGGTCGGCGGGCCGGCGGATCCTTCCGAAAGCCGCAGCGCATCTGTCGCGACAGTTGAGGAAAAACAGGGCGCTGCATTTCTGAGCGTTCAGCAGATGCTCGATGCCGGTGGAGCGATCGGGTACATCATTCTGGTTTTCAGTGTGATCATGGTGGCGCTCGTCATTGACTACATTATCAATATCCGGCGTTCCACACTGATGCCACCGGGACTCGCGGAAGAGATCCACCGGTGTCTTGCAGAGAAAAAATATGAAGACGGTAAACAGTACTGTCGAAAGCATCCAAGCTTCCTCAGTCGTGTTCTGTATGCCGGGCTTGATGAGGCGGGACTGAACTACGGTGTGATCGAAAAGGCCATGGAAGATGCCTCCGCAGAACAGTCGGCTCGTCTGTTTCGCCGGGTCGAGTACCTTTCCGTCATCAGCACGCTTGCACCGATGCTTGGCCTGATGGGAACTGTCTGGGGGATGATTCTGGCCTTTCTGGAATTCGAACAGAAAGCGAATCCTCAGGTCAGCGAACTGGCTCCCGGGATTTACCGCGCACTCGTAACGACGCTCTTCGGGCTCGGCGTAGCCATTCCCTCGATGGCTGCGTTTGCCTTCTTTCGCAATCGCATCGATGAACTGACAGCAGAAACATCGCTGCTGGCGGAGCATGTATTCACAGATTATCGTCGCAGTCAGCAGTCGCGGCGCCCTCAGGGCAGTTCGCGTCCCGGGGCATCGGGAGCGGATCAGAATCGCGATTCATAGTGACGATCCGGTCTGAAGAATTTCAGAAACCATCTGACTATTCGAGCGACGAAATCCGAGTGACGAAATGAACCCGAGCGACACGAAGAACAGCGAATATCTGAATGCTTCGGGGGACGTCAGCTCACGGTCCGACGGCACAGTTCCCGGATACAACACGCGGCGCGGAACACTCTGGAGTATTCTCGCTGGGCTCTGTGTATTCGCAGCAATCCTCTATGCGGTCTGGTACTACGTTTATCCCAGGCTTTTCGGAGAAGTTGTCGCAGCCACTGCTGATCTGCAGTTCTATGAGATCGTTGAAGAAGGAAGCGAGGCTTCTACGAAGTGGCAGTCTCCCGACGGAGCAACGTATCTTCTTGGGCAGACCCCCGTGCTGGTCGCGACGGACCTTGCCACGTTCCAGCCACAGATGGTTTCCGCGAATTCGGATCAAGCTCAGGTCCATCTGACGATCGTTCTTTCCTCGACGGGAAAAGTGAAATTTGACCAGTTCATGGCAGGGCGAACAGACTCCGGATCTTCAGCGGAACGATCAACTGAAGGTTCTTCGACGGATACTGCATCGTCCGAGGCAGACGGCACATCGAAGAGAATGCTGGGGATGGTGATTCGAAAACATTTTGTTGGCGTGACGTCGGCGACGAATGCACAATCAGGCAAACTCGTGGTATCACTGACCGGTCTTTCACGCGATGAGGTTGAAGAGATCTTTGCACGGCTGACGGAATAGATTTCAGCTCGTATAATGCGGACTTCAGAACCGGGACACACGCAACGTGTCTGAAAAAACCAGCAGCAAGATCCAGATCATCGCCGGTCGAATCGGAAGTAAAGACGATGTTTCATCCGAACCAGAAGATCGACCGATTCCTTCCTCGACGCCGTCATTTTCTTGGTGCGGCAGGATGTGGAT
>JBKDKA010000052.1:0-56717 GCA_046345315.1 Planctomyces sp.
CGACAGGAGCAGCGACAGGAACTGGACCTGCTGAATTTCCTGAACCGTCGTCATCAGTCACTTCGGCAGGATGACTCGGAACTGGAAGCTCGCATCCAGTCGTATGAACTTGCATTCCGGATGCAGACACATGCGCCGGAACTGGTGGATCTCTCGGAGGAAACAGAAGCCACCATGCAGATGTATGGCGTTGACCGGGAACCGACTGCGGGCTTCGGCCGTCAGTGTCTGCTGGCTCGTCGTCTTGTCGAACGCGGCGTTCGATACACGCTTCTTGTGCATGGCGTCGAGATTGCCAAAGAAAGCTGGGACGATCATGGTGATGTGAAAGGTCGGATGCAGCAGCATGCTGCGGAAGTGGATCAACCCGTCGCGGCGTTGATGACCGACCTGAAGCAGCGCGGACTGCTCGAGGAAACCCTCGTCGTGTGGGCATCGGAGATGGGACGAACACCATTTCATCCCGGCGCGAAATCAGACAGACCGGGACGCGACCATAATCAATACGGACTGGTGATGTGGATGGCGGGGGGCAATGTCAGAGCCGGTGCGGTTGAGGGTGACACTGACGAGTTTGGTCTTCGTTCAACCGGCACACCGATTCCGCTTCGGGATGTCCACGCCACAATTCTTGACCTGATGGGACTGGATGATGAAAAGCTGACGAGCCTGCACAACGGTCGTTTTCGCCGACTGACAGACATTGGCGGGCAGACTCTGAAGAACATTATTTCCTGAGCATCCCCCACGCTGAAGCGTGGGGCTACGCGCTGAGCTCGCTCCGCGAGCAAATCGCAGAACGACCCCCGCCGCGGACGCGGTCTGACAACGCATCCGCCGCCAACGTGGCCGGACGGATCGTTCGCCACAGATGTGCGCCCAATGACGCATCCTCCACGGACGCGGTCTGACAACGCACCCGCCGCGGAGCGGCGAAAGCACGTAGCCCCAGGCTTCAGCCTGGGGTTTGCGTAGCCACGAACAACATCGGCCGTGGAACGGCCGGAGCGGTTCCCGTTTGCGACAACGCCGCTGCCGCCGTTTCACGGCGGATGGTTTCCATTGATTCTATACCCCACGCTGAAGCGTGGGGCTACGTGCTCAGCTCGCTCCGCGAGCGAATCGCAGAACGACCCAGCGCGGATGCGGCAAGACAAAACTCCCCGCCGCCAACGCGGCCTGACAGATCGTTCGCCGCGGATGTGCGCCCAATGCCCAATGACGCACCCGCCGCGGAGCGGCGAAAGCGCGTAGCCCCAGGCTTCAGCCTGGGGTTTGTGTAGCCACGAACAACATCGGCCGTGGAACGGCCGGAGCATTTAACCATGGTGCTCATCTTCAAAAAGATAGCGACGTTCGAATTCAATCGAATGCCGCTGCAGGAAGTCAATGTACTCTTCTTCAAACGATTTACGGCGATGATGTTCTTCCTGATTGCGGATGTAATTCTCAACCGCTCCGGAGTTGGAATAACTCACCGTAAAGGCTCCGTACCCTTTCTGCCATTCAAAATGCCTGTCTGACAGTCTTTCGGCGTTCACCCAGGCCGAAGAGCTTCCTTTGAGATCCCTGATAGTGTCGCTGATTGAGAATTTCGGTGAGAGATGCGTGAGCAAATGAATATGATCCGCAACGCCCCCCACCTCAATCAGACGTCCATTCTTTCCCCGGATGATTCCGCCGATGTATTCGTAGAGTCGACATTGAAGATCTTTGCTGATCAGAGGTGCTCGGTGTCTTGTGGCGAAGACGATGTGATAGGTCAGCTTCGTGAATGTGCTCATGATGTCCCCTCATTGCTGCCGCCGTTTCACGGCGATTGTGTTCCGTTGATTCTATACCCCACGCTGAAGCGTGGGGCTACGCGCTGAGCTCGCTTCGCGAGCAAATCGCAGAACGACCCCCGCCGCGGAGCGGCGACGGCACGTAGCCCCAGGCTTCAGCCTGGGGTTTGTGTAGCCACGAACAACATCGGCCGTGGAACGGCCGGAGCGATTCCCGTTTGCCACAACCCCACTCCCGCCGTTTCACGGCGAACGTTTTCTACCCTCCACAAACCCCACGCTGAAGCGTGGGGCTACGTGCTTAGCTCGCTTCGCGAGCGAATCGCAGAACGCCCCCCTCGCCAACGCGGCCTGACGGATCGTTCGCCGCGGATGTGCGCCCGACAACGCATCCGCCGCGGAGCGGCGAAAGCACGTAGCCCCAGGCTTCAGCCTGGGGTTTGTTTCGGCCGTTTCTGCCGGCTTTTCTTGTGTGTCGTCGCTTTCGATCAGGATCGATCCGACATTTTGTGAGGGCGGAACAGATCCGACGTATTCGGAGCGTTACAATGGCGAATTCCAAAAAGACGATTTCTCAGCGAAACGACATCGTGATGTTCGGTGTTCCACAGCAGGATGGAGCGGTCGTTTCAAACACATCGTGGCAACTTTTTTTGACGCGTATTCGAAACCAGGATCAGGTTTCGAAACCACCTGCAGACTTCTTTTCATATCAGATTCTGGACAGAGATGAGACATCTGAAAACATCCGGAACTGCCGACTCAATCGCGTCTTCCGGTGAGTACCGGAAATCAGGGTCTGTACGGATCAGGTTGGGACGACTGATCGTTCTCTGCACCTTTCTGGTGACCTGTGGGTGCAAATACGACGGGTCATTCTTTCAGATGAGCAGTGATTCGCCGGCGCCGTTTTTTGGACTCCAGTTGTCAGTCCGTAACGACCGGAGTGATCACGACTTTCTCCATCGACGTGATTTGATTCGGCCTGTCCGCAGTAGTTCTGGATGGCGACGATATCCCGCGACATTACCGGAGATCGGTTCGGTCATCCATCTGCAGGAGCAGCCACGTTGATCTCTGTGATCGGGCAGCAGATCCAGTGAAAGAAACGGATCGCATCACTGAAGATCGCGTGGACGTCCGGCACGGCGGCGACCGGCAAACGGACGACCGAGATGAAGCAGACTGGCTGCGTCAGTCCGTGGAGCTCATGATCTGTTTTGTGATCGCTGTGCTCATACTGCGGACCTTCATCGTGGAAGGCTATCTGATCTCCACGGGATCGATGGCCCCCGGACTTCTGGGCTTTCACAAACGGGTCGTGTGTCCCTCCTGCGAGCACCCGTTTGCGTTTGGGGTGTCCTTTGACGACTCAGTGTCTCCGGAAGAACAGGAACGCTCCAGGGAAACGTTCCGGAAGTATGCCACCTGTCCGAACTGCGGGCAGATCAATATTGATGTCTCGGAGGTTCCGATCAGCCATGGTGATCAGCTTCTGGTCCTGAAGCATATCTACGATTTTCGTTCGCCGCGACGGTGGGAAACGATTGTGTTTCGCAATCCGGCAACACCGGGCGAAGCGTACGTCAAGCGAATCGTGGGGCTGCCGGGTGACGAACTGCTGATCCGCGACGGCGATCTTTATAATTCCGGACGGTTGCTGCGAAAGGGATATGACGCTCAGAAGGGGACGAGGATTCTTGTCAGTGATCTTCAGTATCTTGCCGATTCACCTCTCTGGGAGATGTCCTGGCAGCTGAACGACACCTGGCAACAGAAGGGGGCTGTTCTTGAGACGCCCAGATCCGAAGAGCTGTCCTGGCTGTCCTTCCGGCACTGGCGATGGTTCGGCGGAAGTCATTTCGTGGAGACACCGCTTTCCGCGGCCACTGCAGATTCGGACTGGCGGGAGTTTCAGAAGCGATACGAAAGCGTTCCGATTTCCTGGGCGTCGCGTCTCGAATACGACACCGAAAAGGAAGTGCTTCGATGTGAAGGTGTGATGCCTGCTGACATGCAGCAGGATCTGATCTCCCAGGCAACCAGTGAAGAATTCCGGCGAGCAGTTTATCGGCTGGCTGCCATGTCGCACCTGGCTCCGGTCACCGATCGTTATGGGTACAACTCCATGGTGAGTTCCCCGGAGTATCCGGTCAACGATCTGATGCTTCGCTGTGTGCTCTCCTGGAAAACTGCACCGAAGGAGATCCGGGTCACAGTGCCGATCGATTCGGAAGTTTATGACGTGATCGTCAATCCGGAGGAGAACCAGTGGCAGCTGAAAGCGTCAAATGAGCAGCTGCAGTCGGGTGCCTTTGTTCCGGACTCGGTCAGTTCACGCGCGGATAACGGTGAATCCGGCCCGGGACTTGAACTGGAGGTTTCCGCGATTGATCACCAGATTCTGATTGCAGTCAATGGTCAACCCGTGGGAGTTCCGCTGGAGCTCGCGGGTTCACTCCCTGCAGCGTCTGAGAATGCTACTGTTCCGTCCGTCCTGGCCGGCACAACGGAACGAGCTCAGGTTGCCGAGAAGCTGGCACTGGCGCGGGAGCAGCAGAACCGGTGGGCCATCGGAATTCGCGGGGATGGAGTTCGCGTCGAGGAACTTCAGATGTATCGGGATGTTTACTACACCCCCGGTCGAAGACGAAACGCCGTGGAATCTCCGTATCGGGTGCCGGAAGGCAACTACTTTGTTCAGGGGGACAACAGCCCGGTTTCCTCGGACAGTCGAAACTGGGCACAGCCGTGTGTGCCCCATAAAATGCTGCTGGGAAAGCCGTTTATCGTGCATCTTCCCTCAAAACCCGCAGTTCTGGAGCTTGCCGGATATCGGTGGCCGATTCGGATACCGGACTGGCAGCGAATTCGCTACATTCCCTGAAGAAATCGTGAATGTTTCGCTCTCGATCCGGGTCAGGCGGAGATCCTGGAATCTTCGCGGAGGCGTTGCTGCGTTATGTCTGGTCGAAAATCTGCTCCACAGCGGGCTCCTGCTGAAACAGTCGCAGCGGCTCCGCGACCGGGTTCATCCGACGGAACTCGAGAAACCGTGGAACACATTGTCATCGCATTCATACTGGCATTCGTCTTCAAGACCTTTCAGGCCGAAGCGTATGTCATTCCCACGGGGTCCATGGCACCGACGCTTTACGGCCGTCATAAAGAAGTCGTCTGCACTCAGTGCGGATACCGATACACGATCGGTGCCAGCCATGAGATCGATCAGGAATCGGGCGTTCTGCTGCGTCACGGGCGGATCGAAACTGCCTACTGCACGAATTGTCGCCATGAAGACAAAGTGCGTGATTCACCTGCGTTCAACGGTGATCGCATTCTGGTGAACAAGCAGGTGAGCGAATACCGGCGATTCCATGTGATCGTTTTCAAGAATCCGGAAGAGCCTCATGTGAACTACATTAAACGACTCGTCGGACTTCCGGGAGAAACGGTGCGGATTCGACGTGGAGATATCTACGCGAAGAAAGCCGGAACAAACGACTGGAAGATTCAGCGAAAGGAAGACCCGGAACGTCAGAAGGATATCCAGCTGACCGTTTATGATGATCGTTTTCCACCAGCGCCGCTCATTGCCGCCGGCGGGGAGCCTCGATGGGCGCCATGCACGATCAATAACGACGTCGCGTCTCCGTCGATCCCGGATCGATCACTCCCTTCCCCGATTCGCTGGCAAACAACGGAAAACGCCTGGAAATCGTCTGCGGAGTCTCACTCGTATTCCGTTGACAGCACGTCCGAGGATGCTCAGTGGCTGCGTTATCGTCACCTGGTGCCCACGTCATCGGAGTGGAATCGAGCAGAAAACGGTCAGAAGCTTTCTGCGCCGCTGCAGCCTTCGCTGGTTCTCGACTTCTGTGGATTCAATGAAGATGGTTTCCAGCGTGACATCGTCGATCGGGAGCTGTACTGGGTTCCGGATCTCACGGTCAATGCGACGCTTCGAACAGAACGAGTCTCTCCGGAATCGAGGCTGACCTTCGAGCTGGTGGAGAGTGCTCGCAGTTATCAGTGTGATTTTCTTCCCGCGACCGGAATGGTGGAATGTTACCTGAAAACTGAAGGCACTGATGAACGGAAACTGATCGGCAAGGCAGAATCGCCCGTGCGGGACGTCGGAGAATGGTCAGTCAGCTTCGCGAACGTCGATAAACGGCTTTGTTTGTGGGTAGACGGTCAGCTGATTGACCTCGGACCGAACGTGGCTTTTGATGATGTACCGACCTCTGGTCCTTCGAATGCCGATCTGAGCCCGGTGGGCGTTTCGGCGCAGAACGTGGCAGCGACCATCTCTGATCTTCTCATTCAGCGAGACATTTACTACCGAAATGACTCGATTCTGTTTCGAGAAGAACACGGTACAACGGGAGCCCCCGGCGGATTCACCGATACCCGTCACATCAGCGAAGTTCCACCGGACGGTATTTCAGCACTCACAGAGAGTGCTCGTTTTCCCGAAATCTATGCTCGACGATATGCAGACCTGACTGCTCGAAATTACGAACAGTTCGGAGATGTTCTTGACTACGTGCTGGATGACGATGAGTACCTGATGTGTGGCGACAATTCGCCGGCCAGCAAAGACAGTCGACTGTTCGATTATTTCGGTCGTCCGATGCGAGGTCATGGCGGGCATCGTCATGCGGTCCGGCAGTCAGATCTGATCGGTGAAGCGCTCTGGATTTTCTGGCCACACGGAAGACCGTTTCTGAATGGTGGTCAGGGATTTTCAATCCTGGGGCATCAGGAACGAAAAGAGAACGGTGAAGTTGTTCGGAGCGATTATCCGCTGTATCGATTTCCGTTTTATCCGGACTTTTCAAGAATGAAAAAGATCCGTTAGTTGCGCAGTGTATTGCTGGACTCAGGAGAAGGATTCTCTGATGGCACTTCTTGAATGCAGAGGACTGGTGAAGGATTATCCTGGAAAACGCGCTGTCGACGGCGTCAGTTTCCATGTCGAAGAAGGTGAAATCGTCGGTCTGCTCGGCCCGAACGGTGCCGGAAAAAGTACCTCCTTCCGAATGGCCTGCGGCCTGATTGCTCCCACCGAAGGAAAGGTGATTCTGCGAGGCACCGATGTCACGCAGTGGGCGATGTACCGCCGAGCTCAAAACGGGCTGGGGTATCTGCCTCAGGATTCCAGCATCTTTTCGAAACTTTCCGTCGAACAGAATATCCTCGCGATTCTTGAGTTTCGCGGGCTGAGTTTCCGTCAGAGCATGGCAAGAATCGAACAGCTGCTGACGGAGTTCGGGCTCTGGGAAAAGCGAAAGCAGCGATCGGGATCTCTGTCGGGCGGTGAACGCAGGCGGCTCGAAATTGCTCGAGCACTGGCCAGCGATCCTCAGATCATTCTGCTGGACGAACCATTTACGGGAATCGACCCGGTCACGATTCACAGTATTCAGGACATCATCCGCGGGCTCAAGAATCGGGGGATTTCCATCCTGCTGACCGATCATCGGGAACGAGAAACTCTCATTCTGACGGATCGGAGCTATATTATCTGCGGTGGAAGAGTTCTGGTTTCCGGCGACGCGGAAACGGTACTCAATGATCCGGGAGCGATTGCGAACTACTTCGGCAAACGGTTCGACGCAAGCTCCATTATTGACGGTCGTGACTCTTTCCGTCGCAGTGCTTAGAAGAAACCAGAAAGAAATCGGAGTTCCCGGCAGATGAGTTCAGGATTCAGTGACGATCATTCCGCAACCGAACCAATCACATCACGAGGACGGGACTGGCCCTGCCTGCGTCAGTTCATCGTTTTCCTCGAGAATCGAGTTGGTGCACTGCACGAAGTGCTGCGACGCATCGAACGCGATGATCTGCGGATCGTGGCGCTGAGCATTCTCGACTCTGCCGACTGCGCAGTGGCTCGAATCATCGTGGATCACTACGAACGAGCTCATGAGCTGCTGACGTTCGCAAATTACACCATGTTTGAAACCAACGTTATCGGAGTGCTGCTGCCAAAAGCAGACCAGCCGCATACGGCGGTGCTGGGAAGTCTGATGTCAGCGGAGCTGAATGTTCACTATGTATATCCGCTGATGTTTCGAAAGAATGGTCGCGGTGCCGTTGCAATTTATGCTGACGAGATCGACGAAGCTCTTCGAGTGCTGAAAGAGCGACAGTATGAGCTGGTAACTGAGGATGATCTGATCGCGAGTGATGAATTCTTCTGAACTGCATCGCGAGGTAGTGCTGCATGCGGAGCCTTCGGAAAATGAAGTCAGCCAGAATTCATTGTACATGGAACTCCGGGCGGAAGCAGAATTCCTGCTCAGAGACGGAAGATCCAGCAATGTTCGCAGGGAGGCTGGCAGCATTCTTCCTGCTGACGACCCTGACATGGCTCAGCAGTCTGCAATCAACGGTCATAGCAGCTCAGCAGGCACCGGAACCACGCGATCAGAACCAGCCGCAGTCGAAGCATGGGCTTCAGAGTCATCTGGAAGGACATCTTCATCAGTCGGGTGAGCTGTCTCGGGCATTCGAGACGGTCAGAACGGAGCTGACGGGAGCGGTCAGAGCAGAACGAAACAGAACCGGAACACAGGATTCCGTGATGGTTCTGCATCAGTCACTTCTCATGATGCCGTCGGATGTCTTCGTATTCGATCGCAAAGGCGGAAAAGCAGAAAGTCTGAAAAGCTCCGCAGTCGGGCTGCTTGTAGGCGCATCGCAGCGATACAGAGATGCCTGGCGAAAGACGTTTCATGAACCGGCTCGGGCACAGCTGGATGCCGCTGTGCGATCAAATTCCGAGAAAGAACTTCTTAGGACGGCAACGGGTTATCTTCTGACGGATCCCGGATTTGATGCCGCGGTACTGCTTGTCCTGCAGCGACTGGATACGGCTGCCGTTGCCGATGCGGAATCATTGCTTCAGTCGCTGGTGATGCCTTACCGGTCCGATCGACGATTTCGGAATCGTTGTCTGCAACTGAACAGCATTGTTCAGCGTGCAGCTGATCGACAGCGAAAATCCTCTCTGTCCACGTCAACGACCTCCCGAGTCCGCAGAGATCTCCGACAAGGAGCTTCTTTTCCATCTGGCAGTCTGAACTCCAGCGATGGTTCAGTCTCTCGTCCCTGGCCCGAGCCACGCTGGCGATGGACAGAACGTCCGTGGGTCTACGTGGAATCCGACAGCCAGTCTGCATTCGGTTCTGCGGAAGATGATGACGTGTCGCCGGGATTCTTCGGGCGGAATTTCGGCGATGGGCGAAACCCGGAAGGTGACACAACGGTGTTCTCCAACTGGAGACCGGTGATCCGTAAGAATGTTGTGGTCACTCGATCGCCGGAACGAGTGGCCGGACTGAGTCGCTCGACAGGTGATGTTCTCTGGGAGGTTCCCACAGAGAAGTATTCTGATCCTGTCACCGGAGGCCGAAAGCAGCTTGACTCGATTCTGTCCGGAGCATTCGGGCGTTTGTCTTCTGACGAAGACACCGTTTACTTCATCGACCATGTTGACCGTCCTCCTGCTATGTCCGGCAGAGGACGACGTCGGGGAGACCGGGGACTGCCTGGTGCAGCCGCAGGTGATGATGAAGTTGAAGATCCTCTGATGACGCCACCGGGTATGGATTACTCCGGTTTTGGTGCTCGACTCGTCGCCCTGCGTTTCCCGAAAGACTCCGACGTCCCGAGGATTGCCTGGGTGATCGGGAACACTCGAGATTCTGCGTACGCAGTCAGAATATTTCCAGAAGAGAAGCCCTCGTCAGCATCCGCAGAGCCCGCGAACGGAGCCAAAGCGATGCGGAACAACAGTGCAGTCTCGCCGTCGAGATCCTCCGGCAGCCAGTTGAAAGCATCCGATCGATTCGGGTTGTCTCGGATGGATGATCCGGGAAACACACCGTTTTCCGGCCATCGATTTTTGTGTGCTCCGGCAGGTCGCGACGAAAGGCTGTTCGTGATCTCAGCCGGACTGGACCAGACATGGCTGAATTGTCTGGATCGAAATTCCGGGAGACTTCTCTGGCGGCAGCCGCTGACTGTGGATGACGACATTCCAGGCCCTGTGGAAACTCCGACACCGGCAGTCAGTACGACCTGTCTGATTCAGGGTGATCTCGTGATCTGCTGTTTTCCTTCGGGGATGAATGTGGCGGTTCGGTGTGCTGACGGGGCGCTGGCTTGGGCAACGAGCCTTCGTGATGAAGACCTGCCGACAACAGTCGGACTGCTGAATCATGATCGATCGCGGCGAGCTGAAGAGAGATCCACTGCGTTCATACCTGCAACGACATCACAACTTCTGATTGCTTCGTCTCCATTTTCATCCCATGTGTATGCACTGGAAGCGGCTACCGGAAAAATCCTCTGGCAGGCCGACAGAACAATTCAGGATCGCTCGCAGGCCGTCTCCGGCAAGATGACAGATACTTGCCTGATTTCTGCAGACGATTCCCGGGTTGTTCTGGGAGGAACGCATCATTGTCGAGCACTGGATGCTCAGACGGGATCTCAATTGTGGATCGCAGGGATCAATTCGTTATCCGGAAGCCCCGTCTGCATCGGTGACCGATGTCTGATTCCGGAGTCTGACGGGACCGTGACTTCAATCAACACGAAAACCGGTCTGACGGACCGAGTGCATCCACGTTTTCTGCCTGAACAGGCTCAGCTTCATCGCGGAACGATCACCTGCGATGATGAGTTCACCTACGTTTCTACGTTTGCTTCCATCACTGCTTACCCGCGGTCTGACGTTGTTCTTCAGACTCTGGAGGCCAGTTCTCGAGCAACGCACGGGCCGAAAGGAGCGTCGGTAGTCACGTCCTCCGACACGCTGAAAATAGCTCAGGCAAGAGCACTCAGCGAGACGCGATCGGAGACAATTCGTCGACTGATTCAGGAATACCGGCAGCCAGACGTCACGGTTGCCGATCAGCATACAGCAGCGGCTTCAGATCGCCTGGACGATTTTATCTCCGAGCAGCTTCTTCTGTACTCCGGCAGTCTCCTGTTTCCGTCATCCGTCCGTCAGAACCAGCGTCCAGTGGCCAGTGGTTCCGGTGCTGCACGAACGCGTGTCCTGGGCGCCGATGATGCCGCTGCCGATATGTTCGGGAATGAAGCTCAGCAGCTTCTGGCTCGTCTGTCACTTCGGCCGGACCAGCAACTGCGAGCTGATCTGTTTCACGTGCTGAGCGAGCTTAGTTCAGATGGAAAGTCGGCAGCAGGTTCAGCAAACTCAGGAAAGATCGGAAAGCCGCTGCAGAATAAAAAGATGGATCGGCAGAATGCCGCTGTATACGAACGGCTTGTACAGACTCCTTTAGAACAGAACATCACGATCGACGGTGACTGGCAGGTTCGCGCTGATCTGCTGTTGTCAGCGGAACTTTTCGCAGCACAGCAGGCAGGTACTCCGAATCATGAATGGATGCTGCCGCTGAAGAATGCCATCCTGAATCAACGAACAGAGGCAGGCGGTCTGATCGATGAGGCTGGTCTGATTGACTCTGTGGCAAAGCCGGATGAATCAGACAAGTTATCACCTGGCAGGATACTGCTGAATTCCGGAAGACTCGACGCCGCGGAACTCGTCACACTGGCGGCGATTCAGAGTCTGAGTGACCGTTCGAGGGATCAGTCCGGTGAACTGAAAGTGGTTCCACGAACGAACGCGGTGCCAGATGCGAACGAAGAACTTCCAGTGAGGGAACTCCGACAGCTTCTGCAGCAGATTCGTAACGAACCGGCAGTCTACGAAAATCCAGAATTGAAACACTCGGAATCAGAGATCCGCCTGACAAAAGAACGTCAACGCAATACTGACAGTATTCTGCCCCCGCATCCGAATGTGAAGGAGAAGCATCGCGTTCGATTTCTGAAGATTCGAACGTCACAGTCCACGACAGCTCCCGATCCACTTTTCAGTCAGCTTTCTCAACTGACGTCAGTCTTTTCGTCGCCACCTCGATCGTCCCTTCGCTGGCTCATCGAGGAACGCAGGAACGGCGACGCGATGATGAAAGCCTTTGAACTTCGGGATGGTTCATTGACCGATGAAGTCGTACTGCCGTTCAGCCCTGAAGCTGTTGAAACTCCCGAGGGTGATGCTGATGCTCCCCGAATCATGACGCTTGCCGGCAGTCGCCAGATCGCAGCAATCTCCTGGGTGCGTCCGGGATCGGCGCGTCTGTTGTGGCATCGGAATGTCACATCGGAATCGCGACGGCGAGTTTCTGTGATTCCGGGACCAATCTGCGCGGGACGATGCATCTGGCAATCGGCAGATCGTCTTCATTGCTCCAGTGTGCTGACCGGGAAGGATTTCTGGAGTCGTGACTGCAACCAGCCGCCTCGTGATGATTTTTCGCGTTCTCACCTTCTGTTCGGCGATGAGTCTGTCACGGTACTGATGGATCCGAGCAATGAATCGTACCGTCGTTATCGAACTCGTGACGGACGCACTCTCGGTGATGGTCAGATCGATATCGGACGAGGGACGAGCGTCGAGATCGTCGGTCGAAAAGTGCTTTATTCTGATCGCACTGGTCGTGTCCGACTTTACGACTTCCTTCAGAATCGAGATCTGCTTGCGGAACAGCCCGCGGTTCAGATGATCCCCGGAGAGGGTCTGTTCCGAAGACTTCCCGGAGGTCTTGTGGCGACGATCAGCGGAAACTTCGAAAGTGGTTTCACAGATCGAGCCGGTTCAACGCCGGGCCATGAAATCGTTGTGATTGACACGAAGCAGAACCGAGTACGATTCCGCACGCCGATCGGAAGTCAGCTGAACACTCGTTATGTGTTTGGTTTTACCGCCTTCGAGCGTAACGGAAAGTTCTTTGTCTGCGTCAATGATGAACAGGCATTCGGACAGCAGTTTGAAGCATTTGCGCAGCTGGGTGAGCCACGTCTGGATTTCGGACGATTGTTCTGTCTTGATTCAACAGACGGAAAGATCCTGTGGTCGCACCGAACACAGCCATCGGTTGTTCCTCCGATCATGGGGGATGATTCGGACATTCTGGTGATGTGGTCGATGGTGATGCCGGCTCGCAGAAACAGCATTGCTGGTCAGTCTCGCCGACTTCGAGTCCAGGTGCTCGATCTTCAGCACGGCGAAGTGCTGGCCGAATCGTCGGATCTGGATGCCGTCGTTCCTCTTCGCTGCGTGCACGATGCGGTTTCAAGTCGAACGACGCTTTACTGTCGGAACAGTGCCACATCCGGTACCGCTCAGCTCATTGCACCGCCGGCCATCGAGATCACAGAACAGCTGCCAGTACACAGCGATTCCCCGTGAAAAGATCCGATCGAACAAGGCGCTGTTGCGCGAATTGCGTATGCTGTGTGCCATCGCAGGGTGATCCTCGCACCGATGGGCAGTTCAGTGAGTTCACTGCAGACTGACGCAGGCCGGAGCCCATATTTCCAGTAAACATTTTCAGATCACGGGATGCAACACCATTGTCCGCTCAGATTCCCGCCGAAACTCAGATCATCGTCTTTGATGCTGTCGGTACCCTCATTTATCCATCTCCTTCCGTGGCAGACATCTACGTCAGCGTCATCAGCCACTATGCGGAAGCTCCGGTTGATTCCGGAATCGTTCGCAATCGAATTCGCCAGGCACTGGCAGAACGATCAGATGCGATCAACCAGCAGACGAACGAAGAGGAAGAGAAGGCCTTCTGGCTGAGGCTGATTGAGGATCTATGTCCGGACAAGTCCGTTGTCTCAGAATGCTTCCGCGATCTGTTTACTCATTTCGCTCTTCCAGCCAGCTGGAGATGTTTTCCCGATGCAGAAGGAGTTCTTTCCGGACTGGCTGCTCGAGGGTACACGACGGTGATTGGTTCCAACTTTGATTCTCGACTGAATCAGGTGTGTGACGCGCTTGAACCACTGAAGCCGGCCCACCATCGAGTCATCTCATCGGAGATCGGCTGGCGGAAACCGTCTCCGGAATTCTTTCGAGCCATCTCGCGTCTTACAGGAGTGACCGAGTCGCAGATTCTGATGATCGGCGATGACCTGACGAACGATGTTGAGGGTGCTCAGCGAGCCGGCTGTCACGCAATCTGGATTCGACGCGAGAAGACTGGTGATGCTCCCGATCGTTACAGTGAAGTTCCTCAGATTGCGTCTCTTCAGGAGTTGTTGGCGAAGTCTCCGTAAAACGCATATCAGAACGTGGACAGGCCGTCCCGCCACTGCAGAAGTTGCTGGAGAAACAGCTTCCTTCGGGCAGCCAGCCCCGGTATTGAAACTACCTGCAGCACACCACAGTAAAGAGCCATCGGATGACAGGATCAGAGCTCACCCCGGAATACGTACTCATCCAGAGGAATCCTTCCTCCGGGACGGGGCGTGGGCGAAAGCAGATTCGAATTCTCATCCGCGAACTGAAGCGGTCCGGATTTCGCGTTCGTGGATTCGCAAGTCGCCGTCGACTGAACGACTGGATCCGACGACACCGGGACAGTCGCAGGGTTCGATGCATCGTCGCTGCCGGAGGCGATGGCACTGTGGCTGACGTCAGCAATCGATTCCCGACGATCCCGGTCGCGGTGCTTCCGCTGGGAACGGAGAATCTGCTTGCAAAGTTTCTGGGAATTCCACGGTGCGGACAGACGCTGGCCGGAATGATCCACCGAGGTAACATCCGGCGTGTTGATACGATGCTGCTTCAATCGGCTCCAGCAGCCGTGAACGCAAGGGGTCACGCGAACTTCGTTCCGGCCGATACGGCAGATACAGACACACAGCCGGCTGACACGCTGCTGACAGACACATCACACCGATGCCTGCTCATGACCAGTGTCGGTATCGATGCCGAAGTTGTTCGGATTCTTCATTCGCATCGGAAGGGAACGATCAGCAAACTCAGCTACCTCCGGCCGATTCTGAAGGCATTCTGCAGCTATCGTACGAAGAGGATTCATGTTGATGCAGATGGAGGAGAACAGATCGGATCCGGAACTCACGTGATTGTGACCAACATTCCGGCCTACGGATTTCAGTTTCCGTTCGCTCCGGAAGCATCCTGTGAAGACGGATGTCTCGATGTCAGAATCTTCACAGGAACGTCTGCCTGGGATGCACTGGTGCACGCGTTGCAGGTCTGGTTTCGTTTTCCGGCTGCTGAACGAAAGGTGATTCGGTTTCGCTGCCGACAAGTGAAACTAACTTCCGAAGACTCGATCTCTGGCGGGATGACTCCGGTGGTTCACGATCGTTCGGTCGTTTCGGTTCCTGTACAGTGTGACGGTGATCCCGGCCCCGACCTTCCGGTGCAGGTCAGCGTTGTACCAGAGTCACTTCAGCTGATTGTTCCGTAGAACGCATTTCAAAACCGGGACAGGCGCCCTTCCACTGCAGAATCCGCAGGCAATCACAGCGTCAGTCGGGAGCCAGTCCCGGTTTTGAAACCACATGTAGAGCCCATGCGACTGAAACTTCCGGTTGATGACATTCTGAATGAGGTGACTCAAACACTTCAGAGTCACAACTGTCTCACGCTGGTGGCGCCGCCAGGGTCCGGAAAAACAACGCGCGTGCCGTCTGCCGTATTGCTGGCAGTGAATGGTGGCTCGCATGCGTCTGGTGATCGGAAGGCAGTGGATGGCGGGAAAAGAAAGACTCAGGTCATCATGCTTGAGCCGCGTCGAATCGCTGCTCGCACTGCCGCTCGACGAATCGCAGAAGAGCTCGGGGAGTCTGTCGGTCGTCGCGCCGGCTATGCAGTGCGTTTCGAACAGTGCCTGAGCGACGAAACGGAGATTCTCGTTGTGACGGAGGGAATCCTGCTGCGACGTCTGCAGACGGATCCTTTTCTCGAAAACGTGGGAGCCGTCATTTTTGATGAGTTTCACGAACGGCGACTCGACAGCGACCTGGCCATTTCCATGGTTCGAAGAATTCAGCAGACCGTACGGGAAGATCTCCGGATTGTTGTCATGTCGGCCACACTGGAAGCCGCTGAAGTTACCGCGTTTCTGGGGCAGTGTCCGCTCATTCGCGCTGAAGGTCGATGTTATCCGGTCGAAATTGAATGGCGACCGTACAGGGAAACATCCGGCAGTCAGCGGAACACCAACGATATCGCCGTGGTGGAGATGGTCAGGTCCGTGCTGCCTCGAACGGAGGGGCATATCCTGGTCTTCCTTCCCGGGGTCGGTGAAATCCGAAGAACAGAGCAGGCGTTGAGACCGCTGGCGGATGAATGGAATCGTCGAGGTCAGCAGAATCGAAACGCTGACAATTCACCGGATGACAGACTGCTGATCGCTGGTCTCTTCGGCGACATGACCGCTGAAGAACAGGATCGGGTTCTTCGACCGACTGGCAACAATGAGCGGAAAATCATCCTCGCCACAAATGTTGCCGAAACATCGCTGACGATCGAAGGCGTGACCACAGTCATCGATACGGGAGTCGCGCGGCAGATGCAGTTTGACAGCGATACCGGGCTGGATCGTCTTGAGCTGCGTCCGATCTCTCGAGCCTCTGCGGAACAGCGAGCTGGTCGAGCCGGCCGAACGGGTCCCGGACTCTGCATTCGTCTCTGGGACGCAGCAAGCCATCGAATACGACCAGAGTCTGAAACACCGGAGATTCGCCGAGTTGATCTTTCGGGAGCTGTTCTTCAGCTCATCTGCTGGGGTGAAACTCAGACCGATCAGTTCCCCTGGTTCGCGGCACCTCCTTCGGCATCGCTGGAACATGCTCATCGGTTGCTGTGTCAGCTTGGTGCTGTCGATCCTCTCACTGGCCAGATTACAAACATCGGCCGCATCATGGAACGTTTTCCTGTCGCTCCGCGTTTGGCGCGACTGCTTGTTGAGGCAATGCGATCTGATAACAACAGTGCACAGGGGTTTCTTCAGCGCTGCTGTCTGCTCGTGGCGCTCCTGTCTGAGCGGTCTCCTTTTCAGAAACAACATGGTGGTTCGCAGCCGTTCGGACAGGCTCCCAGACAGACATTCCCACGTTCGCGAGATGAGCTTCACAGGCAATCAGATTCTGATGTGATTGATCGCCTGAAATGCATGGAGGAAGTTCTGCGGGGCGGAAACCCCGAAACACCATTCGGATTCATTCCACAGGTCGCCCTGAAATCCCTGGAACGAGTCTCACGTCAGCTTTATCGCAGCGTCTGCGATGTGCTGACTGCCGAGCTTCCTTTGTTCTCAAAAGCAGACCGCAACGAAGTTACCGGATCTTCGGGAGTTTCACAGTCCGTCTCAGGTAGCGTTGCGTCGAACAGTCGCGAACAGAGTCTCTATCAGTTTGATGATGTGTTGCTTCGAGTTCTGACGCATGCATTTCCTGACCGTGTTGCTCGTCGACGAGAGCCCGGCAGTGACAGAGCATTGATGATCGGAGGGCGTGGTGTTCGTCTTGCGGCTGGTTCCTCGGTTCGTGAGTCAGAACTGTTTCTCTGCCTTGATGTCGATGGACGTGGTACAGAAGCCTCTGTTCGGCTGGCTTCCGCGGTGCAGCGCGAATGGCTTCCGAACAGTCTGCTCCGCACCACGGAGGATCTCTTCTTTCATCCGACAAGAAAACAGGTGGTCGCTCGCCGCAGACTCTGGTTCGATGACCTGATGCTCGAAGAGACGCCTTGTTCCGTGGCAGACCGCTCGAAGGCATCACAGATTCTGTTTGAAGCGGCTCGACCGATGATGCAATCGAAATGGCTGTCAGCGCACCAGGAACTTCGGGACTTTTTGACTCGCTGGAATTTTCTCCGTGAATGGATGCCGGAGCAGAATCTGTCTGAGTTTTCAGAACCACAGCTGGAAGAAGTGTTGCAGGAACTTTGTCAGGGACGAACGTCGTTCGACGAACTGGACAGCGCAGACTGGCTGAACACGGTCCGTGGCCGCATCGACTATTCCGTGCTTCAGTGGGTGGATCGCGAGGCTCCGGAACGCATTGCCTTGCCAGGTGGTGCTCGACTGAAGCTGATCTACGAACCCGGCCGCCCACCCGTGCTGGCTGTGCGAATTCAGGACGTCTTCGGATGGAAGCAAACACCGCGAGTCGCCGGAGGCCGCGTGGCAGTACTCCTGCATCTGCTGGCTCCGAATCGCCGGCCACAGCAGATTACCGATGACCTTGCGAGCTTCTGGGCGAATACCTACGCCGAGGTCCGAAAGGAGCTCCGTCGACGCTATCCGAAACATTCCTGGCCGGAAGACCCGACAGCGACCGGATCAAATTGACAGTTGGGGCAGCGACTCGATGAACGTCGTCATAACTGGACCAGGACCGCGCTATCTTCTACTGGAGATTCCGCGATTCAGGCCCGGGGACGCTGTGAGAACAGTGATTTCGTCGGGTGGGACAAGCAGGCATCGCGAGCACAGGCCCGCCGTTTCCCAGTTCGCAGCGTGGATTGCGGTGGGCCTGCACTTCGTAGTTCGCCTGTGTGCCACTGGCTATGCCAGTGCTGTTGGTTCGCAAACACTGGCATAGCCAGTGCCACACCTAAACTGATCATTGCGAATGGCAACAGCCGCTGAGCAGGATTCTGACACTCCCGAGTGGCTTCTTCTTCGTGATCTTTGTGATCTTCGTGTCCTTCTGTGAGATCTGTTTTTTTAAGACGAAGATCACGAAGGAAGTGTGTGATCAATTGACTGAATTTTCGGGATTGCTCGGCTTTTTTCGAGCCGTCTGATGCTGTGAATGGATTGAAAATCAGTCCTTCGTGACTGCGTCCACGGTGCTTTCGAGCACGCCATCCTGCAATCGAGTCCTCAGGCGATCGCCGGGCCGGACATCAGCGATGGATGAAACGACTGAACGATCGGCACGCATGGTGAGAGAGTACCCGCGGGAGAGAACTCGGAGCGGACTCAGCGCATCCAAGGCCGCCGCAGTCGATGACAGCTGCTGACGCAGCCGTTCCAGACGCAGATTGACCGAACGAACAGCTCGATCCGCGAGGTCGTCACACCGTTGTCGGCGTTCGTCAACGAGCGTCATCGGTCGCCGCAGGAGCGCGCGACTTTCCAGCCCCTGGAGACGAAGGCGAGCTCGATCGATTCGGTTTCGGAGAACGCGTTCCATGCGACCGGCAAGCTGACTCATGCCGGCTCGAAGTTCCTTCATGTCCGGAACCACAAGCTCCCCGGCTTCACTGGGAGTCAATGCTCGACGATCAGCGACCAGATCAGCGATCGACACATCAATTTCGTGCCCGACCGCACTGATCACCGGGATTTTACAGGCCGCGATGGCACGAGCGACAATTTCCTCATTGAAGCACCAAAGATCTTCCAGACTGCCACCACCGCGTCCCGTGATGACAACGTCCACCTCAGGAATTCGATGCACCATCGCCAGTGCTCGGGCAATTTCGCGAGCCGCGCCGTCCCCCTGCACTCGAACGGGCAGAATCACAATCTGAGCCGCAGGCCATCGCCGTGTGATGACCTGAATCATGTCACGGACGGCAGCACCGGTCGGACTTGTCACCAGTGCAATGCGGCGAGGAACACGAGGGAGCGGACGTTTGCGATCTTCATCAAACAGACCTTCGGCGGCCAGCTTGTCACGCAGCTGACGAAACGCCAGTTCCAGTTCGCCGACGCCCTGAGGCAGAAGTCTGTTGATGATGAACTGGCACGATCCTCGAGCGACGTAAACCTGCAGCGATCCGGTGGCAAGGACCTTCATTCCATCCTTCGGCTGAAATTTCATTCGCAGCGCGGATGACTTCCAGATCACAGCACCGATCTCTGACTGATCATCTTTCAGCGTCAGGTAAAAATGACCGGTCGGTGAACGCCGACAGTTCGAGATTTCTCCCTCAACGCAGCACGGCGGAAGCGCGGTCTCCACGACTTCCTTGAATGCCGTCACCAGCTCCGTTACCGAAATAACCGGGATCTCACTCATGCTCTCTGTGCAGTTCAGAAATCACTGACTCCATCAGACTGAATACTCAGTCACGATGCGAGGCGATGATGGTTTTCAGAATCGGGATCAACTTTGCAAACGCACGAGCTCGATGGCTGAGCCGATGTTTGACGACGGAACTCAGTGCACCAAATGTCTGATGATACTCAGGAATCAGGAAATACGGATCATACCCGAAGCCACCCGTACCAACCGCTGTTCGAAGAATCCGCCCGCGACAGGTCCCTTCAACGGCGGCCACGACCTCGCCGGACGGGTTCGATACAGCGACACTGCAGATGTAACCGGCTCCTCGGCGTTCATCAGGAACACCTTCAAGTTCAGCCAGCAGCTTTCGGTTGTTCAACTCATCGGTGGCGCTGGGGCCGCTGTAACGGGCGGAGTAAATTCCGGGAGCTCCGTTCAGAGCATCCACCATCAGCCCGCTGTCTTCTCCGATCACCCATTGGTTCAGTTCTCGAGCCACCTGGGTCGCCTTCTTTGCGGCGTTCTCGGCGAATGTCACCCCGTCTTCTTCCACTTCGCCAACATGAGCAAACTCAGTGACGGAGACGATCTGTATTCCGACCGGTGCAAGGATCTCAGCAACTTCCTGAGTCTTCTTTCGATTGCGGCTCGAAAGAATCATGGCCTGCAGTGTCATTGTTCGCTCATTCCTCCCGAACACAATCTTTATGCATGTGGTTTCAAAACCTGGACTGGCTCCCGACAGACGCGGTGTTTTCCTGCAATTTCAACACCTGCAAGGTTGCCCGTCTCGGTATTGAAATGCAGCGGCAGTTCCTCAGGAATGTGAGATGGTCTGCCGGACCGTGTGCCGCATGGCATCCGCAAAGTCTTTTGAAGGTGCGTAGCCGAGTTTGTGAATGGCCTTCTGAATGCTGAAATCCAGGTTGAGACCGAGAAACTTGATTCTGGCACTGTTGACCAGTGGAGCTTCTTTGCGGCCCGTCAGTTTCCAGACGGTTTCCAGAACCGCGGCCAGCCCGCGGGCTATAGGCAATGGAACGACTCCTGTTGGTTTTGGAATTCCTGCTGTTTCGCAGATCGTTTCGACGAATTCCTTCTTTGAAACACTGCGAGGATCGTGAATATTGAAGACCTCGCCCAGAACATCGTCACGTTCTACAGCCAGCCAGATGGCTTCGCAGAGATTTCCGACATAAGTGTTGTTCATCAGTTTGTCGGTGTTTCCGAGATACTTGAACTTCCCGGCCTTCAGCTTTTCCATAAGCCTCGGCAGTACCGTCCTGTCTCGCGGTCCATAAATGAATCCCGGACGAAGAATGACGGCCGGTAATTGACTGCGACGCACAAAATCGCAGACAAGCTGTTCCGATTCGACTTTGGTAAGCGTGTAGCCATCGATTCCGGATGTTGATGGCTGAGTCGTTTCATCCGTTCCGTGATGGTCACGCCCTTCGTAGACTCCAAGGGAACTGATATGGACCCATCGCCGAAGTGTGCCTGATTTCAGCGCTGCTTCGATGAGCCGCTGAGTCCCCTGAACGTTGACTCGCCGATAGTCTTCCGTCGGGCCCCAGTCGCCGACTTTGGCCGCACAGTGCACCACAACGGTGACACCTTTCATAACGTCCGAAAGGTCGGATCCGGAATCGAGATCTCCTTCGACGATCTGAACGCCCCACGACTTCAGCAGATCGGTTTTCGTGCCACGCCTCACCAGCGCCCGAACGTTCAGGCCTTTTTGACGAGCCTGTTCGGCCACATGGCTGCCGACAAGTCCAGTCGCACCGGTTACGAGCAGAAGGTCGTGTTCTGTGAGTTGCATGGGAATCCGACGTGATGAATGATCAACAGGAACCCGCAGTCCGGCCCTGTCAGATTGTCGAGAATTGGTTTCGCCGTCCTGCGACATTGCCGGGGGGGACTTTAACCGGAGGACGATTGGAAGAAAACCGTCATGGCAGCTCTCCCAATCGTGCTGCACGGTATTTCCGGGCCTCCACGGAACCAGCGGACGTCAGCAGCGTCGGCCGATCGGTGCTTCAGTCTCGTTCCAGAGGCAACACATCAACAGAAACGCTCAGCGAGTGTTTTCCCCCACCGATGATGACGCCGTTGAGTGGTGGGACATCGTTGTAGTCGCGGCCCCAGGCCAGTGTGACGTGATCGGTTGAGCAGAGTCGGTCATTCGTGGGATCGAGATCGACCCAGATCCCCGGCGAATCATCCTTCACGATGTACACAGAGACCCAGGCATGGGACGCATCAGCACCAATCAGACGCGGTCGGCCGGGTGGTGGAATCGTTCTCAGATAACCGCTCACATATCGAGCCGCAAGTCCCATGGATCGAAGAAGGGCAACCTGCAGATGCGCAAAATCCTGGCACACTCCACGTCGAATCCGAAAGACATCCTGAACCGGCGTTGCCACCGTTGTTGCCTTCGAGTCATAAGCGAATTCGGTATGAATCCGATGAGTCAGGTCCAGCACGGCTTCAAACATCGAACGCCCCGATGGAAACGACTGCCGCGCCCAGGCATTCATTTCCGGTGTCCACGAAATGCCCGGTGAAGCAAACGTGAATTCAAACGCCTGCAGCGTGTCCGGCAGTTCATGTCGTCGAATTGTGTCTCGAACACTCTCCCATGATACAAAACCCAGTCGGGATCCATTCAGAATGTCATCGCCCGGAGGGACGACCTTCAGATAACTCATGGCCGTGACATCCAGCTCGTGGTATCCCTCGTTGAAGGAAAACAAAGCCACCGGATTTCCGAAATAGTCGACCTGATGATTAATCACTGACGGAACCGGATCGATCTTCAGCTGAAACGATTCCAGCTGCTGATGAACGACCGGTCGAGGCTCCAGCCACGCCTTGTTGTGGCCGATGGAAACAGGTTCCTGTCCGGTGTACGCCGTCCGATGAGTGATGCGGTATCTCAAAGAGTACCTCCCGGAAGGTCAGAAATCTGACGGGGAGTTCCGGAGTGCACGAGATACTTCTTCGTCAGCAGCTGGGAAAGCTGCACCATTCCGTTATCAGCCTTTTTGAGCGCATCAAGTACCTTCTTTGGAACGGCGGCGGAAAGATCTTCCGCAGTCAGCATCCGGATCGCATGCGTACATTCCATGACGGCAAGCATTTCTTCAGATCGCAGCGGCCGTGCTTCAAAACCGGGAAGTCGATCGACATGAGAGACCAGGCGTTCCATCTGATAAACAAGTGACCGTGGGTTGGTTTCGTCCGTGATGGCAAGATCCAGCACGGCATTCCGCTGGAGCACATCGCGATAACGGAAGCGATAGGTCATCTGAACATCAAGAACTTCAATGAGCGTTTTCAGAACAGCTGCATGAGCCGGTCCGCTCCTGAGGTCCACACTGAGAAGCATTCGAGCTGTCGCACCAGTGCGTTCGATCGTTCTCCCAAGCTCAAGAAATCGCCAGGAAGGGCCTCGATTCATCCCGTCGGCAATCAGCCCGCTCACGGAGGCGATGTTGGCAATCAGCTGGCTTGTGGATGTGACAACGTCCGTCAGGTCACGAGTTCCGTTTCCGGGATGTCCGGTGAAATCATCGGATGTCAGATGGATTCGCTGCCATGTGTCGGGGCTGAGCCAGTCACGAACAAGAGATGCCAGTCGAAGCAGATACGCGATCGTGCCGGCAAGGCCACTGGATTCCGAAACATCGAACACGGCGATGGGAAGTGCCTCCGTGACGGAAGGCAGCTGCGACTCCAGCCCGTCGACGACAAAACCCGGTTCCAGCTGCCCCTGTTCGCTCAGAACCCGGGTGAGAAACCGGATTCCAGTGACATCCATTCCCCCTTCAGTCAGCAGTCGTTCTGCCAGTGAACGAATAATCCTTGCGAGAAAGTCACAGCGATCCAGTGTTCGCCCGAGCCAGAAAAGATTATCGGCCACACGGCTGGGAAAAAGAGCACTGGTCCGACGAAGTTCCGCCGGCTGATCAATGGGAGCGAGGAGCGAGACTTTCTCGACTTTGCGATCGGACAGAACCCAGAGGTCCTTGCTTCCGTCACCGGCGGAAACCGACAGCTGCATTGGCCCAGTGTCCGGGGCAACGCGAACGAGAGCTCCCGGCATCATCCGGTATCGAGCTTCATCTTCGACGAGAAATGTTCTCATCGCGACGTGACCGCAGCGGATCCCGGATTCGCTCCAGACCGGAACTCCCGACCTTGCGATCTTTTCCTGAGCCACGTAAAGATGGGGCTCCGCGTTGATCTTCCGCAGCAGCTGGTCACGATCACTCTGACTGAGTTCACTGACAATGATTTCTTCACCACCGCTCTTCTGAAACGCCGGTTTGATCACAAGATCATTCAGGCGAGCGACGATCTCGCGATAACTTTCGCGGTCACCACACCAGAGAGTACGGATGGACGGCATTCGCAGTGACTGTCCCAGCAGATGCTGACAGATCTGCGGGAGAAACGCCATGAACACGGGAGCTCCCACGATGCCGCAACCGGGCGTATTCGCGAGCGCAACGTTCCCGTTCCTCACAGCATTCAGAAGCCCGGGAACTCCGTGAGCCGCATGTCCTCCGGCCTCCAGCGGATCCAGCCCTGCTTCCGCGCATCGTGACAGGATGACGTCGACCTGCAGCAGACCGGAAAGCGTTTTCAGTGAGACCGTATCGTTCCGAACCGCCAGGTCTCCCCCTTCGACAAGCGTGTATCCGAGATAACGGGCGAGATACACATCTTCAAAGTAGTAGCGATGCGTCGGCCCCTGAGTCAGCATCACAATGCGAGGGCTGTCGTTGCCTCGCGGTGCCCTGCGTTTCAGGGAATTCTGGAGGTGAACAAAAAACGAAGCCAGACGTTCCACATGAATATTCTTGAACGCACCGGGGATCGTCCTCGAGCTGATGATCCGATTCTCCAGAGCGAACCCGGGACCACCCGGTGCTTCGGAACGGTCAGCCATCACCCACCACGTTCCATTCGAGGAACGTGCCAGTTCTGAAGCATAGAGAAACAGTGGGTTCGTTTCCGCTGGAGTCAGGTTGCAGAATGGCCTGATGAAATGAGGATTCGCGAAGAGGGCTTCCGGAGGAATGATCCGTTCCTTCAGCACCCGCTGCGGACCGTAAAGATCCTGAATCAGTGCATTCAGTAACGCTGCTCGCTGAGCCAGCCCGTCTTCGAGAGTCGCCCATTCCTGAGTAGAGATGACCAGTGGCAGAAGATCGAGCTTCCACGGACGAGCGGTCTCCCCCGGGTGTGCAAAGGAGTGAAATGTCACCCCGTTTTCACGAAGCTGCCGCTCCGCCTGAGAATTCCGTCGAGCAAAATCAGACTGCGGAATCTGACGATACGCCTGAAGTACCTGCTTCCACTGCGCACGAATCCCGCCCGAAGCGTCATACACTTCGTTGTAAGCTTCCGGCGGGCACTCAAAGAGCGGTGCAGTTCGAGGATCTGCAGACGGAGAAATAGACATAACGGCGCCATATTATCTTCGCGGTGAGACGATACCGTTCGCCATTTCGGACGAAAATCTGTCCGTGCTGACAGAGGCAGCCGCACTGCGTTCTTTTGACAGTGCCGACTGACGCCGGCTGCCGTCTCAGATTCTTTTCTGGAAAATCACCGCAAATCCAGACGTATTTCGGTGACCTGACGCAGTGTAACAGGTTCTGCCATCGCGTTCACGATCGAAACGCTGCAACTATCGAGCAGCCCGCCACGGCGGCGGATCCTGCGTGCTGAAGCTGCCTGTTCCGGAACTGCCGTTCCCCGGAATCGATACGGCAGGACTCCGACCTGAAGATGGCCCACCCCATTGAGGCACCGCATCTGCGGTACTTCCGGACAGTGGTGTTCCGGGCGTGAACTGACCGGACGCAGTATCGGGGCTGCTTCCAGAATACGAGGCGCCCTGAACACCCGAGACAGCTCTCGAACTGGAGGCCGTACGGAATGGTCCGGCGCCTCCGGGACTGATCACAGGAGTATTCGATGACGCCGATGCTGTCTGAAATGGCGACGCAGTTGTTCCGCCTTGAACAGGAGCGGAGGCGTTTCGGAATGCTGACGACTGACCGGGGCGATTCGATCGTGCTTTTGCAGAGGCGATGACTGAATTCGACGTCCGGGATGAATCGGGATTCTCCATACGAGCCAAAGCCTGTTCGGCTCGGCTGGCCGTGCGTGCATCCGGATGGTGTGCCAGCGCTTCGCGGTACCAGCCAGCAGCTTCCTGTGACTGTCCCTGTTCCTGAAGAATGTAACCCACGTTGTACATGGCTGCCGATTCACCGACAGCAAACTTCAGGTGCGGAAGAGCCTCGTTGACTCGCCCGGCCTTCACGTAAGCCACACCCAATTCGAATCGCGGTCCCTGATCATCCGGCTTCAGTTCACTGGCCTGCTGAAATGATTCAATACAGCGATCCCAGTCTTCGAGGCGAGAATAGAGCAGGCCCTGAACCATCCGAACTTCAGGATCTTCAGGACGCTGACGAACAAGAGACGCCAGCTGCTCTTCTGCCTGTTCGAATCGACCTGTCGCCATTTCGATGCGCGCCAGTCCCAGTTGAGCCTGCACGCTGTCCGGATAGGCGACCAGAATCTCCCGGTATCTGTCCCGAGCTTCCGCGTATTCTTCGTTGTCTTCCTTCATCCGAGCATACGCGACCAGCGTCTTCTCAGGATGAGTCAGAGAACGTTTCGCTTCCTTGAACTCTTCACTCAGGCCCGGCTTGCTCCACGGGTTCATTCGGGAAACACCGGCGCTCCACGACCCGGCTTTGTCACCGGACGCGCATCCAGTCAGGGCAACGCCTGCAGCAAGAATCCAGAAGGAACTTTTGCGAACCATAGCGCACCTCCGTGTGCGGCAAACCAGCTCGAGGTCTCAGGATTCTCGATCAGGCCTTTTGAACGATCGATCGGTCCCGGATGCATGCAAACTGAAGCTCATGAGTTCCTGATGATTCTGTGTGAGACAGTCGTTCAGCAGCCGGAGAGAACCACCGGCAGAAACTGCAGCTCAGCAGAAACACTCACCTGTTATTGTCTTCACGCAGGAAGTCGGCTATCCACTACTGTGCTGTTCCTGAAGGTGCAGCCGCAGCTCCACCGCCTCCAGCACCACCCAGCCTTGGAGCCGGCGTGTTCGCATTGTAAAGACCATTGATAATCGCAACTTCGCCGGCAGGACGACCAATCTGCTGGCATTCCCGAACCTCAACCGGCACGCTCACAACACCGTGACATACAAGTGAGATTGCGGAGTTCACAGCTTCCGTGCGAGCAAGATCCGCCTCGGCTTCGTAAGTGGACTGAATGAAAACTGTACGTCGTTCCACAGGAACAACATGCAGAATGTATTCCAGATGCAGTCCACCGGCTTTATTCAGCTGATGTGTTTCCGGGTTGAAGTGCCGATCGTAAAGAGTTGTCTCTTCCTGCCATCCAAGTGCTGTCTGCTGCTCGAAAACATTCCTGATGGCAGCTCTGTCCTGACAGACATACGGAAGCGGCCAGTAATGTTCGCTGTAGAAAGTGTGAGAAAACTGCTGAGGCTCCTCGGTCGAACGAGGACGCATCGGCCAGACTTTCCCCTTCTTGTACTTCTGTCGCGTGCCAGGCGGAAGTGTTGCCTTCTCGGCCCACCAGGCGTCTGATCCCGGGGCATGGCGGCTGTATCTGTCATGCCGCTCAAAAATTGTCGGACCTGTGGAACAGCCTCCGGCCGACAGCAGTGCGAGAAGTGTAAGTGGCAGAAGGCCGAACTTTTTCATGGCCTGATCCGTTTTGCTCTGGGTACCTGCCGGCAATGAACACGAATGAACCCTTTCGGGTTTACTGCAATCATGCCGGATGGAAATGCATCCTGCGGGAACCACTGATGATGAGCCCCGGTCAATCGGCGATTTCTGCCGAAACACGACCAGAGTTCACGACGTCATCAGGTGCCTCGCTTCGTGTTTCGACTTCGGCTCACCGCTCCGGTGACAGGATTCAGCGTGCCACAGGTGCTTCCGGCAAGGCGTGAAAGCATCCCCCGAAACAAGTCTCCTATTCCTCCCAGCCTGAAGAGTCAGACGCTGGTCGAGTTTCAGAATCGGCGTTCGACGATTTTCTCGCCAAGCTGCTCCACAATCCCGGTCAGAAAGCGATCGAGATGATCCGCGGCATTCGCTGAACGCGTTCTCCAGGCATTGAGTTCACTGATGCGGCTGAAACTCTGGATGACGGCCCCCAGCGTCTTTCCGGCAGCTCGACTGCCGCTTTCGAACACAAACGTCGCGGCCTGAGGCGAAACCGATTCCGCGACCTCATCCACAATGCTTCGAATGCACAGAAACCGTGTATTCGTCTCGGCACAGATCTGCGCCACGGCAAGACTGGTCGTGTCGACCGCCAGAGCGCTGTGTTCACGAAATAACGCCTGTTTCGCTTCTGATTCGAGCGGATGGCTGTCTGCGACCAGCAGTCGTCCGACGTGGATCCGTTTTCGACCAGGAATTGAACACTTTACGGGCATGGAGTTCCCGTGAGTGTCAACGATTTCGCTCGCAACGACGAGGTCTCCCGATCGCACTTCCTCGGCCAGTCCGGAGCTGAATCCGACGGAGAATACCCACGCCGGGCGATGTTCACGAATGAGCGTTTCCGTGGCGAGCCGGTGAGCAGCAAAGCCTGAAGCCGGCGTGATGACGGCGACTCGCAGAAGCTCTCCCAGAAATCCGCCGCGAAATGTGGTCCCCCGTTCTGAATACTTTCTCTGGCGATCAAGACGCTTCAGAAACGGGCGGACTTCGCCACTGTGAGCACATACGATGGCGATGTCAGCGGTGGAACGGTCCAGAGGCGTTTCACCGGAATCAGAAGCGGCATCGTCTTTCGGATGGGCACCGTCGGATGGACTCGCTGATGGATCAGGTCCCGAATTCATAGGATTTCGGATCACAATTCGAAATGGAAAACGTTTGTGTATCAGTGACAGCGGATCCGACCGCAGCGGTCGCTCCCGATGTCTTTTCAACGTCAGTGGAAACTATTCGACGATTCCGGCCTGAATTGTCCAGTCTCCGGTTGTCAGTTTACCCGTTCCGGGTTTGAATTGAAGTGGTCGTGAGAAGCAGAACTGCGGTTCCGGGCAGGCTGGTCTACAGCCGACCACGAACTGTCGTTAAAATGAGATGGTGACGGAGGCTTTTCTGAAGCAGGCATGATGATGTCGGCAGGTCTTTTGCGCTGATCTGTCGTCTGCGGTGATTGATATCCGATACGGACGGCAGTCCTGCGGATGAGAAAGACACACATGACATGAGTGTTCCCGGCAAGCTGTATCACTTACTGAAGTCCGGTTTCATCCCATCCACGGCACGGCGATCTCGCTGGCGCGCCCTGGCTCGCCAGATCATTGCTCGCAGCGCGACGCTGAAGAACCTTTCGGATGAAGAACTTCTTTCCGCCGGCAGAAAAATTCGCTGGGAAGCCAAAGCCGGCGTGCCGCTCGATCGACTGCTGCCCGAAGCGTATTCACTCGTGCGTGAAGCATCGCGCCGCGTACTCGGAATGCAGCACTTCGAAGTTCAGATCATGGGTGCCATTGCGCTCTTCGAAGGTCACATCGCGGAAATGCAGACCGGAGAAGGAAAGACTCTGACGGCAACCATGCCGTCTTTCCTCCGAGCTCTTCCGGGGCAGGGGTGTCATGTAATCACGGTCAACGACTATCTGGCCGGGCGCGATGCTGAAACCATGGGACCGGTTCACACAAGCCTTGGCCTGACAGTCGGAAAAATCATCGAATCCATGGAACCGGATGCTCGGCGAGCGAACTACGCCTGCGATATCACGTACGGTACGTCCAAGGAAATGGGGTTCGACTTCCTCCGCGACCGCTTGCGGAAAGGCGCAACAGCGGAAACCGGACCGGCGATGCGACGATTTGCGCGAGGCAATGAAGCGACGGAAGCCCCCGTTCAGCGAGGCCACTATTTCGCTCTGATCGACGAAGCCGACAGTATTCTGATCGATGAAGCCAGAACGCCGCTCATCATCGGTCTCACGCGTCCGAATGATCCGGCGACGGTGAATCTGTTTCGATGGAGTAATCGCGCCGTGTTTCAGCTCGAAACCGGTGTCGATTACGTCTACGAACCGGAACGAAGAAATGCGTGGTTGACGGATTCCGGCTGCCGGAAGGTGGTGCTGATGTCCAAGCCGTCACTGCTGAGTTCGATGGACACCGAACGGATCTACGGTCAGGTTGAAAAAGCCATCACAGCTCGGCATGCGTTTCACCGAGACCGCGATTACGTAATCGTCGACAACAAGGTCGTGATCGTCGACGAAGGCACCGGCCGAGTCATGGACGGACGGAAGTGGCAGGATGGACTGCATCAGGCGATTGAAGCCAAGGAACTTGTGCCGATCACTGCGGCGACCGGCGAGGCGGCAAGAATTACAGTTCAGAGCTTTTTCCGCCAGTACACGAATCTCAGCGGTATGACCGGAACGGCTCTGCCGGCAGCCTCTGAACTTCGAAAAACTTATAAGCTCAAAGTGACGCGAATCCCGACCAATCGGAAATGTATCCGAGCCGGGAGGCCTTACCGCATCTTCAGGACCCAAAAAGCAAAACGCGATGCGATCATCGATGACGTGCGAGAACGGATCAGACAGGGACGCGCCATTCTGATCGGAACACCTTCCGTGGATGCGTCGGAATCCCTGGGAATTGCCCTTCGTGAAGCCGGGATTTCTCATCAGATTCTGAACGCCCGATATCATGAAAAAGAAGCAACGATCGTTGCCGATGCCGGTGAATCAGGTCGCGTTACCATTGCAACCAATATGGCGGGACGCGGGACTGATATTCTGCTGACCGATGAGGTTCGAAAGGCCGGCGGTCTGCATGTGATTGCGACGGAACTCCACAGTTCCAAGCGGATTGACCGACAGCTCGTTGGGCGGTCAGCTCGACAGGGTGACCCCGGTTCGTTTCAGTTCTTCCTGTGCCTCGAGGATGAACTCCTGCGTTCACGCGAGCCGAAAGAGGTTCAGCGCAAACAACGAATTGCCATCGGCGACGAAAACGGCGAACTGTCCTCGTCCTGGCTTCGATATTTCCGAAAAGTCCAGACGTTCCTCGAACGTACGCACCGCAAGCAGCGAAAACATCTGCTCAAACAGGAACGACTCCGGCTGGAGCAGTACGAGAATATGGGGCTCGACCCGTTCCTTGAACTGACAGAATCCTGAAGCTGTATTATCCGGGAGGGCGAGGCTCCTGCCGAGCAGCTTGGGCTGGTCATCGTGAATGGCAACAGCGGCTCAGCAGGAGCTTCGCCCTCCCGAATTGTTTCTCCTTCGTGATCTTCGAGTCCTTCTGTGCAATTTGTTTTTCAACAAGAAGACCACAAAGGGCACGAAGCATGCGTGTGATCAATTGATTTCCGGGAGGGCGAGGCTCCTGCCGAGCCGCTTGGTCAGGTCATCGTGAATGGCAACAGCGGCTCAGCTGGAGCTTCGCCCTCCCGATTTGTTTTCTTTCGTGATCTTCGTGCCCTTCTGTGCAATCTGCTTTTCAACACGAAGATCACAAAGAACACGAAGGGCGGGTGTGATCGATCGACAGGTGTCCGGGAGGGCGAGGCTCCTGCCGCGACGTGTTCATGAGCGAGGTCGAGTGTTCGATGCGGCTCAGCAGGAGCTTCGCCCTCCCGGAAACTCACGAGATCAGGTCACAGAATGCCTGCCGGCAGCAGATTCGGGACCGTGTCAGGGTTTGACTCTCCCTGAGCTCGAAGTGACAATGGCGGCAGCTCAGATATGTGAAACGCAGACAAACAGGACTGCGAACTGTGAGCACGTTCGGAGCGGGACCTTCTCTGCACGACCAGTGTGCTGAGCAAAGTCTGCCAACATCTGACGCCCATGGAGCAATTCGTGAACAAGCCACTCTACCGCCGCTCCAGTGACCACCTCGCTGAGATTACGCAATCGTTGATTGTGCCGAATCCGAAGTGTTCATTTCCGGTCAGCCTCTCACGAATCATCGCAACGATTCTATGCTTGTGCTGGATGGCGGGAATCTGCTTTCCTCACGCTCCAGTGGTCTCAGCGGAAGACTTTGAGAATGGCCCTGCATCGGTGCTCATTCGGCGTTGTCTGGAATGTCATCAGAGCGTCAATCCTTCGGGGAATCTGGTGCTCGTGTCACGAGCGGATCTGCTGAAGGGGGGAGACAGCGGTCCAGCCATTGTGCCCGGTGATGCTGATGCCAGTCTTCTGTTTCAGCGAGTGCATGCGGGAGAAATGCCTCCCCTGAAGCGCGGCCTGTCTCAGAAACTGCCTGACCATGAAGCGGCGGTTCTGCGAGCATGGATCAATCAGGGTGCAGAATGGCCCGAAGACCGTCGGCTCGATCTGTTTGAACGGTCAACGGATGTCCGAGGAGGCCGAGACTGGTGGTCATTGCAGCCTGTTGTTCGGCCGACTGTACCAACGCTGCCTCCCGAAGTTAGCGCGACTGCCGCGGCTTCCGGTGACCTGAACCCGATTGATGCCTTCGTGCTTCAGGCACAGTCGCAGGCCGGAGTCACAATGGCGCCACCCGCCGATCGAAAAGCTCTCCTGCGGCGGCTCTCTGTTGACGTGACAGGACTTCCGCCATCGGCAGAGCAAATTGCACGCATGGCATCGGCTCAGAAAGGTGCTGCGGGAACATCAGAGATCAATGCATTCGTCGATGAGCTTCTCTCCTCGGTTCATTTCGGAGAACGCTGGGCGCGACACTGGCTGGATGTTGTCCGTTACGCTGAATCCTGCGGCTATGAGCGTGACCAGCACAAGCCATTCGCATGGAAGTATCGCGACTGGGTCGTGAACGCATTCAACTCCGACATGCCTTATGATGAATTCATTCGACAGCAGATCGCTGGGGATGAACTGCCGGAACGTTCGGAGCAGACAGTCATTGCAACCGGTTTTCTTCGTCTGGGGACGTGGAACGATGAGCCGAATGATCCACAGGATTATCTTTACGAACGACTGGAAGATCTCGTGCATTCCACGTCGTCCGCCTTTCTCGCAATGACCGTCAAATGTGCTCGCTGCCACGATCACAAGTTCGATCCAATTCCACAGACTGATTATTATCGAATGGCATCGGCCTTCTGGGCGGGACCGATTCAGCCTCGTGATTCGAGACTTCTGGGAGGTCCGACCTCCGACGAGCTGGGGATTCCGGATGTGCTCGGCTGGACCGATATCACTCGATCTCCAGCACCGCTGCATCTGCTGAAGAACGGAGAACGTCATCACCCGCAGCAGGCTGTCGAACCAGCATCACTTTCGTTCGTCGACGGGTCCGTAAAGCCCTTTGCCACTTCAGATTCCTCCAGTCAGAAAACAACCGGACGGCGTGTTCAACTGGCTGACTGGATTGCAGACAGTCGAAACCCACTCACCGCTCGAGTCATTGTGAATCGGATCTGGCTGCATTATTTCGGAGAGGGAATCGTGCGGTCTCCGGACAATTTTGGCTACACCGGCGACAAACCCACTCACCCGGAACTTCTCGACTGGCTGGCGGATGAACTGATCCGTGGTGGCTGGAAGCTGAAGCCGATTCATCGCCTGATTCTGACATCCCAGGCGTATCAGCAGTCATCGATTCATCCGTTGCAGGAGAAGTACAACCAGACGGATGCCGGGAACCGTTGGCTGTGGCGAGCAAACCGTCGGCGGCTTGACGCGGAGTCGCTCCGGGATGCCATGCTGGCCAGCACGGGGGAGCTCGACCTGCGAACCGGAGGTCCGGGGTTCTTTCCATCCGTCAGCGAAGATGCGCTGGAGGGTCTGTCGAGAAAGGCATCCGCCTGGACAGCATCATCACCTCAGGAACAACGACGGCGAAGTCTCTACATCTTTTCTCAGCGAAGTCTGCTGCCTCCACTCATGACGACATTCGATCAGTGCGACACGACGCTCCCGTGTGGAAAACGTGACGTCACGATTGTCGCGCCACAGGCACTGACACTCCTGAATAATGAATTCGTTCACACGCGAGCTGAGTTTCTCGCAGGGACCGTTGTTCAGAATCATCAGAATGCTCAAAAGCGGATCGACGCGGTCTGGCAGGCAGTTCTCGGGCGAGCCCCGGACTCTTCTGAGCGAGCTGCTGCGATGCGTCACATGAACAGTCAGCTCGAACGTTTCCAGCGAAACGCTGCGGAGAAAGAAACGAGCAGCGATGCTCGCCCTGCGGCATCAGCAGGTTCTCCGGAAGCACTTTTTGCGGGGGCGGTGCTGCATCTGCGAGCAGACACGGGAGTGGAATGTGATGCCGAAGGCCGAGTGAAGCGGTGGCAGGATGCTCGCGGGCACGAGCTTGCAGCGATTCAGAACGAGCCCAGCGTTCGACCGAACTTCTCTACGAACGGGATCAATCAGAAACCGGCCGTCATCTTCGACGGAAGCGGTCAGTGGATGGCACTGAGTGGTCCGCTTCTCAGTGATGACACCTGCACCATGTTCGCCGTTGTCGCCGACAGGTCATCGCGTTCTGCAGGTAACGTTCCTGGACATCGCGAGATTCTGTCCAACTGGAACGGAGCTGCGGGAAACAGCACCTCTTCACTGTTTCTCGGTCTGACCGGTGCTGATCAGATTCGTTTCAGCGATGCTTTTTCACCTGCCAGCGCACTGCTTGAACTGGATCAGCCGATGCTGCTCACGGCAATCAACGGACCAAATGGAGTCGAGGTTTTTCAGCAGCAGCGTTCCGTCGGGCGAACATCCACACGACTTCCGCAGCGTCGTCTGGACACGTCATGGGTCATTGGTCAGCAGGGAAACATTCAGGGCGAATACTGGCACGGACCGATCTCAGAAATTCTTGTCTTCGATCGCCAGCTGACACCGGAGGAACTCCGGATTGTTCAGGGCACGCTCATCCAGCGTTACGAACTGAAGGCTCCTGAATCGGAAAGTCAGGACATTCAGCGAACTCCCGAGGAACTCGCACTCGCATCACTTTGCCTGGTGCTCATGAACAGTAACGAGTTTCTCTACGTGGATTGAGTGGACAGCGCCAAATATTGAGTCATGCTTTGTGATATCTATTGTTGTAAGCAGTAGCGGCTCAGCATGAGCTTTGCCCTCGCGGAGTGTTTCTCCTTCGTGATCGTCGTGTCCTTCTGTGCAATTTGTTTTGAAGCACGAAGATCACAATGGATACGAAGCATGCGTGTGATCAATTGATGTCCGGGAGGGCGAGGCTCCTGCCGAGCCGCCTGGTCAGGTCACCGTGAATGGCAGTAGCGGCTCAGCAGGAGCTTCGCCCTCCCGATTTGTTACGCCATCTCTATTCTCCGCCATCAATACAGCGCAACGCTCTTACTGTTGATTACTTCCGGCGGACGAAACTCCCAAACCAGGCGTTATCCAGTTATTCCGGCAGGGTCCAGGGAGCTCGGTATTCTGGTCTTGTTCGCAGAAGGTTGGCTGCCGCATCGGGACTTCCATCGGAATTCACGAAGGCTTCCGTCACCGGATCCAGCGTAACCGTCCGCCCAAGGCGCCATGCGACGTTACCGGCGTGACACATCATGGATGACGGGTGACCGATGGTTTCGAGATCCGCTGCTGGCTTCGACCGGTTCCTGACGCATGCGAGGAAGTTGTCGATGTGTGACTTTCCGTCATTCGTGCCGCTGCCTTCGGCGATAATTTTGTCCTTCGGATCGAAGGCACGCCACCTGGTATTGCCGATCACGATGTATCCCTGATCTCCGAACACCACAGCTCCTTCACCCTCATCGTACATTCGATACGGATTCCAGACCCGCATTTCATAGGTCAGCAGACTGCCGGGCGTACCGGCATACTCATACGTGACCTGAAGTGTATCCGGCCATTCCTGAAGATCGTCGAAGTACCATTTTCCTCCGAGTGCTGAGACCTTCGAGGGAAATCCGAGCGGCTGTCCTCCCTGAGCTTCAATGGCGGTGCTCAGAGCCCAGCGAGCATAATCAAGGCGATGAACGCCGTCATTGCCAAGATCCCCCGTGCCGTAATCGAAGAACCATCGCCAGTTACCCTGAAACCTTCGGACGTTGAACGGTCGTTTCGGTGCCGGCCCCAGCCAGAAATCGTAATCGACACCTTCCGGCGGTTCGCTGTCCGGTGGTCGGCCGATGCTTCTCTGTTTCGTGCTCTCCCACGCCTTGGCAGCAAGACACTTCCCGAGTCGGCCCGTGCGGATGAACTCGATAGCGGACTGAAAATGAGCCCCGCTGCGAGCCTGCGTACCCATCTGCACGATGCGAGAATGTTTTCGCATCGCCTGAACCATCCGTTGTCCTTCCACAATGTTGTGACCATCGGGCTTTTCAACGTATACATCTTTTCCGGCCTGGCAGGCCATAATGGTCGGGATCGCATGCCAGTGATCGGGAGTTCCAACCACCAGTACATCAATGGAAGGATCGTCTACCAGTTTGCGAAAGTCTTTTTCAGTTCGAGGCGTTCTGCCGTTCAGTTTCTGAACTCGCTCCACGGCTTCCGGAAGATTTCGGGAATCAATGTCGGCGACCGCGATCATCTCCACATCCAGACGCTCCGCGAACGCCCCCAGCAGGAAACCCGCACGTCCATTGACACCGACACATCCCACTCGAATTCGTTCATTCGGTGACGACATTGCTCGAGCTGCTTTGCTCCCGGAAAATGTGACTCCCGTGGCCGATGCGAAAGCCGCTGCAGATCTCAGGAAACTGCGACGCTGTGTGTGATTCGAGTCAGCCTGCGTCATTTCGGAAACTCCTGAAGGAAACTTTCTCTATTCCACCGGCGAGCTGAGGGTACCGATCGCCTCGATAAAGGCATCCACACGGTCGCCAGGACGCAGAAACGTACCGGTCGTGCTGCCAACTCCGGACGGTGTTCCAGTGGAAATGATGTCGCCTGGTTCGAGCGTGACAAAACTGGATATGAATTCAATCACAGCCGCTACGGGGAACACCTGGGCCGCAGTCGTAGAATCCTGGAATGTCTTTCCGTTCACGCGCAGCTGCATTGGAAGTTTCTGTGGATCCGGAATCGCATCTGCCGAGGCAATGCATGGCCCCATCGGGCAGAATCCGTCATGCCACTTTCCGTGCAGCCAGTCGAAAAATGCATCTCGCTCGCGGGGCTTCCGACCGGGATTGGGCCGAAACTTTCGGTCGGAGATGTCATTGATGATTGTGTAACCGGCGACGTATTTCAGAGCCTCCGCTTCAGTGACACCTTTCGCGACACGACCGATGACAACGGCCAGCTCAAGTTCCCAGTCAACATGGGCCGGAGAAACTGCCGGAATACGAATCGGCTTTCCCGGATCAGTCAGCGTTGTTGTCGGTGGCTTCATGAAGACATACGGAAATGTCTCCTGTCGCTCCGATGCCTTTTCACCGGCTTCTTCAATATGAGCGGCATAGTTCCCTGCCAGAAGAAAAAGCTTAGCCGGTCGCGGTACCGGAACGAGCAGCTCAACGCTCGACAATGACAGTCTCAGACCAGCCGAATGATTGCCGGTCGTGATGAACTGATGCAGCTGCCGAGCCGTCTCTGCGCTGTTTCCCGATGGAGGAAGGAACTCCAGAAGATCATCACCTGTTGCGACATCCAGCGCCGTGCCGGTTGTTGACTGGAAAGCCGCTGCGGCGTCGGAAAGCGGAACAATCCCGGACTCATCATAAAACCCGACTGATGATTGCCCTTGATGGCGGAAACGGCAAAGTCGCATTGCAGGCCAGTCCTTTTATGTCGGAACAGGAGTATGAACGGAATAGGATCAGAAATTGTAATGCTGATCGGAAGTTGATCGTCAGACCTCAGCGACGATTCAGTCACTGCCGATATCACAGGACACGCGACGCTGTGTGCTTGAAGATTCCTGTATGGCGTCGATGAGCTTCAGAACGGCGAGAGCTGACTGAGGTGTATTCCGGCAGGATGCTGCAGAATTATCGATCGCCTCCAGCCAGTCAGACACCAGACGCAGTCCCCGTCCTCCGCCGTAACCAGCCACCTTCTCTTCCGGCAGGGTAAACGTTTCTTCCATCGCATGCCACTGTGGCTTTGGTCCATGGATTTCCAGAACGCCACCTGTTCCGGGTCGCGTCGGATCCCATTGCACCCAGCGTTCTGTTCCGCGGAAACAGAATTTCATTTCCCCTGCCCATCGAGGAAGCCAGTATCCTCCAATGAAATGAGCGAGCCCGCCTCCGGATAGTTCAAGAATCGCCGCTCCTCCGTCTTCCACCGCAGCTTCATGGCCAGCGAAAACTCCCGTGCGAGCCGTGACTCCCACGACTCGCTGGCCTGTGATGTAGAGCAGCAGATCCAGATGATGACAGGCCAGCCAGCTGAAGAAGCCGTTCCCGCTGATTGACGGATCAAACAGGTAATGATCCGGCCCGCGTCGTACAATATCACTGGTGACGTAGGTCATCTCCACGCTGAACAGCTTTCCGAACCGACCTTCGGCGACCATCGCCTTCAGCCGATTCGCCGCGTCGTCATACCGCCAGACGTATCCGTTCTGAAATGCGACTCCGGAGTCCTTGACAGCTCGCAGAGCATCCTGAGCTTCATCGGCGTTTCGTCCGAGCGGCTTTTCACAGAGCAGATGTCGACCGGTCTGCGAGAGTTTCTGAATCACCTCCGGAGTCTGATCATTCGGAAGACAGACCAGTGCCGCATCAAAGTCATGCCCCTTCACCAGCGCATCAACCGTCTCGAATCGTGGAAGATCGGCGTATCGTTCTTCGAGGCTCGTGAGTGCTCCGCCGAACCCCGGAACAATAGCGGTCATCTGAATCTCGTTCGGGAAGTTCCGCAGAAGTTCCCGCCAGTGAGCCCCATGAGGATGATCAATGCCGACAAGAGCGACTCGCACAGGTCGTTTCATCAGAACAGCTTCCCGAAGAGAACAGAGAGTCAGAGGATGATGTCTCAGGACGCGGAAACGCCATCAGATTGCCACTCGTCAAGCTGCCGTGCAACATCCTCAATGATCATCTCCAGACATCCCGGCGCCAGCACCGCGATCTGTTCCTGATAGATCTGTTTTCCATAGGTATCTCGATCCGGAAGATACGACGGTCGCCATCCGTTGACGACGGTGGAAACGATCAGTGGCGTACCTTCGAGTCGCTCTCGCAGATCCTTCTGCAGCAGCTGATAGTATTCCCCTTCCAGCCAGAGCCAGTACCCGTCGCCGATCTGATGGAGATGAATCGGCACCGGAAAATGGTCGCCTTCGGGAAGCTGTCGCAGCCGCGTCAGCTGACGATTCATTCGTTCAATCTGTGCTCGACAGTCACGAGCTTCTGCTGCGTCATTTTTCGACAACGCCTTCTGTTCTGCTTCGGTCCAACGCTTCAGATCAGCTTCTGTGGATTCGCGAGTCGGCAGACCCGGAAGCCAGGGGATGGGCACGGTCCACTGTCGTGACCGCCAGAATTGTCGGGACTGTGCCGCCGATTCTAAAACCGCTTCGTGCTTCCAGGTTCCGATCGTTGCGCCGGAAATCACCGGACCTTTGTAGACAAACTCCGTATTCCCGGCCGGCAGCGATTCCAGTGCCGAGAGAACGCTCCACGCCAGCTCCCGACCATTCCGATCTGCTACCGCCGAATCGCCGACAAAACCATCACGCGGCCCGAGATCGCCGGATGCTCCCTGAAGAAAAAGGCAGAGACCACCAGTAACGGACTCGACCGTTTCACGCATGGCGCCGATATAGTCTGGACTGATCAGCGTGTTATCCCAGGCCAGTGTGGTCGGATGGCACGCGTAGTTCACCAGCACCGCCATCGGCGATCCCGAGGCGTCTGTGACTCTTGCAATCATCACAGTACTGTCTGTTGGCCCCGATGGGTTGTAGCCGCAGACGAACAGCTTACGCTCAGCATCCCAGGTGTCTCGATGTGCTGCAAGCGAGCAGCTTCCGGTCCCGTAAACGATCGATGCAGGCTGAAGAGACAGCATCGCGTCCTGAACCGCCTCAGCAAGAGTGATTGCCAGTGAGTCCAGATAAGGCCCGATCAGTTCACCGCCGGGTAAAGCAGTGCGAGATCTGTCCATGAGTCCGGCGGCGTGAGTGTGGGAGAAGGCAATCTGAAGGCAGGATTCCGGAATCAGTGTCCGATGACATATGGTGTCACGAAGACGTCGGAGTTCCTCGTCCCAGAGCAGACAATGGTCGATTGCCAGAATCACGACGCGATCATCGTTCATTTGCGGGATGCTGACGTCACGGCGCGGCACCACCGCGTTCCCCGGACTGACCTGTGATCCGGATCCCAGTTCGCCCGAAGGGCAGAGGACCAGCACGGTGGCAAGGAGTGGCCGATGGACGCCGGTGGCGCGGTCATGAGTCGCCGCGCCCCACATGCGATGATAAATCCCCACGGGAGGCGTGATGTCTCGGCGAGCCACTCCGGCTCGACATCGTGACTGCGGCGTCTGAACTCTCAGGCTGCTGCGAATCGGCATGCTATTTTCCTCATCGGAATCTTCTGCAATCAGTGGCTGGCAGGATCCTTCTGCAGCCTGCGTGTCCTGGTTCTGGAATGCATTCTATTCCGAAAACGATCTCTGCCCCCACGGGAGCGGCATCGTTGGTGGCGTTCGATGCAGTTCCTTCCGCTGATCTTTTGGTCGCGGATGAAAATAGCGAACGAAGCTGCAGAGCTGTTTCACGGCTTCAAGATAGACGCGTTCGCCCTTCTCTTTTGTCGCAAGCTCAGCCTCCCCCAGCACGCCGGTCCCGGAGTAACTGCTGGTCCATGAAACTGTCGTCGCCGGTCCGGCAGCAAACAGATCCACCCAGTTGAACGGATTATTCTCCTCGTTGAAGGAAATCACGTCGGATCGAATCTTATCCTTCCGTACGTTCTCTTCATCGAGGTAAAGATACAGCGACGTTTCCAGTTCGCAGGCGTGAGCACACCCGCCCGGAAACTTGCTTTCTCGCCAACTCGGCAGAAAGCCTTTATCCACAGTCAGAAGATTCCACCATGCGGCCAGCACGCATTCAGCGTCCGTTTCAATGTTCGTTCGCCGAGCAACGAGATCCAGATTCGGCATATTGGAACCGTGACCGTTCAGCAGAATGATTTTCTTGAATCCGTGGTATGCCAGCGACTTCGTGACATCCAGCACGTGTTCCATGAAGTGCGTATAGTGGCTGTTGATCGTGCCGGGAAAATCCATCACGTGCCCGGTGTATCCGTAACAGATCGTCGGCAGAACGAGGATCTTGTCGGGTATGAGCTGCCCGGCACCGCGAGCGATCCCGGACGGGCAAACGACGTCCACGTCCAGCGGCAGGTGATGTCCATGCTGTTCGATCGCACCACAGGGAAGGATACAGACTTTACCAAGATCAACAGCATCATTGATCTCCGGCCACGTCAGTTTTTCATAGCGATACTCGGTAGCGGCGCGACTCGTCATGTTCAGATCTTTCGGTTCGTGACAGCCATCCTGCGGGTCGTGAATGCAAACGTGACGCATTAGAGCATCTGCACACTTGAAGGAGCAACGATCGGAGGCCAGGTTTCAATCCGGAGACGCCGCAAACGGAGAAACGTTCGCAGGTGAGACGAGTAAAACGTTCTCCACAGCGATGAACGGCGGATCTGTGCTATTGCGCCTGTGTGCTACTGCGATTCTGTGCCACTGGCTCTGCCAGTGCTGTTGCATCGAACACACTGGCAGAGCCAGTGGCACACATCAATTGATGTTTGACAGAGCACCAAAGCCGTTCCGTTTGAGAATGCTTCACAGCTCTGCACTCAGGCGAGGCATCGCGGAGCTCATCGACTCATGACGCACGATTGCGAGCGGCGTGCGGGTGAGCCAGCTCGTAGGTTTCTCGCAGTCGTCTGGTGCTGACGTGCGTATAAATCTGCGTGGTTGTCAGACTCTTGTGACCGAGGAGTTCCTGAACGCTTCTCAGGTCGGCGCCACCGTCCAGAAGATGCGTCGCAAAGCTGTGACGCAGAGTGTGCGGTGACGTCTGGCTGGCAAGTCCGGCTGTCAGGATATGTTTTTCCAGCAGACGTCCGATACTTCGAGTCGTCAGGCGGCGACCGAATCGATTCAGAAAGATGGCAGATCGTTCTTTCTCCGGTGCCTTCTCGGAAGGTTTGCGTACTTCAAGCCAGCGAACAAGAGCTTTGGTCGCAAAGCTGCCCACAGGTGCGATTCGTTCCTTCCGGCCCTTCCCCATCACTCGAAGGATCCCTGCCGCTCGGTCCCAGTCTTCCAGATTCAGACTGACCAGTTCAGCAACGCGTAATCCCGCAGAATACGTCGTTTCAAGAATCGCTCGATCCCGAATTCCCTGATCGCAATTCGCCGGGGGAGCCTGAAGCAGTGCATCCACCTGTTCGGTTGTCAGAAAGTGAGGCAGCTTTCTTCCGGCGCGCGGTGTCCGAAGTGGTTTCGCCGGATTGGTTTCACACAGTCCTTCTCGATTGCAGTATCGGAAGAAGGTTCTGAGACAGGCAAGTCTCCTTGCGACGGTCGTTCTGGCGTATCCGCACTCGTGAAGCCAGGCAACGTAGTTTCGCAGGAGTCCGACTTCGATTTCGCGTGGCGCTATCGTTCGCCCACGCTGCTGTTCGATGAACTCGCAGAGATGAGCGAGATCGTCGGCGTAGGACTTGATCGTCAGTTCGGATGCGTTCCGTTCGATCTTCAGATAATTGAGGAAGGCCACCTTCGCTGACTGCATGAATTAAATCCGATGCGGATGACGGTCAGAACACCGAAGGAAAGTTCTCCGCCTGCTGATGTTCAAGTCGCAGTCTGCGGACTCGCTGTGAAAGCACAGCGGCGTCGTACCAGGAAAAATCCAGTTCAGGGTCACTGGCATATTCTGCCAGTGTTGCGAGCACGCTTTCGACGCTCTGATCGTCGTAGAGAAAAATGTATCGTTGCCCATCGCGAACGAGAGCCAGCACATTGACTGCGTTGCCCATACATATCTTCCCTGATAACGCGAGGACCAACGTTTTATTCCCCGATCTGGTATCGGTGTCGATGCTCAGTGGTGCACAGATTTCGCCTGCGACGTGTTACGACCGCTTCCAACGACAGAACGTGACGCCGGATCTGACGCACGTCTCGGAAAAGAACCTGCCGACCACGCCGGGTCTTCCGCATTCACAGCCTGTGACACGATCGGCACAGCAGAATCTGCCAGTCGATTCGTGTGATCCCGCCGAAATCGTTGTACACTCTCACTATGAGTGACGCAAAAAAGGAATCCTGGCGGGAGAGAATCGCACGACGCAGTCCGGCGTTGATCCGCGAACTCCTCGGTGTGCCCAAGCTCCCCTCGCTCGACCCTGTCCGTCGGGAACTGCAGGCGGAATCCATTACAGTTCGCATTCGCTGGTTCGGACTATGCGTTGGGTATCTGTACGTCAACCTCGTTGAACGAACGACGGGGCGGCCTGAGCTCAACGCCATGCTCACGCTTGGCACTCTGTATGCGCTCATCGATACGCTCGCCAGCCTGAGAGGCCGAGTGCTGCTGTCGCACTATCGAATCGGGATTTCGCTGATGGAGGCGCTGTTCATCGGCCTCCTGTGCTTCTTCGATCAGGGAGTCTCCAGCCCGTTTCGATTCTATTACTTTCTCTCGCTCCTGGTCTGTGCCATTCGGCATTCACCGATGCTGACTCTGGCAACTTACTGCCTTCACAGCATCAGTTATATTGTGCTCGGTCTGTATGCGGCTCGCGGAACCGAAGACGAAGCAGCCACCGTCGTACTGACGCTCGTGTTTCTTGCCTGGATCGTCTGGGCTCTGATTGCGCTCACCGGGCTTTTAAAATCAGCGAGCCATCGTCTGACTCAGCTGAACGAAGAGCTCCGACTGAATCAGCAGCAGCTTGAGAAACGCATCACGCTGAGAACTCGTGAACTTCAGGAATCACAGGCGCTGCTGGTCCAGCAGGAAAAGCAGGCAGCGTTCGGATTGCTTGCCGCCGGGATCGCTCATGAAGTGGGGAATCCCCTGGCTTCCATCAGTTCCATCGTGCAGATGCTCAGTCGAAAGAATCAGGATGAGTATCTGCGCGAGCGTCTTCAGATGGTGGACGGACAGCTTCAGCGCATACAGCGGACTCTGCGGGAACTGATCGGGTTCAGTCGACCGACCAACCAGCAGGTTTCGAACGTTGATATTCATGCCGCGATCAATGATGCTCTGAATATCGCAAAATACTACAAGCGCTGGAAAGGTAAAGACGTTCAGACCGTGTTCGCGGAAGATATCCCGCTGCTCCGGACCGTGTACGATCATCTCGTGCAGGTACTTCTGAATCTGATCCTCAATGCGCTGGATGCCACCGAAGAAGGCGTCAGCATCATCGTGACGACTCGACTGCTCCCGGAACAGGCGGATCAGCCGCGTTTTGTGTCGATCCAGGTCCGCGATGAGGGCCACGGCATCAGTGAGAACGCTCAGCAGGCAATTTTCCAGCCCTACTTCACCACCAAAGACACCGGCACGGGGCTGGGGCTGTTCGTCTGCCGACAGCTCATGCAGCAGACACTTCGCGGCGACATTCGCCTCGTCAACTCCGGCTCAGGAGGCACGACCTTCGAAGTCACGCTGCCGGTTCACTAAAGCGAATTTAAAAACCATCTGCGGCAGCGGAACGTGATGTTCCTTCAGAGACTCCAGATCATCGGAATGATGATGATCGTCATTGTCCAGCAGATGATGTCCAGCGGAATCCCCACTCGCATGAAGTCGGAAAATCGATATCCGCCGGGCCCGAGAACCATCAGATTTGTCTGATATCCGATGGGCGTTGCGAATCCGTATGATGATGTGACTGCGACGGCCATCAACAGCGGACGCGGGTCCATTCCGGTCTGGCGAGCTGTTGCCAGAGCCAGAGTCGCCATCAGTGCGGCACAGGCGTTGTTGCTCAGCAGTTCCGTGAGCACACCCGTCATCAGCACGATGACCGCGAGGACAGCAATCTTTCCGTAAGGTTGAGCCCACGACAGCATCGCTCCGGCGATCCATTCCGCTGCTCCACTGGTATCGAGTGCCTTGCTCACACCCAGAGCCGCAGCAATGAGCAGCAGGACCGGGATTTCAATTGCTCGATGAGCCTCCGCAGGAGGCACGCATCCGGACAGAATCGTGAGAACTGCCCCGATCATCGCGACCAGTGTTGCCTTTTCGGAGAAGACCGTCATTCCGATTACGACGCCGACGAGAATGATCAGAGCAATCCAGGCACGACTGTGATCCACCGGCGCGGTATCTTCGACGGATGACACGAGAATGAAGTCACGGGAGTTTCTCCATCGTCTCGCGAAGTCGTTGGGAGCATCCACCAGCAACGTATCACCGGGCAACAGTTCAATCTGTCCGATCTTCTGCTGCAGCCGCTCACCGCTACGATGCACCGCCATGATGGACGCATGATAGTGAGCTCGAAAATTGGCTTCTTTGACGGTGACTCCGACGAGCGGCGATGCAGCGGAGATGACCACCTCGCACAGCTGATTGCCTGACCGCGGCGCTGCCGATGGGCTCACCGAATTGCCGGAATTCTCGGCCGATACTCCGAGGGAATAATCAGAGACTGAAGGATCATGGTGCTCGATCGGTTCGAGACCACGGATTCGCTGAGCATCCACGATTGTGGACACGATTCCCGAAAAACAAAGAATGTCTCCCACGGCGATGCGTTCTTCGGGTGAAACCGGCGAGTCCCGCTTTCCATCGCGTTCGAGTGCATAAAGATAGAGCCCCGGAAGGTCTCGCAGGCCCGATTCCCGAATGGACTTGCTGACGTTTGCATAGACAGGCTGAACGATCAGTTCGAGCGTGTATTCGCGCGGATGCGATTCGGCGTACTCCAGAAGGTCTTTCCGATCCGGCAGAAATCGCTGGCCCATCGTGGCGAGATACGTCAACCCGACGATGGTCACCGGGATCCCGATCCAGCTGAGTTCCCACATTCCCATGCCAGGTAACTTGTTGTCCCGAAGTGTGGAATCGATCACAAAGTTGGTGCTCGTTCCGATCAGAGTACAAGTTCCCCCCAGAACGGCCGCGAACGAAAGCGGCATCAGAAGTTTTGATGGCGAAACTCTGAGCTTACGAGCAATATGAACGAAAACTGGCAGGAAGAAAGCCACCACCGGCGTGTTGTTCATGAACGCGGATAATCCGGCGACGGGCGCCACCAGTCTCAATAGAGGCGTTCCCTGCTTTGGCCGCCCAAGCAGCAGACGACTTAATAAATCGACGGCCCCCGTGTGCTGTAGCCCGGCTCCTACGACAAAAAGGGCGCCAATGGTGAGCATCGCTGCGTTGGAGAATCCGGCAAGGGCCTGTTCCAGGGTGATCACGCCGGTGCAGACCAGAATGAGAAGCCCGACGAGCATGACGATGTCCGCGCCAATTCTGTCCTGCATCAGGGCCAGAATCAGGCCGATGAGAACCAGAAGAGTCACGATGAGCGAGAAAGACATCCCGGAATACTCCGAAATCTGATGGTTGCAGATCCACGCTTCCCGGAAAATATCCCGGTCCGCTGTGCCGGAGTATCGTCTGAATGCTCACGGGAAAACCAGCGCCAGCCACTGCAACCGTCAAAGTTTGCCACTTGTTGTGCGAAAAGTGGCCATCCTGAGCTCCGCATTTTATCAGTGCGGGACCAGCAAAACGCAGCCCTAACCTGATAAACACCTCGGAAAAGTCGGACAGTGCTGCCGATCATGGAGCGATGTCAGGACTCAAACTTGGGGTTGCTTGTGATTCCCGCCCAGGCAGGAATCCAGATTGAGCCACTGGATTCCCGCCCTGTCATCATATACGAAGAATGCGTTGGTGGTCCAAAGGCGAGCCATGTCGTGGCGAAATTGACCATCCTGCGGGGGCCGGTCCGGATGATGTCCATCGTCTGCACATCGGCAGATGATTTTCGGCCTGAAAGGCCATTCGTTCCCATAACCTGGCCTGAAGCGAAGCGGAGGGCCAGGTCATCGTGTCCTGTCAAATTTGTGATTGCGGACTGAAGGTCTAGCCGTTCGAGCGTAAGTTCAACCTGATGAGCGAGTGGAATGGATCCCATTCATTGACGAATCCACGCAATGGGCGTATGGAGAACTCTGACAATGCGAACGGTCAGGCCGTTGGCCCTCAATGATTCCTTGTGTGGATTGCCCGGGCCGCCGCTTCGCTTCAGCCCGGGCTGGCAGAAGGGCTGGACCTTCGGCCCTAAGTCACAGCCAGATACGTCGAGAAATCCAGTTCGGTTGTCTTTCCGTGTGAGCGATCGCTTTCCGGCTCATTCCACCGCGGAGACTCAGATCAGGACGCCGCCTGAGCCGTATCCGATTTTTTCGGTAAAAAGCCATACCCGAGGCAGGCCAGCATCGAAATCCAGAAGATCCAGAATTCCGGCTTCCGGAAGCTGTGGAAGTCGACCACATGGGGATTCGCTTCCGAGTTCAGTCCCCAGTCCACCAGCAGTTTCACGCCGATGACGATCACCAGCAGATAAGCTGATGTTTCAAATCGGGGAAATTTTTCGAGCAGCTTGATGAACATCGCCGCAGCGACTCGCATCAGCATCACACCCAACATACCCCCGGCGATCACCACCCAGAGCTTCGGATGAGTGGCTCCAACCGGAGTCCCTGCCGGTGGAGGTCCGACCAGCGCGATTGCAGCGAGGATTGAATCCACAGCAAATGCGATATCGGTGAGTTCAATCACACCGACCGTAATCCAGAAACTGCGTCCAGCCACGACAGGAACGCTCGGGGTGTTGCGAGACGCAGCCCCATTCGATGCTGAGCTCTTTTCTGCGACCGGATGAAGCACTTCGTCGGCAACCGGAAACGGCACACGTTCCTGAATCTCTGCCACTTCCTGTTCGGCCGTCAGCACATCGCCGGTTTCGGCAACTCGCAGTTCCATCTCACCCTGTTCATCGATAACGATCGTTTCTTCTACGTTATCTTTCGACTCGAAGAACAAATGCTTCACAGCGATATAAACCAGGTAGCCGCCCCCGAGCAGCTTTACGATTCGCCACTTGAGCAGGAAACTGGCAGTCGCAATCGCGAGCACTCGAAACACAAACGCGCCAATCAGCCCGTATGTCAGAGCAAGCGGCTGCAGCTGTTTCGGGACCCGCTTTGCCAGAAGACCGAGCACCAGCGCATTGTCGATGGACAATACACCTTCCAGAAGAACCAGAAGTGCAATGACCATCAGATCCTGGTTGCTGAAAGTCTGACCCCAGAAACCAAGCGGGATATCAGCAATCATGGAAACATCGAACATGGATGTCTTTTCTCGCAGTTGAAACTGGCGGTAGTGGTGGTTTCAGATTGTCGCACAGAGCGAACTGATACCCCGCTCCCGGGAGAGTGATTATCAGAATCTGCCGGTGTTGGACCGACAAACTCCCGACTCCGCGATATTACTCAAACATCATCGGAATGCCAATCCGCGTCCTGTCACCGTACAGCGATTCAGACTGAACTTCCATGCATTCGGAATCCGGACACATTGGGCAGCCCTGAAGGATTGACTCGAACAGGCTCCCGAAACGCCGAAATCTGCAAGTCGGATCAACGGACTTCCCTCAAAAACAATGTGGCAGGGTTCCCGTTGAATTCACCTTCGGTGTATTCTGAACAGAATGAATGAAACTTCAGGTACCGAGCAGTCTCAACTGGAAGAAAGACGACGGCGAGTCGGTCTTGTGGCAGGCGGCTGTCTGCTGATTGCTCTGGGAATGCTGCTGTTCAACGACATCCAGAATGCAGTCGCCAGTTCACTTCTTCGAATTGGTCTGGTGTTCGGTGCCCTGTGGCTGGCTTTGCCGACAAAATCCCGCCCGGCCGCATGGGCTCAGCTGTCGCGATGGAAGATGGCCGGGCTGGTTGTTTTCGCCATCCTCCTGCCACGACTGAAATTTTTTCTGCCGATTCTCCTCGTCGGGGTCGCCGTCGGATGGATGCTGCGTCCGAAGAAGAAACGTTCCCGACGACCATAAGACATCGAATCACTCATCGACGTTTCTATGAATCCCCCTGAATCGAAACGACACCCGCGATGGACAAGAAGATGGCAGACTCTTCAGTTCACAATTCTGAGAATCCAGAAGATCGATCTCCTCCAGCAATCGCGGAGAATTCTCTCGATCGTAATATGAGCTTTGTGGAGAGCGAGACTCATAACCCGTTTGGGTGTGTTTCGTGATCAGAATCGCCTCGACGCTCAGAAACCTCCGATGGCAGACCGTAACTGCGGTGCTGCTCATCGTGAGCTGCTGCGCGATGCTGCTGCCGTTCAGAATGACCGACAGGCAGGAAAAAGATCGCAGTGAGCCGTATCCGTGTATGGATCGCCCCTGCGGATGCGCGTCGGCTCAGCAGTGCTGGAAGAAATGCTGCTGCTTCACCAACGAGCAGAAGATCGCATGGGCGAAACGCGCCGGCGTAAAGGTGCCGGAGTTCGTGGTTCAGGCCGCAGTCGCTGAATCATCTCACACCAGAATCACGATGCGTCCGCGATGCAGCCGTTGCACCAAAACGCAGCAGAGTGATGTCAAACTTTCGATGGCCGTAACGCGTCGGAAGGGCGAAGTCTGTGGCCCTTCTCCGAAATCAGACTCATGCAGACCTTCTGTATCGAACTCCGCCGTTGTGAAGAATGCCGAATCAGCGAGTGCGGAAACAGACAGGAACGTTCGCACGACTGCCGACCAGCCGGAATCGCGATCCGCACGAGCAGGTTCACGGTATCTCTGCGGAATTTCCGCTCTGGAATGTCAGGGATTATCATCTCTCTGGCAGATTCTTTCGATGACACTGCTGTCTGAATCGGATGCTCCGAAGGTCTGCGGAACAGGACTCTCAACCGATGTTCCCGCCTATGACCCAGTCGTCTGCAGCTGTGAGTGGCCTCCTCCTGAGCCACCGCCACGAATCTGATCGCAGCGGCGTCTCGATGCTTTCGCTGATTCAGCACGGCTGAGTGCAGTGCGGCAACGGTATCCGACGTCGGCCAGATGGCAGTCACTTCTGTTTTCGGATTCCGGCGGCACGGTGTAAACCGTCCGAGATGAAACGGAATTCGAGTCTTTTGACCGGACAGTCTCCGCTGTTCCGCACCGACGTGAGTGTCATTCACCGATCGCCGTCGCAGCATGCTTCACCATGCGTGAAGTCCAGAGCGCATTTCAAAACCGGGACAGGCACCATTGCAGCTGCTGGATCTGCAGCAAAAACCCGCGACTGTCGGGAGCCAGTCCCGGTTTTGAAACCACCTGAAGTGTCCTACGCGACTCGTGCTCGCCCGCTCACACGCAGAAACGGCTCGCTCTCCACAAAGCAGTCTGGACTGCGGAGTGAGCGTGCGACCACGAGCCGCGTGATCCGAACCGTGCGACCCTGCCTCAGTCTTCTCAGGCCAGCCAGCAGAATGGCATCTCATCAGGAAACGCACGTAGTTCCGTTAGAAACCAGTTCTTATTCACAAAGTCTTTCAACTCGAAACTGAGACAGGTCAATCATCCATGAAACAATTCATCATTCGAATGGCAGCAGTTCTTTTTTTTGGCTGGACGTCCCTCGCCACGGCCCATGACACATGGGTAGAAGTCAACACACCGGTCATCCGTGCCGGCGACCTCATTCACGCTGACCTCAAGCTCGGCAACCATGGTAACGATCATCGCGACTTCAAGCTGCACAGCCGCATCACTCTGGCACCGTGTACGCTTGAAGTGATGGCGCCATCCGGCGCGATCACGGATCTCAAATCGAAGGTGGTTGCAACCGCCTTTGAAGAAAAGCAGGGCTATTGGACAGCTCGTTACGTGGCCACAGAGTCCGGCCTGCATGTGCTTGCTCACAAGCTCGACATCCTGCATGGCACGACTCGGGCGGTGAAGAGCGCCAAGACGTACTTTGTTGCAGGTTCCGCATCAGAATCAGTGGCTCAGGAAGGTTACCAACGGCCACTCGGGCACGATCTCGAGCTCGTCCCGCTGATCAATCCCGTGACGATGACATCCGCAGGACAGGCGGTTCGAGTGAAGCTGTTGTTTGAGGGAAAACCGCTCGCGGGTGCTCGCGTGTCATTCATTCCTCGCGGGCAGCAGCTCACGAAGGAAATGGATCCGACATTCGAGAGAACAACAGACGATGCCGGTACCGCGGAGTTTACTCCTGCTGACGGCAACGTCGTGCTGGTCGTTGTACATCACGCCATGCCGGATCGCAAAGGAGAGGGATTCGAGAAGACTCACTTCGCTGCAACGCTGACAATTGCAGTACCGCAGATTCCTTATGTCGCACGATAAGACTGAGTCGTCTCGAGGCACTGTTTTTATTGTTCATCGGCGGCAGTCTTCGTCGCATTCATCAACCAAATCAACTCATACCGAAAAAAGAGATCGAACTCATGAATAACCACAAGATGTATCACAGACGTCGCGGATTTACTCTGATTGAACTGTTGGTGGTGATCGCCATCATTGCCGTTCTCGTGTCGCTGCTGCTCCCTGCCGTGCAGCAGGCACGCGAAGCCGCTCGAAGAACACAGTGCAAGAACAACCTGAAGCAGATCGGCCTCGCACTTCACAACTACGAAAGCAGCCTCAGCGTGCTGCCAGGAATGGCAGCGAGCAGCAACTATGGCTTCTCCGTTCATGCTCAGCTGCTTCCATACGCTGATCAGGGAAATCTGCACAATCTGATCAACTTCAATGTGCCCCTGATGCTGGGTTCCGGCGGAAGTCAGACATTGAACCCGGTGCATACGGATGTCGCGAAGCTGCTTGTGACGATGTTTCTCTGTCCGAGCGACGGAGCGAATCCGATCACATCCGGGATTTCCAATCTTCCGATCGCTGGACAGGCTTTTGCAGGCACAAATTATCGATTCTGCACAGGATCAGGCACCGGTACGTTCTACGACTTCCGCGGAAGAACGGACGGAATGTTCTGGTGGGGATCCGGTGTCAGATTTCGGGATCTCACGGATGGTACGTCAAATACACTGTGTTTCGCGGAGTCACTCCTGGGGAACGGCATCGACAGCAACGCAGCCACCATAGAGGATCCGATCCGACAGATGGCTCGCTATGCTGGTGGCGGTCTGAGTTCAACGCTCGGCGGCGGCTTTACGGGAGCTCCCGGTCACAACCCTGATCTGGCTGTGGCTGCCGCCGCTGCCAATGGCAGTCCGAAATGGGATGGTCGTCGCGGCATGGCATGGATCTGGTCGCACGGACACAACAGCACCATCAATAACTACGTTGGACCGAACCCGAAGACACCGGACATTCATCGCAATGGAACCGGCTGGTTTGCGGCACGCAGCAATCATTCGGGCGGAGCTCAGGGGCTGCTCTCTGATGGATCGGTGCGATTCTTCAGTAACAACATCGATGTGAACGTGTGGCGAGGTCTTTCAACTCGGGCCGGCGGAGAAGTGCTCGGCGAATTCTGATCCGCATTCGACGATGCGATCCGTTCAGGGCTGGCGCCCAGAGTGACGCCAGCCCGCGTTCTGATAATCGTTTTCCAGAGAAAGAGTTTCTGATGATCACTGATTCCTCTTCCGGTCCTCGTGTTCTGCGTGACACACTGCTGGCGCTCGGGATCGTGTTGACCACTTTTTACGCCTGTTTCGGTGACGAATCTCCGAGCATGCCGGAACGCTGGCCAGGCTTTCTGGGGGTTGGATCCACTCCGATTGACCCAGCCACACTGCCTCTCCAGTGGTCGCCGACGACGAATGTCAGCTGGCAGGCTGAACTGACAGGTGCGGGACAGTCCAGTCCGGTCATCTGGGGGGACCGGGTATTCGTCACAACCATCGATGGAGCAATGAAGAATGACTGCCTGATCACTGCTGCGTCGCTGAGCGACGGAACGATTCTCTGGAGCTACCGGACAGAATCTGCTCAGCCGGTCAGGGGCAATTACTTCCAGAGTCGTTCCGCTCCAACGCCGGCTGTAGACGCTCATCACGTGTATGCATTCTTTGAAACCGGCAAGCTGATCGCGCTGACGCACGAAGGAAAAGAAGCGTGGGTCCGAAACCTGCCCGAGGAGTTCGGTGAATTCGAAGTTCGCATCGGCCTGGCCGCCTCGGTCGCTCAGACAGATGACAGCGTTTTCGTGCTGGTCGACCACGAAGGGCCCTCTTATCTGCTTTCGGTTGACAAGATGACGGGGGAGACGAAATGGAAAACAGAACGATTCAGTCGCCAGAGCTACGCGTCGCCGATCGTGATGACAATTGCCGGCCAGCCCCAGATCGTGATCAGCTCAGCAGGGAGTATCGACGGATACGATCCGGTCACCGGAAAGCAGTTCTGGACGATGGAAGGTGTCGGCGGCAACCGCAGTACCACGCCGTTGACATTCGGGGACGGACGATTTTTGGTGAGTGCTTCTCCTGGAATGCACGATGAGCAGCTGGACGAGGCCAGCAAGTCCAATTTCGCGATGCAGGTGGAACGATCCGGGGATGAATTCACCACCAGGGTGCTCTGGAAAGCTGAGAAAGCAATGCCATCCTTTGGTTCACCGATGGTCTATCAGGGACTGGCCTATTGGGTGAACAATGTCGGCGTCATCTACTGTTTCGATGCGGAGACCGGAGAAGCAGTTTACACGAAGCGATCCGGTCAGCTCTGCTGGGCGACTCCTCTGGGAATGGGTGACCACATTTACTTCTTCGGTAAAGATGGTCTGACAACGGTGATTGCCGCTGGTCGGGAGTACAAGCTGCTGGCGAAGAATGAGTTGATCGAGGGAGCTGAAGCTGCAGGTGAAGCGGATGTAAAACGGCGGGAGTCGCGTGGGCATCAGCATGGAGGCGGCAAACCAGAATCCGCAGAAAAGGCAAAGAGTGACCCGGCAGCAGCACAGGCAACTGAGTCGACGGAGAAGACACCGGATGCAGAGAAAACTGAAGGTGCCACCGTTCCCACAACCGCCGCAGTTTCCACAGCTGCCAATGATTCAACTGCAAACGATGAAAAATCAGAGCCTTCCTCTGACGATTCCGGCACTGGCAGTGGTCGACGAGGACGTGGTCGCGGAGGCAATCCGGAAGGGAGTCGTCGTAACGGCGGCGATGGTACCGGTAGTCGCGAAGGTCAGGAAGGCGGCGAAGAACCACGAACGCGTGACGGTCGCATTTTTGCTGATCCCGTTCAGTACGGTTATGCAGCTGTGAACGGCTCGCTGGTGATTCGCACAGGAAGCAGGCTGTACTGTCTTCGTAGTTCAAGTCCTGCAGTAAATGACCCTCAGGCCGTCAAAGTCTCTGTTCAGGAGGGAAAATGAAAGATGAACCATCAGACTGCTGCTTCCGGGCATGGCCATCTTGTGGCAGGAGATCAAATTCAGAATCCTGCGTCGAAAAATCAGGAGTCCCGACCACTGGTTTCGCTGTTCCGACAGCAGCTGTCCGTACGCTGTTCTCGAAGGCCTCTCATTGAAGCTCTCCGAGGACTCTGTTCAACGATATTGTGCGTTGCCGTTCCCGCCATAACGGTGTCAGGTCTCGCCACGGCGGCTCCCCCTCTGGATTTCGAGAGCGCCCCGATCAACTACACAACGGCCTCGCCGGACAATGTGGTGACGCGGCTGCAGACCGCCATCGATGTTGGTGAAAAAACGCTCCCATTCGAGGATCAATTCGGGTACCTGCGGGCAGTTCTGAACGAACTTGAAGTTCCGGAGTCGTCACAGATGCTGACGTTCCTGAAAAGCAGCCTGCAGCGTCCGCTGATTTCGCCGAAGAATGCCCGAGCTCTCTACTTCGGCGACGACGCCTACGTCGGATACGTTCCGGATGGCATGCTGGAAATTATCGTGCCGGACGACCAGCTCGGCATGGTCTTCTACACAATGGAACAGGATCCTGCGGAACCTCGATTCGAACGCCACGTCGCCCGCTGCATGACGTGTCATTCATCCATGCGAACAAAGAACATCCCCGGGCTTCAGGTCCGGTCCATGATGACGGATCCGGAAGGTGAACCCGTAATCGCAGCCGGAAGCTTCCGGACCGACCACAGTACACCCATTGCGAATCGCTGGGGTGGCTGGTTTGTCTCCGGAACCCATGGAGACTCTCGCCATCTGGGAAATTTTCAGCTGCCGGATAACAAACGCCCAAAAACTCCAGTCGATAATTCTGCGGGAGCGAACGTGACTGATCTTTCTTCACTGACTGATCTTTCTCGCCAGTTGACACCTCACAGCGATATTGTCGCACTCATGGTGTTTGAACATCAGATCGATGCTCATAATCTGATGGTACGCACGAATTACGCATGGCAGATCGATTCACATGCCGGTAACGAGATGTCTGAACAGGCTGTCTGGAAGAAAGAAGCGAATGCCCTTGTGGATCAGCTTCTGTTCGTGAAGGAACATCGTCTGGAACACCCGGTCCGCGGAACAAGCTCTTTTGCAGAAGAGTTCCAGCGACGAGGTCCGGTGAACAACCACGAAGGCTCCCTGCGAAAACTGAATCTGCAGACCAGGCTCTTTGAGTCACGCTGCAGCTATACCATTCACTCCCAGCTGTTCCGTGGTCTCCCCATGCAGGTCCAGGAGTATGTTCGGCAACAGGGCAAAACCGTTCTGGCTGAATGAGCGTCTTCGGAAGAAACATCCGGATCGTCTGCAGCTGTCTACCCAGGTTCATCCAACACACCAGAAAAACACGATCGCAATGGCAGTCGGCATCGCAGCTCCAAGAAACAACCCGAGCGGGCTGATGCCGTCCGCTTCAAATGCCTTTGACGTTCGCAGAATGCCGGCTCCCGCTGGATTCGGGGCATTGGCAATCACTGTCAGCCCGCCTCCGGTCACGGCTCCGGCTACAAGTGCATATTTTTTTTCTTCCGGGATTCCCTCAACCAGAGCTCCCAGGCTGGTGAGCATGGCGTTGTCGGTGATCGCTGTGAGCGCCGTGGAACCGAAATACATCTGCACGGCATTCAGGCTGGCGATAAGCGGTTCCAGCCAGTACTTCTGAAGCTCGCCGAAGGTCACGAGCCCGGCGAGAAAGAACCCGACGAGAAGCCCCTCCTTCAGCTTCAGCGGCTCCTGATACTCCTGAGTCGCCACGACCAGCCCCAGGAAGATCATGAAGACGCCGAAGAACACATCCGGATGGTGCGAGAAGGCAACGATCATCGCAAGAAACAATACGTGAAGACTCGTCAGCCAGTTTGGTACGGTCGGCTGCTCCGTGGTATCCGGATCGACAGCGATGAGCTGTTTTCGGAACAATGCGGTGATGAACAAAGTAGAGACAATGCAACTTGCGGCGGCGCGCCAGCCGAAGTTTGAGGCCATGTGCCACGTTCCCCATTGCCATTTCGATGCAACCATCAGCACAGGGGGCGCTGCAAAATGAGTCAGCGTGCCGCCGATGGAGACGTTCACGAAGAGCAATCCGATAGTGGCATAGGCCAGAACAGAACCAATACCCCGATCAAAGTACCGGCGTTTGAGCAGCAACGCCAGAAGGGTCATCGCTGCGGGTTCTGTAATGAAAGAGCCCAGCAGCGGGCCGAGTGCCAGCGCAGTCATGTAAAATGACAGATTCTCGGGCAGCGGAATCAGGCGAGCAACTCGGAGCAGAATTCGCTCAGCCAGATTGACGATCGGCCGCGTTGCCGCGACGACCATCACAACGAGCACAAACTTCGGCTCTGTGTAGTTCAGCCCTTCTATGTAGGCGACCGCATCCGCAACAGAGAATTTGGCAATCGTATAGAAGGCAAACAGAACAGCCGCCCAGACCCCAAAGACGATTTCTGTCTCAGCGAGAAAATGAAAGAGGTTCTCACCAATGGACCCTTCAGGGTACTTATGTGCCCATTTGGCGAAATGCTTGACGGAAAACGTATGCAGGATCGCAAGAACAAACAGAAT
>JBKDKA010000053.1:0-11365 GCA_046345315.1 Planctomyces sp.
CGCGAGATTCATCAGCGCCGTCCGGTAACCTCCGGCTCGAACGGACGTCCATGTCACACCTGCGTCATCGGATCGAAGAATGGCGCCCAGAGCTCCAGCGGCGATGATCGTGTTCTCATTCAGAAATATCAGTCGATGAATCTCCGAAGATACGCCCGTCGGAATCAGGGTCCAGTTCTGTCCGGAATCTTCTGAACGAAGAAGCACACTTCCGGGAGATCCGGCGATCAGAACTGTCGAACCGTGATGAGCGACGGTATGAAAGTCAAACAGACGATCTGCACGACCTGGAATCCTGTCGGACAGGTTGAACTCTGCCGGCAGCCACGACACACCGGAACTTGTGCTCATCATTGCAAAAGCACCGTCACCGACCATCCACGCATCGCCATCACCATCGATGGAAAGTCCTCGCACCTGACGTGGCGTGCGTGCAGGCGCCGATGATGTAACAGCGACGTCTGAAACCAGAGCACCGTGGGTGAGGCGCTCGCCGCCGAGAATGCCTTCATCTTCATTCCGGAACGCGGCCACGGTGTACGCCACTTCACGATGATCGGAACGCATCACATCCCATGAGAGACCGCCGTTCGTGGTACGGAACAGGGTGGCACCGTTTCTTGCTGAGCATGGGAGCGTCACAGCATACGCTTTCTCAAGGCTGAAGAATGCGATGTCGCGAATGCCGGGAAGCAATCGCGTCGACAGTTCACCCGCAGCCAGTTCACCCGAAGTGACCGTCGCCTCTTCATCGGAATCAGGATCTGATGTCTGAGACAGATCATGCCAGCTTTCGCCCCCGTCGCGAGTATGGAGCAGGACGGCCGAGGTATCAGAAACGCGGTTCTCAGATGCTCTGATGCCAGCGATCCATCCGATGCGATCGGTGACGAAACAAACACTGTGCAGACTGCATTCAAAGGGAACCAGTCGAGAAATCCAGGTTGTCCCCAGATCTGATGAACGCAATACAACGCCTCGATCTCCAACCGCCCAGCATATTGATCCGACTCGGCAGACATCGTTGAGTCCCGCGTCCGCAATCACCTCACTGCTTCGTGGCAATGGCCCGGAGAAAAACTCCTCAGGAACAGGATCCTCGGTGATCAGACGGATGCGATTCTTCGGCAGAGGCGTGATCGTCTGATCTTCCGTGATCATCTCGCTTTCAGACGACAGGATCCCTGAATCAGCCTGACGCCCCGGAGGTTCACTGGCAGGTAAATTGACAGCAAGAACTGCCAGAGCGCCAAACACCAGAAGTTGCTGACTCTGGAAAATCCGGAATGAAGCGTTCCGTTTCAGAATCCGTCGAACTCTGAACAGTGGATTCCCGGCATTGCATCGTGCCTCTGACATACGCTTCTGAATCCTCCGTGAATCGAACGTCAGGCTGAGAGAACAGCATTTCTGAGCCGTGTCTGCCATTTCAGGAATCAGCAGGCAGCATAACGCAGGGAACACTAGCAGATCCGGCCGATCTGCATCGAGACTGAATGCTGCCCGTGGCAGAAACTGCCGGTATGCTGAGAATTCGTTGAATGAAGAACTCAAAAAAACATGTGCGTCAGGTGACTCACCTTGACCGCAACACCGCTCTTTGGGAAAACCCGGGCGTCCACGCCGTTTCCTCTCTGGTGATTTCTGCTTGAACAGACGCGTCGAGGCGAACGTTCATCGCAGAATTCCTGTGTTTCACCGCACCGGACACACGAAGTACAATATCCGCCCCACGGAATCGGGGCTTCAAACTGGCAAAGGAGTGCCCTTCAAGTGAACAAACTTATCCTGTCCCTGCTTGCTGCCGGATCGGTGGTCCTGACACAGCCGGCCATGGCTCAGAACAACGCTGGCGCCAAGCAGAAGCCGGAAGCGGCTCGCTCTGAACCAGCCGGCAAATCAGACTCGCCACACAAAGTGGGTCTGATTGACATGAACGAAGTATTCCAGGGGTATCGCAAGTTTGAAACGCTGCGAAATCGCCTTCAGGCTGAGATCGAACAGAGTGATGCCGAAGCAAAGGCGATGCTGGAAAAGCTGCAGAAGCTTCAGGTTGAGATTCAGGAGAAGAAGTTCACTCCCGGAAGTCCTCAGTTTGAGCAGGCTGAGAAGCAGCTTCTGGATGGCAAAGCGGCCTTCGAATCGTTCCGAGCTGCGACTCAGCGAAAGCTCGCTCGAACAGAGTCAGCGATGTTCAAGGACATCTATTTCGACACGACGAAAGCAGTCGCTCTCTATGCTGACTACGCGAAGTACACAGTGGTCATCCGATTTGACCGGAAAGATATCGACGACAACACCCCGCCACAGGAAGCTGTTCAGCGCATGAACAAGCAGGTTGTTTACTACCGTGCATCAGAAGACATCACTGACGTCGTACTGAATTATCTCAACAAGGAATACGACAAGACTTCGGGCAGTGCGAAGGCACCAGTCTCCCCGGCATCCAGCGGTGGAGCAAGTCGTTCTGCAGTTGTTCCGGCAAGCGGCAGCAGCAACCAGTAATTGACGAGTGTCTGGAGTTCTTTCTGCGAATCTTCCGGCAGTGTCGTCAACAGCGGCACTGCCGGTCCGGCTCAGACTGGTACGTTCATTATGCGAATCCACGATGACGATACGGATTTCATACCAACGCTGAGTTTTCCGAAGAGCCGTGGTGCAGGATACCCGGACGGACCGGTCACCGTTCAGACCACACTCGGAAAACCCGTTCGTTTCTCCGGCCGCGGCCTTTTTCACGGCGTCAATGCCGGAGTGCGACTTCTCCCGGCCGATGACGATACGGGAATCATTTTTCGTCGTGTCGACCTTCCGGGAAAGCCGGAGATTCCCGCGCGAGTTGAATACGTCCGATCTGCTGCTCGACGGACGGTGCTCGGTGCGAGAGGAGCCACTGTTGAGACGGTCGAACATCTGATGGCGGCTCTTGCCGGACTGCAGATTGACAACTGCATCGTGGAGATTGATGCTCCGGAGGTACCGGCTGGTGACGGATCCTGTTCGATCTTCTGTGACGCGATCACGAATGCCGGGACAACAACACTGATTGCTCCGCGAAAGTACCTTCGGATCCCTGAAGCTCATGCAGCAGCAGGCACCGACGGAGAACGGATTGAGATCACACCGCTTCATGGTGACACGGCTTCAATCTGCTATCAGGTTGATTACGGCACCGAGTCCCCTGTGCCAAAATGTTCACTGGCCGTTGATTTCACTCCGGAAGTCTTTCTTCGTGAGATCGCAATGGCTCGGACATTTGTACTGGAAGACGAAATTGAATCACTTCGAAACATGGGTTTCGGAAAGCACCTGACCGGTCGGGATCTCGTCGTCTTCTGCAATGATGGCACAATTTCAGACAATTCGCTCCGCTGGGACGACGAACCGGTCCGCCACAAAATACTGGATTGTCTCGGTGACCTGTCTCTCTGCGGGATCTCATTCATCGGACAGGTGATCGCATTCAGAAGCGGTCACAGACTGAATCACGTCATGGCATCAACGATGTCGATGATTGCCGGACGAAGCCTGGCAGTCCGTCGCGCAGCCTGAGAGTTTCTTCATCGGCATTGTGTCGCTGCAGAAAGGAATCTGCAGCCTATTCCTCCGGATCAGGATATCAAGATGCAACCCAGCATTTCGCCACTGTCACATGTCGATGCCGGAGCAAAGATCGGTCAGGGTGTTGTCATCGGACCGTTCTGTTCTGTCGGTCCCAATGTTTCCATCGGCGACGACACCATCCTGCAGAGTCACGTCGTTCTGACCGGTAACACAACAATCGGGACTGGGAACAGATTCTGGCCGGGTTGTGTCGTTGGGGGAGAACCTCAGGACATCAGCTACATGGATTCAGACACCCGAATCGTCATCGGAAATGACAATTCATTCCGCGAAGGAGTGACTGTCAATCGTGGTGCCGAGAAAGAAGATGGTGTCACTCGAATCGGAAATCACAATCTGTTCATGGCGAACAGCCACATCGCACACAACTGCCGAATCTTCAACAACGTGATCCTTGTCAACGGCGTCCTTCTCGGCGGACATGTACACGTCCATGACGGTGCAATCGTCTCGGGGAACTCCGTTGTGCATCATTTTTCCACGCTGGGAAGACTCAGCTTTGTCAGCGGGGGTTGTCGAGTCCCTCACGATATTCCGCCGTTCATGCTCGCGGCCGGAAGTGACAATCCGACACTGAAAACGATCAACATTGTCGGAATGAAGCGAGCGGGTATCTCCGAGACATCCATTGACGTCGTTCGCGAAGCATTCAGACTGCTTTATCGGAAAAACCGACCTCTTGCAGACGTGCAGAAATACTTCGATGAGCAGTTGAACGGCATCATCCCGATGGAACTTTCTCTGCTTCTCACGTTCGTTGAGAATCAGAAGAAGGGCAAACTCGGCCGCGCTCGTGAAGCGATTCGCAATCAGCCGGCAGTACAGTCAGATTCCAACAGCCATACTTCGGAAGAACGCAAGGCCGCATGAACAACAGACTTCGTCTGGCAGTCGCAGGTGTCGGAGCTCTCGGACGCCATCACGCTCGTATTCTCTCCGGATTTGACGACGTTCAGCTGGTCGGAGTCGTGGAACCACGACGCGAACAGGGTGAACGAGTGGCGTCGGACTTCGGAACACGCTGGTTTCCCGATGTCAACTCAGTCATTGGTCAGATTGACGGCATCGTGGTTGCGGTCCCTACGGTGTTTCATGCCGAAGTCGCTCTGCCGATTCTGAAAGCGCGCATTCCTGTTCTGATGGAGAAACCGCTGGCGTCGTCTCTTCAGGAGGCATTGCAGCTGCATCGCATGGCTGCGGAGTCCGGGACGTTTATTCAGGTCGGACATGTCGAACGTTTCAATCCGGCATTCGACCTTCTTCGAAAGCAGATCGGCCGACCGCTTCACATTCGATGTCAGCGAGTCAGTCCATATACCTTCCGCAGCACAGACATCGGTGTCGTTCATGATCTGATGATCCACGATATCGATCTGATCCTGGCGCTGACAGGCAGTGATGTCTGTGGCGTCGAATCGTTCGGGTCGGTGACTTTCGGCCCTCATGAAGACATGGCTGTCGCCAGAATCAGAACACAGTCCGGTGTCATCGTGGATCTGACGGCCAGTCGCATGTGTCCGACCGCCGAACGAAGCATTCAGGTCTGGTCTGACGAAGGCTTCGCATCGGCTGATCTCAGCACTCGACAGGTCACAGTCTGGAGGCCGGAGCCGATGTTCCGCGAGAATCCGGCACTCGTCCACACCATTGTGGCCAACACTCCTGATCCGCTGAAACTCAAGGACGAAGTGTTCACGAAATGGATTCGACCGGAGATCCTTCAGGCTTCCTCCGAAGACGCACTCACTGCAGAGCTGCGTGATTTCGTTCACTGCATCCGGACCGGCAGTCGGCCCCGAGTGAACTCGTTCGACGCTGTCAGAGCGATGGAAGTTGCCGGGATGGTTCTCAGTCGAATGGAAAAATGGTCGTGGCAGAATCCCGCTGCGAAAATGCCGCAGTCGGCGTTCGAACGACGTGCCGCCTGATCACCACGCTCAGTGAACAGTACCCGTCAGGGCATCGTCGGCTCCTGATTGTCGGTTGGTTCGACATTCCCACGGAGGCGAGAATCCAGTTTTCGACGCTCTGAATGAGCGTCTGATTGGCAATGGCAATTGCTTAATCAAGGTCTGACGAAGCAGTGGCCCCCTCGGACAAAAAGAAAGCTCTCCTCAGCTTCAGCAGCCGGAGTTGTGCCTGTACCGGTTATGAAATTCGATCCAACTGCACAGCGCCACGTTCTCGGAACGGTTCCGTTGTCAGGGATAGCCCGGAAACGCCCCCATGATCCGCGTTATCCGCGAAATCTGCGGTCAAAAATCAGATCAGATGAAACCGCGGATTTCGCGGATTACGCAGATGAATCGCAGGTGCAGCAAGCTCAGTCCATCAGAACCCAAAACATCCCAATGCGGTTCAATTTCATGACTTACAAAAAGAAGAAGTAACACCTGACATGGCACCGTCCAGCTAATCAGCCAGACCGAAGCGAATGATGCACCAGATGGCCTGAAAACCATCCTTCCAGCCGATCTTCTTGCCCTCGGCATAGGTTCTGCCGGAGTAGCTCACGGAGATCTCATAGATTCTGTATTTGCGTCTCGCGACTCGAGCAGTCACCTCCGGTTCAAAACCGAAACGCTTCTGAACGAGTTTCGGAGTAATCTCGTCAATGATGTGACGGCGGAATACCTTGTAGCAGGTTTCCATGTCCGTCAGGTTCAGGTTCGTGAAGCAGTTTGAAAGAGTCGTCAGGAAGCGATTTCCAAGATAGTGCCAGAAGTAAAGAACTCGGTGAGCCTGATCGCCGAGAAATCGACTGCCAAACACTACGTCCGCTCGATTTTCTATGATCGGCTGGAGCAGTCGTGGATACTCCGACGGATCGTATTCCAGATCCGCATCCTGAATGATCACAACATCTCCCTGCACCTGCTCGAAACCAGTCTTCAGAGCGCCTCCCTTGCCCTGATTGACGGAATGAAAGAAAATGCGAATCCTGTTCATCTCATCGCTGAGTCCCTCAGATTCGAGCTGTTTCAGCACGTCCCGCGATCGGTCTTTGCTGCAGTCGTCGACGAGAATGATCTCTTTTCGGATCGGAACGGCTCGAACACAGTCGACCAGATGCCGCAGCGTTTTCTCTTCGTTGTACACGGGAATCACCACGGAGAGCAGGAATTCTGCCGGAATGACGTAAAATCCAAGCTGCCTGCAGGCGAATTCGCCCAGAGTCAGCTGCTGCTGCTGATACCACACGGCGGAAAACGGAACAGCCTGCAATTCCTTGCCAGTCATTTCTGTCACATTACCTCTCTGTCACGCTGACCGGCTCCGGCCTGAATCTCTGCAGTCATGATTTTTATGGCATCCCGCAGATCCCACCAGTCCGAAGAACTGATGAATCCGGAACTGACACCCACAGGTCGCCCACCGACCATTCTCGGACTGGTTCTGCTGATTCGTACGGATCCTGGCAGTTTTTGAGAGAACGAAAAGTCCTCCCCGGAAAGCATTTCTGCCGGAAAATGACACCAGATGCCGGATTCGGGGTACTCCGGGTGAGCTGCAATTCCGCAGGCAAGCCGTCCCATCGTTATCCGCGCGTTCAGATCGTGAGAAAAACGAACAAATCGATTTCCGTCACAATCTTCAAATCGCATCGTATCGATCCCGAGACAGCCGAAGTATCCGACCCGTGCTGCTGCTGCAGCCAAAGTGAATCCGTGTTCAATGGAGCCCTTCCAGTGCTCAGCAGCATCCGGAGAGATCCCACTTCCCAGGTATTGACCTCGAAAAGTTGTGTAAAGTTCGACAGCTCCGTCAAATGTGATTGTCTGCCTGTCGGTGTGAATCGAATATTGCAGTCCGCATTCGGAAATCCGTTTCACCCACGGCTCGACGGCGACAATATAACCTCCGTCGAATCGGCTCCTTAGCCAATGCTCATCACGTTCACGAAGAGGTCCCATGCCGCAGATTCGATTTCTCGCGGCCTGGCTGTACTCCGATTTGATGACCCAGTTTCCGCCGGAAAGCTTTCGGAAGTTGACGTTCTCAAGTGCATTCCGGACGTCAGTCAGGCTCTCGCAGATCGCTGAGAACCAAAGACGATGTTGTTGTTGCTTCAGCGTCGGCTGATCGGAAACCTTCTGTCGATCTGACGTGACGAGATCAATCTGTTCCGCGGCGACCTTGTCTGATTCCGGACCGTACAGATCGAAATCGGCAAGAAATCGCCGGCTGTTGACGGTCCTGACGGACGACACTGGAGGACCATTGCACAACAGCTGATGCTTCTTTGCGAAAGCGACGGCAGGTTCGCTCCAGCCCCACGGTCGCAATTCCATTCCGATGAACTCACCGCCGGTAAGCTCACTGATGCTGTGGTATCTCGCACGGTCCAGCCCGACTGGCAGGTCTGTTGGCAAACCATCCGGAGCTGTGACTACAACATCATCGGGAGATTTACGGAGAAATCCACAAAGCGGAGCAAGTTCCGCGACGCGCCGAGTGGCTGTACCACTGCCAACAGACTGGCCGCTCAGCTCTTCCTCGAACATCAGATTCGGAAGAATCACTGATGGCATGGCCGATCCGAACCAGTTTGGCCGCTCACCGGAACTCCCGGTATTCGGCAGTCGACCCTCAACGCCGCATTACCGGACGATTCCTGTCCGTCAGACCTGATCAAGGATCTCTGTGATCGACGTGAAGCGCACAAAGTCAGCATCAGTGATTGCGTCTGTCCGAGCTGTCACGGCGGAATTGTTTGTTGTCGGGGCAGCAACAACAGTCAGCTGCGTATCGCTGGCAATGGACTCGACTTCAAACGTCTGACCGTTGATCGAGATTCGAGATCGTGAACCACCCGGATTTCCGAGGGAGGACGTCAATTCGGTAGTGAATCGAGTTCCGACGCCAGTCACTGTTCGGCTGCCGTTCGTTGTGGAGACGGTTCCTGTCAGCGGTTTACCTAGCGGCGTAAACGTATTACGAAGAGGAACTTCGTTCAGAGCCGACACACCGGTTGCAGAAACCAGATTGAACTCGCTGAGTGCTGCGATCGCATCAACAACGGTCATGCCGTTGCCGATGACTCGGCCGAAGACCGTGTGCGGGACATTGTCCAGCTGAGCGTTGTCTCTCAGGTTGACGAACCACTGGCTGTTGCCGCTGTTGATGTCGTTTCCCTGAGCCATTGCCAGCGTCCCTCGGACGTTGGATGTCGTGTTGCTGAACTCGTTTTGAATGTTGCCCTTTGACACTACATCGTTGATCACGCCATTCTGAAGCGTGAATCCGCCGCCCTGTATCACGAATGGTACCGGTGTGGTTGACCCGCTCGGAGTTGTCGTCGCGGATCGATGAATGATGGAATTCGTGTAGTCACTGAAATAACTCATGAAGTTCGCCACGGTGCGCGGTGTGACCGTATCGAAGAGTTCCACCTCATACGTGCCGAGATTGCTTGCGAATCGAACGACCGTATTCAGCACGAGATCCACATTGATCGTTGTGTTCTGAACAGCATTGGCTTCGTCAGTCGATCGAACAGCAATGACGTTGAGTCCGTTCCTCTGATCGTTGTTGTTCGTGTCAGTGGTGTCGAGGTCACGTCGCGTCAAAGTGATGTTGGTGCTGAAGTTACCATTGGTGTCCGCAGTCACCGTGCCGTCATCAAAACTGCCATCGCCATCAGTATCCAGTGTGACCACTGCAAGCGGTGTTGTAGTCCCGGCGACAATAAAGTTGCTGTTGCGAGTGATCAGAACGTTTCCGACTGATGACGTCGTGGTATTTCCGGTATTGTCGATGGTGAGTGTTCGCGGTGTGATTGACAGTAGTCCGGTGAAGAACGTTCCGGCCGCAGTACCTTTCGCGATCACCCCGGTCGTGGCATTGTCGACTCGCGTCGAAATTGTGTTGGTGTTGGCCGTGTTGCCTTCATTTTTGCGAACTCTTCGCTCGCCATTGAACACATTGGCGGGGTCGACTTCGACATTGTCACCACTGCCATGTCCGGCAAGCACTCGAAACGCGTCGTTGAACGTATTCGTTGCTCTGGCCAGCAGAGTATCACTGTCGCGACCAAGATTGATCCCGACGGTACTGCCGAAGGTGTTGTCATCCAGCATGACAACATCAGAACCTCGCTTCGTCCAGATCTTCAGCACGCCCTCAAATGTTGAGTTTCGGATGGAAACATCATCGTTATCTCGGCCCGTGAACAATGTTGTCGTGGTATTCTCGGCAGTTGTCATTCGAGTGGCGGAGATGGCGTCATTGCCGGTTCCCGTATGAACGTAAAGAGATCCACCGAATGTCGCATCTTCAAGATTCACGACGTCATCACCTGTCCCGGTGGAAACGGTCACATCTCCAGCGGCGTCCAGAGATTTCAAGGAAACGCGATCGGCTCCTGTTCCGGTATCGATGGAAGCCCCACCCTGAAACTGAGCTCTTGTCGTACCGACGTTATCGTTGCCCTGGCCGACGGACACAGTCGTGAAACCGCGAATCAGAACATTGCGACTGAACAGCACGGTATCATTGCCGTTCTGCAGATCAATGCTGACATTCCCCGAGATATTCGTGGTCCCGGTGGCGACCGTAAAGTTCGCGGTTCCCCCGTTGATGGTGGTGGTCTGAAGACCACGAACGATTACATTTCCATCCAGCACCGTCACCTCGACAGCGTTCGCAAGAGCGTCTCCGCTGATCGTCAGATTGCCGCTGGAATCCTTCGAAACGAGAGCATTTCCAGCGAGCATTCTGCGGTCTTCCAGCACCTGAACGGTACCATCAGACGCCCGGTTCGGAGTATTTCGATGAGCACGGCCACGGCTTTTTCGGCTGAAAAACATGGGGTGATTCCGTCGTGTGATCGCTTCGTTCAGGATGAAAGACTACCGCCCGGGATGCAGGTCCTCCCGGTCTGCCGATGTCGTCGGACTCCAGCTGACAGCAGTGACGATGATCACCGCTGTTCACAACAGGAGATGGGACAGAATGCCGCATCGAATTACCGTCAATATCGGCAATCGCAGCACAATCCATGAAATCTAACGCGACGACTGGTTAAGTCTTCCGTTTTCCGGCGTTTTCTCAAGAACGCATCGTCGGGAATCGCGCTTCAGCGAATCGGAGTTCCCGGTGCGACCACGTTTCACACCGCTCTTTTCGGCAGCGTTTGCCGGACGCCCGGACCGGAATCGCATTTGGAAATGCACCCGCGTCCTCGCGGAATCAGCGGTCTGTCATCTGCCGCCGACGAGGTGAACGACTACGCGTGTTGGCTCATCACCGTGTTGCAAGACGCAGCTGTCAATCCCGTGAGTCAATTCATCGCAGGGACGAAGAACGCCTGACAAAACCAGCACAGGCACCATTGCCACTGCAGAAACTGCAGGACCATTCTTGTTGGACTGGAGCCCGTCCCGGTTTTGTCAGAGCCTCTCAGACTTCATCACTCCACGTCGTCACGGTTCCGCTGTGTTCGAACCAGGGCCACGGGAATAAGTGCTGAGAACAGCGACGACACTACTCTGGCAGGAGACATCCTCGTGAAGCGAGTTTTCGCTGAAGCCTCTCCGGCATCAGTCTCAGCATTCACGCTGTTCAGCAGAGCAGAGCCCATGCCGGAAGATGGATCTGCAAACTCCCCCATCACCTGATCTGATGAGATTCCATCCAGAAATGCCATATCAGTCGGAAGAATCCCGAGGTCGACGCTCTGACCGATGAATTCCCGCGACTGATCAACTACCGGATCCGTCATTACGTCATCGGATGTGGT
>JBKDKA010000054.1:0-6046 GCA_046345315.1 Planctomyces sp.
TCGACACTTCTGGGACCAGACCGATGCGGTTGGAGGTCGGGAGTTCTTTGACTCCTGGTACGCCTGGGCCATCCGTTCTCGCCTCGAGCCCGTCAAAAAAGTCGCACGAATGCTGAAGGATCGCCTGGATCGGATTCTGACATGGTTCACGTCTCCCATCAGCAACGGTCCGGCGGAAGGATTCAACAGCAGGATCCAGTCCATTAAGTCCGCAGCCAGAGGTTTCGTCTCTTCCAGCACTATCGAATCCGAGTTCTCTTCTTATGCGGAAAACTCAGCCTCAAACCTCAAATTCTGTAGCCACGAAATTCCCAGAAGAACCCTTCTTACAGGAGGTCTCTTACTTGAGTAAAGACTGATCGCATTGCTGTTCTAAACGCCTACGCATTAAGCACTTATGCGTTAACTGAATGCCATTCCAGAATGCCCCTTATCGCGATTCCATTATTGCCATTCCTCAGAAAGCTGGCAGACTACATTTTAGTGAATCCAATGAACTCAATCCCATGGCTATACCATCTGACCCCGAGCATCTCATCAAATGCACAGTATTCGTCGGTCGTTTCGTCATAGCTAACAAAGAAGTCGGCCAGCCACATCAGCTTTGTATGAAAGACGATGTTCATCCGGAAAATGTTCTTGAATCGAAAACGAATCAGGCCCGACGTTCTTTTGTCATCGTCGCAAAAATAGAACTCGACGCCCATTTCCGTTGCCCCTTCGGAGTTTTCATTTATCTGGAGAACTGTAATTCTGCCGCATTTGGAGAAGTCAAACTCAGGGACAATAAGTCTTGCGTCTTCAAGCCATTTCATCGCTGCAACTCCTTCTCAGAAGTCTCATTCGAGCCCCATGACGCCCGGGACGTTGCCTCTGAGCCACTCAGCAATGTTCCCTGTTTTGAAACCGTCAGCGGTCTTGTCGCCAAACGTTTCATTCCTGATGTGGTAGTGAGGGTCAGCGTGCAATAGCCCAGTGCTCGGATGGGTCGTAAAGTCAGTTCTGCCGGTTAATCTACCGTATTTATCATAGTGCCCAACGGTGGTGTATGAGTATTGCTCATTTGTGGCAAGCTGTTGCTTCACATTGTTTTTTATTCCAGGCGTTACCTGAGCAGGCATGTCACCCCGCCAATACTTACGGTATAGATCAGCTTCGTCTTTACTCATCAGGTCAACGAAGCTGCAGTCATTATGTACAAGCAATCCGCTGCTGGCGACATGGTAAACATGTTGCCCATCGACTTCGAGGTTGAACACCATTTCTGGTGGGCCTCGGTGGGGATGAATTCTTGTTAGGGTGGCGGATTGGCCAGTGACGGTGCGGAACTGTTCGCCGACCTTTAACTGACCAGCGACGACGAAGTTCTGTCGAGTCTGGCTCCAGATCGGATGCGTATCCGTAACACCCAGCGGTTCATCAAGACCGGTGATGTCCAGATAGACGATGTTGGCTCCCGGATGTGCCATCGTGCCGGTCACCACATTGCGGCCAGTGCCGTCGTCTGGTTCGATGAATGGACACGGATCAATTCCAACAACCCGAGCCGGTCCATTCAGCCCCATTTCGTGCAGTTCCATCTGGATGGAACCACCGACGACAGCACCGGTCGACTCCAGCCAGGATAGAGGTCTCAGAAAGGCAAGGTCATACTCCACGCCACTCTGAATCATGTGCAAACGAACGGCCCGCCATGTGGCAGGATCGATCTCTGATGGACTCTGCGTTTCATGCCGCAAAGGATTCCGCCCGACCACTCGCTGACCAAGCTGGAGGTCTTCGATATTCTTCGAGACCAGTTTGACGTCGACAGCGGCTTGAAGCTCCGCTCGTTGACTGGTCTCCGAAGTCACCTTGGCAGCGACATCAGCCGTCATCGGTCGAAAAGAGAACACGCAGCCAACAATCAAACAGGCTGCTATCGCCAATCGACGAGGCCAAGAAAACGATGGCTGAGAGTCAAAATTGTCCTGACGGGAGGTATTCAACGTAAATGCTTTCGCAATAGCGATTCAGAATTGGTTCCAGCCGCCGTATTTCTCCGTGTCCGGGCCGTTCTTTGCCTCAAACTGGGAGTAAGAATGATTCGTACACAACGGGATTCAGCCAAAAGATTAGTTATTGCCCGTGAGAGGCGGTTCGAGAAACCCTCTGCCATTTTTGTGCCGATCGCAAATATCCTCTCGTCTCCAAACAATATCAGAGAAGTCGTCCATCAGAACCGACTCCTGCCGACATGCGACCTGACGAATCAGCTCCCGCGCCACGTCCAGCTCCGACAAACGGCCCGAAATATCAAAGCCTATGACATTCAAGAACGAGCCTGCCCCCGCGCGTTGCAGTTCTTCTCGTTCAATAGCACTGAGTTCAGGGATATCGCTTGCAATATAAGCCCAGATGATCTCCCGGTCTTGCGAGGCATATGTAAATACGCCCGGAGCACTCTCTGAAAAGCCCGCGTTCCGTAGATCGTCTGACAGCTGAGCGACATCAGAACATGTGGTGAAGATAAATGCAGACCGCACAAAAACGTCCCTTCACTAAGGCGCAACGACCTCGATCAATTCTTGCAGCGACTTCGATGCAATGCCTCCGGCCTCGTTGATTGACTTCGCCGCGTGTGGCCCAAGATTGGGTGCATGTCCAATCACAGGGAGCCCTAGATTAAGGCGATCAAGAATTTGTTTCGTCAGCCCTTTTCCATTTCCGCCCTTGACTTCGATGATTGCATTTTTCAGCAGAATGTCGACTTCGCTTCCCCCAACCATCTGATTTACACCAACGACATGCCCCGGATAGGCGGCCTCGATGGCATTTGCAATGTTGGCGACGTGAGGGTCGTTGGAATAAAAGTTGTTGGCATTATGCACCAGCATTACCGGCTTGTCAGCCGACGCAGCAACGAAGTATGTGTGATACTCGGTCACCTGGAAGTTGAAGACGGGAACACCCTTCGAAAATTCTTCACGGGCCGAACTGACAAGCGTTTGCGTTTGGCCGTTTGGGCCTGTTACGGAATGCCCGACAATCAGTGATCCGGCTTCGACAAATTCTTCGGCCGTGACCGACCAAAACGGATGCTCGTCCGTCGTCGACAACGTTTGTTGAGTGCCATTCGGAGCTTCAAACGTCAGATGACGAAGATGGTGCGAAACTCGCTGGTAGGTTTCTTTCACCGGCTTCAAACCGATCCCCGAACCATGCTCATCGCGAGCCAACACCAGATCGCCCGCCTCGATGTCTTCAATGTTCTTCGTCACCAGTTTGACGTCGGCCTCGGCTGGGACTGTTAAGTCGACAGAGCCTTGAAGCTCCGCTCGCTGGCTGGTCTCCGAAGTCACTTTGGCAGCGACATCCTGAGTCATCGCTCGAAGAGAGAACACACAGCCAACAATTAAACAGGCCGGAATCGCCAATCGACGCGGCCACGAAAACGATGGCTGAGAATCAGAATTACCCGGGATAGAAGTATTCAGAAAGAGGTTGTCCTTATCGGATGGATTTTGAATCAGGGGATGTCAGCGGAAGACCGTTGGTCTCGCGTCACATGGTGGTTGGACATTCTTGTCCGACTTTGAGTTGACTGCGTTCTGAAGAGCGTCGACGGGCAGGAATGTCCGTACTGCAACTCGATCAAGCACGCCCAAACCTGCGAACCCGACACCGACGCACCAAGGCTTTCCCTTTGCGACGAGCCATCAGGGCTGCAGCCATCATGAAACCTCAAACCAAAAAACAGCGCTCGATGTCAAGCACTGAATCCCGGTCACGACCGTGTTGGTTCATCCTGCGATTCATCTGCGGAATCCGCGGTCAAAACCCAAGTGGGCCTGTCACCGCGGATCTCGCGGATGACGCTGAAAAGAAAATGCTGTCGAAATCCTCAACATCGGTCACACGTCTGGTATTCCGAAAGCAACGCGCCTGAGAACACACCATGACTGCAGGACACTGATATTTCAGAATGTCCCCTTATTGCGATTCCCGATATCGAGTTCAGATCCCCGGATTCCGGGTTCAGGTCGTGACTCTTGCAACGACACTGCTTGACGCAGATCGTTACTCTGCGAGTGATCTGGCGGACCTCTATCGTCTTCGCTGGGATATTGAAACCAATCTATCGCACCTGAAAACGAGCATGGGTCTGGATGTGCTGAAGTGCAAAACCGTTGACGGTGTACTGAAGGAAATGATCGTGTTCTGTCTGCTGTATAATCTGATCAGTCTGGTGATGCTGAATGCTGCTCGCACTCAGAATGTGGACGTGCGTCGCATCAGTTTCATCGACGCTCTGCGCTGGCTCGCGAGCGCAGACGCAGGTGAGACACTCGTACCGCTTGCCGTTAACCCCGACCGCCCCAACCGCTGTGAACCCCGGGTGCGAAAAAGACGACCGAAGCAATTCCCCGTGATGAAACAGCCACGAAAAATCCTGCAGGATGCACTGAAAAACAAAGGCAGAAACGCCTAACGGAATGCCATTCGGGAATGTCCCCATTATTGTATCGCTGTTCCCGTTGCGACGTCGATCTCGGTCTGGAATTCATCCACCGGAGAACTGCTGCACACATTCTCGGAACCCGATGGTCCAGTCATCGCCGCAGCGACAGCAAAGAATCAGCGACTGCTGGCAACGCTCAGTTCCAACGGCCGCATCCGCATCCGGGATCTCGAGAAACAGACCGTGATCCGGACATGGCGAGTGGATTCGCCAGCAGATAATCGGGTTAACAGTGTCACAAACGACACTCCCGTCATCGCACTGAACGGCGACGGAACTCTGGTTTCCGTCACTTGGGAGCAGCAGCCGGCGCGAGTCTTCCAGACGGACGCACCTGAAAAATCTGTTGCTCTCACCCTTCCATTCGACACGATTGCAGATTTCAGCGACGACAGCAAGCAGCTGATCACCTCGGGAAGTGCCGACTATTCACAAGTGGCTGTTGCCACTCCGGCATGGAATTCAGCCGATCTGATCGCGTCGCTGACCGACCGTGCCGCAGACGTCAAAACGGCTCAGCGACTCGCCTCGCGGCGCGGCGACGCGGATGGCACATCTGTTCGAGCACAGGATCCTCGTCTGGACAATCATCACGGTGAACTGGTCCTGAGTCGCCCGCAGCTGACCGGCGTGAAAGCTTCAAGCATGGCCTGGGTCGGTGAAAACTCCATCGTCGCCATCCCGGATCAGAACACCAACGGTCCTGTCCTGCTCTGGGATCTCAAACGTACCTCAGAGAGCCGACCCAGATTCACATTACCAGTCTCGCCATGAATGTGCGATACGTTGGGGAATCACAAAGGAGGAATCACGCAGGGGGCATTCTGTTTTCTATCAGATAAAGAACGTTCCCATTGCCGTGTTTCGTTCACGGCAGTTGTCCATTTACCTTGTTGCGTGATATTCAATTCGTGTGATTCGCGCTATTCGTGGTTAACTCAACAACCACGAATCAAACGAATTACACGAATACACGCAAGGAGGATGAACGAGAGAAAACGGTTGTAACTGTCAGTTGCGGTGCCATCGACAGCCGGCCGGTGGTACTCTTCAATTGCGGCTTGATGAAGACGACACACGTCCTGCGTAATACGCCCATGGCGACTGCTCTTGGGGGACGAGTACCCGCAGGCCACTGAGTAACGATCAGCGGATTACGAAATTGACGAGTCGGCCCGGAACGGCGACGATCTTGACGATCGTCTTTCCTTCCAGGTTTTTACGAATCGTTTCGTCGGCTTCGGCGGCCGCCTGAATGGTGGCTGCGTCGGATCCCGCCGGAACCATGACCTTCGAACGCAGTTTGCCGTTTACCTGAACCGGAATCTCGACAGAATCCTCAACCAGTCGAGCCGGGTCATAACTCGGCCATGGCTCGTAGGCCAGAGTGCCAGGATGGCCGAGCACATTCCAGAGCTCTTCTGCGATGTGCGGTGCAAAAGGGCTCAGCAGAAGCACAAACGGCTCCAGTATCGACTTTGGCCGCTGATCCTGCCCCGACATGAAGTTGACGAACTCCATCATTCGACTGATGGCCGTATTGAA
>JBKDKA010000055.1:0-36937 GCA_046345315.1 Planctomyces sp.
GAAGGCTGGACGTGAACTCGTTGTGATGTCGCCGTTCAGTGGCCGAACCATCTCCGGCTTGCCAGGGATCGGTACATCAATTGTAAAGGAGATGAATTCGCTCCAGTCACTGGCGATGCCGCCCGCTGTATTGGAACGAACCCGAGCTCTAAACGTTCCTTCCGAAAGTGCTGTTGGTACTTCTTGGCGGACCCCCTCCACCGTGGCTGTGTAGACGTTCGTGTAAGTGCCGCCGAGCAGTTGCTGAACCTCAACCTGGTAAGACACTGCGTTGGCGCCGATCGTCCATTCCAGCGTCGGCGTAACGTCTGAGATTGTTCCAGTCGGCTGGACCATCGTCGGAACACTCGGAACCGGGTTTACAGTTCCTGTCAGGGTGTATGCTCCCAGCGATCCGTATTCACTACCACCTGAAACAGATACGTAGTAGACACCTCCGGAAAGTGCTGTCGAGATCGAAGCTTTCAGACTGTCCGTCGGGGCCGCAGTTGTGACCAGCGTGCCACTTGCGTTGTAGATCGACAGCGTCACATCAAGGTTCGTTCCCGGAGTGACGTTCAGCCCTGTGAAAATTGTATTCACATCCAGACCGGTGGCATTGAATGTAACATTGCCCGTAGCAGTCTCGAATCGAAACCAGTCCTGGTCATTATTTCGTTCGACAATTCCTTCGACTCGAAAACTGCCGGAGGTAACCGTCGGAGTGTTGGCGTTTGACGTCGTCGAACCAAAATCGTCGACTCGGTAACTGAAGGTCTGATTGGCGCTTCGAGTGAGTACAGCGAGGTCGTCCTGGAGCTCAGTTACTGAAACATTCGCCGGGCCGTCGTTCCAGGTTTCCCTCACTGAGTTAAAGGGAGCTCCCATAATCGGCCCCAGAGCAGCAGTGCCCGGATGGTATTCATCCAGCTTCGTTCCCGTGGCATTATAGATACTGTGGTGATTCAGGCCGAATGTATGACCAGCTTCATGCGATGCGGTCAGCGCAATGTTCTTCGCGAAGCCGTTAGTACCTTTTCCTAAGTTTTCTGGAAACACGTAGCACGTGTTGGAACTCGCGTTGCTGAACGCATTCAGAAATGCCACACCACCAGCATCCTCGAACCATGAGCCATTGCCTCCAATCGAAACCAGAATGGCCTGAAAGTTGTTGAAGGAACCGGGATTTACTGTAGAAACATTGACGTTGAACGGTTTGAAATCCTCGGCAACTCGATGCCAGACTTCACTGATCAGGCGCAGTTCTTCGTCGCTGAAGGTGGTCAGGTCATTGTCGATATCAAAAACCGGAGTCACGATCGGTCCTTCGACTTCGTCGACTCGAAGATCAGGCCAGTCCTGACTTTCTGTATGGCCGTCGAAATCCAGATAGATCGTCACCGGAGCGCCAGACAGGCTGTTCAGCACCGGAATCGCTGTCAGTGGATGATTCGCCAGGAGACATCGCAGCTCAAGTGACTCCACAGACAGACGTCGCGAAGCAGTTTGACTGCTGCGTCGGCGAGCGCCGGAATGTCGAATGGAATCCGTGATCGATGAGAACATCCCGAGATTGAAAACCATTTCAGTCAACCCTGTGAAGCTTCGTTGAACTCTGGCAGGCATAACAGTCTTTTTTGTTCAATCGTCCGAGTGGTCGTTCGCTCAAATGCAGTGCGATTGATTCAGCGAACTGGCTGGAGTCATCACAACACTGGACCATCTTCCGAACGCAGCAGAACCAGCATTCCCCCAACCCTCGTTTCATTCGGGGTATGTGTGGAACCATTCTGATACGATGGGACACAGTTGAGCGTATCGGACGTACAGCCCTATAGAAAACCAACAGATCAGCCCGAATGGAATCGAAATTCCGGCAATTTCGGACAGTATTGCAGTCTTTCAGGTCGTAACGACTTCAGGGAAACCGCAGATTCCAGGTCCGGCAAGGGGTTTCGTCAGTATCCGGACAGACCAGCCGCGAACTCTCGTCCGAAAACGAAGCGCAATCTGATTCCGGATTCTTTCTCGCTCAGGGTGGCCGAACGAAACCCGGTTTAAACGGGCCAGCGACCTGAAATTTGAACCGATTCGGCGATTTGCGTACCACGATGCCTGCGGCGTGAACAGAAAAAATCAGGAAGCCGACCTGCGCCGATCACCAAACGAGTTTCCTGATGAACAGACCACACCTGGCCGTTCCAGGAAGTAAGTCCGAAAGGTTTCAGAAACGGAGTTCCGGATTATCAGTTCGGTGAGACGAACTCACCCCCGTCGATTCGGCTGTCACAGCGTAACCCTCATCTGAAAAACGCTTTCTGCATTCTGAGGTGGCTCGAAGCACGATGTTCACGGAAAGGAGAATTCCCGCGAAATTCGCCAACGCATCATTCGGGTCACAGGTCCTGCCGGGCACAAAGGCCTGCAGGCATTCCGTCAGCACAGCGTGACTTCCGAGGAGCACCACGACGACCGGCGACACAGTCCGCGTCAATCGAAAATAAAGCGTGAGCACCGTCAGCGACAGCAGGCAAAAAGCAACAAGATGCTGTATCATGTCGTCAAGCTTCGCGACCCACCCGATGGGGGTCTGCCGCAGCAAAGCAAAAGGATCCGGAGTCAGAAGTGCCCACGTCAGACCGGCGATCAGGCACATCGCCGAGATCCCGTGCACGACTCGATTGGGAACGATCCATGGCAAAATCATGGTCATCATTCGGCTGACGGCTGCATTGTTCCACATCTTCACGAGTCGTTCGGCCTGCATTCTGGTGAACTGATCCGCCCACGGAAGCTGGCACTCGCTGCAGCACTGCAGCGATTTCCGGGGCAACCATCCATGAAGTCTCTCAAAGACTAGCTCACCAATCGTCCGGCCGTACCGGAAAATCCGTCGATAACGGTCGTCGTTCCTGCGACCGCAGCGAGATTTGAGATGACGTCCGGGTACTAGGCGTTGAGCTTTCGCCGGAAAACATCCCGTCAGATTCAGTGAAGTTTCTGATGAAAGAAACGCTTCTGGTGGTTCCAGCGATCTTTCACCGCCTGTGAATTCTTCCGAAGAAATGATTCGCAGAGCCTCAGAAGAAGTCCAGTGCCGTCGCCGCGAGATCTTCAGAATGCATCAGGTCCCGACGTTTCCGGAGACCTACAATCGGCAAAGCCGGAATCGTTTATTCCGCGTGGTGTCGATCTGCAACGTTGTTGCTCGGAATCACCACGCCGACAGCCCCCACCTCAGTTTCCTGGGCTATGTAATCCACCAGGTTGCAGAATGTCCTGAGTTCGCGGCGGTCGACAAAATCGATTCATTCCGAACATACAGAAATCTCCGCAGCCTTGACCCGACTGTGTTCTGGATAGCTCCGGAGATCGTGATGTCCACTTCTGTCCGCGGTATTCGATTCAAGAACTCTTCGCCGGCAGTTCCGGTACTGGTACCACTCTGGAGCAGTGTGGCAGAATCAATTCCGTTTGAGACGGACGGAACATTCACCTGTGGTTCATCTCCGAAGGCTGATGTTCAGATCTCGTTGCGCGGCGTTCGAGCAGATCACTGCCGATTGAACCTGACAAACGGGTCCCTGACGATCACTTCGGGCGATGGCCCCGTATGGATTAACGATCTTCCGGTCACTCGAAATGCCCCCGTCATCGATGGCGACGTTCTCTCTGTCGGACCCGCTTCTTTTCGAGTGGAATGGATGGCACTGCCGACTGCGACGCCGCCCCGCCAGTCCGTCAGCAGAGTTCAGATGGATCTTCACGGAAGAGACGTCGACGGAATCTCTGCAGGAAAACGCGAAACACATGACCCCGTCAGCGATTCCGCCTCAGCTCCTGCGAATCAGTCTGTGTGGCATCCCTTCTCAACAGGACAGGGAGCCGACTCCAGCGTCCGAAAGTCTGATGGACCAGTTTCATCTGAAACCTGGACAGCTTCCTGCACGGCTGCCTCCCCGCTCCCCGTTCCGCGATCCGCCGCAGAAATGCCGGCAGACAGGCCGGTTCAGAATACACACTCCGTTGAAAAGTCAGAAACCGGTGAGAAGTCAAAACCTGTCGACGAAAAAGCAAGAAAACTGAATCGAAAGCTGCAGAGTGATGTCATCACCCTGCGGCAGGAGAACAGTCTTCTCGCCGCCCGAATCGAAGAACTGCAGCCGCTGAAGGAACAGCTGAAAGCCACTGCACTGGAGCTGCAGCAGCTGAAAGTTCAGCATTCCATCGCACTCGAAACTCGTGAGATTGAACTCACTTTGCTGCGCGACGAACGCGCATCCGGCGAGCATCAACTGAGAGCCGAGTTCGCTGCGGAGAGTGAACAGTTCAGCCGTGTCACAGATGAAGCACGCATCCAGCTGGAACAAACTCGCGAGCAACTCGCAGAACGAGACGCAAAGCTCGCTGCGTTTGAAATTCAGGTTGGTGAACTGCAGCAGATGCGAGGAGAGCTCGCGGACCGCGTTCAGGCCGCTGAAGTGTTTCAGCAGGAGCTGAACTCACGCGCTCAATCCATGCAGCAGCGCGATGAACATGATGCTCAGACCGCTGAACGACTGACAGCATGGGAAGCTCACCTGAAAACTCTGGAATCTGAGATTGCGGAGAGAAACAACGAGCTCAGTCTTCGCGCATCCGGGATTCATGAGGCCTCCGAACGGATCGCATCACTCCACGAGCAGCACGACAGGCAGATGGATGACCTCCAGAGAAGACTGGATGGAATGGAGCTCCGAGAGATCCTGCTGAATGAACGAGAAGAAGGAATCTCCTCGCGAGAGGCTGCTCTGACCACTGCAGAATCATCTGTCAGCTCACGACAGGCTGCTCTGGATTCCGAGGAATCCGCACTGCAGGAACGACGGATCCAGGTGGAAAGCGATGCAGCAAAACTGCAGGACACACTGAGTGTGATCGATCACCGAGCTGCCGCGCTGGAAGTATCGGAACTGCGAGTTCGAGAATACGAAGAACGTCTGCAGATGCTCGAAGAAAGGGAAGTCGGCTTCTCGCGAAGAGAATCCAATCTGGAATCATTCGAAGCACGTCTGCGAGAGCAGCAGGAATCGCTCGACCACCTTCATCGTGATCTGGCTCGTCGCGAGTCTGCCGTGCGTCAGGACCTCATCAGTCTTGCGGAACTTAAGGAAACTCTCGACCATCAGATCCCGGATCTCAGCGAACAGGAACGGCTGCTTCAGACCGATTTCGATTCACTCAAGTCGCTCGAAAAGCAGATCTCAGAGATTCAGCTGGAGAATCAGAATCGCTCCGACGAGCTTAATCTGCGCGAAAAAGGAATTCGAGATGAAGAGGATGCACTGAAGCTCCGAATCGAACAGGCGATCGCCCTCGAATCCTCCGTGACAGCTCGGCAGAATGCACTGCACGACGCTCTGCAGAGTCAGCAGTCGACGCTGGAGTTTCTGAATCAGAAGGAATCCGAACTGAATGACAGATCTGCTGACATTCACCAGCGATCAGAAGGGATTCAGCGACAGCTGGAAGAACTCGCTCAGCTGCGAAGCCACCTTGAAGAACAGACCGTTGAGGCACAGCAGCTGACCGCTGATCTGAAAGTCCGGCTCGAAGAACACGAGCATCTGCGGTCAGCTCTGGAACACCAGCAGAATCAGGAGATTGCTGATCTGCGATCCCAGCTGGAGTCACAGTGCCTGCGTGCGGCCGAGTTGTCGTGTGTCATTGCTAAACTGGAGTCAGAACGCGAGCAGATCGTTGCAGCGCAGTTGCATGCGAAGAATACCGAACTGGCTGATCTCCAGGAACAACTGGAATCACAGCGTCTGCACGCAGACGAGCTGTCGAGTGCCATAGCGAGGCTTGAGTCGGAACGTGAGCAGAACGCCGCTGCCATGCAGCTTGCTCAGAACAGTCAGATTGCTGATCTGCGATCCCAGCTGGAGTCTCAGTGCCTGCGTGCGGACGAGCTGTCGAGTGTCATAGCGAAGCTGGAGTCGGAACGCGAGCATATCGTTGCAGCGCAACTGCATGCAAAGAATACCGAACTGGCTGATCTCCGAGAACAGCTGGATGCACAGCGTCTGCGTGCTGACGAGCTCTCGAATGTCATTGCCAGAATTGAGTCGGACCGTGAGCAGAACGTCACAGCCGAGCAGCATACTCAGAATACCGAACTGACTGATCTTCACGAACAGCTCGAAGCGCAGCGTGCTGCAGCCATTGAACTTCGGGATGCTCTGATCCGAAGTACTGAATTGGCTGAGCAGCAGCGTGCCGAATGCATGCGACTGAACGAAGAATTGACACGCGTGGCTTCTGCCAGTGTTTCCGTTGACACAATTCGGCCGGATTCCGGTGAGAGCGATGGTCTCCGATCCGATCTGGCTGCAGCGAAAGCGGAACTGCAGAAGATGTCGAGTGAACGGGAAAACCTGATCACGGCTCTTCGTGAAATGCAGGCGTCAATGCAGCAGATCTCTCAGGAGATTGAACAGGGTGAGCACGTTCGCGGTGAACAGCAGCGGTCACTGGAATCCATGGAGTCTCGCCTGAGATCTCAGTCTGACGAGATTGATCAGCGCAACGGCCGGATCGAAGAACTTGAACTGCAGCTGAAATCCATGGTCAGCGAGATCAGCAGCAGTCTGAAGACGGATGGACATCAGAACACAACTCTGATGTCCGGAAACGAATACTCCGACTACTCAGAAGCGACACGCAGCGTTTCCAATGACTCTTCCGGTGAATGGCAGCCACCGTCACTGCTCAGCCAGCTCTGGAAGACCGGAAACGACTCCGAGCCATCAGAAACCACGACAGTATCCCCCTCCGATCTGCCACAGACCGATGTCAACTACCCCTCTTATACGCCCGCGCCGTTTCGTACCAGCCTTTCTGGCAGCAGCTACAGCTCCTCGACTGACCACGAAACACCGATGCATTCGACGTTTGACGAAGACAGTCGTTCATTGGTGCTGTCAGAGGCGCAGCCCGATGATGGATCACTGTCATCGTCCACATCTCCATCTGCAAGTGAGGAAGAAGTCACTCAGCTGCGTTCAGAGCTGGCCAGTCTGTTCGGACTGAAATCACTGAAGGCTCCAGTGGAAGCTCCGGTGGACTCATTCGTCGACACGTCCGTTCCGGCACCGGACGATGAACGTGCTGGTGTGGAACTGAAGTTCACATCGAATCCAAGCCTCCTGCTGCAGGTTCCTGCAGCGAATCAGTCAGACTCGGCGAGTTCAACGAATGAAGAGTCTCCGGATTTTGTAACAGACTACATGGAGCAGCTTCTGGCTCGCAGCCGCAAAGTCGCCGGAGGAGCACTCCCGAACGAGCTTCAGAAGTCACAGCCAGGTCAGCAGTCGAAACCAAAAACAACATCGTTCATCGAACAGTACATGGCCACTCATGGCAGCGAAGTCGGCGGAAGCGACAACGCAGCCGACGCCGGACTCACTCGGAAAGACCCATCCGCTCAGCGACCGAAGATCGATCGTGATAAACTTCGTGAGAACATGGTCTCATTCCGTTCCGTTTCCGCGATGTCCGTTGAAAATGCACTTGCGACGGCAGCGATGAAGAAAGAACGACACTTCATCATCGGACGAATCGCTTTCGTTTCCCTGCTGGTTGTACTCAGCGTGGCCCAGGTGATCGCGACGTTCACCGGAATCTATCAGGAGCCGATGGTTCTCTGGGCATCCATTATCGCCACGATCGTTGTTGGACTGGAACTGACTCGGAAACTGACCGGCATTCGCGGTCGCATTCGCAGCGTGCTCGCAGGCAACAGCCGACAGAACGACCAGGCGGAGACTGCGGTTACGGACGGAAACAAAGATGTAGAGAGTCTCACAGAGGCACCCGAGAAAAACAAAGCAGCATCTGCGTCGACAACCTCTCCGGTGGCTCAGGCTGCCAGCACTGGTGCTGTATCAAATAACAGCCGAATGGCAACAGGCCCCGAACTCGTCTCAGAAAATGATGACGATCGTTATTTCGAACTCTGACCGCTCAGAAACTGATTCCCACACGGGCGACCAGAGCATCATCGAATGCCTGTTCGCCCGGTACGTTCAGGTACTCCATCTGTCTGTCAAACGCCCATCCCATCTCGGCAAAGCCACCGCGATTTCCGGCGATGAGTTTCTCATAGCCGACGACCATCCTCAGCTCGCTCAGCGTCAGCTGATCTGAAGCACCACTCGCTCGAGTCACAGCCCACGTATTGCCTCCGAACCCGCCTCCCAGGTAAAGCCAGCTCTCGCTTTCGCCACCGTTCTTTTCGAGGCGATAACTGATTTTTGGCTGAGGAAACTGAACGTCAATCTTCCAGACCGGTGTTGGTTTCCAGGTGAGGCCCACTGCCGGAAGTGCGGAGAGGTCGGCCCGGTCGAGATAGACACCGCCGGCTGACATCCAGAGCTCGTCCGGAATTGTTTCCCACGTCAGCAAGGCCAGTCCGAAAATTCGAAAGGCATCATCGCCTGTCGTAAAATCCGACCGAATCGACGGTGTCACGATCAGTGACGACGAAAGTCGATCATTGATGACTCGCCGCCAGAAAAACGTCAGTGAAGGTTCAAAGAGTTCATTCGGTATGTCGGTCAGTGGCGGTGCATCAATGTAGTCTGCACGAAATCCCGGAGTCACCATCAGCATATTGTCAGTAATCGTCTCAGAACCTCCCAGTGGGATGGCCCCGGTCGCGGAAACCTGAAAGTGACGAACGCTGAGAGTATCATTGTCTCCCGTGCCGACAGTCCCCATCGACACGGATGCACCCTGAAAGAAACTCTGCCTGAAACGCGAGACAAACGCTTCGCTCGATTCTTCCGTGCAGGCATCTTCGCTCTCATTGCTGAAGACTTCATCGGGCATCAGCCTTCGATGTTCGGACGGAAGATCTTCCTGCCGATGATTCTCATCAGCACCATTCTCGACAGCATCGTCGATCCGAGAATCCTGAGAGGAAGCTTTCGCTGAGACCAGTTCAATGCCCTGCCGGTCATCGCCATCAGAGCGAGTACCGCCGGAAGTTCGCGTCTGATCAACGGATTCTTTCTCAGATTCGGAGTCAGTTTCCGAATCACCGTGACTTCCACGATCAAACGAGAACCCACCTGCCGCCGAATGATCTGCTGATTCCCGCTGCTGATCCGTCGATTCCAGAAAAGCTCGAGCTGCACGCAGACGAATCACAGGCTGTTCTTTGAATCTCGGTACTCCTGCCGGCTCCGAAGCTGCCACCGCAGAATACGCCGTCAGAAACAGCAATGTGGAAACCAGGATGCGTGGCACAAAGTGATCATTCATGATTTCGGAAAACCGATTCACTCAATCATAGAAGCCTGAGAGTCAACCGCAATTCGGGCGCGACACCGCGCAGCGATTTAGCGCAGAGTCGAACCCTGATGTTTCATCGTTCGTCCGTGTCCGCAGGTCTGCTCGGAAAATAACGGTTGTAACGAGAATCACGAAAAGACCAGAAGACCTCTTCTGTGCAGGCTGGGAGGATCGGCATTTTCTGCCGATGTCATGGCGATCGCAGCGTCCACTGTTCGCTGAAGAAATCAGCAGCAGCCACTTTTCCCGGCCAGACGTTTCCTGGCGGAGTCTGCAGATCAATGACAGCCCAGTCGGGCAACATCGGAACCTGACGAGCATTGTTCAGATACGCGTAGTCACGGAATGTGAAACTGCTGTTCAGAACAACGTAACGCGATGCATTCAACGGATTCGGGTAGACAAGTACGGGAGCATGTGTGGCTGCAGGAAATGTTTTCTCACCCACAATCACCGAATCTGCAGACCAGCGAATCGGAAGCTGTTCGACGATTCTCCGTGTGATCTGATTCGATGAAGGATCTCCCCACAGAATGAGATTGCTTTTCTGGATCACGTCTTCTGTCACATCCGTGTCACGCACAACAATGGCATCGCCACGAAAATGACGACGCCAGTGCTCAATGGCTCGCGTCATTTCGGACTGACACCATCTCCCCACCAGTTCATTCAGCGGCTTTCCAGTCGGCTGAACGAAGATAAAGGAATCCATCAGAGCATCATCGATCGGTCCCTGAAGTTTGTGTGATTTCCTGAGCCCTGCAGCAGGAAGTCCCGAGTTCCAGCGCCCCTCTGCATCCTTCGTCAGGTCAGCGCGAAACGAACCATCAGAAAACACTCCCGGAACTCGCACGATCTGGTCAGATAAACCACCAGCGGCCGACGGCGTTGATGAGTCGCCGGAAGAAATCTTCACCTCAACCAGACCGGCATCGCCGCGGACACCGGAGAAGCGAAGATGTGGCTGCCCGGCAGGAAGCTGAATGGTGAATGAGCTGATGTTCTGAAGAGACACCTGAATCGAAGAAGGTGTCTCCTCGGAGACGCTGTCGTGCAGGCGAGCCTGAATGCGAGCTTCTTTCCAGTGCTCCTGCATACCATTGATCGTCACCCAGTGCATCCGGTTATATCGGAGCGTGTACGTCGAGAACGAAACCTGTTCGGGAACGGATTCTCGTCCACGTCGAGCAAGAGATGTGACGGAGTCTTCGATGAGTCGCTTTGATTCGTCGTCGTATCGATGCCCCATCCCGACTCCGATGACATGGTTCAGGCGAATATTGATCCCAGGTTCAACCATCGCTGATTCCATGACATCGGCAGCCTGTTTCTGGATATCGTTCTCACCACTGTAGGCAATCGTCGGGCAATGAGTCAGATTCAGCGCCCATCGGTTACAGTCGTAGAGATTCCAGAGCGTCTTTTCCCATGGTGCAGGATTCAGCTCTTCTTTCTGAAAGAATCGGAGAAACTCCGGAGTCTCCGAAAACCCGGCCCCGGGTGCTGCTGCAAACCAGCGATCCGCGTAATGGGTCGCAAACTGCCAGCATCCGGCTCCCCCCATCGAAAAGCCACGCACACTGATGCGGTCCTCATCGATCCAGTAACGCCGTTTCACGTCTTCCAGCGCTTCCAGCACATCCACTTCGCCGGCAAACTTGAACGCATTGCAGTACCGTCCGTACGGATGAAGCACGATCGTGTGAGGCGGTGCAAACAATCCGGCACTCTGCATGTGCTCAGAAAGAAAATTCACTTCACTCAACACTTCACCGCGTCCGTGGAACCAGATGTCGCAGCGAGTCGGGTGGGACGATTCAGCCGCTGAAGCGTCAGGAACGACAAGACCATAGGGTTGCACAGTCTGATCAATTCGGCTGATGTAACCACGAACAATCAGACCAGGCTGACTGTTCCAGCGGGGAGCTCCTGCTGCCAGCTGATCAGCTCGGCTGAAAGCTTCCTTAAGCAGTGCCTCCGCTTTGTCGAGGTCCTTCAGGTCAAAGAATTCACGATAGTCGAGCGCACAGCGGACAGCGCGTTCAAAAATCATGATGTCCGGCAGCAGATCCGTCACGTCACTCTGATTCAGCCCCCGAAGCTCAGTAATCTTTGCCTGAAGCTTTCCAAGTTCAGCTCGAAGGTGAGCTTCCCGGTCGGCCGGAACTTCAATCCCCGGTTTTGGCACTCTGCGAACAGTTTCAGGGTTATTGTCCTGCAAACCATCCGCTCGCACCACATCGCAGTACCTGGCAGATGGCAGCGTGACGAGAAGAGCCATGAGACATTTCTTGAGGACAGTGAACCGCATCATCAGGATCATTTCGTTTCAGGGGAAGGAGTGGTGAGTTTGAGAAAATCCTGCCATGCTGTTTCAGGGACGAAGCCGGCGGCATCGGGAGTACAGTGCAGCGCGATACCGAAAACAAACCGCACTGCTTGTCCTTCGTTCAGCTTCAATGGCTGATTGTCGATTCGATCCGGGTGAGCATGAAATGGGTTGGCTGTGACAAATCCATAGTCACGAGCATGCCACCAGATCCGTCGTGGGTTCTGTGGGCTGCCCATCAGCATTATGCCGGCATATTTCCCGACAAGCGGTCCGCTGTAGTCACACCAGTCCGAAAGCCGTTCACGAACGCCAGCTTCGTTGATGCGTCCTTCACTGTCCAGAATTCTGCCGCCGAGGCCGGTCTTCACAGCGATCGGCGTGGCCACTCGAACTCCCAGCCCCATTTCTTCCATCTGATCGCTGAAGGTGAGCTCGTTCGTGCGTGAGATCAGAGTGGAATCCTGAATCATGAGAGTGCCCCATGACCTCGGGAAGAATCGATAAAGACAGGATTCTTCACAGATCGTCGCTGAGTTGTCCTTTGAGCGATACTGATTTCTGATTCGAAACCTGCCTTCTTCCACCGTCGTGACAGGTTCCTCGACGATCTCGCTTTCGACTCGTGTTTTCAGTCTCCAACTGTCAGCTCCGGACAGATCGCCGAAAGCAGTCCAGATTCCCGGATGCATTGTCGGATGATCCTGAGCATCCGTTGATGCGGGGGGATGATTGCGGGAGATCTGTGGATCCGAGTCAACCGGTCCTGCCCCTGCATGAATGTGAGCAAAATATGGTCGCGTGATTGCGGGATCCGAGAAAACCCATGAAGCGACTGGCCTGTTAAGAACACTCACTTCCAGTCGATCGTTCCGTCTTCGAAACTGAACAGATCCCGTGTTTCGCTGACCGCCTGATTTGACACCGCCGGAATTCGCCACTTTGCTTTTTGGATTCACTGCCGGAAGCGCAGCACCCACCGACCGCCGCCAGGTCTGAAGTCGGATTCGAAGCTGCTCCGCAAGTTCCGGTTGATCCGAGGACAGATCTGTCGCCTCCGCCGGATCATTCGTCAGATCGTAGAGCTCCGTGCGACCGTCTTCGAAGTACTCGATCAGTTTTCGGTTATCGGAGATGACCGCACTGCAGGGCGTTGTCTGTGGTGCGTGATAGTAGTGCGGATAGTGGAAGTACAGATCTCGGTTTCCGAGAGGACTTCCAGCATCCTGCAGCACACTCTTCAAGTCCGTTCCATCGAGAGGAACACCTTCGGGAATCGGCTGTCCGGTTGCGTTCATCAGTGTCGGAAACAGATCTGTCAGCACGACACGCTCGTTCGAAACACCACCCGGCGAAGTCACGCCGGGCCAGCGAATGTAAAGTGGTACTCGAATGCCGCCTTCATAGAGTGACCCTTTTCCGGAACGCAGAGGATAGTTTGATGTCACCGGAATGTTTCGGCTGCGATCCATTCCGATGAAGCCACCGTTGTCGCTTGTGAAGATCACAATCGTGTTGTTTTCGAGGCCACGTTCGCGGATCGCCTTCATGACTCGCCCGACACTGTCATCCAGACTTCGAACCATCGCCGCATAAACGGGATTCTGGTGGTTCATTTCGGGTCGAACGAGACCGGTGAAATGAGCCACGTCGTCTGACTTCGCCTCAATCGGCGTGTGCGGAGCGTAATGAGGAAGGTACAGGAAGAATGGCTTCTTTTCGGCGACGGAATGATCGATCACTTCCAGCGCCTTGTCAGTCAGCCGATCTGTCAGATATTCGCCCGGACGTCCGAATTCCAGGTCCGGAACATACCGCAGTTCAGGCCCGAATCGTCCCGATCCACGATACGGAAAGAAAAACGTCGCAGGAGCTCCCCAGTGATTCCCGGCAATGCCCATGTCAAAACCGTGCGCCTCCGGAAAACAACTGGCTTCGCCCAGATGCCACTTTCCGACACTGGCGGTCAGATATCCGGATGCCTGAAGGTAGCGAGCCAATGTCATTTCACTGCGCGGCAGGTCATGCAGCGACGGAGCCTGAAGCAGTTGTCGATCCTTCTGCGCATTCCTCGAACCCTCAGCCCAGATGGTAATGTGCAGACGAGCCGGTGATTTTCCGGTCAGCATCGAAGCACGCGTCGGGGAACAGACACAGGACGGAGAATAGGCGTTGGTGAAACGAACGCCAAAGGCTGCCAAAGCATCGATATTCGGAGTTTCATGGAGGTCCGCACCTTCAACTCCGAGATCGTTTTTCGCGAGATCGTCCGCAATGATCAGCACAACATTCGGGCGATCGCCTGATTCTCCCGCCGCTAGAGACACTCCTGTTGACATTGCACAGAGACTCAACCCGCAGCAAGCAGTCATTGCCGCTCTGAGCACCGCCCGCAGCGCGACAGCAAATCTTCCGTGAACGACATGATGATCCGATGGAGGGGGTGAGTTCAGCATATCGTCGGTCACCAATGAGCAGTCTCTGGTGGATGTAAAACAACGCTGCGAAAACCGCAGCACCCGGCGATTCTACGCCAGGATCAGATTGCGCAACAACCATTCAGAGCACACTCGGTTTGGAGCACAATCGCTTAAACAACAGAATCGCAGGAAGAGTCATTCCGCTGATCGAAAATGATTGAACGTCCACTTGTTCCCGAGATTTGTAGTTCCCGATATTTCCGGAGTCGCAACATTCCGGTTGCAGCCTTCATGATTGCGTCGCATAATTCCGCTCCCGCCGAAATCGACCGCGTTGTCTGAGAACCACTCCCTGCTCACTACGGATGTTCTTCATGCTTTCACCGCGATATATCTTAAATCGTCGCAGTCTGCTGAGTGTCGGAGCTGCCGGAGTCGCGGGAACTGTGGTCGGGCGAGCCGCTGGTTCCACCACAGCTGAAGCTCGACCGGCCCGATCTGTCCTGGTCGTGATGCTCAGCGGGGGCCCAAGCCAGCTGGACACTTTCGACCCGAAACCGAATGCTCCACTGGAAATTCGCGGTGAGTTTTCTTCCATCAGCACCGCGATTGCTGGTATCTCAGTATGCGAACATCTGCCGTTGCTGGCAGCACGCATGAGCGACTGGGCGATCGTACGGTCCATGGCTCATAAAGAACACAATCACCTGCTGGCGACTCATGTGGCGCTCACAGGCCGACCAACCCCTGTGCCTCGCGGAGGCAGTGACCTTGACCGAGTTGAATCACGCAATGACTTTCCGAATTTTGCGGCAGCACTGGATTTTGTGAAACCGCGTCAGGACGGAATTCCGAGCGGCGTCTCACTGCCCAATTATCTGATCGAAGGTCCGCTGACGTGGCCGGGGCAGCATGCTGGGTTTCTGGGGACTCGACATGATCCCTGGCAGATCAATCATGATCCCAGCGATCCGGCATTCAAAGTGGACGCACTGACGTTTCCGACGGAGATGAACAGTAACCGCCTCGTCTCACGCCGTGACCTGCTGAATCATCTGAATCAGGGACACCCGGGATTGACCGGCGACACAAAGTCCGTCGGATTTTCCGAGCAGCAGGATGTTGCGTTTTCACTGCTCACGTCAGCTCGTGTTGCGGATGCGTTTCAGATTGATCGCGAATCACCGGCATCGCGAGATCGCTACGGCCGGAATAAATTCGGACAGTCATTGCTGTTGTCACGGCGTCTGGTCGAAGCCGGCGTTCCTCTGGTTCAGGCGACCATGGGAATTGTTCAGACGTGGGATACACACACCGACAACTGGGGGCGTCTGAAGAGTACTCTGCTGCCACAGCTTGATCAGGGACTGGCGGCTCTGATGGATGACCTGTCAGGCTCCGGCCTGCTGAATGACACGATGGTCGTCGTCATGGGAGAATTCGGTCGAACCCCGAAAGTATCGACTCTTCCCGGCACGACGGCTCCCGGACGCGATCACTGGGCTCATGCATATTCCGCACTCTTCGCAGGTGCCGGAATTCTTGGCGGGCAGGTCATTGGTGAGACAGATTCCGTGGCTGCCTATCCGCTGACGCGTTCATGGAGCCCGGCGGATGCGGGCACAACGATTCTGGCCGCTCTGGGAGTACCCCACGACGCCCAGGTCATCGACCCGCTCGGGCGCCCCAATCATCTGCTGAACGGCGACATCATGATGCCGCTGTACAACGGTCACAGTGCGTGATCCGCTCACAGCGGCTGCAATGACCGAGCACAGCACTGTTGTGCGCAGGTCTCCTGACCTCGCACAGGTGAACATGTTGTGCGCAGGTCTCCTGACCTCGCACAGGCTTCGACCGCAGGTCTCAAAAAGGTTCCTGCGGCAAGAGGCCGATTAAGGAGACCGTTCCGGTCGAAACGAGTGGCTCGGTCGGGAGACCGGCCACAACCGAAGACCGGCCACAACCGAAGTCTGCGTTTTTCGGAATTCACGAACATCCGTGATGCTCTCCATCGCTCGAATACTTCAGCACTGATAACCAGGCTACAATTGTTTTCAGTGATTCCGGATGAATTGCAATAATTGACCTGGACTGAAAGGTCAGCACGTTGAATCGCCCGATGAAGGTTATTGGTTCTTCGATGATCGGCTCTCGCTCTTTTCTTCCGACGCTTGGGGGAATGCAGTGCTGGGCTGATCAGCTGTACTTTCGCGGCTACAGAATTCAGCGCCATTTTTCGAAAGACATTCACCGGCTGCTGACACCTGCGAATCATCAGATCGTAGCAGGCTCAAGGGAGGTCTGTGAAGCTTCGCTGAACGCAATCCGGATGGAAACCGGACTGACCGCTGATACCGGGCATGCAGTGATTTATCTTCATGGGATCGGACGTACATCGAGGTCGATGCAACCGATTATCCGCCAGATGCCGACTTCCGGCTGGGTTCATATCCCATTCGAATATCCCAGTACCCGCGTATCGCTTGCGTCTGCTGCAGCGTCTCTGGATTCAGTCATTCGTTCGCTGGAGTATGTTGAACGAATCAGCTTCGTTGTCCACAGCATGGGAGGGCTCGTCGTACGTCAGTATCTCAGCACCTCGCGTGAAGAACGGCTCGGCCGGCTGATCATGATGGGCACACCGAACCATGGAGCAGAAATGGCAGACCTGCTTCGTCGAAACCTCTTTTTCCGTTTCATTCTGGGACCCGCAGGGCAACAGCTTGTTACCGGCTCAGCGGGGGGAATTGTCGACAAACTCCCCGTGCCGCGCCTCCCTTTCGGCATCATTGCCGGAGGGCGAGGTGATGGTCGAGGGTTCAATCCGCTGATTCCGGGAGACGACGACGGAACCGTGACGGTAAAAAGCACTCAGCTCGACGGTGCATCTGACTTTCTGATCGTGAAACGTCTTCATATGTTTCTGATGACGGACCCGAAGGTAATTCTGGCCGTGAGGAATTTTCTGGAACATGGGCGCTTCATCGCTGCTGAAGATGCAGCTCCGGAGGTATCTTCCTGATTCGCGGACGTTCTTCATTCACGGAAATCTCAGTCCTTGGCTGAACATTGAGAAGTTTGACGTGCGAAATTTTCATAAAGTGTTTCACAGCTTTGCTTAGCGGCAAGCCAAAGGCGTCTGTGCCTTATCGCAGCGGCTACGCCTCCTGCTCTTCGAGAAACGCTTTAGTCCAACCATTGCCGCCGACAATCGACGAGAAACAGGGCGCTTTCAGCTGAATCAACGATCGACAAAGCAGCAGCCCCGGAGTCTCAGAATCGGAACGGGAAACGCTCAGAGCGGAATGATTTGCAGATCAGACTGGAAAATGACTGTTTGAATGGTTATCTTTTCGTTTTGGCGGACCCAGGATGGACCGGGTCAAGAGGTAAAAACTGACGTAACGTATTGAAGATTCAGTATTTAGATTATGCCAAATTCCAAGTCAGCATCAAAATCCCTGAAGCAGAGCCTTGTCAAGCGAGACCGAAACCGTCAGCAGCGAGCGACGTTGAGGACCGCATTGAAGAAATTCAGAACTCTCCTGACCACCCAGCCGACTCAGGAAGATGCTGACAAGAATTTCAGCCTCGTCGTGAAAGCACTCGATCAGGCTGCGTCGCGGAACCTCATCCACAAGAATACGGCCTCCCGCACAAAGTCCCGTCTTGCTGCGCTGAAGAAGAAGACATTTGTCGGCTGAATTCCAGTCGTCTTCGGAAGTCTTTTCGTCCTGTGGTTCTCCTGACGCCGCAATGACGCAGGATTTCCTGCACGTGGGCGTTTTTGGTGTGCTTGTGGTCCGTTCGGTCAGTCAGGGTAGCGACACTGTATCTCTTCTGAATGGGACCGCTGTTCGGCATGTTTTCCGCCGACGGCATGTGACGCAGGTTGTCGCTGTTAGACAGATGAATCAAATGAGGCTGTGACTGCAGAATGTGGTCGCAGCCTGTTTTTTTGTATTGAAATTGGTTTCTATCGGAATCGCGGCGTATCGATCACGTTCAGGTTCATCTGATGGTCGGATATGTCGGGGCAGGAGAAAATGAAGCGATGAAGATCAACCTGCCGGAGCTGCCGGAAAGTGTTCTGTTAGAGATTTTCAGTCCATCCGTCATTGTCTGTCGCGATCGAGTTCGAGCGAACATCGACGAAATGATTCGTGTTGCCGGATCAGTGGATCGACTTCGTCCGCACTGCAAGACGCATAAGATGGCTGATGTTGTCCGGATGCTGCTTAACCGTGGGATTTCGAAGCACAAGGCAGCCACCATCGCCGAATCAGAAATGCTGGCTGACGCGGGTGCTCGTGACGTGATGCTGGCCTACAATCCCGTGGGGCCAAACATTGGGCGAATGGTGCGACTGGCGAAGCGATTTCGTGACTGTCTCTTTTCGGTGACCTGCGATCACGAAAAACCGCTCCGACAGCTTTCGGCGGCCCTTTCGAATGAACCGGGGCTGATAATCGGTGTCTTCCTTGATATCAATCCTGGGTTGAACCGGACGGGAGTTCTTCCGGAGTCTGACGATGCACTCAGGCTGTATTCACTGATTTCTGAATTGCCGGGAATTCGCCCGGCTGGATTTCATGTCTATGATGGACAGCATCGGCAGGCATCGCTCGACGAACGTCGCGTTGCCGTGAAGAAAGAATTCGATCGAGCGGTTGCGTTCAGAGGTCGTTGTCTGGCGGCAGGGTTGAAGGTTCCCGCGATGGTCTGTGGAGGAACACCGACGTTTCCGGTTTACGCTGAATCCACAGAGGAAGGTGTTGAGCTGAGTCCCGGCACCATCATTTTTCACGATGCTGGTTACGGAAACGCGTTTCCGGACCTGAATTTTCAACCAGCTGCATTCACTCTGACTCGCGTCATCAGTCGTCCAGCGGCTGATCGGCTCACACTGGATCTGGGGAACAAGGCCGTTGCGGCAGACCCACCAAAAGGAAATCGTGTGTTTTTTCCGGAACTTCCGGATGCTGTTCAGGATCTTCACAATGAAGAGCATCTCGCGCTGATTACTCCGGACGCCGGCAGGTACCAGCCGGGTGATGTTGTGCTCGGAATTCCGATGCATGTCTGTCCAACCAGCGCGCTCCACGCATCAGTCACTGTGATTGATGACGGCCGCATCGTCAGTGAATGGCCTGTCACCAGTCGCAATCGACGAATCACCATCTGATGGGAAAGTGATGACGGTCTGAAATGATGACAGAAGCCACACTCAAACTGAAACATCATGACGAGGCGCGAGCTTTGTTCGGTCCCGGCGACGCCAATCTGCGCCGTCTTTGCGGCGCTACTGGCACTCAGGTTGTTCTGCGTGGCAATGAGATTCGGATTCAGGGGACGGAAGAGCAGGTCAATCGCTGTCGGGAGACGCTTCAGAACTGGCAGTCAATTCTGCAAAAGAAAGACGTACTGATGCCGTCGGATCTGAGCTTTCCTGATGATCCGGAATCTTCCGACGACACCTCCGGATCAGGGAACGTTCTGCGAAGCAAAGAGCCGGTTCCTTTTCTGCCGATTGAACCTTCTGAGAAACGGCGTCGACCTGCAGATCGTGAAGAGTCTTCTTCCAACGCCTTTACTGCTGAGATGGTTGCATCGAGTCGGATTCTGCAGGAGCTTCGCAGCGGCAAAGACAAGGTTGGCCGAATTCGGGCGAAGACCGAAGGTCAGCGGCGTTACATGGAGGCCATGCGAGAAAGTGAACTGGTGTTCTGTGAAGGTCCTGCCGGCTGCGGGAAGACGTATCTCGCTGTGGCGATGGCTCTGGAAGCATTGCGCCGCGAGCAGGTTCGAAAGATTGTCCTTGTACGGCCTGCAGTGGAAGCGGGAGAGAAACTGGGATTTCTTCCCGGCGACATGTTTGCGAAGGTGAATCCCTTCCTCCGTCCGCTGCTGGACGCCATCAACGACATGCTCGAATTCGAACAGGTTCGTCGCTACATGAGCAATGATGTCATCGAGATTGCTCCACTGGCCTTCATGCGAGGTCGGACGCTCAATGACACCTTCATCATTCTGGATGAGGGGCAGAATACGACGATTACGCAGATGAAGATGTTTCTGACGCGCATGGGTGTCAATTCTCGAATTGTTGTTACGGGTGATGCGACGCAGAATGACCTGGCAAAAGGTATGGTGAGTGGACTTTCTGACGGAATGCGGCGGCTTTCGGGGATCGCCGGGGTTGCCATTGTGCAGCTGAATGGACAGGATATAGTCCGTCATCGACTCGTTCGTGAAATTGTTTCGGCGTACGAAACAGAGAGCTCGTCATCCTGACGCGGTCTGATTATTTCGCAGCGAATCAGCGCGACGAACGCAAATTCGTCGGCAGACTGAAAAATGGACCACGATCGTGCAGCCAGCAGAGTTCCGGGATTCGGCATTGGATGTCTGATTTCGGGAGTGACTCTGATCTCCGAAGTCATATTGAATTCTGCCTTCGCTCGACATGTGCGAAAGTCTGAGTAGCTGCCATGTCATTCTTCGGAACACGGCGATCGCCTCGCCCGGCTCGCGTTTTTCGCCCGAGTCCGTCGCTCATTGATCGGATTCGATCAGCCACCGGCGACTATCGATTCCTGACGCAGCTGATCATTGCCATTCTCGCCATCATCCTGCTGCTGTTCGCAGTTCAGGCGTGGAAGTCGAGATTTACGTTTCGGTCCGGGCAGTTCACTCCGATGGGAGTTCAGGCTCGAGTCGATTTTGAAATCGAAAACATTCTGGAATCGCGAGCACAGCGGAAAGAGGCTCAGGAAGCCGCTCCTCTGGTACTGGTCCAGGACTCCACAGTGCTCGATCGGCTTCAGTCGCAGTTGCGAGATCAGCTGAGTGAAATCGCAAATGCTCTCACTGTGGAGGATGTTTCGTCCAGAACGCTTCAGGCTTTCGGTCTCGACAGCGTTGATGCCGCCACTCGACAGGGCATTTTTCAGCAGCTCAAATCTCTTCTGACTGAACGCGGAGAATCGTCCGGAAGCCGGATCGATGAACTGCAGCTTCAGTATTCTCAGCTCATGGCCGACGCCAAGATGCTTGGAGTCATCGACACGATTTCAGCGCAACGTCTGGAATCCTCAAATAAGTCGATGGAACAGAAGCGAAGTCGGGCCATTCAGGTGGTCAAGGCTGACGGAGAACCGATTCACTACGGCGTGCTTGCGGACGTGCTCCTGCAGGAACAGCTCAAGGAAACAGGTCGACTTGGTAAGCTCTGGCCCAGGCTGCAGGACCTCAACCAGGTTCGTGAGCCAATTGAGAACTGGCTTCAGCAGAATCTCAAGAATCAACTGAAGCTGGACGCGAGGGCCACGGAGGAAACACTCCGACTTGCCGGTGAAGGGGCACTCCCGGTCTTCGACCCGTTTCCTCGAGGAACAGTGCTGGTGCCTGCTGGAGCTCAGTTGAATATCAATGACGAACAGCAGCAGATGGAGCTTCTCTGGAGCGAGTACGATCGCTATGAACTGCAGATGACCTGGACACAGCGCTGGATGCGGGTACTCGGAACCGGCCTTCTCCTGGCTCTGCTCGTGCTGCTTTTCGGTGCCTTTCTGAAGTATTCGAGCCCGGAGCTGCTGTCTGACACAACGAAGCTGCTTGGTTTCGTCGTGATGTGTGCGCTGGCTGTATTCCTTAGCTGTACGGCAAGTCGTGACCCGTGGCGAGCGGAGATCGTTCCGCTGATGGCTGCGGTCATGATCACGTCGATTGCGTACACGCAGGTCATCGCCATTATGACAGCGTTCTGCCTGAGTCTACTGATCTCCATGGCGACTCTGGCAGATCTGGGTCACTTCGTAATGCTGATCACTGTGAGCCTGACTTCGATCATTCCTCTCCGACAGATCAAGTCGCGGATGAAGATGATTCGAACGGGATTTCTGCTGGCTCTTGTTGCGTTTTACGTTGTCTGGGGCGTCAGCGTGATTCAGGCTCATGGCGCCGCGGAACCCTGGAAGAATCCTCAGGTACTGCTCATCGCATTGAAGTTCGCCGGATGGGCTCTGGTCTGCTGTTATCTGGTCGCAGGAAGTCTGCCGTTCATCGAATCGGCATTCGGGATTGTCACTGACATCAGTCTGCTCGAACTCACTGCCGTTTCGCATCCGCTGCTTCAGGAGCTTGCGCGACGAGCCCCCGGCACGTACAATCACTCCATGACGGTCGCCACCATTGCCGAAGCCGCTGCAGATTCCATCGGTGCCAACGGACTGCTGACACGCGTGGGTGCTTACTTTCACGATATCGGCAAGATGACCAAGCCGGAATACTTCATTGAGAACATGACGGAAGGTTCGGAAAACCACCACAAATCGCTCGCACCGGCGATGAGCACGCTGATCATTATCGGCCACGTCAAGGAAGGGCTCGAACTTGCCGAAGAGAACAACCTTCCGGACATTCTGCTGCAGTTTATCGGGCAGCATCACGGGACGACTCTGGTCGAGTACTTCTTCCATGAAGCCACACGAAAGGCCGACGAGGATCACCGAACTGACGCCGACGAGGCATCGTTCCGTTACCCTGGACCTAAACCACAGTCTCGGGAAGCCGCAGTGCTGATGCTCGCGGATGCCGTGGAAAGCGCCAGCAGAACGCTGACAGAACCGACTCCACGTCGAATTCAGTCGCTCGTCCACGAAATCAGCATGAAGCGTCTGCTTGACGGACAGTTTGATGAGTGCGACATCAAGATGACGGAACTTCGAGCCGTGGAGGAGTCGCTCATCAAGTCGCTGCTTGCGGCTCATCATGGCCGAGTGCGATATCCAGGTCAGAAGACCGCTTAATCGCCCGATTGATTTAACACCAGCGAGCTGGATGACCAATCGATCAGATCAGCCGTCAATCAGCAATACTGATGGCTCGGTGGTGCCTGACTGACGAACTTCTCCCAGAATCACCGCCGGGTACTCGGGAGTTGAACAGGCCTGCCTGACTGCGTCCGCTGCGTCCGCCTGAACGACAAAGATCATTCCGATGCCCATGTTGAAGACTCGGAGCATTTCTTCGTCAGCGACATTTCCCAGCTGTTGCAGCCAGAGAAACGCTGGTGGAACATTCCAGCTGCTTCTGTGAACAACACCCTCCATCTGTTCCGGAAACACCCGCGACAGGTTATCAGCGATACCGCCGCCGGTAATGTGAGCGATTCCATGGATTGCGGAATTGCCGACAGCACTGATCGCCGCCGCGACGATTTCCGCATAAATTCGCGTCGGCTTCAGAAGCACGTTTCCGACCGTGTCATTCAGCTCCGCGACGTGCTCATTGACAGAAAGTCGAGCATGTTCGAAGACGATTTTTCGGATCAGACTGTATCCATTGGAATGAAAGCCCGAGGACGGAACACCGATGAGCACATCGCCGGGAGTAATTCGGTAACGACCGTCGATGAGCTCCGAACGTTCTGCCACGCCGACGCAGAATCCTGCCATATCGAAATCGCCGGAGGCGTACAGGTCGGGCATGATGGCTGTTTCTCCGCCCAGCAGAGCCGCCCCGGCCTGAATGCAGCCGTCGCTGACGCCGCTCACGAGCTGTTCCAGCAACAGTGGCTCATCGCGAGCCATCGCGATGTAGTCCAGAAAGAAGAGTGGTGTGGCGCCGAGACACAAGCAGTCATTGACGCACATCCCAACGAGGTCAATTCCGATCGTATCGAAACGGCCTGTCGAAATTGAGACCTTGATCTTTGTACCAACTCCATCTGTGCCCGAAACAAGCACTGGGTCCTTCCAGTTTTTCTCTGCACAGAGCCGGAACAGGCCGGCAAAACCGCCCGGCAGATCCATCACTCCTTTGGTGTGCGTCCGCTGCATCAGTTTCGGCAGTTTCTGCATCGCCTGTTCGTAAAGTTGCAGGTCGACACCCGCAGAACGATAACTGAATCCTGATTCCGTCATGGATAGTTGAGCTTCAAAAACAAACTGGAGAATTTCCGTACACAGATACTGCAATTTTTGCAGGAGGAAAAGCTACTCGGTCGCTTAATCCGGAATTGCAGAGTGTACCTGCCGGCATGTCAAGCTGCGCGAGCTGCGGGATCGATGATTCCCGTTGCGGCGAGCGATTTCCGGCTTTGAGAGACACTCCGGAATTCCGCTGTGGTTCGATCGCAGGACATGCCGATTATCCGAATTGTATCACTTTGCTCAGTGAGAAACGCGTCCCAGCGGAGGTTCATGGCGGATGTTTGGTCGGAAAAGTACGCCAGCCTGGTTTTTTGAGACATCTGTTCATGAAGAAGCGATCAGCCGCCTTCTTTACCTGATCGAGTCGCGAAGCGCCCAGGCGCTGGTCCATGGTCCGGACGGTTCAGGCCGCAGCCTTTGCCTGGCGAAGTTTTCTGAGGAACTTGGCCGACAGACCGACGTTCGCCCTCTTTACGTAAATGCTGCAGGACTTGACCGTCACGCGCTTCTGGAAACAATCGCCAGCGGACTTGCGGTTCCTGCGGGGAATTCAGCTACCCGGCGCTCAGACGTGACCCTCCGAGTCCAGGAAGATCTGATTGGAAGAGCTCATTGCGGACTTCGGACAGTCATTCTGATCGACGATGTCCATCGATCCTTCAGTGAAGTTGTTCCGGTAGTGCAGTTTCTCGCCGGAATCAGCAGCCGCGCGTGGAATATGGTTTCCGTGGTAAGCGCTTCGGGAACAGCACGAATTCAGGGGCTGAGCGGTCTGTCGGCGCTGTCGATCCCTCTGACGCCACTGAGCGAAGAGGAATCAATTCTATTCGTAGCCGCTTTTCTCAGTGACCACGAGGAGCGTGCCGGACGGATTCACGCCTCCGCCATACCTGCCGTGGTTCAGTTGTCCGGCCGCCTGCCCGCGCAACTGCTTCAGATCTGTCGACTGCTGCTGGTTGTCGGTGAAACATCACCCGATCTGCGGATTGACGATCAGATCGTTCAGCAGGTCATTCGAGAAGTCACCCGCCGCGCCGTCGCCTGAACCTCAAAAAGGGGACATTCTACTTTTCTGATTATTCAGAATGTCCCCTTTTGCGATGCGCACGAATTGCCGAATACCGTTTGTAGGTTTCCCACACTTTCGGCTGAGCACCAATTCGGGAATCATGTGTCTGAGTCAGATAATCCGTCAGTGCAGTCCGAAGTGTGCTCAGCGTTGTTTGATGTTCAACAACTGCTGCGGGGGCAAAAAAGGGACATTCAACTTTAAGCGATAAGTACGATGTCCCCTTTTGCACTTTTCGTCAGAAGAAGTTGCTTTCGAGATCGCATGATTTCACGGTGCCATCAGCTGACTCGTAACTCGCACCAGTTCCCGACACAACTGATCAAGAGTTGCTTTCGCCGAGTCTTTGACCAGATGTCCATCTGGGGTAAACGCCTGATGAGCACTCGAAATGGTCAGCTGATCCGGGAGTACGAGAATTCCGATGTTCTGCAGGATGGATCTCAGATGAACCAGCCCGCGAATGCCGCCCAGTCCGCCCGGACTGGCGCTCATGATGGCGGCCGTCTTTCCCAGAAACGCGGCTTTCGGCGGCTCGCCCGGTGCACTTCGCGAAACCCAGTCGATCGTGTTCTTGAGTACCCCGCTGAGTGAACTGTTATATTCCGGAGATGCAATCACCAGCCCCTGATGCCGCAGAAAAATCTGTTTCAGCTCAGCAGCCGGTCCCGGCATTCCCGATGCTGATTCAAGATCTTCATCGAACAGTGGCATCGGGTAGTCGCGCAGGCTGATGAGCGTCGGAACGCCCCCTGCCGCTCGGACAGATTCTGCGGCCAGTGAAGCCAAGCGGGCATTCCACGAACCACTGCGAGTACTTCCGGCGAAACAAAGAATCTTTGGTGCGGACATTTGATCAACGCTTTCCTTTCTTACCTCGGGAACCTGAACGTTTTCCAGGCTGTATGCGCTGTCCGGAACTTTTTCGGTCCATTCGCGTTCATCTTGGGTCTGGTATGATTCGGTTCTTCGGACGAAATCGCGATGCAGTATCAGGAGTTGTATCAGGAAATCCTGGGATTGAAGAGTCCCTGGACGGCTTCAATGGTATCGCTCGACGTTTTCCGTCAGCCGGTCGATTTGTATGTTGAGTATCCGACTGTCACAGAGTTCCGCTGTCCGCATCGTGACAAAGCGGACATTCTACTTATTTGCGAAAAGTAGAATGCCCCCCTTTGCTATGCCCCAATGCTGTGGCTCGGTCAGGAGACCGGCCACAACAACAGTGTTTCCCCTTTACATTGATTCGTACAATTCGTCTGATTCGTGGTTGTCTATTCAACCACGAATAGCACAGATCACACGAAACGGAAACGGGATAGATCTTCAGTGGACCAGCTTGCCGATCAGTTTGCATGGCTCCAGGGCTTCTGCAGCTTCAGGGGATCTGTCACACGGTGGATGGCCCCATTAGCCCCCACCATGATTGTGTCTCTCAAAGGCGAGCTGTGAGACCGTGCCGGTCAAACGCAGTGGCTCGGTCAGGAGGCCGGCCAAAACAAATCAATCACAGTGGCTCGGGTCAGGAGGCCGGCCAAAACAACAGAACGGCCATAACTTGATGGCCTGGTTCATCATTTGCGAAATTCTGCTGTGAGCGGATAATCGATTCGGAAGTCGCAGAAACCTCGGAATCAGGACCACAAAATGATGTTCTGAACCGAAAAATCACCTAAAATCGAGTGGGTCTCCGTCTCCCGCCTGAATCCCCACCAAACTGCCACCTGAACAAACTGCTCAAGGCAAAGATCTGGATTCATTTCCGATCCTGAAATGCTTTTTTGAAGCTTGCATCGGAACTGGCTGAATCCGACCAGTACATGATCAATTGAAAATGAAATTCCATTTCAAAACCGAGACTGGCACTTCAGCAGTTCCAGAATTTTCAGAAGTTATCGCGTCCGTCGAGAATCAGTCCCGCTTGTGATACCACCTGTAGTCTCCTGTGACAGGGCCCTGAACCATGAGGAATTTTTCAGCTTCCGCTCGTCCCGGCCAGCGTGGCATGAAGTTCTGTGATGGCGTTTCGCGCCGAAACGTGCTTCAGGTGGGAAGTCTGGCTGTCGGCGGGCTCAGTCTGGCTGACGTGCTTCAGGCTGAGCAGCAGTCCGGGCGGACGACTCAGCGGTCTGTGATCATGGTATACCTTTCAGGCGGTATCGCTCATCAGGATACATTCGATCTGAAGCCAAATGCTCCTGCGGAATTGCGCGGAGAGTTTCGTCCCATTTCAACGACGGTGCCCGGGATTGAATACTGTGAACTTCTCCCGAAGATGGCTCAGGTTGCAGATCGATGCACCATCATTCGTTCCGTAGTCGGCCAGCGAGATGAACATTCCAGTTTTCAGAATGTGACCGGATTCCCGATGGGTGAAGTGCAGAGAGACGGGATACCGCACTTCGGTTCGATTGTGTCACGGATTCAGGGGGGTGTCGATAACGTGACTCCACCGTTCGTGGATCTGTTTCCCACCATGCAGCATCGTCCGTACAACAGCACCGGTGCTGGTTATCTCGGAAGTACGTTCAACCAGGTGCGAGCTGACGGAGAAGACCTCGCCAGCATGAAGCTGCGTTATGTTCCGTCGGTTCAGTTCACAAGTCGGCTCAACCTGCTGGGTCAGCTCGATCAGTTTCGTCGCGATTCAGAGAATCGAGCCTTCGATGCGATGCAGGAAAGTTATCGGCGTGCTTCGGAAGTGCTGACTTCGAGTAAGCTCGTGGATGCCATGAATGTCGAGCGAGAAGATCCGAAGGTGAGAGACCGATACGGCCGCGGGTCATCGAAGCACCTGGGCGACGGGGCTCCTATGTGGAATGATCAGCTGCTGACGGCACGCCGTCTCGTGGAAGCGGGTGTTCGCGTTGTCACGGTTGCCTATGGCTTCTGGGATACTCACGGCAGCAATTTTGCTCATATGAAGGCTCATCTGCCGACGTTCGACACCGGAATCTCTGCTCTGATTCAGGATCTGCATGACCGAGGGCTTGAGAAGGATGTCACACTGGTCGTGTGGGGAGAATTCGGAAGAACACCAAAGATCAATGCCAATGCGGGGCGTGATCACTGGGCTCCGGTTCAGTCTGTCGTCATGACCGGCGGCGGCATGCCGACGGGAATGGTGATCGGTTCAACAGACAAGACGGCAGCGTATGCTGAAGACCGGCCCGTTCACTACCGTGACATTCTGGCAACGATTTACCACAACATGGGAATCGACAGTTCTGACTACATTCGCGACCAGAGCGACCGACCCGTGCGAATTCTTCCGGAAGACGCTCGACCCGTTCGGGAACTCACCGGTGATCTTTCGTGACGACACTGTTTTTCGCGGCAGAAGAATTTTCGCGACCTTATCAGAGGAAGAGTTAACGTGTTGAGTCCTCGAAGAAACCTGAAAACCGTCGCCTGTATCCTCGCCACAGTGATCACCGGGGCTGGTTCCTTCAGCGGAACTGGCACCCGGGCTGATGAAGCGACGTCGGCGCCTCAGGAGCTCACATTCGAGAAACACATTCGGCCGATTCTTCGTGCGCACTGTCTCGACTGTCACGGAGCTGACGAAGCGGCCCAGGGCGGGCTCGATCTGCGACAGGTGCGTCTGATGCAGAAGGGCGGAGTTTCCGGGGCTGCTGTTGTACCGGGAATGGCTGACGACAGTTACCTGCTTGATCGCATTCGATCCGGTGAGATGCCACCGGGAGAAGCCAAAGTCACTGCCGCGGAACTCGAAATCCTCACGCAGTGGGTGGCTCAGGGAGCCAGAACAGCTCGCCCGGAACCGGAGAACATTCCTCCCGGGCTCGGGTTGTCGGAAGAAGATCGTCAGTTCTGGTCTTTCAGGCCGATTCAGAAACCAGCGGTCCCGGAAGTTTCAAACGCCGTGGCCGATCGCGTTCGTTCACCGATCGACGCTTTTCTTCTGAAGGAGATGCCTGAGGGATTATCGTTTGCCCCGGAAGCAGATCGCGCCACGCTCGTCCGACGCCTGTACTTTGATCTGATCGGACTGCCGCCGACGGTGGAAGAACAACAGCGCTGGCAGAACGATTCCGGCGATGACTGGTATTCTCGACTCATTGAAGAACTTCTGGCTTCGGAACATTATGGAGAACGCTGGGCGCGGCATTGGCTCGATGTGGCCGGATACGCTGATTCCGATGGCTACACCGTCAACGATACGGAACGAGCCTGGACGTGGAAGTATCGCGACTATGTGATTCGAGCACTGAACCGTGACAAACCACTCGATCAATTCATAGCTGAACAGCTGGCGGGTGATGAACTTGCCGGGCCTCAGCAGGGTGATCTGACACCTGAGCAGATTGACTTATTCACAGCGACCGGATTTTTACGGCTCGCCGCTGACGGAACCGGCAGCGGGTCCAACGATCCGGATGCCCGCAATCAGGTCGTTTCCGACACCATTCGGATTGTGAGCAGTTCTCTGCTGGGAGTGAGCCTTGCTTGTGCTCAGTGTCACGATCACCGATATGATCCGATTCTGCAGCGGGATTACTACGCGATGCGAGCCGTGTTCGCGCCGGCATTTGATACTCAGCAGTGGAAGACGCCTGGCGAACGAATGATTTCGTTGTATACCGCAGCTGATCGTCAGAAGGCCGCTGAAGTTGACGCGGAGGCGGCTGTGGTGGCCAAAGAGCGTTCCGAGAAGGAAGCCGTCTACATGGCAAAGGCTCTGGAACAGGAGCTGACCAAATACGAAGAATCACTGCGAGGTCCACTGAGGACGGCAGCGCAGACGGCAGCAGACCAGCGAACTGCGGAACAGAAAGCTTTGCTGGAGAAGTACCCGAGTGTGAACTTTTCTCCGGGAGTGCTTTATCAGTATCTGCCGGACGCCGCTGAGGATCTGAAGAAGTTCGATGCGAAGATCAATGAAATCCGTGCGAAGAAACCGCCGGAGGAGTTTCTTTCGATTCTGACGGAACCGCCGGGGCACGCTCCGGAGACTCATCTGTTTCACCGCGGTGATTACCGACAGCCAAAGCAGGCAGTGAGCCCGGCTGCGCTGACGGTCACATCCGTCGACAACACGCCCGTGCAGTTCCCGACAGACGATGAGAAACTCCCGACGACGGGACGCCGACTTGCGATGGCTCGCTGGATTGCGGGAAACCAGAATCCGCTGACACCGCGTGTCCTCGCGAATCGAATCTGGCTGCATCATTTTGGTCGCGGCATCGTCACGACGCCGTCTGATTTCGGTCAGCTCGGCAGTCGACCATCGCATCCGGCGGTGCTGGACTGGCTGGCTTCGGAACTGATGGAACAGAAATGGTCACTGAAGCAGATGCATCGAGTCATTCTGCATTCGTCAGCGTGGCGTCAGTCAACGGTGAGAACACCGGACCATGATGCACTGGATCCGGACAATCGATACTTTTCAAGACGCGGAATTGTGCGTCTGGATGCTGAGGTCTTTCGCGATCGTCTTCTGAGCACAGCAGGTAAGCTCAGCCCGGCGATGTATGGTGCGCCGGCGCCGATCCGTGAAGATGATGCGGGACAGATTGTTGTCGATCCCGATCAGACACGGCGCAGTCTTTATATCAAGGTTCGTCGGAGTCAGCCGGTAGCCATGCTTCAGGCGTTTGACGCACCGGTGATGGAAACCAACTGCGAGCTGCGTCCTGTTTCAACGGTCGCCACTCAGTCATTGATGCTGATGAACTCAGAAAGCATTCTTCAGTTCGCGAAAGAAACAGCTGACCGATGTGTGCGAGAACCGGCGTCGCTGACCGCGGAACAGCAGGCTGATCTGCCACCGGTTCCTGCGGCTTCGATGTCACCATGGCAGTTTGGATATGGCGGCTTTGATGCCACCGCCGGACGCACAGGGTCATTCACGCCACTGGCACACTGGACGGGATCTTCCTGGCAAGCCGGTTCGGTGCTCCCCGATCCAGTTCTGGGCTACCCGCTGTTGACCGCTGACGGGGGACATCCGGACGCGCCGGAACGATCTGTCATTCGTCGCTGGACGGCGCCTCGCAACGGAAGCATTCTCATCAAGGGATCGCTCGGCCACGGAAACGCTGGCGGAGATGGCGTTCGCGGCCGGATTGTCAGCAGTCGCAGCGGATTGGCTGGAGAATGGAAAGCATTCAATGGCGGAATCGAGACGGTGACTGGCGCCATCGAAGTTCAGGCGGGCGACACCATCGATTTCATTACCGACAGTCTCGAAACGATCACCTCAGATTCTTTCTCCTGGGCTTCCACAATCACTCTGATTTCACCGGGACTGGCGACGACAGAATTCACCACGTCCGCAGGATTCCACGGACCTCTGCCGGATCCTGGTGCTCTGCCCGGAATGATTGTTCGCGCATGGCAGCTGGCCTATGGAAGAAATCCGAATTCTGAGGAGCTGAAACTTGCGACTCAGTTTGCTGCGGATCAGATTACAGCCATCCAGACTGACAGCGTTACACTGCCCGCCGGACGCGATGCGTTTCTGCAGTCACTGACGGGTGTCTGTCATGCTCTGCTGACATCGAACGAGTTCCTCTACGTCGACTGATCTCACCATGAAGTTTGCACTTGTCATCCCGGACGGCGTGGCGGATGAGCGTCAGCCCGTTCTGAACAATCAATCACCGCTTCAGGCAGCCCATATTCCGAACATGGATGAGGTTGCCAGGCTCGGAATTGTCGGTCGAACGAACAACGTTCCGGAGAGCATGCCCTCCGGAAGCGATGTCGGTACGATGAGCCTCTTCGGCTACGATCCGCTCGTCTTTCATACGGGGCGAGCACCGCTCGAAGCTGCGGCTCAGGGGATCGAGCTTCATCCGGGTGACTGGGCGATTCGCTGTAATCTGGTCACCATTCTTGACGGTGTGATGAAGAGCTTCACGGCGGAGCAGATTCCGAACGAGATTGCTCGGGAGCTGATCCAGATTCTGCAGCATGATCAGTGCGGTGACAGTCACTGGAAATTTTTTCCAGGTGTCAGCTACCGAAATCTTCTGGTGTATCGAGCTCGAGGTGTTGCAGCTCCGTTTACCAGCGAAACAACCAATACGCCACCACACGACATTACCGATCAGCCGATTGCACCTTACCTGCCGACCGGGCCCGGAGCTGAAGTCCTTCTTCAGATGATGGAACGCAGTCAGCAGCTGTTTTTGAATGCTGAACCCAATCGGAAACGGATCGCAGCAGGCGAACTTCCGGCGACACAGACATGGCTCTGGGGCTACGGGCAGCGTCCGGCTCTGACCCCGTTTCGTGACATGTTTGGTGTTCGGGGAGCTGTGATTACCGCCGTTGACCTTCTCAGGGGAATCGGGCGACTGATCGGCTGGGAAGTCATCGAAGTGGCGGGCGCCACGGGTTACCTCGACACAGACTATGCGGCGAAGGGGCGTGCTGCGATCAGCACCCTGTCTCGCGATGACGTCGATTTCATCGTCGTTCACGTTGAAGCGACCGACGAAGCCTCCCATGAGGGAAATGTGCGTGCGAAGGTGGAAGCGGTCGAAAACATCGATCGCCACATCGTCGGACCGCTTCATGACTGGCTGAAAAAGCAGGGTGACTACCGGCTGCTTGTCTGTCCGGATCATCCGACGTTTCTTCGAACACGGACTCACAGTCACGGCGACTGTCCGTTTGCGATGTGTGGTCAGGGGATCATGCCGGATCGATTCCAGACCTACAGTGAAGCCAACGCTGCGGAATCAGAGATTGGTTTTCCCGCTGGGTGTCAGCTGATGCCTCGGTTCTTCTCCGGTCTCTGAGTGGCATCTTCAGACGCAGCAGCCGTCGCGCCATCGCCGATCGGGTATAGTGCTCTGTCAACGATCCATTGATGTGTGCCACTCGCTATGGCAGTGTTTTTGAAACAACAGCACTGGCATAGCCAGTGGCACACAGGCGGACTGGATTCCCACCTGCGCGGGAATGACGTACGTTGAATCAATCCGGCATAGAGAATCACGAGGAGTTTCCTGATGTGCGGTCGCATTACCCTTAGAACACCTGCGGCACAGCTCATTGAGATGTTTCTGTGTCCGTCGATGCCGGAACTTGCGCCTCGATACAACATCGCGCCGACTCAGCTTGTGATCTGCATCCGTTCCGTACGCGATCAGCCACTGCAGCGAGAAGCTGTCTTCATGCGATGGGGGTTGATTCCATCGTGGGCAAAGGATATGTCCATTGCCAGTCAGACCATCAACGCAAGATCAGAGACGGTCGCTGAGAAGCCGGCATTTCGCAGTGCGTTTGCGAAACGCCGCTGCCTGATTCCGATCGATGGCTTCTATGAGTGGCAGAAACTGAGCAACGGAAAGAAACAGCCCTGGCTGATGGAATCAATGGATCAGACACCGCTGGCACTGGCGGGGCTCTGGGAAACATGGTCCCCACGAAACGGACCGGCCTCCGGGTTTCATGTCGGTGGAGCTCCTGGCGGGCGAGGAGTTGATGCGGTGATCTCCTGCACGATCCTGACCACATCCGCCAACGAGGAGATGAAGCCGCTTCACGATCGGATGCCGGTGATTCTTCCTCCCGAAGCCTGGTCGACCTGGCTGAGCGGTGACGCTACGCCGGCTCAGCTGCAGAATCTGCTCGTTCCTGCTCCCGCAGGAAGTCTTAGTCAGACGTGCGTATCCACGATCGTTAATCGACCGGTTGTTGACAGCCCGGAGTGTGTGACTCCTGTCGACCCACCGGAACCGCTGATCAGCCTTGAATGACGCGACGACTGAGCTGCGACATCGTCCTGATGGATCGAGCGCATTTCAAAAGCGGAACAGCGCAAGCTGTGCGGTGATTTCAGTCGCCTGACGCAACGGTGGGCTCGCGCCCAGCCGCTGGAACAGAAGCAGTGAGAGTTTATCGGGAAACAGTCTCGGCTTTGAAATCACCTGTAACAATTGAACGGTTTCGATATCAGGACAGGATTTCTCTGATCACATGAGCCTGAGTCAGATCGGCATTCGTGAGCGTTTCTCGGCGACCATCGTGAGACCATGATAATTCATGGTGGTCGACTCCCAGCAGATGCAGAATGGTCGCGTGTATGTCATGCACGGAGACGACCTTATCGACGGATTCGTATCCGAAATCGTCTGTGGCTCCATGAGAGTATCCACCTCGCAGACCACCGCCGGCCATCCACATTGAGAACCCGCGCCGACTGTGATCTCGACCGTTGGCTCCCTGAGAGACCGGTGTTCGTCCGAATTCGCCCATCCAGACGACGAGCGTTGAATCCAGTAGTCCGCGACGGCGGAGATCCTTCACGAGAGCTGCTGACGGCTGATCAATTCCGGCCGCGACGTTCTTTGTTGCATTGGCATTGTCGCTGTGGGTATCCCACGGCTGACTCTTGAGATACACACCAACAAACCGGACACCGGCTTCAGCAAGTCGTCGTGCAAGAAGACACCGAGTCCCGTATGTCTGCGTGGCTGGCTGATCAAGTCCATACAAAGCTCGCGTTTCTGCGGTTTCCGTGGAGAGGTCGATGACACCCGGCACGGCACTCTGCATGCGTGCTGCTGTCTCGAAGTCACGTAACCGAGCAATCAGATCTGTGTTTTCTGAAAATCGTTGTGCGTGTTCGCGATTCAGGCTCTGCACGAAATCCAGCTGCCTTCGTCGAGCATTCTCCGGGACTCTTTGAGGCGTCTTCAAATTGAGTACCGGAGACACGGATGGATCGCCCACCTGAAACGGGGTTCCCTGATGGAGCGCCGGAAGCCAGCCGGCCGACCAGTTCAGTGTGCCGTTGATCGGCAGGCCACCCGGATCAGGCAGAACCACAAACGCAGGAAGGTTCTGATTCTCCGTCCCCAGTCCATAGCTCATCCATGACCCAAGACTCGGCCTGTCCGTGGCAATGGGGTGCCCGCTGTGAGCGATCCGGAGCGCCGTCTCGTGACAGACAGACTCCGTCACCATGGAACGAATCAGTGTGATTTCATCGGCGATCGACGCCGTGTGAGGAATCAGTTCTGACAGCAGCATTCCGGACTGTCCCGCCGGACGGAATGTAAACGGAGAACCCAGCAGGTTTCCGGATGATGACGGGGAGAGTGTCTCCACCTTCTGCGAACCCGGATACGGCTTCCCGCTCAGACGATTGAGCTCCGGTTTCGGGTCAAACAGGTCCATCTGACTTGGGCCGCCATTCTGAAAAAGACAGATGACGCGTTCGATCCTGCTGCCCTGCCGAATCGCCGCTCCAGGCAGAACCTCTGAAAGAGATGACGATCCCTCGGACGGCATAGCGGCCAGTCCGGATGTCTGACTGAGCCAGCTGAGCGCGATGGACCCGAGCATGCCACCGGCCGACTGATTCAGAAATGCTCGCCGTTGCGCGAGCACACGAAGCGACGACAGATCTTCACTGGAGGCCTTTTGATTCCTGGTGATCTTCGATCCGGAACTCGAACTCATGTTTCACCTGTACCGTTTTTCTCAACACGAAGATCACGATGGACACGAAGGATGTGTATGTTCAACTGACTCATTCTCAGATTGACGAGACGTCACTCAGGGTGCGTTGAGTTTTACTCCAGATATAGAAACGGATTGGAAGCCAGCAGCATCTGACAGAGATCCGCAACTGCGTAAGTCATGCGATTGGCGTCCGACTCTGGATAAATGTCGACCTGACCTTTCAGGAATTCTGTCATCAGCAACAGTTCTGAAGCTTCAGGTTTTCTGCCGGCTGTACGCAGCCAGGCTGACTGCACAAGATCCCTCGCATTGTCCGGGTGAGTGACTGAAAAATCCTGCAGCAGCTGCTTCGCAAATCGTTCGGCACATTCGACAGCGAACTCTGAGTTCAGAAGAGCCAGAGACTGCAGCGGCACAGTCGAAGACGGCCGGCTGCTGCACACCGTGGCGATGGCGGGAGCATCAAAGACCTTGAGCAGGCTCAGTGTCTGCGAACGGCGCTGCTGAAGATAAACGGACCGACGATACGCTCCCGGTGTCGAAGAACTGACGAGCACTTCTCCTGTGGCGGACTGCTGTGTGGGCACGTATGGCCCGAAGAATGTTCGATCCAGAAGTCCGGCCGTCTGCAGCATTCCATCGCGAATACATTCTGCATCCAGACGTCGAACCGGAAAACGCCAGAGAAACCGATTCGCAGAATCCGCCGCGAGCCCTTCCGGATGAGCCGTCGAAGACTGTCGATAAACAGATGACGTCACGATGAGACGATGGATTGCTTTCTGAGACCAGCCGGAATCGCGAAACGTCAACGCCAGCCAGTCGAGAAGCTCCGGGTGCGACGCGCTGGATCCGCTCTGACCAAGGTTGTCCGTCGTCGGAACGATTCCGCGTCCAAAATAGCGAGCCCAGATCCGATTGACGTGCACTCGCGCCAACAGTGCTTCGGGACGACTGTCTTTCTGCGTCAGCCATGCAGCAAATGCACTGCGACGCCCCGTGGATTTCTTTGTCGTGGATGACGTCGCGGACTCGGACGTTGGCTGCCAGGAGTCGCCCTCGCCGGACAGCATCTTCATCGGTTGAGCATCCACCGCACCGTCACGAAGGTGATACTGTCCGCGAGTCAGAAAAGGAACCTGAGGCAGATCTGCGGACGCATCGCTCACCCACGCGATCGCTCGCCCCGGTCCGGAAGACCGACGAGCAAGCAGCTCTTTCCTCGCTGCTTCATAATCATGGTAACGTGCCTGAATCTTTTCGCGCAGGGCTGTGAGTTCGGGTGTAGGCGTCGCTGAAGCACTGCTGCGTTCAATCCGAACGTCATCCACTTCGTAACTCCGGCCACTGCAGAAGAAGAACGCAAACCCGCCATCAGGAAGATCCGCTGCAGTCAGTTCGATCGATTTTCCTTCGGGCA
>JBKDKA010000056.1:0-16651 GCA_046345315.1 Planctomyces sp.
GACAGATGAGGATTTGCTGTCGTCGATTTGGGAAGAGCATCGTGGGCGATGTTATGACCGGGTCATTTCCTTCCCATTGATTGTGCATTTGATTTCCGATGCTTTGCTGACTTCGAAGTCAGGTCGGCAGAGCTTTCAACACAATATGCAACCCGGAGTTCTGGAAGCCTCCGTTCAAGCCGCCTATCAGAAACTGGCCCATCTGCCGATTGCGGTCAGCGAAGCATTTCTCGAACGTTCAACTGTAGTGTTACGCAAGACGTTTCCGGAGTGGTCTGCCTGGCAGCGTCCAAAATCCTTGCAGTCGTTTCGCATCTTGACCTATGACGGGAAGGCTATCAAGAAGGTTGCTCGACGACTGAAGCCGCTGCGAGGAACGAAAGGAGGCCTGATTGGCGGCCGAGCTCTGGTGGCCCTGGACTGGGATACCAACATGGCAGTCACGATGCATGGTGAATCCGACGGGGAAGCGAACGAAGTGAAGCACACCGGGACCGTCGTGCCGCGAGTCGATGAGTTGTTTCCGGGACTCAAGCTGCACGTGGGCGATCGAGCGTTCTGTGATCTGGTTCAGCCGAAACATTTCATGGGCTCCCCGGGGGATCAGTTTCTCGTCCGTTACCACAGAAAAACCAGATTTCACACGGATTTATCAGTCGAAGAGCGTGTGGGCGTCACCAGCACAGCCGAAAACTTCAAGGAAAGCTGGGGCTGGCTGGGCTCAGAAAAGGACCCTCGCAGACTATACGTCCGGAGGATCGAACTGACGTGTTCCAAAGGCAAGCCGGTGATTCTCATCACAAGTCTTCTGGATGCCGACAAGTATGCAGCCGCAGACTTACTCTGGGTCTATCGGCAACGCTGGGGAATCGAACAAATGTTCCAGCAGGTCACCGAGGTGTTTGGCTTATCGCACCTGATTGGAACGACACCCAAGGCCACGTTGTTTCAGTTCTCCTTCTGCATGCTGCTCTACAATCTGATGCAGGTTGTCCGAGGTTACGTGGCCCAGTCGCAGTCCTGTGAACCGACTGAGATCTCGTCTGAGTTAATGTTTCGAGACGTGGAGGATCAACTGATCGCGTGGGAGACATTCGTGTCTCACGAGACAACAACAGAGTACTTCGATGTGGCACGCACGATGCCTCAGATCAAACATCGCCTTGCGGATCTACTGAAACACTGCTGGAAAGATTCGTGGAAAGCCTCCCCGACTCAGCGCGTCCATAACGCGACTCATAACCACGGAAGACTGACTCACTCCTCCGTGCACCGGCTGCTCTTCGGAACGCCAACAAAAACTAAACGAAAAAACCTCACGTCCACAGCCCGACAGGAAGCGCGAAAACAACTCACCACAAGACCTTTACAGCAGTAGGGTCTGAGCCCCCACCTCGGTTCACCATATCACCGCTGAACTTCAGATTCCGACGGCTGCCGTGACGAAAATCGAACCGGCGGTGTGATCAGAATCATTGAAGATTCAGTATTTGCTCACTCAGGCCTCAGTACACGACTCCGGACGAGCCGTAGGAAGCTGAGCCAGTCGATCCATAAGACCCGGTGGATCCGTAGGATCCTTCAGAGCCGTGTGAACCACGAGCCTTCTTGTATTTGATCTTGATCTTCTTGCCGCCGTGAGAACCATGTGATCCGTGAGATCCATCTGAGCCGTAGCTGATCTCGCCGCCGCTGGAACCGTGAGATCCATAGGACCCTTCAGAACCACGATGCTTTCGAGCCTTTTTAGATCCGTGTGACCCATGGGATCCATAAGACCCACTGGACGCGTAAGAAACTTCAACAACTGCGATTCCGTGCGAGCCGTAAGACCCAGTTGATCCGTATGAACCAGCAGAGCCATGTGAACCAGCAGACCCGTAGTCAACAACTGTTCCATGGGAACCGCAGGAACCGTAGTGCTTCTTCGCCTCTGCGTCACCCGAAAGAACCATCAGGCCTAACGCCGCAGTCAGTGCGGCCCCGCGCAATACTCTCAACATCGACAACCTCCATTGTGTAAACCGCAGTGTGGGACACCAAGTCAAGGCGCGGCCCAAACTCGGACCCCAGCCTCGCAAGGTCATCACGTTAGAGGGTCTGCGACCACTTGTCAACATAGATAGAACACAACCTTTAACATGTCTCAGATCGAATAAAAAGCACGCGTATTCTGGATTGATTTTTCTGATAGAAACTCTACGAACTGACCACTCCTATCAGACCCAAAGAACCCAGACAAACACCAACAGAGACTTCTGTATACCAGATACCCATCCGGGGCTGTGAAGAAATGTTTTCGTAGTTTTGCGAGTTTGCTGCGGTGATCCCGTCGTTCGCTGGCTCAACCCCGCAAAACTTCACACCCTCTCAGACCAGGCAATGGCACCGACCTGAGCGGTTCGTTCGGCAAGCTGGATTCATCAGTACGATGAGACTTCGTGGTTGAGCGGTAAGTCCCGGGAGAATGACATCCCGATCGCCCTCGGTTCGCTCCGTTTCCTGTCAATCACCCGAATCACGATAACGCGCGGTGAACCCAGCCGAACGCTGCGGAGACTCCGAATGTCACTACACTGCCCCACCTGTCGCTCAGTACGAAAGTGCATCGATTGTCGGAGAATCCCTGCCATCACGGGGTCCTTCGCCTGTCAGCAGTTTCAGCTCACCGTCGGGAAGAAAACGTTCATCGTTGAGGATTGCTGATGTCGCACTTGTCCCAATGCGAGTCACACCGATCGCACGACATTCGAGGAGCGCATCCAGTGTCCGAATGCCACCGGCAGCCTTCACCTGCACTGTCGGAGCAGCATGGCGACGCATCAGCTTCAAATCATCCATCGTCGCTCCACCGGACCCGAATCCGGTCGAAGTCTTGACCCAGTCAGCGCTGAGTTCACTGCAGATCTCACACAGACGAATCTTCTGTGACTCATTCAGAAAACAGTTTTCAAAGATCACTTTGACCTTCTGGCCAGACGCGTGTGCGATGTCAATCACCGCTTTCAGATCAGCCGTCACATATTCCCAGTCTTCACTGACAACGCGGCTGATGTTGCAGACCAGATCAAGCTCCTGGCCACCGTCCGCGAGTGCCTGTTCCGCTTCAGCGACTTTGACCTTCGTTGTATGCCCGCCATGAGGAAATCCGATCACCGTACTCGCGCTGACCCCACTGCCCTGAAGGATCTCCGCACATCTCCGCAGGTAGTATGGCTGAATACAGACACTGCCGACCTTGAGATCACGAGCCAGCAGACAGCCCTCTTCAAATTCCCGAGTTGTTGAATTTGGTTTCAGGAGAGAATGATCGATCATTCGAGCAATCTCAGAGCGGTGAACAATCGGATGGGGGGAACTCATTGGAATCTCTTTTCTTCGAAAACTCGGATATCAGTGCAGATCAAAAGGAGTCATCACAGGGAGGAGATGCCCTGCCTCGACTGCTATGCGATCAGGAATTTTAGCAGAGAATCACAGGATCGTGGATCGGATCAAAAAACAGTCCGGATCAGTCATCTTTGCGGGCGCCCCCTGATAAAAACCATCAGGCGTTCCGACATCAAACTTCCAGGAACGCCTGACAGAACCGGTACCGGCTCCCGAGCAAAGCTGTATACGCTCATCAATTCGTTGGTTGAAGGGTGCGTGTCCCGATTTTGTCAGAGCCTCTAAACCTCTGACCTCTGAGGATTCAATATGCGCGGATTCACAACTCGTCTCCCGCTGCTGCTGCTGCCTGTTATCTGCGGGATCGCGAACGCATCCCGAGATTCCGTTCAGGCTGAATCCGTCGATATCGGCAGTCGACGCGAGCTCTTTGTTGATGAAACGCTCATCGAACGAACCGAAGGCGGCATGTCGTATCGTCTTCATCACCCGACGCCGAGAGAAGTCGCGATCACATTTGAAAAGCCCTGGGAAGGGAACTCCAGTGGTTACGCAACCGTCTTTCAGGATGGTGAAATCTATCGGATGTATTACCGAGGCCATCGGTACATCATCGATCCACCACCACTGAGACAGGCTCAGAGTGAAGTCGTGTGTTATGCGGAAAGCCGCGACGGGATTCAGTGGACCAAACCGAACCTGGGTCTCTTCGACTGGCCTCCGACTTCGAACAATTCCGGGCCGAAAGACAATAACATCATCTGGCGAGGTGGACCGGAGACTCACAACTTCGCCCCGTTCAAAGACACCAATCCGTCATGCAGCCCTGAGGAACGATACAAAGCAGTGGGTGGCACAACGGCCAGCAACGGTCTCCTGACTTTCCGATCTGCTGACGGAATTCACTGGTCAGCACTCAGCAGTGGTCCTGTTGTCACCACCGGAGCATTCGATTCTCACAACACCGTCTTCTGGGATGACTCACGCCAGCGTTATTCCATGTATGTTCGGTACTTCAGTGAAGCTGATTTCAAAGGACTGCGTTCCATCGGAATGTCGCACTCAACTGACTTTCGCTCATGGTCAGAACCGGTCGGAATCACTTATCCGAAAGAATCGCCACCACAGCAGATGTATACGAATCAGATCAGCCCGTACTATCGAGCCCCACACATTCTGATGGGATTCCCGACACGGTTTGTGAGTCGTCCGCTGACTGAACATGCGAAACGTCTCGAACCCGTAAAGACGCGAGCGCAGTTTGCTGCCTCCATTGCCGACAGCGGCGCCTACACGGGCGCTGAAGTGACGGACGGCCTGTTCATGACTAGCCGTGACGGACTCTTCTTTCAGCGCCGGGATGAAGCCTTTCTTCGTCCCGGTCGGGAAGCGGAGGGACGATGGATCTATGGCGACAACTATCAGAGCTATGGATTGTTTGAAACACCCTCCGAAACACCGGGCTGTCCGAACGAGATCTCCATGCACTTCAACGAAGGATCATGGAGAGACGCAGAACACCGTCTGCGAAGGTACACAATTCGGCTGGATGGATTTGTCTCGCTGAACGCGCCACTGACGGGCGGCACAGCCATTACGAAACCGCTGAAATTCCGTGGGCGTCACCTCACTGTGAACTATGCAACGTCAGCTGCCGGCAGCCTTCGCGTGGAGATTCAGAATGCCGATGGTCAACCGATCCCGGGATACACACTGGCAGAGTCCGATGAATTGTTCGGCGACAGTGTATCTCAGCAGGTCACCTGGAAAGACTCTGCAGACGTCAGCAGCCTGGCCGGAAAAGAAATACGTCTCCGCTTTGTCCTGCACGACGGGGACGTTTTTTCGTACCAGTTTGATGAACAGGCAGCGAAGCCCGGCGAACTTCCGCGAGTTCTGATCATCGGGGATTCGATTTCCATCGGTTACACACCGTTCGTCGAGAAAGCCATGACCGGTGAAGCGGTGGTGGTCCATCATCCGGGAAACGGGAGTCATACAGGCCGCGGTCTTGAAATGATCGAAAGCTGGCTGGGTGAAACTCCGTGGAACGTCATTCATTTCAACTGGGGTCTGCATGATCTCTGTTATCGGCATCCCAATCCCACCACGAACGATAACCGAGACAAAGTCAACGGGCGACTGCAGACATCCCTGGAGCAGTACGAAAGAAATCTCGAACAGCTGGTGCAGCGCCTTGAAAAAACCGGTGCAAAACTGATATGGGCCAGTACTACGCGCGTTCCTGAGGGAGAACCCGGACGAATCGCCGGTGATGAGCTCCGCTACAACGTTGTCGCGGAGAAGATCATGAAACAGCACGGGATCCCGATCAACGATCTCCATTCGGCGTCTCTGACGTTCGGCCCCGAGTTGTTCAGAAACGCTGGTGACGTTCATTACACACCGGCCGGATCTGAAGAACTGGGCAGAACCGTCGCCGAGTCCGTACGGAAAGCTCTCCTGCTGAGCTCGGATGCATCAGCGCAGCACTCATCAAACACAGAATGAGTGATCGGTAGTTCCCTACGGTCAAAAACGAAATCCGATAAAACTGTGGATATCGCGGGTTACACAGATGAATCGCAGGTGCAACAAGTTCAGCTAATCGGAATCAAGCGTAACCCTTTGCGTTTCATATTCATGACTTACACAACGAGTTCACGCCTTACACAACGAGGAGCCATTTGACATGGCGTCATCCGGTTAAGGACGCTCGACATTCATCAGACCGTTTGTAGATTAAGCGGAATGGCGCGAGCCATTCGGTAACGCTGCACCGGAAACCAGTGGAGTGCCATTCCCTTCGCTTCCCGCGTCTGACGCTCGATCCTCAAATCGGAATCATGATGTCTACAAAATCACTCATCGCATCTGCCTTTTGCTCACTACTCCTCGCCTGCAACACTGCGCGATGTTCTGGCCAGACCCCACAGCAGGAGGTCCCGAGTGCCACTCAGGAAAACAACCTTTCCGATAACGAAGTCGCTGAAGGCAAAGTCGAAGAAGTCGTAAATGGTTACGGATTCACGGAAGGACCTCTGTGGCTGCCTTCTGAAAAGCAGTTCATCTTTTCTGACATTCCCGGAGACACAATCCATACGGAATCCGGAAAGGTGTTTCGAACTCCAAGCGGCAAGTCCAACGGACTCACGCTGGACGCCGAAGGACGACTGGTGATCTGTGAACACTGGAACCGGCGAGTCATTCGGCTGGAAAAAGATGGTTCGGTGACCGTGCTCGCAGAAAATTTTGAAGGAAAGAAACTGAACAGCCCGAACGACCTGGTCATCCGATCCGACGGAACACTCTACTTCTCAGACCCGCCATTTGGTCTGATGTACTTCGGACCAAAACGAGAATCGGAACTGAATCTCAATGGCGTTTACCGAGTGACTCCGGATGGAACTCTTCATCGAGTCGTCGAAGACATGCAGATGCCGAACGGTCTGGCCTTTTCTCCGGACGAAAAGATCCTCTACATCTCCGATGACATTGATGATGGATATATTCGAGCATATGACGTCCTGGATGACGGAAGTCTCAGTCGCCCGCGAACATTCGCGACAGGTCTGATTCCGGACGGTATGAAAGTGGATGTCAACGGCAACGTCTGGTGCACTTCGCGTTACGAAGTCGTGGTGTTTCGCCCGGACGGCAGTCAGCTGGGTTCCATCACATTCCCTCAGAAGACCGCCAATCTCGCCTTCGGCGGGGAGGACTCACGAACGCTGATTGTTACGGCTCGAAAAGGCGTGTATCGAGTTCGTACAAAGATCGCGGGGCTTCATCCCGGAATGCGGCGTCCCTGAGTGACATTCTGATTCCACTCAGAAAGCGAATCAGTCTCGATTACCATCCGTTCGGATGAAGTATTCAATCGCCTTCCGATTGGATTCGAACGCCATGCGGCTCAGGACAGCGGACGTCGGTCGGCTGAGCACCCAGCCGTCCACCTCACCTTCCTGCAACACGACTTCCTTCGGCAGTGGAATTTCCGCCACGAAGAAGAGGTCGGTGACCGGAAGAGCCGCGCCGCAATACACGTAACTGTTCGGGAACGAAACCAGATAGCGGAAGCTTCGAACTCGAATTCCGGTTTCTTCCAGAACCTCGCGTCGCAGCGCCTTTTCGACGGATTCCCCGGCGTCAACAAATCCGCCGGGGAGCCCATAAAGCCCCTTCCCGGGATCTCGGCCGCGGATCAGGAAAAGCATCCGTCCGTCCGGAACGAGCGTGATGCATCCGACAGCAGTACACGGGCCGAAAAAATGACTGTACCCGCAGTGTGAACATGAAAACGGGTTTGTGCCCTGCTTGTCCGGCGAAGATCCGCAGCGAGGACAGAATTTCCATGTTCGCCGAACCGGCGGAGCGTTCTTCTGAGCAGGGACCGTTTTTTTTGCCATGAACCAGAAGTCCTCTTTATCCTGTCTGATGTCGCTTACGGGAAACCCGACTGTGAGTTCACGCGTGATTGAAGTCCGATTCGAAAAAGTGCGATCGTGTCTTCCCGAATCAACTCCGGCGAACATGAATCCTGCTGTGATCACTGAATGTAGAATCCTGGCAGCAGAAAAACGACGGTCTGAAATCGGGAAACTCCAGTTGAAAGAGAGTTTCTTTTTGAGTGATCTCAGGTAAAACCACCGGGAGACGAATCTGGCTCAATCCGATTCCTGCATTGACAAATCGACCGTTCAGACAAAGTTCCGGATCAGGTCGTTACTGAATTCCATCAGACTGATGTCACACTCCGAAACTCCCAGAACACTTTCAGATCTTTATTCTGCAGACACGATTCGGAGCATGCTTTCCGAATGGCAGTCGAAACTGCAGAGTCACCTGAATTCTGTCACGACCGGCACCAGTCGGGTGCTCAACTGGGAAACCCCGGAAGCAGCGATTCGTCTCGCAGACAGTTTTCTTGACCGTGGGCAGTTGCAGAAACCACTCGAAGAGACATTGAAGAGTTTCTCAGAGTGCATGGACCAGATCCTGAGCTCGGGACAGAACCTGCACCATCCTCGTTTTATCGGACATCAGGTTCCCGCTTCCATTCCTCTGGCCGGACTCATTGACGCCATTGGAACGATGACGAATCAGGTCATGGCCATCTACGAGATGGGTCCATGGGCAACCGCCGTTGAGTTCGCACTGGTGGGAAGGCTCTGCCAACGCATCGGCTGGGATCCTGCGACGAGTTCCGGATTGCTGACGAGCGGCGGTTCCCTCGCTAATCTGACTGCTCTTCTGACAGCAAGAAACGTTGCCTTCCCGAATTCGTGGGAACAGGGCGTTCCCTCTGAAGCGGCTCTGGTCGTTCAGTCAGACGCTCACTATTGCGTTGCTCGCGCCGCCGGGATCATTGGTCTGGGCACTCAACAGGTACATCGAGTGGAACTGGATGAAGCTCGAAGGATGGACCCGAAGCATCTCGACTACGTCCTGAAGACGCTGAAGGATCAGGGACGTCGCGTCATTGCAGTGAGTGCCTGCGCCTGCGCAACACCCATCGGAGCATTCGATCCGCTCGAAGACGTCGCTGCCGTCTGCAGTCGGCACAACATCTGGCTGCATGTCGATGCGGCTCACGGTGGTGCAGCGCTGATGAGTCGCCGACACCGTCATCTGCTGAAGGGGCTGGAACAGGCCGACAGTGTGGTCTGGGATGCACACAAGATGATGTACGTTCCGGCTCTGTGCGCAGCCGTTCTTTATCGCAATCGAGATCATCGCTTCCAGACATTTCATCAGGATGCGCCGTATCTGTTTGATCCTTCGAACCCGGGAATGGCCGAATACGACAGCGGAATGCGAACGATTGAATGCACCAAAAGAGCTCTGGGATTCGGGCTCTGGGGACTGTGGTCTGTCTTCAGTGAGGAACTCTTCGAGCAATTGGTTGACCACACCTTCGAGCGAGCCCGGCAGTTTCATGAGATGCTGGAAGCGGCCGACGACTTTGTGACGATGCATGTGCCGCAGTGCAACATCGTCGCGTTTCGATACCTTCCGCGCGACATGATTACAGAGTCCGCAGAATCACAGAATCGTTTCCAGAGGGAGATACGCTCCCGTATGATTCGAGCAGGCCGATTCTACATTGTCCAGACGCAGCTGAAGAACCTTGCAGCACTTCGTGTCACAGTGATGAACCCGCTGACGCGACGAGAGGAGCTTGAAGAGCTGCTTCAGGAAATCCGCCGCACAGGTGAAGAAGTCCGTCGATCGCAATAAAACAAGAGAGAAAGGCTTCCGCGATGTTTCCCGGCAGTTCAGACACATCCTCGGAGATCAGCCGACGGCAGCTGTTTCGTGCGGCACCACTCCTCGTTGCGGGGGCCGGACTTGGTTTGACGAAACAGGCTCTGGGAGGCGAACAGGCAGCGAATCCCGAACGCAGCGCCAAGATCACCTCCGTGCAGACATTCGTTCTGAGGCACGAATTGAAACGCCCCTTTGGTGTCTCAGTGTCCAATCCGCTGGACCAATTTCGTGACATGCTGGTCGTTCGGATTGAAACGGATTCTGGTCATGTCGGATGGGGCGAAACCAGTCCGATCAATGGCGCGCGAGCAACCATCGACGACTCAATCGGCCCGATGCTGAAGGGTCAGAATCCTCTGAACTACAGAGTACTCTGGCGTCGGATGTGGGGCGCGAACTTCGGTAACGCACTGGCAGTCGGCGCCGTTGACATGGCACTCAATGATCTGCGAGGAAAGATTCTGAATCTGTCCGTCGCAGAACTCTTCGGAGGACGCCTTCGTGACCGAATTCGTGTCTACGCGTCAACAATGAATTATGTGGATGGCACCGAGCCAGAGGACCATTATCCGCAGGATGCTGCCGAAAATCTGAAGCTGGGATTCCGCGCCATGAAGATGCGGCTCGGCCGGTATTCTGTCGCTCGGGAGAAAAAGATTGTCGAAGCTGTCCGTGGGGTTGTTGGACCGGACGTGCTGCTCATGACCGACGGAAACGGCGGATACACGATGGAATCAGCCGTCAGGATGGGACACGTGCTGAAGGAGTTCGACTTTGAATGCTTCGAAGAACCATTGCCTCAGTCGCCGAAGTACGCGGGATATGAGGAACTTCGGCGCAGACTGCCACTGTCATTGGCGGGTGGTGAAGCTCTGGATTCTCGAGGAAACGCCAAGGAGCTGATCGACCGTCGCACCTTCGACATCATCCAGCCGGACATCAGTCTTTGCGGAGGGTTCGGGGAAGTGCTGTTCATCGCGGAGATGGCAGCGTTGTCAGGCATCCGATGTATTCCGCACTGCTGGGGCAGCGATATCCTGATCGCAGCGACGGCTCAGCTGGTTTCACTGCTGCCGGATCCACATTGGGGATTGCCGACTGACAGCCCACTGCTGGAACTCGATCAGTCAGAGAATCCGTGGCGCAACGGTCTGTCCCCTGGATTGTTCAACGTGACTGAGGGGCAGATCGATGTCCCGCGCGGCCCAGGACTGGGAATTCAGGTCGACGAGAAGATGATTCAGGAATTTTCGGTGGGGTAGACCTGCTCTTCAGCTGAATTCTCCGAAGATTTTCAGTTTTTTCCTCCGAAAAACACCATCGACCAGCCGATGTTCCCGGGTCACCGTCAACTACAGGTGGGTTCAAAACCGGGACTGGCTCCCGATGCACGCGGTGTTTTGCTGCAGATTCAGCAACTGCAAGGGAGCCTGTCCTGGTTTTGAAATGCGATCTAACTCGCGATGATTTCGTGAGTTTGTGTTGTCGGTTCTGGTTCGCGAGATTACACTTCGCGGTTCGTTTTCCCCGCTGTTTGCCTGCTTCCCGGCAGAGCAGCAGTCCGACGGGCGGCTTTCATCGTCCTGCAGATGCAGGAAATTGATGGCCAGACGGGGGTTTAGCCCGCATGATGCACATGGAAAATCCGGCTGCTGAAGACATTCTCAACCGCGACCATTCCGCGTGCGAACAGACCGTAGAATTCAAGGGTAACTGAATCTTTCATGGCAACAATTTCCCGCGCTGATCTGAAGAAGCTTCGCAAACGTCGTGCTCGTCTCAAGAAAAAGAAGATGAGCTGTCAGTTCTGCATCAACGGTGAAGTTCCACGTCCAGTGTACGTGGACTACAAAGACCTGCGAACACTGCGCAATCTGATTGACCGTGAAGGTCGCATCGTGCCGCGTCGCCGAACCGGTACTTCTGCTCTTTATCAGCGAGCCGTCCGCAAGGCGGTTCTCCGAGCTCGCTTTATCGGACTTCTTCCATACGTCGCCGAAGAGTAAATTCTCCGCCATTGCCCCTGAGCGATCTCTTCGCGAAACACGCGAAGTCATGAGCGACTTCGGGTGCACGGGGTTCTGACGAAAAATCAGCGGCCCGCTGTCGAGCGACAGCGGGCCGTTGTTTGTTTCAGGCTTCTCGAATTCCTGTTTTCTTCGGTCCCTGTGAGTCTGGCCCCACGCTCCTGGCGAGAACCACCCTGCTCCGATCGGCTCACGCCTTCTTTTCTCCCGGCCGGAACACTGAGATTTTTGCAGGATCCGCCTCAAGGCGAGGTCCACCGATCAGATCGATGCAGTAGGGGATAGCGGGAAATACAGCATCGAGACACTCCCGGATGGCTCGTGGCTGTCCGGGCAGGTTAAGAATCAGAGAGTTTCCTCGAATTCCTGCCGTCTGGCGACTGAGAATCGCAGTCGGAACTTTCTGAAGTGAAACCTGCCGCATCAGCTCACCAAAGCCCGGGAGCATCTTCTCGCAGACGGCAGCAGTCGCTTCCGGCGTCACATCTCGAGGAGCCGGTCCCGTACCGCCGGTTGTCACAATCAGACAGCAATGTTCTTCGTCCGCCAGCTGCCGGAGCGTTTCTTCAATCAGGGGCAGATCGTCGGAAATGACGCGCGGCACTGATTGCCACTCAGAGAAAAGGATGTCCTGAAAAAACCGCAGAATTTCAGGACCGCCACGATCTTCGTATTCACCTCGACTCGCTCGATCTGATACGGTAACAATTCCGATTTTCATGGCACTCGGCTCATTTTCTTCGGGGAATGAATCTTTCGCAGAAAATCGATTCTCCCCGCTGTTCCACAGGCTTCCCATTCACACAACCCGCGTTTTATCATTCGGGTACACTTTCGGAAAACCTCCTGACTGACACGTGATCTCAAATCTGCAGTAACCACCACACCGAAAGTCTCCCACCCGTTCCTGGAACGGAATTGAATATGTCGACCATCACACCACGCCCCGCCGTTTCCTCTGCACCAGCCTTTCTTGAATCGGAAACTTCCGAACATTCTGTGCCTGCCACATCGGGCAGTGTCGCACCGGTGGAGCGGATCAGCGCGCAGAATCTGGAATTCGCGGAAAGTCAGTTTGCGAATTACCTGAATGACCGCAACTCGGTGTCTCCGGACTGGCGGGATTATTTCGACGAACTCCAGGCCGGTCAGGATGGAAATCCAATCTCGGTCGAGACTTTTCAGAATCCCTTTCAGTTCGCGAGCGTCTTTCATCGGGGAGCAGGTTCAAAGGCAGATGGCTCTACATCTGAAGCGGTCGTTCTTCAGGAACGGCTGGACCAGCTGATCCGAAGTTATCGCGTTCGCGGGCACATCGTTGCTCAGATCGACCCGCTTCAAAGTACGAGACCTCGCCCTGCGGAACTGGATCCGGAGTTCTACGGATTCACGCAGGAACACATGGGGATGGAGTTCTCGACGGAGTGGTTCGGCGGGCCGGAGTCACGCACGCTTCGAGCCATGCTGACATGGCTTCAGACAACCTATTGCCGCTCCATCGGTGTGCAGTTCATGCATATCGACAGTCTGCAGGTACGCAACTGGCTGCAGGACCGCATGGAGCGCACAGCGAATCGGCTCCGCCTCTCACGTGACGAACAGATCCGGATCTTGACGCGTCTGAGCGACGCGGTGATGTTCGAGGAATTCGTTCAGAAGAAATACGTGGGAGCCAAAAGCTTTTCTCTGGAAGGTGCCGAGAGCCTCATCCCTCTGCTCGACATGGCAATCGAACGAGCCGGCAGTCAGGGGATCGAACTGGTCGTGCTCGGCATGGCCCATCGAGGTCGCCTGAACGTGCTTGCCAACATCATGGGCAAGGATCCCAATAAGATCTTCCGCGAGTTTGACGACTGCGACCCGGAACTGAAAATGGGACGCGGCGATGTGAAGTATCATCTCGGATACAGCTCCGACTGGCAGACGGCTGCCGGTCAGAAAGTTCATCTGACGCTCTGTTTTAATCCGAGCCATCTTGAATTCGTGAACCCAGTGGCGCTGGGTCGACTTCGTGCAAAACAGGATCGTCAGAACGACCAGGATCGCCGCAAGAGCTGCGTGATTCTGATCCACGGTGATGCGGCATTTGCCGGCGAAGGAGTGATTCAGGAAACACTCAACCTCAGTGAACTACCTGGATACCAGACAGGTGGAACAGTTCACATCATTGTCAACAACCAGGTCGGATTCACGACATCTCCTTCCGAAGCGCGGTCCTGCACTTACGCAACTGACGTGGCCCGCATGCTTCAGATTCCGATCTTTCATGTCAACGGTGAAGATCCGGAAGCAGTGGCTCAGGTCGTTCAGCTCGCGATGGACTTCCGTTCCCGGTTCCACCGTGACGTGATCATTGATATGTACTGCTTCCGTCGTCGCGGGCACAACGAAGGCGACGAACCAGCATTCACTCAGCCGACGATGTATCAGGTGATTCGAAGCCGCGAAACGGTCTTCGAGAGCTTCATGAAATCGCTGCTTTCACTGCGGGAGCTGACTCGCGAAGAAGCCGATGCGATCGTTGCAAAGCGAGCGCAGGTGCTGGAGAACGAGCTCGCAGAGGCTCGCCGCGCGGGCTACAAGTATCTCGAAGACAGTGGCGGCGGCATGTGGAAAGGCTTCTTCGGAGGTCCGGCATCAGCTGCCGACAAAGTCAGCACCACCGTGACTCCGGCGCATCTTCAGAGCGTCATGAAGGTACTCTGCACACCACCGGCCGGGTTCGTGCCTCATGTACGACTGCAGAAGATTCTGGAACAAAGACTCGAAATGGCTGCCGGAGAGAAGCCGTTTGACTGGGGTGCAGCGGAAATCGCAGCCTTCGGTACTCTGGTAAAGGAAGGCACACGGCTTCGCTTCAGCGGACAGGACGTTCGTCGCGGCACATTCAGCCACCGCCATGCCGGACTGTACGACAGCAACGACGGACATGTCTGGATCGGACTGCAGGAACTGGCCGCACAGCCGGAGCTAGTGGAAATCTACAACAGTCCGTTGTCCGAGGCCGGCGTTCTCGGGTTCGAGTACGGTTATAGCCTTGACTGTCCGGATGGGCTTGTGATCTGGGAAGCTCAGTTCGGCGACTTTGTGAATGTCGCTCAGGTAATCATCGACCAGTTCATCTCCAGTGCCGAAGACAAATGGAAGCGGCTGAGCGGTCTGGTGATGCTGCTCCCGCATGGATTTGAAGGTCAGGGTCCGGAACATTCCAGTGCAAGACTGGAGCGATTCCTGCAGCAGGCTGCTGAAGACAACATCCAGATTGCGAACGCGAGCACGCCGGCGCAGTACTTCCATCTCCTGAGACGTCAGACTCTGCGAAAATGGAAAAAGCCGCTGATCGTGATGACACCGAAGAGCCTGCTCCGGCACAAGGACGCGGTCTCACCGATCGCTGAACTCACCGGCGGGAAATTCCATGAAGTATTGAGCGAATCCGGAAACATAGACCCTGCGAAGGTCCGTCGCATTCTGCTGTGCTCAGGGAAGGTGTATTACGATCTCGCAGGATATCGGGATGAGCACAAGATTACTGACGTCGCCATTTTGCGTGTTGAACAGCTCTACCCATTTCCGACAGAACAGCTTTCAGCAGCACTGGCAGCCTATCCGAAAAACTCTTCCGTCGTCTGGGTTCAGGAAGAACCTGCCAACATGGGAGCATGGGGTTTCCTGAGATACCGATTCGGCGATCGACTGCTGGGACAGTATCCGCTGAAGGGGATCAGTCGTCCCGAATCTGCAAGTCCGGCGACCGGTTCCGGCACAAGTCATAAGATCGAACAGCAAGCTATCCTTAAACAGGCATTTGAAATCGAATGAACAGTAAAACAGCAGCGGAAGTGGAAATCAAAGTCCCCGCAGTCGGTGAATCCATCTCAGAAGTATTTATCGGAGAATGGTATGTTGGCTCCGGTGGTTTCGTCGCCGCCGATGCCAATGTTGTTGGTCTGGAAACTGACAAAGCCACGTTTGACGTTCCAGCATCGGCAAGTGGCATTGTTTCGAGAATTCTGAAGAACGCCGGTGAAACTGCCTCCATCGGTGAAGTGATCGGCTACATCCAGCCCGCAGCAGCTCCAGCCGCTGCGGCCGCTCCACCTGCTGCCGGAGCAGCTCCTGCCGCGCCAGCAGCCGCCGCAGCGCCCGCATCAGGCAAGAAAGACGGCCATGTCATGCCGGCCGCTGAACGCCTGATGGCGGAGAAGAATCTTCCTGCGGGTTCGGTTTCCGGATCGGGCCCTGGTGGACGAGTGCTGAAGGAAGACGTTGTCCGCCACTCACAGCAGACACCTTCGACCGCTCGAATCGGTGGCCTGAGAGAAACGAAATCCGTTCCGCTGAGCCCGATCCGTCAGACGATTGCTCAGCGACTCGTGAGTGCACAGCAGACCGCCGCTCTGCTCACGACTTTCAACGAAGTCGATATGTCGGCAGTCAAGAAACTGCGTGAAGTTTATCGCGATGGTTTCGAGAAGAAATACGGTATCAAGCTGGGCTTCATGTCCTTCTTCGTTCGTGCCGTTGTTACGGGACTTCAGCAGTTTCCGTCTCTGAATGCTCAGATGGAAGGCCGCAACCTCATCCATCACAACTATTGTGACATCGGAATTGCAGTCGGTGGCGGCAAGGGCCTGGTGGTTCCTGTACTCCGAAATGCGGAGAATCTGAGCTTTGCAGACATTGAAGTCGCGATTGCTCAGTTCGGTGCAAAAGCGAAGAACAACCAACTGACACTGGAAGAGCTCGAGGGTGGAACCTTCACCATCACGAACGGTGGTGTTTACGGATCGCTGCTGTCCACGCCGATTGTAAATCCTCCGCAGAGCGGCGTGCTCGGAATGCACGGGATCTTTGACCGCCCCGTGGCTGTCAACGGTCAGGTCGTCATCCGTCCGATGATGTATATCGCACTGACCTATGACCATCGTGTTGTCGACGGTCGTGAAGCCGTGACATTCCTC
>JBKDKA010000057.1:0-48243 GCA_046345315.1 Planctomyces sp.
GCGTAGCCCCACGCTTCAGCGTGGGGGAGACGATGCCACCAAATTATTCCGCCGTGGAACGGCGGGAGGAATCCTCGGGCTGAAGCCCGAGGCTATCGATGCGCGGCTGCTCCGCAGCCAATCACAAGCCTCAGCTGCCGGGGTCAGCCAGACACGATTGAATCGTCAACAGACGACAAGCTGCAGCAACTTCTATTCGTCGGCCCGGTGTCATATGGGATGGCTCCCACATCTCGGGGAGCGGGGGACGGGGAACGGGATTGGCAATGCGGAGAGAATCGAACAGAAGGATACGGAGGTCTTGATGGCTTTCGTTTGCAATGGCATTCGGGGCTCTGCGGTCGTGCGGTGTGCAGTGGTCGATTGCGGAATCCGATTGATTCACCCCGTCCGATCTTTGTTATCATCGTGACCTTCTGTTTCATTCCGTTTGGAGGCAAATGCGGCTCAGCAGGAGCTTCGCCCTCCCTTCAGGTCCGTGGCACTGCTATTGCAGTCTGAATGCGATGACAGTTTCGAACATTACCTTCAGGGCTGAGCACGTATGAGTGCATCCAGGCGTTCCGCCGCAGGGTGCCAGTTGCCGTCTCGAGCCACTCGGATGATGTCTGTCAGTTCCGCGTCAGCCTGCTCCGACAGTTTCTGACCAGAACGCAGAGTGTTGATCTGCGATTCTGTCTGAGTCAGCAGATCATCGCGTTTTGATGTCACCGCTGTGTAGAGTGATTCGGCAGCGCGAGACGCTTCGTCAGAACCGAGCTCCGGTGGCTTCGCGCAACCCGACAAGGTGAGCAGTACAAGACACAAGGAGCTCAGGCAGCGTGAATCACTCATCATCTTCAGTACTCTCCGATCCTTTCGCCACCATCACGAGTGCAGAGCGCCGACCAGAGGAAGCCATCAACATACTGCGAGACAAATCGCACGGAACCGTCCGTCAGCAGACAGTTTGCTCCCGACTGATGATCTGACTCAAGCTGATCCGGGTGACGTCCCGGATGATTAGGCTGATGGATAATGATGTCCGGATGATCGTGGCGATCGGGGCCGCTGTGAGCCTGGACCAGAGCCCCGCCGCTGTCACAGTCATCAGTGACAACGCCATTGGCTTTCTTGCAGGTCACAGAAAACGGAACCACACCCAGCCATGTTTTGTCACTCAACCGCGAAGTGTGCTCACCGGCAGCAACCGTGTTCGATGTGCCATCTGTAATGTCTGCGATCCGAATGCGACTGTTGCGGAAAAAGACGCCGTCAATTCTGGCGTCACCCGCGAGCGGAACCGGCTCGCTTCGGTAGAAGTCGAATGAATAAGCAGTGGGTCTCGCCCACGGTCCCTGAGTTCCGGCCATCGTGACGTAGTGAGAATGAGGCAGTCGAATGGATGGTGAATACGGAAGTGGAGTTCCTGGCTGCTCGTTGTCCCCGGTGGTATATCTTCGGAGATCAAATCCGCCCGATTCTCCAATGCTGCTCGGACAGAGAAAGGCGCTCAGTCGGGTTCGCATCACGTTGCTGTTTGCCGTTGACCAGAACGGTACACTCTGGTTGAGCTGCTGCGAAACAACCGACTGATCCATTTGCGGCAGAATCATCGCCCCCCAGGCGAGTCCCGGCGGACCGTTTCGGTTGTCATCCGGAAAGGATGCGCCTTCAAAGCTGCCGGACGCGTTGACGTCGCTCACATAGGCCGGCGGAAATGTGCTGTGCGCATCATGATAATTGTGCAGCGCCAGGCCGATCTGTTTGAGATTGTTGCGACACTGAGTCTGCCGGGCTGCCTCGCGCGCCTGCTGGACCGCCGGAAGCAGCAGGGAGACGAGAATTGCAATGATCGCTATGACGACCAGAAGTTCGATCAGTGTGAATCCAGATCTTGCATTTCGCTTCATGTCTTCCGGTCTCCGGATCATGCCATTCTGTTTAGCGTTGACTAAACTGTTTAGCACAGGCTAAACATTGCGATGATTCTACAGTCCGGAGCGATCTCGTCAACAGGCATTTTCCCAAAGATGCGGTTTCCGGGGCTGAGCCGTATCATCCCGAATCCCTGATTGTCAGTGCCATGGGATCGTGTCGAACGAGAGAATAATCGAGCACCCTGGAGTCGCCGTTGCGGAATTCTGCCGATAGAATTCCACCCATCAGAATGCTCAGAAGAACAAACACGGAAATGTCCTGAATTCCGAAAGTGACCCGGTGCCCGAACATCGCAGAAAAGCAGAGCCGCATCGCAGAACCAGAACGGCTCATCAGTCCGAAACTGCGGAGGACTACGTCGAGACGATTGCAGAGATTCTGCAGGAGAAAACCGTTTGTCGTCTTGCGGACCTTTCTCGGCGTTTTGGTGTCAGCAACGTGACTGCTCATCGAATCATCGAACGTCTCCAGCGGGAAGGGCTGGTCATTTCGGAACCGTATCAACCGGTGACACTTACTGCGCAGGGGCAACGTCTGGCGGCGCGTTGCCGAAAACGACACGAGGTCGTGTACCAGTTTCTGACCGCGATCGGTGTTGATCCGGCGACGGCAGCCATCGAGGCTGAAGGGATCGAGCACCACGTCGGGGCCGGAACGCTCCAGAAGTTCGAGGAAATGACGCGAACACTCCGGAGTGACTCAGCCGGATCGGCTTCTTCCGCAACAGAGTAAGCAAAGACTGATTGGATGAGTCAGGTCAGAGTTCTTGTCGGTACGAAGAAGGTGCATTTTATCCTGACTGCCGTTTCGCTGTCTGTGGCACTGCAGTGACAGCAGCTCGCGTCACGGCGTCTCGTCCAGCAGGTCCTCGTCAGACAGATGAAAATGGTGGAGGATCCGGTGAAAAATCGGAGACAATGTAACCGCCGTTGCTGTCAGAAATACAATGCCGCTGAACAGCGCATAAGCCGATGCAAAGAGCTTGGCCGAAGTGGTCTTCATCGGATCCACCGGTCCCATACCAGTCAGAATCATCGATGCATTCAGCAGCGAGTCGACCCATGGCAGACCCGCAAACAGGCGATATCCCAGGACTCCTGCTGATAATCCGGTCAGAAGGATGATTGCTGAAACGAGGCTGCAGAGCAGCATCCGCCGAGCGAACAACAAGCGAGTCACCAGCGGTTGTTTCTTGTTTTCAAATACCATTTTCTGTGATCTCTGGTGTTCAGAATGAACTGGAAAGTCGTTATGAACTCGACCAATCTGACTCAACGACTCTGACAGTACTACCGGTCGTTGAATTTCGGATGATAACCATCAGAGGAAGCTTCAATACCGGGACGGGCTCCCGGCGGGCAGAAATGCTCCAGCAAATTCTGAAGCTGGAAGAGTGTCGTTCCCGGTTCTGAAATACACTAAGGACGCCTGACAAAACCGGGACTGGCTCCCGCCGAGCCGTCGTCATGGGCGACGTTGAGTGGCCGAAGCGGCTCAGCAGGAGCTTCGCCCTCCCTTCAAGGTGCCGCAATCGATTTTCGGCGAACCTCATTGCCTCACCGATGATTATGTAACGATGGAATCAGGACACGGCTTCTGTTGCTCGAGTCATTTGCTGGAAATGATTTCCTGCGTCTTCAATACAAAATATGTCTCTGTCCAGCTAAAAGGAATTCCGACGAAGCCTTTTGGCAATTCGAAGTGAAACGAGGAATCAATGCGATTCAAGCCGGACTTCAGAGTGTCAGTTTCTGCGCGACGAACATCACCCGGAATAAGCCTGTCGAATTTCACGATGCCGTCTGTCGTCAAGAGTTTGCTGGTGATCATCGTGATCTGTGTTACCCAGCTATCAGTCTGCGAGATCTTCCATCTCAGCAGTTCCATCGCTCAGAATTCACTGCCACCACATCCTGGCGAGACAACTCCAACCGACTTCCGGATCACGTCGGTGCGAGAATCAAAGACTGAGGTTCCGTGGCTTTCGCAGGTGATGGTTTCATCAGGTCAGGGCCAGGATTCGTTCCCGCAGTCGATGCTCGAAAACATCGGCAAAATGGAACCGGTCTTTGCAGTGGCGACAGATTCTCAGAGATCACACGTTGATCAGTGGCTGGAACGTCGGGAAGACCTTCGAAGAATCTGGCGCGATTTTCTCGGGCCGATGCCGGATACCGGAACGCCTGTTAAGCCGGAGATCGTTCGACGAGATGTGTTTCCCGAGGTCATCAGGGAACTGGTTCAGTATGACGGGGAGCCTGGTTCTCGTGTGGAGGGATATCTGCTGAGGCCGGTTACAGAGGAACGCCATCGGAGATTCCCCGCCATTGTGGCACTGCACCAGACGACAGATTCTTCGATTGATGAAGTTGCTGGTGTGAGTGGGCCCGATGCGATGCAGATCGGCTGGAAGCTTGCTCATCGCGGATTCATCGTTTTCTGTCCGAGGTGTTTTCTCTGGGAGAACGGTAACGATCTGAATGCTGCTGTTGCGCGACATCGTGAAAGACATCCGAAGACGACCGGAATGGCAAAAATGCTCTACGATGCGACGCGTGCCGTGGATCTGCTCACCGAACGTTCCGACGTTGACTCAACTCGCATCGGTGCCGTCGGTCACTCGCTGGGAGCGAAGGAGGTGTTGTATCTTTCTGCCTTCGATGATCGAATTCAGGTATCGGTGGCGAGCGAAGGTGGCATCGGCCTGCGTTCCACCAACTGGGATGCCCCGTGGTATCTCGGGAACGCCATTCGTGATGCGGACTTCGCTCGCAATCATCATGAACTGATCGCGATGACCGCACCACGTCCTCTGCTGATCATCGGTGGTGAATCGGGCCCGGGAGCTGCAGACGGGGAGCGAAGTCGCCCGCTGTTGCAGGCAGCTCTGCCGGCCTGGTCAGCTTATGGTGAACCCATTCGTCTGGGACTTCTGAACCACGGGCAGGGGCATACGATCTCGGAGGAGACGTTCCACCGCATGGCTGAGTGGCTGGAGATCTATCTCACGAAGAAGGCAGACTGAAGAAATTCCAGTCAGATGGAACGGGGCGTCGCCGGACGGATACTTCCGGATTGATCCTGCCAGACGTCAGTCGAATCAGTGATCAGCCCCGGCCATGTTCGCTCGTTCCCGACGCTTGCTGAGATGGCGAAAGATCTGTCGGACCACATTCCCCACTCGAATATTCAGAAACCCGCACTCCGCAACAATATACTGAATCCACCCGACATTGATTCCGGGATAAACACAGACGTGCAGATCACGAAAATCCGGACGGAAGCGGCTCTTGAAGTGATAGAGTCCCTGGGCGTCGTAGATCCAGTTCAGGTGTTTCGCGATGAAGCTGATTGTCTTTCGCGACAGCCAGTGATCCTTTTCGAGCGGCTTTTCGCAGTTGACAAAGGGCACCATGCAGAGATCAGCTTCTGCAACACCCTCGGCTTTGAGCAGTACCATGATCTGATGCAGGATGTAGCTGATGACACCCCGCGTTGCATCCGGCCGGCGACGAAAACACTCCAGCACCCATCGCGTGCCGTTCAGAGCGGGATTGCAGATGACGAATGCTTCGATGACACCCGTGTCGGCTTTTCTTGCCACGAACAGACGCTGGCTCGGAGTCAGATGGCCGGCAAACTCCCCGACGACGTGTCGCAGACGACTTCCGTGTGATCGTTCGGAAAGAAACTGATTTTCGATCTCGAGCAGTTCAGCCGAAAGCTGCTGCCATTCTGAGTGGGACAGCTGGGTGAATCTGCATTCCGCAAACTCAAGACCCTGTCGCTGACAGAAACTGGTCTGGCGTCGAACCCATTCGTATCGACGCCCTTTCCAGTCTGTTTGAGTCAGATCGACGATCGCTCCCTCACCGAACTTATTGGCTCGGAATCCCTGTGACTTCAGAAGTTCAGTCAACGATTCATCGGCAGCGAAAAATCCAAGCTGCAGCTGACTCTGCTTTGCAGTGCTGATCAGCTCAGAAATGATTGCCGGCCAGTGTTCCTGCGGGCCCATGATTCCGCCAAAACAACCCACCCGGCGGCCTCGACGCACGAAGCTCACGATGCCCCGACCGTTTTCGGCGAAGTAATACGTTCGATGGCTGGCATTGACTGTCAGGAAAGAATCGTACTGCGTACCGAAACGACGGGCATAGTCTTCGACCATCTCCTTCTGGCTGAGTGTCAACTCATCCGAAGAAACCCAGCAGGCGGCAACCTGAGCCGCCGATTCTTCGCTCACCGGTGACGCTGAAGAAACATCAACAAGGGAAAGAATCGCCAGAAGTTCCGGACTGCCACCTGTGACTTCCGCAGTCGGAAACTCTTGATTGACGTCCCCGGGGGATATGCCCGCCAGATGCCTGACGAATCCGGTTCGAACAGCTTCTGTAGCAGAAATCGACACAGAGAATTCCTCGGAGAACAAATTTCGACCATAGACTCCCGATGAAGGTGATCCGGGGCGGTGAATTATTCAACAACTTCCGTCACCTGCGCAGACTTACCATCAACGGACGCCCGTATTTCCGAATGTTTCACCGGAAACATCATACACTCTTGCGAGGATACCCAAAATGATCGAAGTAGTCGTTCCACGACTTTTCGATTTCCAGTTTCCAGTCAGACGGAAACTGGTACTGATTTTTGCGATAACTGCGTCGAGTTTCCGCATATTGTCGGATATTCTCGCTTGCCAGCGAGAAATCTCCGAGCTCGAGCTGTTCGTAGATTCGCTGCATTGTTCCCGAACTGTCTCTCGTCAACTCCTCGAATGTGACTTCGCAGATGCGGTTCTGAGGAATTTCTGCGCGATGACGAAAATAGCTTCGGTAAATGCGATGGCCTGTGTCGAGCACGTATCGCTCAAGGTTCGTGACATCCGGGTTCTGAAGTGCCTGAGACTGATCAAATGCTCGATACATTCGCACGGTCGATGGGAGCAGAGTGTACGGATCACGTGAAATATGCACGAACCGCGCGTCCGGAAACAGCGTGCGGAGTACTTGAATCCGACCGGTATGATGCGGAGATTTCAGCACCAGTCGACGCCCGGTGCTGAGCGTGACGGCTCGAAAAAAATGATCCAGGCCGTCGCACCAGCGTTGAAGTTCCTCCGGCTGCAGTCCCTCCAGATCCAGATAGTTGAGCCACGGGGGAGCGTTCTGCGGAAATGCGACTCGCTGATACGGCGAAGGCAGGCCGAGAGTTGATAACGCCCATTCGTCTTCCTGAGGACTGTCCCAGGAGATCTCGACGTCATCCATCGGACGGCGAGCCGGCAGCATCCAGCCAAGAAACCGTGTGACAAACCACTGAGTCAGCAGAAAATGACAGGCGGCATACGTCTGGTAGGTCGTCGGTGCCGCGTGCCTCGGATCCAGACTGAACAGTTCCTGCAGATAAGTCGTGCCGCTTCGCCAGTGACCGATGACAAAGATCGGTGGTTCTCGAAGCTCAGTCCTGCGAATTCGCTGTCCCAGAAGCAGTTTCTGAAGTGCCGCCAGAAGACTGTTGAAGGGTACGCAGGCTGAAATGACCAGCAGCCAATGCACGCGGGACCAGTGAACTCGGAACTGATTGACCTTCAGCAGCTGCCACCAGCCGCTGATCGTCATTCCACCCCAGAATCGCGGCGCCCAGAACGGATAACGGTGAAATTTCCGCTCAGTATTCGTCACGATGTCAAACTTTCATTCTGCACCGAATCTGCACACTCCAGCTGTGCTCCGGCGATAAGTCAGTCACGTCCTCAGGATCTGAAAACCCAGTGGACGAGAAAAATCAGGCCACTCAGGCTTTGTGGATCTTCGAACGTCCATCCACGACAGCGCGAGTTGCATTTCTGGTATCCAGGACCATCCGTGAATTCTGCACAATGAAATTGTAATCGTAAACCGAATGGTCAGTCGCAATCAGCACACAGTCCTGAGACGCGAGAAACTCCGGCGTCAGTGGTGTACTGTCCATATCAGGCACGTCGTAGTGTCGCATACTCGGCAGCGACGGGACATGCGGATCGTTGTAAGTGAGAACAGCTCCACGTTCCAGCAGCAGTTCCATGAGCTCAAACGATGGACTTTCCCGCGGATCGTCCACATCCTTCTTGTAGGCAACACCCAGAAGGCAGATGCGACTGCCGCGTATGGCTTTCCCCTGATCATTCAGGAATTCTGTCAGCCGACTGATCACGTATCGTGGCATCGCGGTGTTCACTTCCCCCGCAAGCTCAATGAACCGTGTTGTCATGCCCTGCCGTCGAGCGAGCCAGCTGAGGTAAAACGGATCGATGGGAATGCAGTGCCCTCCAAGGCCAGGCCCCGGATAAAACGCCTGAAACCCGAACGGCTTGGTTTTTGCCGCGTCGACCACTTCCCAGATATCGATGTTCATCCGATCGAACAGCGTCTTGAGCTCATTGACCAGTGCGATATTAACGGCGCGATAGGTGTTTTCCAGGATCTTGCTGGCTTCGGCAATCTCCGCACTGGCGACGCGAATGACTTTCACGATCGCGTGTGAATACAGTGCACATGCCAGTTCCGTACTCACATCGTCGATCCCACCCACAAGCTTCGGAATGCCGGCTGCAGAGTAATCCGGATTTCCCGGGTCTTCTCGTTCCGGGCTGTAGGCAACGAAGAAGTCAGTGCCGCATTTCAGGCCTTGAGGATTGTCATTGAGAATCGGCAGCATGACGTTGCGAGTCGTTGTCGGATAAGTGGTGCTCTCCAGCACAACCAGCTGTCCGGGGCGAAGTGCCGCTGCGATGGAACGCGATGTGGATTCCACGTACTCGAGATCGGGGTCACGGCTTTCGCTCAGCGGAGTCGGGACGCAGATCAGGAGTGCATCGGCTTCTCCGAGGCGAGACATGTCCGCTGTCGGTTCCAGAACATCCCGACGAATCCAGTCGGCGATCTTTTCCGAAGGAATATGACGAATGTAGCTTCGCCCCGCCTTCAGCTCCTCGATTTTGAACGGGTCAACGTCGTAGCCGATGCATTTCAATCCCGCATTGGTGAATGCGCTGATCAGCGGCAGGCCGACGTATCCGAGTCCGATAATTCCCACCACTGCCGTGCGGTCAGAGATTTTTGATTTGAGTTCTGCTGCAATCTTCTGAGACATGAATTGAATACTTTATGAATCCCTGTACCAGCACACGAAATGGCGTCTGCCCCGAACAGTGAAAACGACGAGGCAATGGTACGAAGAGCCTCGTCAATATGAAAAACGTATATTCTGACGCCCCGGAGCGGCAGGAAAAAGGAGGAATTCTCCAGACGGACCGAAATGAAGAAGCTGGCGAGGCAGCGGGACAGAACGGCAGGTCGGTTCAATCGGGGCGCATCACCACCTGAGCCGGATTGATTGCCTGATATTTGCCCTTGTGTGCCGTGATCTCAAACGCCTGCGGAACGGATTCGATTCCCTGCAGAACATGGGTAATCGTGCTTTTCAGTTCCACGCGCCCGGAAGCTGCAAGTCTTACCGTGTGCTCCAGGTGAGCCTGAGTACTGATATCGGGGAAAACATACCGGAGACTCCGTTCACGCAGCAGGTCCACGTCGAGCTCAAATGGACTTCCGAACCACGAAACGCCCACGATTTTGCCGCCGGATCGAACAGAATCCATCGCCTGCCGAACCGTCGATGTTCCGGCCATTCCCTGTTTTGGACTGCCGCCTGCACATTCAAAGACCACGTCCGCGCCAATTCCGTTTGTCAGGTCGCGAATCACCTCCACGACATCACATTTCTGTGCGTTCAGCGCGTGGTCCGCTCCAAGCTCACGGGAAATTCGGCAGGATTCATCCCGCACATCCACTGTGATCAGCAATCCTGCTCCACTGATACGAGCGATCTGCAGGCATTCCAGCCCCATGCTTCCCTGACCAAACAGCACCACGGTATCGCCAATCTGAATCCCGGCCGTCTCCACTGCGGCCACACTGTCGCTCAGTGACTGCAGACAGGCAGCTTCGCTGCTGGAAATGCGGTCGTCGACTTTCGCCAGCGCAATCTCGGGGAGCAATGCGAGTTCGCTGAAACACCCCGGCTGATCGAATCCAATGACCGGTCCTTTGCGACAGAGATTTCCACGTTCCGACAGGCAGAGGTTACACTTCTGACAGGGCAGTTTGGCTCGAGCCGCAATCCGGTCCCCGACCTTGAAGCGTGTGACTTTCGAACCGACTTCCACGATGCGAGCGCAGAATTCATGGCCGAAGAGCTGAATCGGGGCCTCTGCTTCGAGGCGGCGCTTTACTCGATCGTAGGCCAGTGTGCGAATTCCCATCGCCAGCTGTGCTTCGGTGACGCTGGGCTGAACCACAAGAGGTTCGACAAGCACGTGGTCTGGAGGCACTTCCGGCACCGGAATGTCATCAAGCCGGAGATCACCAAACTGATAGAATCGCCAGGCACGCATTTTTATACTCTCGACTCAAGCAGAACTCAGGTTACGTCTGATGTTCGGGTGATAACTGATTCAGGCATAACAAATGATTCGGAACAGACAAACAAACCATGAACAGCGAACGCAACTGATCACGTAACCGGCAGGACAGGCTGAAACTTCTGAAGCGTATGGCAGTCAGGTGCAACAAGGCCACGGTTGCCTCCGGCAGAGAATACAACTTCCGACAGGTAAACAGCACCTCTGGAATCAACTCGAATATCATGTGGTGCGAAGAAATCGCCCGGAGCAACGGGATTCAGTCCACCGCCCCATCGTGAAATCAGCTGACCGGATCGATCAAAGATGCTGACACGACCTCCCGTTGAATCCGGGGAAGGCGCCTGAGTCCCGGGCCACATTCCGGCACGGTAACCGAGTTCCGCAACATAGACGCGGCCAGAGGAATCAAAGCAGACCTGACATGGTCGAGCGATCTCGGTCCACTCACGCAGAAACTCCCCCGTGGGAGAAAAAATCTGAAGACGACTGTTCTCGCGGTCCGCCACCCAGACAAGTCCCTCCTGATCGATCGCAATCCCATGAGGGATATGAAACTGTCCCGGTCCAGTTCCGGGAGTGCCCCAGGAATTCTTCAGCTTTCCATCTGCGGAAAATCGATGAACACGAGCGTTCCCGTAGCCGTCAGAGATATAGAGGTCTCCATCGGCAGCAATGGCGACGTTAGTGGGAAAATAAAACGGTGGCCCGGAATGCCGGATCGTGCGATAGTCGATGCTTGTCGCACCCGTGTCAGACGGTCTGCCGCTTGTGCCCAGTGTCATCAGCAATTCGCCGTCGGGAGTGAACTTGTGGACGGTGTGGTCAAGGTCATCGGTACAGTAGACGCAGTCGTCCGGGCCGATTGTGATCCCATGGGGCCGAACGAACAAGTTTTTGCCCCAGGAATTCACAAAGGTGCCGTCGGGCTCAAAGATCATGACCGGATCTTCGCCACGATTGAACACGAAGACTCGATCTTTCGAATCAACCGCAGTGGCGGTCACCTCGACCCACTGAAACCTTTTCGATAGCTCCGCCCATGCCGTGACTGCGTGGTACTGAGCCGGCACCATTCCGAATCGAGCCAACGATGTGTCCGATGATTCTGCAGATGATTTCACAATAACTCCCGACTTCGAACCGGACGCATCAGCGTCAGAGCGATTAACAGTATTCCCGGTGTTCATCGTCCAGCGGTTCTTTCGAGACAACGTTCGGAAATCCGGCGGAAGTCGAATCCGCTCGGGTTGAAAGAAAAAGGGCTCAATCCCGATTTCTCGGAATTGAGCCCCAGAATAACCACTCTTCAAATCTTTCAACAGCGTACCGAGGTCATTCTTAACCGGCAGCACAGTCTACGCTGGGGCACTGGATTCCCGCCTGCGCGGGAATGACGACCCCAAATCAAGGTGTGAAAATGCAATTCCTTATTTTTCCGATTCGAGCGTGAACTGCTCCATCAGAACACCGTTCTCGTCGCCAACCCACGAACCCCCGGCCGGGGCCATGTACTTTTCGATCACCTCGAACGAGGGAAGTCGGGAGAAATCAATCTTCTGGAAGAACTCGTCCATGCCCGGGAAGTTCTCCGCAGCCTTACCGCTTTTCAGCATATCGTAAAGGCTTCGATACTGAGCCGCCGGGTTGTTGTAGGTCACTGCCAGAGCATCGTCTCGGAAATGTTCCGCGATGGCTTTGAAGTCATCGGTCTCCGCAAGCGGCTTCACGTCGCTGTTTTCACGAAGTGTATCCTCAAGCAGTGTGTCACCGACACCGATCATAAGCATGTTCTTCGCAACGGTGAATCCGATCTTCTGACCATTCCCCGGTTCAATTTCATGAAGCGTCACGCCCTGAAATTCACGGGACTTGCCAGGGAAATCGTCCTCTGATGTCAGTTTTGTCAGAAGGTCCCTCACCTTTTCTTCGTCTCGAATCCCGATGGCAAAGAGCATCTGATCACCGGCAGCCTTCGATGACTCACTGGGCGGCGAAGAGATCAGCTTCAGGTTTCCGTCAAGCTGATCAATGACTTCATTCTTGATGTGAACCTGAGGCCCTTTGCCGGCAAGATCATCAATCATGGCTGCGAAAGAACCAGCACCCTGAAACATGTCGATCAGTGATTCCACAGCTTCATAAGCATCAGTCACCTTCCATTTTGTCGCCATGTAAAGATTGACGCTTTCCTTCACCCATTCCGGTGGAGTCTGATCAACCGCTTCCAGCATGAAGACTCGCATTGCTCCCGCTGGTGGCTGCTCCGTGTAAATGAAGGATCGTGAAACGCCTTCAAAACCCTCGATTCCGACCTGACCAACAGCACCAAATGCTTTCAGCTGGTTCAATCCCAGCGTCGGAAGAAATCCCAGTGCCATCCCGGCTCCCATTCCGGCTTCACCGGCCGACCCGGACTGGATCACTTTCGTGAACAGACCAATCGGATCGAAGTACACAATCATCATGTCTTCGGCGTCGTTGTTCTCCTCCGGTCCACCACACTTCTCCATGATGTAGGTATAGACAGCGTTCGTTTCGAGCGAATCTTTGGCGGAGCCGTCCCAGTTATTCAGGATCATTTCAAGCACCGGTCGGCTGTTTGAAAGCACCATCCGGTGATCTTTCAGAAACCATCCGAACTCCTTGGCGAGAGGGGTCTTCGTTGCAATGTCCGCTTTCACCTTGAACATGGTGAGTTCCGTGCCATCATGAACCGCATTGGACGCTTCAAGGTCTTCTGACTTTGACAGTTCCGCCACAGCCTTCTCAAGCAGACTCTCAACAGCTTCCTGTGATTCACCATAGTCAACAAAAAGCACAGCTCCCATTTTGTTGCCTGGAGCGGCCGAGACGGCGAGTGTGACTTCGCCCGTCGGAATGTTGAGCAGTTCCTCCAGAGACAGCCCGAGAGCTTCCTGAATTTTTGACTTCCCCTCTTCCAGCTCTGACCCGAATGCTTTATCCAGTTCATCACGAAAATCGTCAAAGTTGGGATCCGCCCAGAGACGTCCTGCTGAAGATTCCTTGAAGGCATTCTTCATGTCTTCAACGCTCGGAACAGAAAAATACAGATAGGTATCCTTCGGGAGCATCTGCTCACTGGATACCATTTCTTCGGTCTCACGCTCCGCTGTGGTCTGCCCCAGCACAATTCCAAAAGTGCTGCTCAGTATCAGTGTGGATGTCACCATCCAGCGGGTGAGATGAGCAAAGATCATGGGAGGTCCTTTTTCCAGAGTGATTAAATTGTCCGTAAATCGCCCGAACTGCCATGCAAGGATTGTCCTGCATGTGATACGAAATGGTCAAGAGAGCCTGCTGCGGGTTCTCGTTATCCAGTGAATGGATCTCTGAAGACCTGTCAGCCCCGGTTTCACGGGGCGTCATTCCCTCGCAGGCGGGAATCTATTTCCCTGATCTGGATTCCGGCCTGCGCGGGAGTGACAGAGAATCTCTGTTTCATGCTCTGATAATTCTGATAAAGCAGTGAGAGTTCGCTCGTCACCTCTGAGTCTTTGAGCTCTTCACTTGGAAAACGTTCAGATTCTCACAGCAGATCAGAAAAAGTCTCCGATTCCTGTATCCCGTGAGGAATCGCATCCTCCGTCAAGAATCAGGAGAGAATTCCGCTGACCAGACTCCCGTGGACGTCTGTGAGTCGATAGTCACGCCCCTGATGACGAAACGTCAGACGTCGATGATCGATTCCCAGAAGATGCATCAGCGTCGCATTCAGGTCGTGAACATGCACTGGATCTGACACGACGTTGTAACTGTAGTCGTCTGTGGCTCCGTATACGGTTCCCGGACGAATTCCACCACCTGCCAGCCAGATGGAAAAACACCGGCCGTGGTGATCACGACCGTAGTTCCCCCGTTCGAGTTTTCCCTGTCCGTAGATGGTTCGTCCGAATTCACCACCCCAGATGATGATCGTGTCGTCGAGAAGTCCTCGCTGCTTCAGGTCTCGCACGAGCGCAGCGGCAGGCTGGTCCACATCCCGACATTGCAGGCGCAGATCGCTCGGAAGATTGTAATGTTGATCCCACCCACGATGATAAAGCTGAATGAATCGAACTCCCCGTTCAGCCAGTCTTCGGGCGAGCAGACAGTTTCGAGCGAATGACCCCGGTCGATTCACGTCCGATCCGTAGTCGTTGTACGTCGCTGATGTTTCATCTCCGACATCCATCAGTTCCGGTACGGAAGTCTGCATCTTCCACGCCATTTCATACTGATGAATCCGGGTTTCAATTTCAGGATCTCCGATTCGACGAAACTCACTTCGATTCAGTTCCTCAAGAACATCAAGCTGGTCGCGGCGCGAAGCAGAATCAACTCCCGGGGAGTTCGAAAGAAACAGCACCGGATCATTTCCACTTCGAAACGCAATCCCCTGATGACTGGATGGCAGGAATCCGGAGCCCCAGAGTCTTGCATAGAGCGGATCTGCAGGGCGCGCTGCACTCCCCCGAGAATGGAGCACGACGAATGCCGGCAGATCGCTGTTCTCGCTTCCAAGCCCATAGCTCGCCCAGGCACCAAAACTCGGGCGCCCCGGCAACTGATGCCCCGTCTGCATCAGCGTCAGTGCGGGATCATGGTTGATGGCTTCCGTATGCATTGACCTGACGACACAGAGCTCATCTGCGATTCCCGACACGTGCGGCAGAAGTTCCGAAATCGAGGTTCCCGATTGCCCATGCTGAGCAAATCGAAAGGCAGATGAAGCAACCGGAAACGAACTCTGACCACTCGTCATGCCCGTCAATCGCTGATTGCCCCGAATCGACGCAGGCAGCTCCTCACCATGCCTCATTCGCAGCTGAGATTTCTCATCCAGAAGGTCCATCTGCGAGGGTCCGCCATGCATAAACAGACTGATAATCCGTTTCGCTTTCGGAACCGCCTGTGGAACACGCGGACTCGCACCGTCACCGATAAGTCGTGCTGATGCCGCTTCTTCGGATTGCAGCAGCGACTGCAGAGCCAGTGCGCCCAGCCCCGCTCCCGATGTCTGCAGCCAGTTTCGGCGATTTGTGTTCATGAGGGCTACCGTCGAGTAATGCATTCATCAATGTTGAAAATCGTGTGAATGACAATTGTCCACGCAGCAATCTCAGTCTGCGTTCTCTGAACCTCTGCCAATACGATCTGCGTTTTTGGATTGTTGCCCGAATTCTGCTGCGATTCCTGACTCGGAACTGCAGCCGGGGATTTCTCACCGAGCGCCGCCTGAAGAATCTGTTCCGTCTGTCGCGGATCATTTTCGAACCGAGTTCGCTGACGCTCCAGCAGCTTCAGCATGATTTGTTCTTCCTCGGAACGAATCGCACGCCCGGGGATTCGCTTCCAGATCCACCGAATTCGATCCCGATCCGAAAGATTGCTTTTCACGGCCTGCTCTGCCAATGTCGCGGATGCAGCCGTCCACGTCGGGTCATTCAGAAGGACAAGAGCCTGCAGCGGCGTGTTGGTGACCGACCGCTGAATCAGACACTGTTCGCGTGTCGTCCCATCAAAGGCCATGTACGACGGTGATGGAGCCTGACGTTTCAGAAGTGTGTACAGGCTTCGTCGCCAGAGACCATCGCCGACGTCAGGAACATAGGAGTCCTCGCTGTTATAAGAAACTTCCTCCCAGAGCCCCGGCGGCTGGAAGGGCCGAACACTGGGGCCACCAATCGTCGTTCGAAGAAGCCCTGAGACGGCAAGCGCCTGATCGCGAACCATTTCTGCCGACAGCCGAAACGAAGGACCACGAGCGAGAAGACGATTCTCCGGGTCGAAGTCTGATGCCTGATCATCTCGAAGTTCTTTCGAATCCTGCATCCACGTTTCCGATGTCATGATAAGTTGCAGCATGGCTTTCACATTCCAGCCACTTTCCTGAAACGTTACGGCCAGCCAGTCGAGCAGTTCCGGGTGAGTCGGATACTCACCCTGAGTTCCGAAGTCATTCATGGACCGCACAAGTCCCTCACCAAAACACTGCTTCCAGAGTCGATTCACGATGACGCGCGATGTCAGCGGGTTCTGTGGCGAGACCAGCCACTGAGCCAGCCCGAGCCGATTTCGCGGTGCGTTCGCAGGCCAACCACCAAGCACCTCAGGAACCGCTGGTTCGACCGTTTCACCCGGCTGATCATACTGCCCGCGGTTGAGCACCTGAGTCACTCGACGCTCCGGTTTGTCTTCCATCACGAGTGTTGTCGGGATCGATTCGCGGAATCTCTTCTCGGCACCCTGAGCTTCGTGCATCTGTTGCCATGCGTGCCTGACAGATTCGTCAGCCGTGTTCAGAATAAAGTCCTTTTCGAGCACTGCCTGATCACCGGCACTTCGGGCCTCCGAAGGTCGTTCGAGAATGCCGGTCAGTTGCTCCGATCGAGTCCAATCCGAAATCTCCCGGCTCGTACGAGCGCCCTCAAGAATCGTGAGCTCATCCATCAATCCGTAATAGCCGACTCCATCGGAATATCGACCAATTCGAAGTGGTTCCTCATTGCGAGCCGTTCCTTCAAACTGATCCGATTCAACTTCCAGGGGAACCGGAACGCCGTCGATCACGATCTGAATTCCGGACGCTTTTTTCGAACCGTCACTGGTCACGACCAGATGATGCCATTGTGATTTTGTGAATGGAATCCGGGTGGTCACCTTCATGATTCCCGGCCCGGATGACCGCGAGGAATCTGTCGGAACCGTACTGTCCGATCGCGTCTGACCGTTCCCTGAATCTCCTTCTGAATTCTGCTTCTGACCGGAAAGAATGACAGTGATTCGATTTTGTTCATTCATGACAGCAAGCCCGGTTACTCGCTGTCGTGTGCCTGAACTGGCTGACGTGATTTTCGACACAATACACCCGGGAGTTCCCTCCGGATAAATCCAGACTCCGATCGTCCAGGCAGCGTCCGGATTCCAGTTGTCAATTCTTCGTTCCCCGTGCTTTGTTCCGTCAAAGTCAGCACACTGGCCTCGAATTCCCTTCTGGAAAACGATGGTTGTCCCGACCGGCTGAGTACCATCCGACAGTTCTCCGCTGAAGGATTCCTTCATCAGTGCATTGTCTGTTGTCGAAGTGTCTGCCCGCGAATTGTCATCGGGAATTCCCGACAGTGATTTCAGGAGCTGCGGCTCCCGAGCTCGAATTCGTGCGATGACGTGCGGCTGATGTGCCGCCCAGGCCTCATCGGCAAGTCGTCTTCGTTGTGCGAGTCGACTCAGTTCGGCATCCTGTTCCGGTGTCGTGACCGAAATGAGCGGCGGAGGATTGTCGGTCACGATCAGCCCGGTTTCCGGGACTTGATTGAAGAAGTCGAAGAGTTGATAAAACTCCTTCTGTGTGACGGGGTCATATTTGTGGTCGTGGCAGCGAGCACACGCAATCGTCATTCCCAGCCATGTGGTCATCGTGGTATCAACACGATCCGCGACGTATTCGACTCGATACTCCTCATCAATGATTCCGGTTTCGTTGTTGGCAGGATGATTTCTGTTGAACCCCGTGGCAATGCGCTGACTGACAGTCGGCGACGGAAGCAGATCCCCCGCCAGTTGCTCGATGGTAAACTGATCGAACGGCATATTTTCGTTGAACGCCTTGATGACCCAGTCCCGCCAGAGCCACATCTGACGCGGCTTATCGCTGAAGTAGCCGTTGGTGTCCGCGTATCGCGCCGCGTCCATCCAGTCGACAGCCATTCGTTCTCCGAAATGCGGCGATGCCAGCAACCGCCGGATCGTTTCTTCCCATCGCTCGTCATCACGTTCAGAATCATCCACTGCCGGAGGTAATCCCGTGAGATCGAATGCGGCGCGGCGCAGAAGCACCTGTCGACTCGCGCGTGGTGCCAGCTTCCGCCCGGATGACTGCAGTCGAGCCGCCACGAAGGCATCAATCGGATGCGAAACGCCTTCGATCTTCGGGACCGTCGGCCGAACGGGAATCTGAAAAGCCCAGTGTGTCTCCCATTGAGCGCCCTCCTGAATCCATTGTCGGAGCTTAGCGACCTGCGATTCGTTCAAGGACATCCCGCCATGCTCGACAGGTGGCATCCGCAGCGAGACGTCTTCGGAGGTGATTCGACGAATCAATTCGCTCTCATCGGGCCGGCCGGGAACAATTGCCATTCGGCCGGAATCAGCAGCGGCCACTGCGGCATCGCGAAGGTCAAGACGAAGACCGGATTGTCGAGCAGCAGCGTCCGGACCGTGACACTGCCAGCAATGCTCCGCAAGGATCGGACGAATGTCCCGGTTGAACTGAATCTCAGACTGAGACGCTTCCGTCTGCACCAGAAAGCCTGCCGTCAGCAGTGCGATGCACCCGGCTCGAAGTGCGAAGCCGGTTCTGAATGTGATTGTCCGGAAGTCACTCATACTGTCAGCGCATTTTCAAATCAGGGTTTCCGGATAAAGTGATCGGCAAAAGATCGGACCTGATGTCCGTTGAGCACATGAAACATGCGAAGCTTTTCGATCGTTTCATTGCCAAAACGTGACAACGGAACGTGGATCAGTTTCTTTCCGTAACGGCTGGCCAGCCGTCTCCAGCCTGGCCCCGGCGGTGAGTGGCTCATCACGGCAATATGACGTTCCGTGGAATGAACAAGAGCAGCTGCGAGGAGACGTTCTTCAAGTGTATCCGTAAAGTCGAACTGCGGATCTCGCCAGATGTCGGGAATCGGTCGCGGCGGAAAGAGAAACATGCAGCCGCCGTATCGTGCCAGAGCGATTCCCGGACCGACCATTCCCTCAAGAAAATTGGATGCAAACAGCGACAGCGTGGATTCATCATGGTGTTCCGCCTGCCACGTGATTCGCCAGGGATAGTCACGCGGGTCCGCAGGTGAATCAAACAACATGACGACACAGTCGAGTTTTCCGCGAGCCGGCGGAAACACGCGAACGTAGAGATCACCAGTATGCCAGTTTCGGAGAGTTTCCCGAATATCCAGACCATCCTTGATGCTGGCACTGAATTTTTCTGTTTTCGCAAGGTCATTGCCAAGCATCTGCATCGCGATGTCACGAACATGCGTTCGGAATCGCTCAATCGCGACATCTTCCGGAGGCCAGCTGCACTGACCATAAGGATTCCAGGTCTTCTGCCATTCCACCTGTTTCCGACGGTCCGGGCGAGCATTCAGTCGGCGACTTCGCCAGACAACGGGATGCCCCGGAAGTCGACTGACGGCTTCCAGTTGTGTCCCGTCGGCAAGCTGAAGTCGTTGAACACCAAATCGAACTGTCGGAAAACTTTCCTGAGCCGGAAACGCGTAACCTCGTGCCGTCTCCGCCACCTGAATGGCATACTGATCACCGGCAATCTGCTGCGCAGCAACAATCAGAGTATAAAGATCCGGAGTAAAACGACGCTCCATGAGTGACAGATTGCGGATGTACTTCAGACAGACCCGCAAGAGATGAGGCGTAATCTTTCTGGCTCGAGCCTTGAACTCATCACGATATCGATCTCGTGCATGAAGCAGCAGTGCCTTGATCCCGTCGATGGAAAGATTCTCATCGTCATCCAGCCGAGCACGAGCCAGCTCATAGAGGCTTGTGATGAACGGCAGTTCGCCCAGAGCAAATGCCAGCGTTCGAAGCTCTACGGAATAAATCTGCGGACTGTTCATTGGAGCCGGTGTTGCTTCCGGTCGATCAACCACCGAGTTGTAAGCGTCGCGAATCCATGGCCAGTCCACGATACTGCAGACGAGCAGAATCGAATCGTATTCGGATGACAACGCGTGCAGCTCATTGGCCATCCAGTGAATTCGCTCCACCTGCTGCTCATCTTCAGGTTTCGGAATCGACGGAATCACCGCCGCCGCAAAACGCTCCACGGAGACTCGCTTCAGTGCATACGGATCCGGAAGGATCGCCGATCTTGGTCGGTAGTCTTCTGATTCGGGTTCGATGAACCGGATCGACATCCGTTCCTGCAGAGCAATTCGCAGTGCCGCAATGACCGGCTGGCATGGATCGATCGGAACGTAGCTCGCCCGACCCTGAGCCTCATCCGGGCCGGCGTCATCATCTGCTTCCGCACCATCCGGGGACTGTTCGTTGAACCCGTCTGTTGGCTGCGACTGATCGTTGCCGGAATTCCCCATCCCCCAGTCCGCAGGTTCGTTCTGAGAAACAGCCTTCCACGATTCCTGCTGAATGACCACCGACACAGAGGGCAGCAGGCCAATGGCCGCTTCAACGGGCGGCTGAAAGGAGGGCGGAAGCGGAACTGCCAGGCAGTCAAACTTTCTGCTGAGCATCAGTCGACGGACTTCAACGGAAAAATCACCGCTCCCGTGAATCACTGGAAGGATGAAGATTTTTCTGCCGAGCGTCAGAACTCCGGTTTCCATATCTGCTGTCCACATCTTCCGTCACAGGATCTTCTGGCTGTCACAAGGGCACACTTCCAAACCGCGATTTCGTGTCATTCCCGCGCAGGCGGGAATGACGAACTGTGAATCAAGGTCTGACAAAGCACTCGCCGCTTCAAGTTCTTCACGATAATCCCTGGTCGCCGGGAGCCCGTCCCGATTTTGCTCCACCATACCAATCATCAGGGCAGTGTCACGTCCCAGACTTTCGTTCGAGATGCTTTTCGCTTCGCGTTATCTGTGAGCCCCGGATTCCCGGATTTGTTCTTTGAATCACCGGATTCCGAAGGTTCCGGGCCGGACTCCTCAACGGTGAGCGTGACGATGAATTCACCTTCCTTCTGAAACCGATGAACCGGATTTTGTTCCTCTGAAGATTCGCCGTCACCAAAGTCCCAATACCATTTTGCAATCTTCCCGAAAGACTGATCACGAAATGCGACCTGCCGTTCGGTTTCGTTCACCACTTGAAACGACCAGTCCGCCGCGAGCGACGGTCTCACGGAGGTTTCCAGAGGCTTCAGACGAAACGCCACGAGATCAGATGCGTCTCCGTACATGGTGGTTTTGTGAGAAAGATTCCAGAAACCCCGGTAGGTGGATTCATTCACATCATCATAGTCCAGAATGGCCCATGACATTCCAATGAGTTCGTTTTCCCGGAGCTTTGAAGCCACAGATCGTGCCGGATCCGGTGCCGCATAATCAAACGGCGTGATGAAGAACTCCAGAACGAGCTTTCCTTTCTCCCCGGGCTGAAAATTATACCGATAAGCGGCATTCGCCCACGGCAGCTCTTTGATCCAGGGTTGAGTTCCCCAGACCATGGCCCAGTCTTTATCCCGCGCCGGAGTGAAGATGTGATAGTTCTGAGCATGAACGCCGTGGAACCGACCGTGAGCCTTCATTCCCTCACGCAGCACCAGATTCGGGTGCATCTGCCGGATCAGCGGACCGCCGGAAAGGTCACCATCAACGACAACTTCGAAGATATCGTTATGAAGATCGTTTTTTGAGAAGTCCCAGTAGTTGTCACTGGCTTCGTAGAGAAAATAAAGATGATTCAGGCCTTTCACCCAGCCAACTCGCACCCGAACATCGAGGTCTTCCGGGTCATGATGATCGTCGCGGCCGATCACGGTTTCGCGAAGCTGGTCCGTGCCGATCACGTAGGATTCAGGCACGATGTTCCAGTCTTCCGGATCTCCATCGATGCGGGGAATCCGGTCTGCCGGGAACTGAAAGACGCTGTACTCCACCTCAGGCCTCTGAAGACCGGAATCCCCGACAGCGTGAAGAGCAACCAGACCGAGAATCAGGCACAGCGACGACATGTTCATGACTCCCGAGAGATTCGTCGATCCGGGGTTTCCGTCAGCATCCAGCACACTCCGATGGTAACGGAACTGACACCGCCGGGGAATTGACCGTAGCGGTTTCAGCCCGACCATTCGCCGATCAAATGTTTGTCCTGCCTGACCGGCCGTAGGGTGTGACAAGCAACGCGCAGGCACACCAGATTAAAGCAATAATGGTGTGCCTGCGCTTCGCTGGTCACACCCTGCGAGACACAATGACCACAAATGCGTTGTCGTGCGAGTTTTCGCCCGATCGTTCGCCGATCAAATGTTTGTCCTGCCTGACCGGCCGTAGGGTGTGACAAGCAACGCGCGGGCACACCAGATTAAAGCAGAAATGGTGTGCCTGCGCTTCGCTGGTCACACCCTACGAGACACACCGTGTTTTCGGATTGTGAATTGTGAGTCTGGTTCATCCGGGTATCATGCGAGACAATCCGATATGTCGACAAGCTGATACCTGATCGATGTGGGCCTGACTCTCTGCGGGATGGATCGCCCGAAATGAACTGGCGTCTGATGTTTTCCGGAGCACAGTCGACCGGCTGGATGCTCAGCGTCATTCTGCTGATCACAACAGCCGCCGTGCTCTGCCTCTGGTTGCTGCGTCTGGAACGACAGCTGGTCTCCACTCAAGTCGCCCTCACGTTGACCGCTCTTCGGCTGCTGCTTTTTGTGCTTCTGCTGCTCACGTTTCTTCAGCCGGTTCTGACTCGCTCCACGTCCGCGGATCAAGTCCGACGACTGATTGTCGCGGTGGATGTGTCACAGAGTATGGAGACGAAGGATCGCCACGCTGCGGCATCTGAGTCTCTCCGCTGGGCTCAGGCGCTGGGCATGATCGGAAATGAAAAGCAGTCAACGCTTCTGAACCAGTGGGCTGGTGCGCTCGATGAAGGCAAGGAGCCGGACTGGACGGGTACAGGAAAGCCGCCCGCAGACGAATCAGAACGGGATCTTGCGGCAGGCCGTCAGAGGCAGCTCGAACAGATCCGTCAGGAATTCTCGGGAATTTCACGCCGTGAATTCGCCGGCAGGCTGCTGACGGAATCATCCACGCCGCTCCTGAGTCGACTCAGCAAAGTTGCCCCCGTCGACCTGCGACTCTTTGCCGCAGATTCCTTTTCAGTGACTCCGGCACAGCTGGAGACAATGCTCCTGCCGTCATCAACGGGAATGGCCACGGACACGGGAATGCCCACGAACAACGGAAACGACACGCCAGGAACGGAATCCAAAGTCGAATCCGGAAGTCTCGTGAACCTCACCACAGGGCGGCGAGAAACCGATTTCGGACCGCTGCTCCGATCCGTCTTGAACGAACAGACCGGCAGTGAAACCGCCTCAGGAAAACCGCCCCGTGGCGTGATTCTGCTGACCGACGGGCGACAGACTGTGAGTTCCGGTTCAGACGTTACGGGTGCAGACCTGACCGCAGAAACGCAGCGGCTGAAGACACTTGGAATTCCGATTTACTGCATTCCGATCGGCTCTCGTCTGGCACCACGGGATCTGGTGATTGCCTCTGTTGAGCTGCCCGAAACGGTATACCTGAACGATCAGGCGGAGGTGGCTGTTCTGATGGGAACATCCGGCTTCGAAGGCAACGAGATCGTCGCGAGTCTGATGCTCGGGGATGCAGTCATTGAGGAAAAGAAGTACACGCCATCTGATGATCATTCGACTCTGAAGTTCCGGATTCCTGCCGACAAGGCAGGACGATTTCAGTATTCCATTTTCACTCCATCATTGCCGGGAGAGCTCAGCGACGAAAACAATCGTCGGGATTTCACGCTTCAGGTGACCGACAACAAGGCTCAGGTTCTGCTGGTGGAGAATGATCCTCGCTGGGAGTTCCGTTATCTGAAGAATCTGCTCGAACGCGATCCCCGCGTCGAGCTGTCGTCGGTACTGTTCAATCAGCCCTGGATGCAGTTGCTGAATGAAACCTTCATCCCGAGAACGCTGCCCGCACCGGAAGACCTCGCTGAGATACTGGCGGAAACCGAAGTAATGATCCTGGGCGATCTTCCCCCGGATCGGCTCACGGATGATCTCCTCGCCGTCATCGAAAAGGCCGTTTCCACAGACGGGCTGACTCTGCTGGTCATCCCCGGAAAGGAACATCTTCCTCACCGATTTCAATCGAACCTTCTGAATTCACTTCTTCCGGTGACCGACACGAATCAGCGACGAGCAGAACAATTCGTGAAGTCGAATCCGGACGAAGAACAGTCTGCGTGGCACCTGGAACTCACGGATGAAGCGAAACAACTGTCGGTTTTTCGACTGGACGAAGCAGAGCCGCAGTCTGCAGGGCTCGGAAAGCCAGGTCCAGTTGCTGCCGGCGGTGACGACGCGATACGCGACGAATACCTGAATCTCCCCGGACATCCGTGGATCTATTCCGCGACTCCTCGCGCATCTGCCACGGCCTGGGCCATGTCTTACCTGAAGGGGAATACAGCTCCTCCTGAAGCGGTGATTCTCCACCATTATTACGGAGCGGGTCAGGTCATCTGGATCGGAATGGACAGCACGTGGCGCTGGAGGCGTCGCGCGGGAGATCAGTTTCATCACCGTTTCTGGGGGCAGCTTGTTCGCTGGGGAGCTCGAAACAAAGCATCCCGAGGAAATGGTGACGTCACGCTGTCGCTTTCTGATGTGACCATCGACGACACGGAATCCGTTGACGTGATGACTCGATGGCGCGAATCGGCACTGCAGCAACTGAAAGATGGCCAGGTAGAAGCCGTGCTTAAGCGGAGTAATGATGACACAGGGATGCATTCCGTGTCTCGGGAGGGCGAGGCATCACGGGAGGGCGAGGCATCTCGGGAGGGCGAGGCTCCTGCCGAGCCGATTTCGACGGAGACGCCCGCGCCGCCAGCGGCTCAGCAGGAGCTTCGCCCTCCCGGTAAGTCACAGGAAGATGTCATCGGACAGAGTTCTCTCGTTGTAAATACACCGAGCACCAGTTCAGAAAGCAAAACCATCGGCGACGAACGCGTGATTCGGCTCAAGGCTGATCCGCTGCATCCGGAACGGTACACTGCTCGAGTCACCGGGCTGCCGCCCGGATCGTGGCACGTGACTCTTCGAACTCAGGGGACGCCTTTGCAGATTCCGGAAGAGGTTCAAGCAGAACTGGAAGTGCGACCACGTCCTTCGGTGGAGCTCGCCAATGTCAGCTGCCATCGTGATTTCCTGCAGCAGCTGGCCGCACAGACCGGTGGTGCAGTCATCGAACCTTCGGAAACAGAAAAACTACTGCCACTGATTCAACCCGATGAGGAAGAATCACTGAATCGAATCGAAGAGCGGACACTCTGGGACCACTGGTCCGTGCTGATCGTGTTCTTCAGCGTGCTCAGCGCGGAATGGGTGGTTCGAAAGCTGAACGGACTGCCGTGATCGAGCGGACTCAGGTCCCGCGAATGGCTTTGAGGTTCTGCTGCATGCCTGTCACGATCGCGCCGCTGTCAGAACCGAGTGCCAGGAATTGAAATCCCATCTCCCGATGTTCATTCACCAGTTCAGGACGTGACAGGATTCCAGCCACCTTGCCGGCATTACGACATGACTGAACTACCTTCGTGAGTGCCTGACGCATTTCAGGAGTCGTAAAGATCCCGGGAGTTCCCAGGTTGACGGAAAGATCCAGAGGTCCGACGAAGAGAACATCAACCCCCGGAACAGCAGCAATCTCGGCAGACGCATCGACGCCTTCCGGGTTTTCAATCTGGACCACGACAAGTGACTGCGCATTCGCCTCCTCAAAGTAACCACTCCAGCGACGACCGAAGTCGGTCGCTCGAATGATCCCGGCAACGCCTCGAATGCCCGTCGGCGGATACTTCATCCATTCGACGGACTGAGCCGCCTGAGCGGCCGAACTCACATAGGGGAACATGATCCCGGCTGCGCCACTGTCCATGACAAACTTGATGATGTCCTGATCAACGGAGGGAATCCGTACGATGGGGGCTGCCGGCGAACCCTTCATCGCAAGCAGCTGCGATCGGAGTTCGGAGAGATGTCCGGAACCGTGTTCGAGATCCAGCAGAATCCAGTCAAACCCCGTGCCGGCCGTAATCTCCACGACCGCCGGTGATGCGAGATTCAGAAATGTCCCGGCCAGAACGTCTCGCCCCAGCCGTTTTCGGTCAAGCCACTGCATCAGTCAATCCCCGCTTTCGCGGCCCCTGTGTTTTACGACTCTTCTTAATGCGACAGCGCCATATATTGTTGGAACTTCTGCTATTCAGGCCCGGAGAGGCTGTGATGTTTTGTCGCGTGGGACGTGCGATCGCAATCCTCACTTGCCCCACACTACAAGAGTATTGTTTTCACATCCTCAGACGGCCCGAAAGAACCCCCTCCCTCGTGGAGAACAGTCAATTCAACTCATACTTCCTTCGTGTCCTTCGTGTCCTTCGTGTCCTTCGTGATCTTCGTGTTGAAAAACAGATTGCACAGAAGGACGCGAAGACCACGAAGGAAGATCAATTCGGGAGGGCGAAGCTCCTGCTGAGCCGCTACCGCCATTGACCGGACCGGAGAGGCTGGATTTTATTGTAGGGTGGGACCAACGAAGCGCAGGCCCACCGCCATCAACACTGCGAAACTAGGAAATCATCTTTTCACCGCCTCAGCGGGCCTGATGGCAACATTGACAGTCATCCATCGAAAAAAAACACTCACAACAATGTCTGTCAAAAATAATTGGGTCAAATCATGGCGCAGCCCCGTTTATTCAGGACCATGTATCAGCGAGATAGACACGCTGAGCTGCAGTCAGATCGTCTGTCAGGGGATTGCACTCGAGGCCGACGTAGCCTTTGTAGCCCAGCTGTTTGATTTCACGAAAGACCCGTGTGTAATTCAATTCACCGGTTCCGGGTTCATTTCGCCCCGGATTGTCAGCCAGCTGCAGGTAACCGATGTATTCGAATCCCTCGCGCATCCGCATGCAGAGGTCGCCATCCACAATCTGCATGTGGTAAAGATCCCAGTTGATCCGAACACTCGGCGAATCCACGGCTTTACAGATCGCAATGGCATCATCACCACCATAGAGGCAGTGTTTCGGATGATTGCGAGGATTCATCGGTTCGATGATGATCGTCTTCTTTCGCTGTTCACAGACTGCTTTGACCTTTTTCAGCCCGCGAATCGCCGCAGCGTGCATGTCTGCCTTGCTGACTCCGGGGATGTCATTCCCTACAACAACCGTAAAGAGCGAACAGTCGAGCTGATCGGCAATGTCGCAGCTTTCCTGAATCTTTCTGTAAAAGTCTTCATGGTCAGAATTCGGATTGTTCAGAATCGTTCCGAAGGGCCAGGCAGTGAACTGAGATACCGCCATGCCCTTCGATCTCAGAAGATCAGCCGCTTCTTTGATCGGACGATTTTCGTAAGGCCAGAATTCAATCGCCGGAAAACCCAGCTCCGCTGCTGCTTCGATTTTTTCGAGGAATGTCTTTTTCGATTTGAACCACATCTCCACATTGACCGCAAATGGAGTGTTCGGTGTTCGACCGGGCTTTTCGACGCTGGAAACCGCACTCTGTTCTGCAGAAACGCTGCTCTGCCCCATCCCCAAAGCGGCAGCAGCGATCGTTGCCCCCGCGGCGGTGATCAACTGACGCCGATCAGGCTGAAAGTTGACGGAACTGGCATCGGATCGGCTATTTGGCATGGCTTGAGTGGCTCCGAAAGTGGGAACTGGCTTGGGGGGCTCGGTTGACTGACCATTTTCAGCGCATGGTCAGATTCCTGCCTGTGGTCAGATTTCGAAATACTGTCATAATGATGGTATTCAGAGCGTAACCGAATCTCGATTGAGAGAAAACCATCCGCTGGAAGCTGTTGGAATCTGCCGGCTGAATCCAGCAGATCTGAAACATTGGGGTTCCAGTGAGAGCCACCAAGCCGTTTCCGGTGAAAGTGACGCTCGTGATGTCTCACTTCCTGATTTTGGGTTCGTCATTCCCGCGCAGGCGGGAATCCAGTGCCCCACATTTGATCAATACCCCGCGCAAATGACGCCATCCCCCTATTTTACAGTTTGAAAATGCACTCGGAATCAGGATGTCGCTCTGGACCATCTGTTCCCAGGCACTTCCCGGGACCAGGAAATCGAAGGTGTCACGGGGCGTCAAAACGACAAGAATTCGAACAATCGATTTTTTGGAATTCTCCGCTGTCTTGGCGCAATCTGGCAAGCCCGCCGTAGCGTTCAGGCAATTGACTTAAACGACCGTCGATGCTAATGTTGATGGGTGACCTGCGACGATTGTCCCGCTAAGAACGGGGCTTTTTCGGTTCCGAGATTTTTGAAAAGCCAGGGGGTCAGGGATGTCCCGGTGCTGCAATCTGGAATGAATTCAGAAACAGGTGCATGACATGCTGAGAACTATCGAGCGCATTAGAACAACTGCCGCGATCTGTATGGCGGTCTGCAGTTCCGCGTTCGCGCAGGGCAGCTGGGCTGATGCTCTGATAGACGTCAAGCGAATTGACTACGGTGTCGTCGCGACCGGCGCAGAAACGCTGCGAGTCATCACCATTCGGAACACTACGGGCGCCCCGGTTCACATCAGCAGCGTTTCCACGGCATGCAAATGCGCTGAAGCGAGTCAGCCTTCAAAGAGCCTGCTCCAGCCCGGTGAAGAGGCGACTCTGGACATTCGGCTCAATACGCGACAGTTCAGCAAGAAGCGAGACACTTCCGCAACGATTTTCTTCGACAGTCCGCAATATGCTTCTGTCCTGATTCCCATTACCGCATACATTCGAACGGACGTTGTTTTCGATCCGGGCATTGTGCGATTCGGGACCGTTGACTTTGGCGCTGGCGCAGAGTTGAACGTGAAGGTTGCCTATGCCGGTCGCACCGAATGGCAGATTTCCGACATTCGGATTGCCAACAAATATCTGACGGTCACTCGTGTTGAAAAGAAACGCGGCAATGGTCTCGTGGATTATGACCTCGTCGTGAAGCTCGATAAAGACGCACCACCGCAGCGAATCCGCGAACTGATCACTCTGGTGACCGATGATGCCGCGAATCCTTATGTGCCGCTGATGGTCGAAGGTACGATCGTTCCCGACATCGCCGTGACGCCGGAAGTCGTGAAGCTGCCGAGAGCAATGGCTCCCGGCGAATCGACAGACATTCAGATTGTGATCAAAGGCAAAAAGCCGTTCATCATCGAGAAGATCGATTGTGCCGGGATGCCCGATCACTTCACCACGACTCTCGGCAGCCAGGCTCGCCCTGTGCATGTGGTCAAGATGAAGTTCACAGCGCCTGAGAAGTCTGGTGACTTCAACGAAGAGCTCGCCGTGAAAATCGCCGACCGCGAGGAGCCTGTTCGCTTCCGCGTATACGGCGAAATCCGCAACTGAGTGTTCGAGCGGAACTCAGTGTTGTAGAGTGTGACCAGTTTGTAGGGTGTGACCAGCGAAGCGCAGGCACACCACTTCTGGCATCGATTGGTGTGCCTGCGCGTTGCTTGTCACACCCTACGGCGATTTGCGATACCGCTGGTGACTTATCTGTGAACCGCTTTCTCACTCAGCGGTACATCGCGAAACTTCTGGTGACATTCCAGACACAGCTTGGAAACCGCTGAAAAGGCATCCGAGATCTCTTTCGGCACTGGAGATTTCGAAACCGCAGATGATTGATCATCTCTGACCCATTGCCGAAGTGACTTTTCGAGAGCCTCTGATTGCTGTTCAGAGTTCCTGAGCAAACTCAGGTAGCTCGCCTCCCGCTGATTCTGTTCAGGCGATCTCAGGAGTTCCGTAAAGTGTTCGCGAAGCAGCAGTGCATCCTCGGCCATGAATTCTCGAGAAGCTTTGGAATCTGTCGTCTTCCAACCCGTTGCAGCGGCCGCCTTCAGTCGGTCGTGATGTTTTTCGATCTGAACCATCAGCTCCGTCAGTTCCGGAAGTGGGGCTGATTCCGGGAAGTCCGCCGGAATCTGATCGATGACGGCCGGATCAACACGACGAGCGTTCGCAGCCGTTTCAAAGAGACCGCGATAATTCTTTCCCGTTCCTGCCAGCTCAAGGATTGAAAGCGCACTCGATGATTCCATCATTCCGGCCGTGACACAGGCCGCCGCAGCGGCCGCCGGACTTCGATGTTTTCCATGATGGCAGTGGATGTACACAGGACCGTCGGAATCTCGCACGGCTCGAGCCAGTTCGAGCACGCGCGGATTCGGAATCCCATCGTATGAATGAGGCAGGTGAATGTAGCGAAGTCCGTATTTGCGAGCCATGGCCAGGTCTGGTGCGGCGCCATCGACACTGATGACAGTCTGAATCCCGAGCTGCTTCAGGCTGCGAAACCCTTCTTCGCCTTCCGGAAGCCCCCCGGAAACCACCTTGTCGTGAACGCGAACTGCATTTGGCAGATGCTCTACGGTGAGTCGTGTCGGTTCGCCGGCCACCACGATCCGTCCACAAATTCCGGAGACGGACATCAGCGAGAGAATCACAGCGATCTTCTGTAAGCTCTGGAGCGCGTGACTGCAGTCGATGAGCATGATTGCAGCAGGCAGGTTCACGAAAGCACGCATCGAGGATCTCCTGATCGGCCCCAATTGCCCCCTGAACAATGGCAACAGAAAAGCCAGGGCAACAGAAATTGATTTTAAGCAGGCATCGTCAGTAGAAGGATCCATCTGCCGACCGTTTTTGTCTGTTGAATGAAGTTGTCTGACAAAGTCCGGCTCATGAAATCTCAATCGCACACTCAGGCATGCTGTCGGTAATAAGCCAGAGTCATGATTCCGAATCCGTAGCCGACTCGAGGCATCACGATCCAAGAACGCTCTGAGCTGCAAAACATAAAAGTACACGTTGTGGATCTGTTCACCGTGACATGAAATCCTGGAAAGATTATCTGGCCTTCACGTTGAATTCACGAAACTCCGGATCGTAAAAGAGAGGAATGGTGAACCATTCCGGGAGTCAGGCGAGCTGACAGAAATTTTTTCTTTTTCCGGGAGTCGTCGTACCATGCTGACAACTGTAGCCAGACCTCGTTCTGTTGGAGATCGTGGATTTACTCTCATTGAACTGCTGGTCGTCATCGCGATCATTGCTGTGCTCGTCTCATTACTTCTGCCTGCAGTGCAGCAGGCCCGAGAGGCGGCTCGTCGTACACAGTGCAAGAACAACCTGAAGCAGATTTCTCTTGCAGCTCACAATTATCTGGATGCAACCGGAATGTTCCCGCCGGGTTTCACTCAGCAGAATTTTACAGGGATGTCGCCATCGTCGCTGAACGGGTTTCAGGGGCATTCAGTATTCTATTTTCTTCTGCCGTATCTCGAGCAGTCGAATCTTTACAACACTTTTAACAACAACGTACCGAGGGCGAACATCTCCACAGTAAGCGGCACGCTTTCTGGTGCGAGGATAGATGCTTTTTTGTGCCCGAGTGATTTTTCAACGGAAAGTGCAAACGGCATCTTTCCGTTCACCCCGACATCCGGGCCAATTCAGTATTACGGTGCTACCAGTTACCGGGCCAATGGAGGCTCTCGCCCCATCTTTGCAACAAGCTCCACGAATGACGGAGTCTTTATGTGTATCGGTCCTAACGCGAGAAAAGCCTCTACAGCACCGGTGGGAAAGACTCAGGCAATCGCAAACATCACCGATGGTACGTCAAACACGATTCTCTTCGGAGAGTCTCATCACTTCGACAAGAACTTTGATACGTTCACGACAGTTGGCTGGAACAGCGGAAGTACGTCAGCGACCTGGTCTCGCTGGTATCCTGCCGGCGGTGACACGGGGCTCGGAAATCTGATGGGAGGCGCGTTCGCCCCTGTTGGATACAGAACTCCCTGGGCTCATGGTTCTCCGGGAGCTCCAACGACACAGAGTGCGTGGTTCATTTTTCAGGATCAGCGACTGAATGCGTTCGGCAGCGGACACACGGGCGGTGCCAATATTTCGCTCTGTGACGGTTCCGTTCGTTTCGTTTCCAACTCGATGTCGCAGGTCATCCTTTCGCGACTCTGCCAGAGAGCTGATGGTCTTGTGATCGATGGCGATTTCTGATTCGCCTTTATTGAACGTTCGGCATTATTGAACGGCAACTGCCCGAGACCGAATCGATTCTCAGACGCTCATTGCCTGCAGTCGACACTCTTCGCCCGGAGTTGTTTCGAATTCCAGAGGTCCGCTGATTGGGCATTCAATGAATCTTCGGTCTCGCGCTTTCGTACCGGAACGAGAAACTCACTCATCACATCGTATTCGCAGTTCGAGCTCACAGCGGTGTCGCCCGAGTTGCTGCGCACTCAGTATCAGAAACGGTGCCGCTGTTCAGATACTGGGACGACACGCAGAAAGATATCCCGAATGAAATTCCTGAACATTGTTCTGATCGCGCTGATCGCGGTTTCCGGATGCGGTGAAGCACCGCAGATTCAGATCGTCCCCGTGCAGGGCGTCATCACGATCGGTGGAAAGCCGGCGGCAAACATCATGATTCAGTTCATGCCGGACGTCGCGATGAATGTTCCGGGCATCACGTCCGTCGGCGTAAGCGATGAACAGGGACGCTTCAGGCTCACGGCATCTGATGGTCGTGAAGGCGCGATGCCAGGCACATGTCAGGTTGTCCTCGCGGATATGGATGAGGAACGACCTGCTCAGGGAGAGCCAGCAGGTGCCCCGTCCCGAATTCCACCAAAGTATGCTACCGCAGGAACAGGTGGCCTGTCCGTTCAGGTTGTTGATGGACAGGAAGTGAACCTGTCCATCCCGTGATTCCCCTGTTTTCAGACCACAAGAATACTCTCAGAATATGAAATACGGCATTGCAGCACTCGCCACACTACTGATGCTCTCCCGGGCCGTGATGGCAGAAAATGGAGTACCAACCACAGTCCGGGTGGCGACGTTCAACATTCAGGAACTGTCGTGGAAGAAACTTCAGCCACAGGATGGCGGCCAGGCAGGCACTCATCCACAGCTTCAGGCAGCAGCAGGAATCATTCAGACGATCCGTCCGGATGTGCTTCTGATCAACGAAATCGACTACTCTGAACCAGCCTCTCCATCAACAGAGGCACCTGCAGGCAGTGCCGCAGAACCAGCGGAAAACAGGAATGCAGTCGGTTCCGGTTCGACATCAGAGGGCCACGATGTTCCCGGGGCATTCCTGCAACAGTATCTGATGGTTGGTCAGAACGGAGCAGAACCAATCGAATATGCATACCGCTTTTACGCCCCATCAAACACCGGCGTTCCATCCGGACTGGATCTGAACGGAAACGGAAAAACAGATGAACCGAACGACGCTTTCGGATTTGGTCGGTATCCGGGGGAATACGGGATGGTGCTTTTCAGTCGCTTCCCACTGAATGTCTCCGACGCTCGAACATTCCGACAGCTTCTGTGGAAAGATGTTCCCGGAAACCTGATGCCGGATGGAAGTGGCGGAAAGCCAGAATTCTATCGGTCCACTGCCGCAGCTGTTTTTCGATTATCAAGCAAGAGTCACTGGGATGTTCCGGTACAGATCGGAGGACACACGATCCATCTCCTGTGCTCCCACCCGACACCACCGATCTTTGATGGCCCGGAAGATGCCAACGGACGAAGGAACTTCGACGAAATTCGCTTCTGGAGAGATTATCTGTCTTCGGGGAAAGACGCTGCGTGGATTCACGACGATCAGAATCGATCCGGGGGACTCGACGAGAAGGCATCCTTCGTGATTCTCGGAGACCTGAATGCTGACCCGTGGAGGTCAGACCCGCTGGATGGAACTCGAGCGGCTGACCTGATTCTCAGTCACCCGCGTGTTCAGGATCCACTTCCCGAAAGCGCCGGAGCTGTGAGTTCCCCTGATCGTAGTTCCGATGCCGAACATCGCAGATATCGAACCGCACGTTTCGGACGGCTGGATTACGCACTTCCGTCGCGGGATCTTCAGGTCACCACCAGTGCGGTGTACTGGCCGGATGCTTCCGATCCTGTTCACGAATCTGTTCAAAAGGCCAGTGATCATCGCCTGGTCTGGGTCGACCTGAAGGTGCCGTGAAACTCCGAGATCGGCTCCCGAAGAGTCGACCTTCAGTTGACCCCGTTGACTCAAGTGTACAACTGCCTCCCACGTCTTCTGCAGAACACTTTCTGCTGCAGAAATGTGTCTGAGAACGTTGAGCTTCAGTCACACCCCCGAATCAAGTCTCATGAGCTGAGTTCCTCAGCGGTACGGAGTTAAGGGCAATGTTGCGTCACATGGCTGGTGTTGCACAGTGAAATAACCATCATCAACTCCCTGTTTTACTTCCGGATTCTTCTTTCGGGGCAGGTCGAGTCAACTGTCAAGAGTTTACGGGCGGGAAACTGAAAGTTTTCCGGCCTGTTCAGATCTTGCTGAGATGATGATTGCCAATTCAGCTGTGGAAACGTCAAATATGGGCATGGGGTAAGAACACTGGGTCGAGGCAGAAGGATTTCTGCGGTCTGAGAAAGATTGGTGACAGCTGACGCTTCCGGATTCAAGGGGTTGAATTCGGATTCATCGCGGCGGCTGGATCTCATTCTGAGCGAAGATGGAAAAACAGTTTCTGTTTGTTGACGTCGCCAACCCGACGTGGCTGGTGTACGTCTCCGTGCTGGTACTGGCAGTCTTCTTTCGATTTTCACGGATTTTCTCCGTGAGGAATCTGGATGTTCTGCTGATGCTGATGTTGTCGACTTCGCTCGTGACGGCCAGTGCATGGAAATCCGTGCCCCCACCGGAAACGCTGGGCTCGCCGCAAAACCCCGGATTGACCATGGCGGTCGAAGCGCTGACAGATGCAAGGAATGCGGCTCGCCATGACTCCGGCGTTGTTCAGGCCGGCGGAGAGATTCCATCCGATCCCCGCAATCGCGTGGAAACAGCCGCTTATCAGGCTGAATCATCCACGAACGTGTCCACTGACGAGGCACCCCGGTTCCATCCGCTCTACCAGTGGAGCTCTGCCGGCCTACTGGCAATCTCTTTGCTGCTGCTGATTCGACTTGTGTTCGATGAGTCACTGACTCGTCGCCCTCGATTGGAACAGAATCTCAATCAGGCCGGATTGACGTTTCTGTGTATTCCTGCCGGAGTTCTGCTGGCGATCAGCGTGTTTGTGATTACGCCACCGAAGAGCACTGTGGCGGCGGTCGAACGAGGAAAAGCGCTGCTGCAGCGCATGGACGTTTCTGGCGGTGTTCAGGCCGACGGACCACAGAATCCAGCGCCCACAGAAACTCTTCTGGCGGCCGGTGCCGCCGGAGTGGCTCAGTTGTCGGCTCAGCTGAATCCGGATTCGGCATCGAAAGACACATCGGGCGGGCTGAACATCACTGCAGAAACTCTGGTCGCTCAGATTCTTGTGGTAATCTCGCATCTGGCGGTCGTGCTGGGCCTGCTGTACATCGGCAAGTATCACTTCAGCAGCGAACAGCTTGGGCTGTCCATGAGCTGCCTGTATCTGCTGTTGCCGTGCACGGCGTTTCATGTGCATCAGTTGAGCCATGTTCTGCCGGGGGCGTGTCTGACCTGGGCCATCGCCAGCTATCGGAAGCCGATTGTATCGGGGGTCCTGCTGGGGCTTGCCTGCGGCACGCTGTTTTTCGCCGTGTTTCTGCTGCCGCTCTGGGCGGCGTTCTATGGCAGACGGGGAGCTCTCCGGTTCGGGCTCTCGCTCATCTGCGTCGCAGCTGTGCTTGTGGGATGCCTGCTTCTGACGTCCAGCAACGCCGATTCGTTTGTCGGGAAGCTGGTTATGACCATGAACTGGACTGTTTACCGTCTGCTGGATGAAGCCAGCCTGGTGGCTCAGACCCCGTTCGGTCAGATCTTCGTCCGGATCCCTCTCGCAGCGTTGTTCTTCGTCATGCTGACGGCGATGACAGTTCTTCCGCGACCACGGAACCTCGAGAATCTTCTGGCCAATTCCGCAGCACTGGTCGTCGCAGCCCAGCTCTGGTACCCCGATGACATTGGAACTTATGTGCTCTGGTACCTTCCGCTGCTTCTGCTGGTCATCTTCCGACCACGGCTGGATCGTTTCGTTCCGCCGGAAATTCTCCAGCGCGGCACGGTCTCCGTGGCAGCCCCGATCCGCCCCGACACCGCCGGAGCCTCCTCCGCATCACGGATGACGCTTTATCAGTGAGGCGGGGAACGGGGACTGGGGAGCAGGGAACAGGGGCACGCATCGTCTGCAAATCGAGAGATGATTTCCGGCCTGACGGGCCATTCGTTCTCATAGCCTGGCCTGAAGCGAAGCGGCGGGCCAGGTGATGGTGTCCCCTCAGATTCGTGATTGCGGACTGAAGGTCCAGCCGTTCGAGGGTGAGTTCAACCTGATGCGCAACAGGTGGTTTTGACACGACAGTGCGAACGGCCGGGCCGATGGCCCTCAATGATCGATTACGTGCATTGACCCGGGCCGCCGCTTCGCTTCAGCCCGGGCTGGCAGAAAGGCTGGGCCTTCGGCCCGAATTCACAATTTATCTGTTTGCATCAACGACAGGACGGGAAACGCCATTTCCCTGATGCCACAATGGTGTGATACGGGGAGCGGTGAACTGGGACTGGGGAACGGATGGGAACACGTATCCTTTGGGTCGGCTCTACCTGAGGTCAGAAGACGCCGTTCCCCGTTCCCCGTCAACCGCTTACCGCTCACCAGCAGCCAGCTGCGCGTCGGAGAGCTTCCCTGGTGCGGTATCGACCGAGGGTTCAAGTCCGACTTTTGAACCGGTCTCCGGCTGGACAGCCGGGTATTTCAGTGAATGCAGCATCAGCATGATCGCTCCGGTGACAAGACAGACATCGGCGACATTGAAGATGGCCCATTCGAACGAGCCGAACCGGAAGTGAAAAAAATCGCGAACAGCGCGAGCCGGGTGTTCGAGCAGTCGACCGGGAAACTCAGGATCCGGCGGATGCACTCCGTGGAGACCAAGACGGTCGTAAAGATTCCCCAGAGTTCCTCCCGTGACCAGAGAAAGCGCAATGGTAATCCAGAGACTTTCCGCGGCTCGCAGGAAAAAGAGCCAGTAAATGATTCCAGCAAAAGCCGCAATGCTCAGAATGGCAAACCCGGAAGCGAAACCCTGTCCCATGCCCCAGAGAGCACCGTAATTCAGGTTGGTGTGAAATTCGAACTTCACCCATGAATCCAGCAGCCAGCCGGTGCGGCCGAAGACGCCGAGGCGAGAAAACGCTTCGTATTTTGACCAGAGATCAACCGTCAGAGCCGTGCCCGCAACGATCAGATAAATGATCATTCGGTTTGCGGGCAGCTTTCTGTTCATTGGTTCTCTTCCCTGAAACGTTCGCATTCGACGCAGTTACGGGCGTAAGGAATCGCGTTCAGGCGAGCCTTTGGAATGCGAGCTTTTGCGGGCACGATTCCTTTTTCCAGACAGCCTTCGCACAACCCAAAAGAGCCGTCGTCGATCTTCTTCATTGCGGCGGAGATCTCTTTCATGACCTCCTGGTCATTTTCCACCAAATGCATGGAAAAGTCCAGATCCCATGCATCCGACCCCATTTCGGCCATGTGGTTCGATGAACGCTGATCGTTGCCGCCCTGCCCCCCGGACAACGCCTCCTCCTGAAGCTGTTCGACGTCGCCGCGCAGGCGAGCCTGAAGCAGTCTGAGAATTTTCTTGTACTCGATCAGCTCTTCAGGTTTCAGCATGACAGATTTTCTGACGATCTTCTGGAGGGATATTCAGGCCAGAGTTGGAGTCGAATCGCGCATACTTGAGGATACGCGATTGTTCATGGAGCCGGTGGGCCGAAAATTCAGAAAAATCGGTCCGCGAGGGGGCAGCATTATGCGGCCGGAATCACCGAAGGTCAAGCAAGGGGTGTGTTCGCATGTACATTCACCTCTGCGGCCTCTTCGAAAAGCGACTCCATCGCATTGAATTTTCACCGTGGCCGTCGCGACGCTGTTTACGCAGACATCCGTTTCCAGAGACTCAGGGAAACCGCAGGCGTCTGGAGCAATTTAGCGATTTGAGCCATTTCTCGTTGTTGCAGAATGCTTCATCAAGCTTGAACTGCCCTTGTCCTGAGAACTTCTGGTTGCAAAAGGTGGGAAGACCTTGTATGTTCTAAATGTTTACCTGAAGGCGAGTTGCGACCGATTTTGCGTCGCCGGATTCGGAATTTCATTTTTTTCTTACGGAATTGCCACGGAATTTGCGGTAAGAGTTTGTCGACAACCGAGTTTAGGTGACGTCGATCGAAGTCCGGGTTGATCAGCAGACGGGGCCGCAGGGGGGCGAGTCCTGGTGAAGCGGGTCTTTACCGAGATCGTACCTCATATCATTTCGCAGTCAGAATTCATCCACCTGTCAGAAATCAGACCTGTCAGTCAATCGGGAGAACTACGTAATGCAGAAGCTTCGCACCAGATTCACGACGCAGCCAGCTCGTCGTGGTTTTACCTTGATTGAACTGCTGGTGGTCATTTCCATCATCGCGACCCTGATGTCGCTGCTGCTCCCCGCCATCCAGAACGCCCGCGAAGCTGCTCGAAATCTTCAGTGCAAAAACAACCTGAAGAACCTTGCGACTGCAACTCACAACTACGCCTCTGGCCGCCGCGGTCAGTTGCCGGCACTGGGGAAGGTGAGTGGAACGCTTGCGGCACCTGTTGGAAATTACAGCTGGGTCGTCGAACTGCTGGCGTTGATGGATCGACGTGACATAGCGGATCGCTGGGAGAAATCAGCAGCGTTTAATAGCACAAACAATCAGACTCTCGGTCAGAATTCCCTGGCAGTATTGGTCTGCCCAGACGACTCGACAGCAGTTGGTCGTCCTGGTGGGCTCAGCTATGCTGCGAATAATGGCTACATCTCAACGGCAGCGACTGACGATCTGACTGCAGACGGCGGAAACTTGTGGGTGCAGGGCATGATTGATTGGGATGGCGACAGCGCAACAAATATCAATGATCTTGGATCAGCCGACCTCGATGAGCAGGATTCAGACCTCCACCGTTCAACTGGGGTGTTCTGGATGAACATCGACGATTTAACCGACCCAGCAGTGCTTACTCCTGCAAGAAACATTCTGGCCCGCGCGAAGAGCGGCCGCCACAGTCTGACGATTGACGACATTTACGACGGAACATCGCAGACGATCATGTTTGCTGAGAACAACAATGCTGGCGGTGCCGACAACTGGGCCGCGCCGTCCTGGCGGAATGTTGGATTTGCGTACCGGGTCACGCCGCCAACGGCTGTCTCAGCGACGCTGTATCAGTCTCCGGAAGCCTTCAGGTTGTCGGGGGATGTTAACACGCTCATCAATCGAGCGAAGAACGGTCCGGAAGCTACTAGTTCCACCACAGGAGCTCTGGTCAATGCCGCCCCGAATTCGATGCATCCGGGTGGGGTTAATGTTGCGATGTGTGACGGTTCAGTTCGGTTCTTGAGTGAGTCTGTGGACGAGGGTGTCTACGCGAAGCTCATCTCACCGGCCGGTGCTAGAATTCGTACGGGGATTATTTCCAACGTTCAGGGAGTTCTCAGCGAAACCAGTTTCTGATGTGAGCTGATTGCTGTTGTATACGTTGAATCTTGTAACCGCCTGCATCCGGAACGGATGCAGGCGGTTTTTTTTGTGCGTTACGATGGGCACCTGGGCCTTCGCTTCGCTGCAGCCCAGGCTATGGGAACGCATGGGCCGTTGGCCCGTTTGCGTGATCACCATTGTGGACCGATTGTGTCTCATCGCCCCGACAGAATCGGTCCAACAGGGCCAGTCGTTGCGCTAACTCCGTGACCGAAACGGCGCGAGCCGTGCGGTGATGCCGACACCGGATGGCTCGCGCCATTCCGCTCATTACGGCATCATTCACGGCCCGACAGGGCCAGCCGTTCCGATAGCCCGGGCTACAGCGCAGCGGCGGCCCGGGTAAGGTACAACCACATTCGACAAAGGGCCAACGGCCCGACCGTTCGGATTCCGCCACGGTCATGACTCGACCGGGGTGATGTGATGATGGGGGCACCTGGCCTTTTCCTGGGCCTTCGCTTCGCTTCAGCCCAGGCTATGGGAACGCATTGGCCGTTGGCCCGTTTGCGTGATCACCGTTGTGGACCGATCGTGTGGTCATCGGTCTAACAGGGCCAGTCCTTCTGCCTGTTCAGGTCACTCTCTGATTTCGCCGGATCTCATAAAGAACGATTCCGGCGGCGACAGCGGCGTTCAGGGAATTGACCTGACCAAGCATCGGGATTCGCAGCTGCTGATCACACAATGCGAGCAGCTCCGGGCGGATGCCATGTGCTTCACTTCCAATCACCAGCGCAGCGGGAGCCTTCAGATCCGTCGACCAGAGATCGTGTTCCGATTTCTCGGTCGCAGCAACCAGCTTCAAACCTGTCGCTCGAATCGCTTTCGCAGCGTCGACAACGTTATCGACTCGAAACAGTTCCAGGTAGTTCACGGCCCCCACGGAGGACCGCGCAACATGAGGAGTCACCGATGTCTGGCGATGCGATTCGATCACAATTCCGTCAACTCCGGCACCATCACAGCATCGAAGGATGGCTCCGAAATTATGTGCATCCTGAATCTGATCACAGAGAACAAACAGCGGCGGTCTGACACTTCGTTCAGAGCCATCCGTGGTGCCCTGTTTCTGATTCTGCTGATACCGATCCATCGTTTCCTGAAGACACTGCTGCAGATCCGTTTCGCTGCCGCACGGAAACTCGCTCATTCGGGCGAGATATCCCTGGTGCTCAGACGAACCGCACAGCTGAGCCAGGCGGGAACCGGGAACGCGATCAATCCAGAGCCCCGTGTCGCCGCAGAGCTTATCGAGCTGCTCCTGTTCAGCAAGCGGAAGTTCATCCGATGCGTAAAGCTCTTCAATCGGCCATCGACCAGCAGTCAGGGTTTCCGTGACAGCATAGCGTCCCCAGAGCCAGCTCTTCTGGTGATTCATCGCATGTCGTTTTCGTCGCGAAACGCGATTGTGGTCCTGTGGAATATCCGTCATGCAAATAGCTCATCCACAGGAATACCATCCGGAACCACCGGCACGGGACGGCCCAGTGCATCCGGCAGACGCAGTTCAGGGGAAATTCCAAGTGCCTGATAAATTGTGGCGGCCAGATTCTCGGGACTCACAGGCGGCGTCAACGCGTAGGCGGCGTCTCGATCGCTTTCTCCATGGAGATATCCGCGCCGAACGCCACCACCGGCAAGCACGGCCGGAAACAGTGTGCTCCAGTGATCCCTGCCCCAGTTCGCATTGGCTCGAGGCGTTCGCCCCATCTCCCCCATGCAGACCACCAGAGTTTCATCCAGAAGGCCGCGATCTTCCAGATCAAGAATCAATGCGGACAGCGCCTGATCCATCGTCGGCAGCAGATGCTTCGCCACGTCGGTGCTGTTGACGTGCGAATCCCAGCTGTAACCGTCGACGCAGTCATAATGAACCGTGACAAAGCGAGTGCCCGCTTCGATCATCCGGCGAGCCATGAGCGTGGACTGCCCGAACAGATGGCGTCCGTATCGGTCACGCACAGACGCGGGTTCCTGAGTCACATCCAGTGCGTTTCGAGTTTTCTCCGATGTCACCAGAGAGAGAGCTCGCTGCCGGAACATACCGTAGGCATCCAGCGCAGAATCTCGAATCGATTGACGCGCTGAATCAAACTGAGCGAGGAGATCGCGGCGATTGTCGAGACGAACGGCGCTGATGGATTCTTTGGCCATCAGCCCATCAATCTGGAATGTGAGTTCTTCATCTGTGCAGTCGCGCCAGTACGGATTGTCGGTGCTGCTGCGTTTTTCAATCCGAGTCGTGATCGGGTCGTAACCACGACCAAGCCAGCCGGCAGTTTCGCCGGGACGTCTCAGGACGACGCGAAATTCCTGCAGTCGCCCGAGGGAATTCGGAAGCACCGCATAGGCCGGCATGTCCTGCGGATTGCCCGCCTCTTTCCGTGACAGATATTCCACGACGGATCCCATCGACGGCCAGTCCTGTTCGGTGACACTGAAGCCACCGCCGATGGGAATGTGCCACCGATGTCCGGTCTGGATATAATGGCCACCGCCACTATGATCGTTGAACGAATGGCTCATCGTCCGCACGATTGCGCAACGGTCCGTCACCATTGCAGTTCGCGGGAGATGCTCGCAGATCTGCAGCCCGGGCGTTCGAGACAGAATCGGCCGGAATGGCCCTCGGATCTTTTCCGGGGCCTCCGGCTTCATGTCAAACGTTTCAAGCTGACTCGGTCCGCCGAAAAGAAACAGAAAGATGACAGATTTTGCTCGTGCGGTGATGCCACCACCCAGCTGCTCCGCAGCCAGGAGTCGTGGGAGGTTCAGCCCCAGCAGACCTGCTCCGCCAGCCTGAATGAACTGTCGCCGACTGGTGCGGCGGCCGAACGTCTCATTCAGTCGACTGATCGAAAGCATTCTGAAGTTCCCGGCTCATTCCTGATCTGACAGGTGGCTTCAAAACCGGGACGGGCTCCCGGCGGACGCAGTGTTTCACTGCAAACTCTGAAACAGCCAGGATGCCTGTCCCGGTTTTGAAATGCGTTCTAATGTCCGCAGCAGGATCCGGAACTCTCGGCGTCTTCGGAACAGTTGCGAGTGTGTGGTTCACCCCAGAGTTCCAGCAGTTTTGATGACTCATAGTCACCTGCGGTGATCTCGAATCCCAGATCTCTGATCATACGGAAGTCTTCTTCCGCTTTCTGCCCCGGAGTTGTCAGATAGTCGCTGACGAACATCGAATTGGCGGCATAGAGCCCCATCGACTGCATGGATCGCAGGTTGACTTCGCGACCGCCGGCAATTCGAAGCTCCGTCGCCGGATTCGTGAGCCGAAACATCGAGAGCACTTTCAGGCAGTAACGCGGATTCAGGTGATCCAGCGACTGAAACGGCGTTCCGTCGATGGAATTCAGAAAGTTGATCGGGATCGATTCCACTTTCAGTTCAGCCAGCTTCAATGCAACATCCACGATGTCGTCATCGGTTTCTCCCATCCCGACGATCATTCCCGCGCAGAGTTCCAGGCCGACATCTCGGCAGGTATTCAGCGTTTCGAGCCGATCGCGAAATGTATGCGTCGTACAGATCTGCTCATGATATCGTTCGCTGGTATTCAGATTATGGTTCACTCGGTCAACGCCGGCTTCCTTGAGCTTTCGAGCCTGATCCGGTTCCAGCAGCCCCAGACAGCAGCAGATGTGTAAACCGTAAGTGGCTTTGATCTGACGAACCACTCCGGCCACATGATCCACCTCGCGGTTTGTCGGACCACGACCACTTGCCACGATGCAGTATGTGCGAGCTCGGCTTTCTGCGGCCTTTCGAGCTCCTTCCATGAGCCGTTCCGCGTTGAGCATCGCGTACTTCTCAATCGGAGCATCCGAAATCTTCGACTGGGAACAGTACGAGCAGTCTTCCGGGCACAGACCGCTTTTGGCGTTCTTGAGATAGTAGAGCTGCACGGACCGTCCAAAATGACGTTCCCGAATTCGCCAGGCAGCATCAAGAATGCTGAGCACTTCGGAATCCGGAGCATTGATGATCCGCAGCGCATCATCCCGGGAAATCGATTCGCCTCTCAGAACCAACTCAGCCATTTCCAGCCAGGAAAGTGATTCTGACTCAACCAGAGAATCCAGCGACATACTCGAACAACTCCCGCAATCATCCGGTGCGATGATTCAGTAAAACAGGCAAAATACAGATCAAACCGGGGCTGGCCGAATGATGTCAATCAACGCAGACTGCGTCCAGTTTCCCGGAGCGATTCCCGGCGTGAAGCCTAAAACTCGGAGTGTATCGCTCCGATGATACCGGAAACAACCGTTCTGTCCGGCTTGCGGCGGACATCTCTATCGCAGGTCATTACTCGGAGAATCTTGACCAATTTGGTGTCTGGGCGCACACGTGTGTTTGAATCTGGAGGCTCCAACAAAACCGGGAAAGGCACCCCTGGAAGTCACCTTTCTGAATCATTTCAAACTCTCGGCGGGAGCCTGTCCCGGTTTTGTTTCGCGTTCTTATTCTGCTTCAATCACTTTGCGCCAGCGTCCTGGTAACGCGTCGAAGGCTCGGTTGTAGGTGGTTTCGAGGGGAACCAGAACATATCCGTCAGGTTCCAGGTACAGCGGCATATCGATGAGCACATCACCGACGGCCGTCGGTTGTACGAAAGCGCGGACGGTCAGTGCGGATTCATATCCCACCAGAGTCAATGGTTGATCTGTGGGAGCCGTCCACGGCTGTGCGATCTCTTCCCAGATCGCTCCGTGAATTCCCTGCGGATCAAACTTACCGGGCTGATGAAGATCCAGAATCAATAGATGAATACGCTGATCCAGAAGCTGCGCTGTCTTCTCCACGAAAGATCGCAACGCGCCGCGACTGGACTTATTTCCCGGAGATACGACCTCCACCATCGCAACAACCCGGTCATCGCTCACATGATGCACTGCGACCACATTCTGTTTGCGGCGGTAAAACTCCATGTCGGTCTCGGATGTCACAGCGACCCGCGGCTTCGCCATGATCAGACTGCCTTCGCGGCGAGCTGGTGGATCGGCGATCTCATCGTCACCGGAGTCGACCTGAAGCGCCAGAACATCCGGTCCATAGCCAGCCGTTCGCTGTTCCGCCAGCGCGTAATATTCGCTCGGCAACAGGCCAGCGTTGAGTGATCGCTTGATTTCCTCAATCCATGCATGATGGAAATCATGAAAAATTCCCGCCGCGACACGGCTCCAGTCATGAACAGGCATTGATGAAGGCCTCGTTGATCCCGCAGGTTCCGAGAAACTTAACTGGACAGCGCCATGTCTCTGGTCGATTGTCGAAGTCTATGGTTGGAATAAAAGAGATGACTATTTGATCGATAGCGGAAGGTCTCCAGTGCTTTGTCAAACCTTGATTTTGGGGTTCCGTCATTCCCGCCTGCGCGGGAATGACAATCGCCCCCTGACTTAGTACTGACAAGCACCAGCCCTCCGGTTTCTGTTTCCACGCATCCTTCGGTCTCTGATTCACTGGAGGGCTTTCGCCGTTCCGCTGAACAAAACCGGCACGCTTATCGATTGTACCGCCGTCAACCGGCATCGGACAACGGATTCCCGTCGCGGAGGAGGATCTCTCCTTTGCCCTGTTCGAGAAAATCACCGGCGAAGCGGTTGAACAGGAGATCTGACATTCCGAATGATTCGGAATCAGGTGAATCAACGCTTCCAACGGGAAAACCGGATCGGCGCAGCGATTTCATGATGGGTGGCAGGTATTCCGGTGCCCAGCGGCCGCTGAAGCGCCATGTCGGAAGCAGATCCGGGAGCTGCTCCCGTCGGAAGAAAACGATCGACCCTCGTTTCATTCCGGCACCCGGCCGCAAGCCACCGGACCCGAAAATCAGCATGCTGCCCGCAATCATGGCGAACCCGGGGGCAACACCACAGGAACCGCCGATGGCGATCATTCCACGTCGCATGGAATGCCCGGCTTCATTCCCGGCATTTCCGTGAATCAGGATCTTTCCGCCGGTCATACCTCGGCGAGCCCCACGACAGGCAGCTCCAGCAAGATCACCAGCGTTGCCATGGACAGTAATCTCACCGCCCTTCATTTCCGCACCGACCCAGTCGGAGGCGTTGCCGTGGCAGACGATTCTGCCGGACAGCATTTCAGCTCCCAGATGCATGCCGGCATGACCCTCGACGATAATCATGCCGCCGGCAAGATCACGGCCGATGTATTTCACCGCCGAGCAGTCTCCCTGCCAGACCTGAGTGTTGTCATCGACGGCACTGCCGGAAATCTCAAACAGTTCTCCTGCGGGGAGACTCTGGTTTCCGAAGTGAATCGGTACGCGAGACAACTCTCCGGCGGTCATGTTCCGAACGCCGGACAGCAGAAGTGCATCGACCTCAATCGGTATGGAGGACTGCGTTCTGATTCGAAGTGTCTGCGGCATGAGATTCAGGATTCGCGATGAAGTTCCGGGTGCAGCCAGACCCAGCTCTTTCCGAGACGACCGCCGTAGTTCCCGGCAGTGATCTTGACCACACCGTCGACGGTGGATGCGGCTCGAATGGAGGCCTGCGTGGCGTCGCTGACAGCCTGAAGCGATTTTCCGTTGATGATGATTTCCATCACGGAAGCTGTTCCCTCAGGAAGCTGGCTTTTCACATCAGGATGATTCTTCAGCGTCGGGCAGAACGCGTCATTGGTGCTCGCAAACAGAAACTTGTAGCGGCTTCCGGCTTTGGAACCGCTCGCCGCGACCCCACCCGGAAAAGGCGTGATCACACCCGGCACGTCCAGACAGGCTTCGACAGCTTTCTCGGCTGCCAGAAGTGAGGCTTCTTCCGACGTCGCCATGAACCAGAGATTACCGCCCATGATGCCGTCGCGATATCCGAAACGACGATCGATACAGAAATCACCACCCATGGTCGGTACGACCCACATGGAGCGGCCGAAGCGTTCTTCGACTTTCTCAAAACCATCACCAAAGAATGACAGCTTTCGACCCAGCCGATAAGACGGGAGTTCCGCGTCCAGTGAAAAACAGCGAGTCGTCGGACAGGTGAGCACGTTCTGACTGACTCGCTGCAGCAGTGCTTTCTCCAGCGCTTCAACACGGTCTTTGCGGAACCGAGGCACGTGGAGCTGGCAGATGGCGCCGATCCGACCGTCCGGTGTCTCGATCCCGGAACTGGATCCGGGGCCAACATACTGGTCGACACCGGCTTCGCAGTCGCACATGATCGATGACGAACCGAAACCGGTTGCCGCATTCACAGCATGATCCAGCCAGCGGCGATCACGAGCCGTGATCAGGAACTCGACATAGAGGCTGCGAAAGGCTTCCGCGTACGTATCTTCAACTTCAACCGCCATGACACTCGCTTCCAGGCCCGTATCAAGTCCCCAATCAACAGCCCTCAGTTTGACTGGCCGCCGATGAAATGCAGCTGCAGGTCCCAGGCCGTGATCAACCACGCCCACGTCCCTGAATGATCCGATTTTCTGTGATGATCAGATCCATAAAGATATCGTGTTCAGCTACTGGGATCTCCTCAAAGATCTGGCATTCGAAAGCCAGAGCGACCAGAGCCGTATTCGGTCGGGCGTGTTCGAGAAGCTTGTCGTAGTAACCTTTTCCGTGTCCCATTCGCCCGCCGCGAAGGTCGAAGCCGACGCCGGGAACCATGATAAGATCCAGATCCTCGACATGGACCTGTTTTTCGGCCAGCGTTCGGAGTTCCTGTCGAGGCTCCAGAATTCGGTACATTCCGAGTTCCAGTTCCTCCATCGATTCGAGGCGAAACAGTTCGAGCTCACCGTCAGCGTTGCACCAGGGCACGACAATTGTCTTGCCCGACTGCAGAGCGAGTTCCAGGTCGTTTCTGGTGCGAACTTCACTTCGGACGTCAATGTAGAACATGACGGTGGATGATTCGGCATACTGCGGGAGAGCCATGAAAGCGCCCACAATTCGCCGGCTGAGTTCGTCTTTGTTTTCCTGAGCATTTCGATTGGCGTGAGCCAGCTTTCGAAGCTCGTTTTTGCGTTCCTGTACTGATGCTTCAAGTGACATGTTCAGATTCCGGTGAAAATGGTGCCTTCAGCAGATGAGTGTCCGTGGGCTCGCCGATCTGCACTTTTACACTCCCTGCCAGGCCTCTGACAACCGGCAGTCTCGACTCTTCGGCAGTTTCCCGAAACGAATTTGCCTCCGCCGGTCTCTCCGGAACATTTCGGCAAGTGATACTGACTGGACATCGCCATGGTCCGCTTTTTTTGACTGGAAATGATTTCCAGCAAACGATTTGGGCCGAATACGCCCTGTTTTGTTTCGATCGATTCGTGATTCTCTGCGAGCCACTGAGGAATTCCAGTCCGCGGCGAATCGACGGCGGCACTTTGAAGGGATTGCGAAGATCCTGCTGATCCGCTGCCACCAGGCGACATCGCCAACGAAAACGGCTGCGCAGGAGCGCCTCGTCTCCGACCTGAGTTCACGCCGTTCAGATTTAG